>NZ_JBIAJD010000020.1:0-1087 GCF_042871765.1 Micromonospora sp. NPDC005553 | reverse complement strand
GGCGGGCTCAACCGATGGTTGCAACACCCTTCCGTGATTTTCGTTGGGGTGGTTATGGCGTTGAGGTTGAGCCCGCTGGAGCGGGAGCAGATCGGGTTGGGTCGGGCTGCGAATGAATCGCTGCGGTCGATCGCGCGCAGGTTGGAGCGGTCGGTGTCGACGATCTCGCGGGAGGTGGGTCGGTTCGAGCGTTATGGGCAGCGGTATCAGCCGTTGATGGCGCAGTGGGCGTCGTTTCTGCGGCATAACCGGTCCGGGCGGGTGCCGCGGTTGGCTGTTGACGGGCCGTTGCGTGAGGTGGTGCTGGATATGCTGCGTCGGCGTCGTTCGCCGCAGCAGGTCAGTGCTCGGCTGCGGGTGCAGTTCCCGGACATGCCGGAGATGTGGGTGTCGCACGAGACGATTTACCAGGCGATTTACCTGCAGGCGCGGGGGAACCTCCGGGCGGAGTTGACGCGGCAGGTGGCGTTGCGATCGGGTCGGGCCGCTCGCCGCCGCCGGCCGGCAAGCGCTGGGGCGGTGCGCTCGGCGCGGCCGTGAGTCAACCTGCGCATCGCTGACCGGCCGGCTGAGGTCGCCGACCGGGCGGTGCCCGGGCACTGGGAGGGTGACCTCCTCGAAGGGGTCCGTCGGGGTGGGCGTGGTGGTTCCGCGATCGCCACGTTGGTGGAACGCGCTACCCGCTTCGTGATCCTGGTCGGACTGCCCGAGGGCAAGGTGTCCGAACACGTCGTGTCCCAGCTCGCCGCTGCGATGACCTGGCTCCCGCAACGCTTACGGGCCTCGCTGACCTGGGACCAGGGCGTGGAGATGGCCCGGCACCGTGACTTCACCATCGCCACCGACTGCCCGGTCTACTTCTGCGACCCGCACAGCCCCTGGCAACGCGGCAGCAACGAGAACACCAACGGGCTACTACGCCAGTACTTCCCCAAAGGCCAATTCGACTTCACCACCATCGACCAAGCCGGCCTCGACCACGTCGCCGACGAACTCAACGACCGCCCCCGAATGACCCTGGGCTGGGCCACCCCAGGTGAGAAAATGACCCAGCTCCTCGGTGTTGCAACCACCGGTTGAGCCCGCC
>NZ_JBIAJD010000019.1:0-1186 GCF_042871765.1 Micromonospora sp. NPDC005553 | reverse complement strand
CTTGGGCTCAAGTGGTTGTTGCAACGGGGTGGATTCTCGTCAGGATGAGGGGTCATGCCGGGGCAGAGGTTGGCGTCCGCGGAGCGGGCGCAGATTGAGGTGTTGTTCGGTCAGGGGTTGAGCTGCCCGCAGATCGCGGAGGTGATTGGGCGGGATCGGTCGACGGTGTGGCGGGAGTTGTCGCGTAGTCACTGCGGGACGGGGGGTCGGGTGTCGACGGGTCAGCGGCATCCGCATGGCCCGGCTCCGGGGTATGTGGCGGGGGTGGGATACCCGAAGGGGTGGGGTGGGGTGTATCGGTGGAAGTACTGTCACCGCAACGCTCAGGGCAAGGCGGACGCGCGGGCGCGGCGTCCCCGTGACGGGAAGTTGCGTCCGGGGTGGGGGCGGGCGTGGCCGCCGTTGTGGCAGACGGTCAAGGATCGTCTGAGTCAGCGGCACTCACCGCAGCAGATCGCCCGGTCGTTGCGGCGGGAGTTTCCTGACAGGCCGGAGATGTGGGTGTCACACGAGACGATCTACCAGGCGATCTACTTCCAGGCCCGGGGTGGGATGCGTCAGGAGTTGGCCCGGCAGGTCGCGTTGCGCTCCGGTCGGGCGCAGCGTCGGGCGCAGTCGCGTCAGGCCAGCGCGGCCCGGGGCCGGCCGTGGGTGCGTGATTTTCACATCTCGACTCGCCCGGCGGAGGTCGATGACCGGGCCGTGCCGGGGCACTGGGAAGGTGATTTGGTCATCGGCGCCCGAGGTTCCAGCGCGATCATCACCCTGGTCGAGCGGGCCACCCGATACGTGATGCTCGGCGCTCTGCCCGAATCGCGGGTCAGTGAACAGGTCATCGACACCCTCACCGGCCTGATGCGCCGCCTACCGGCCGAGCTGCGCAAGACCCTGACCTGGGACCAGGGCATCGAGATGATCTACCACCCCGTGTTCACCCTGGCCACCGACTGCAAGGTCTACTTCTGCGACCCCCACAGCCCATGGCAGCGCGGCAGCAACGAAAACACCAACGGCCTGCTGCGCCAGTACTTCCCCCGCTCCAGCACCGACTTCCGCACCTGGACCCAGGACGACCTCGACGCCGTCGCCCGCGAACTCAACGCACGACCACGCCAAACCCTCGACTGGCAGAATCCAGCCGAGGTACTCCACAAACACCTGGTTGCAACCGCCGCTTGAAACCGCC
>NZ_JBIAJD010000018.1:0-1394 GCF_042871765.1 Micromonospora sp. NPDC005553 | reverse complement strand
GGGTCTGTGGATCTAAAGGTGTTTCCGGCCTGACCTGCCAGGCGTTGTGCCTGGTGAGGAGGGTGCCGTGATGACCGCGACACAGAACGATGTGACTGGCCGGAAGAAGCGGCCCGAGCCGTCGGCGGAGGCGAAGGCCGCCGTCGAGCTGGTCCGGGCAGCCAAGGAACAAGGGCTGTCGCTGACCGGTCCGGAGGGGCTGCTGCGGCAGTTGACCAAGACGGTCCTGGAGACCGCGTTGAACGAGGAGATGACTGAGCACCTCGGTTATGCCAAACATGAACCCGACGGCGCCGGCGCGGGCAACATCCGTAACGGCACCAGGGCGAAGACGGTGCTGACCGACAGCACCGGCCCGGTGCAGATCGACGTTCCCCGCGACCGGGCGGGCACGTTCGAGCCGCAGATCGTCAAGAAGCGGCAGCGCCGTTTGTCGGGCGTCGACGAGGTCGTGTTGTCGTTGTATGCCAAAGGTTTGACGACGGGCGAGATCGCGGCGCACTTCGCCGAGATCTATGGCGCCTCGGTCAGTAAGGAGACGATCTCGCGGATCACGGACAAGGTGATCGAGGAGATGACCGACTGGTCGCACCGCCCGTTGGATGAGATTTACGCGGCGGTGTTCATCGACGCGATCGTGGTCAAGGTCCGCGATGGGCAGGTCGCGAACCGGCCGTTCTACGCCGCGATCGGGGTCACCCTCGACGGGGAGAAGGACATCCTCGGGTTGTGGGCCGGCACGGGTGGTGAGGGTGCGAAGTTCTGGATGAGCGTGCTGACCGACCTGCGGAACCGGGGTGTGAAGGACGTGTTCTTCCTCGTCTGCGACGGCCTCAAAGGCCTGCCGGAGGTGGTCACGAACGTGTGGCCCCGCACGATCGTGCAGACGTGCATCATCCATCTGATCCGCAACACGTTCCGGCTCACCTCCCGCAAGTACTGGGACGCGTTGAAACACGACATCAAACCGATCTACACCGCCGTCAACGCCCAAGCTGCCAGGGCTGCGTTCGACGACCTGGCCGAGAAGTGGGGCGGCCGGTATCCGGCGGTGATCCGCCTCTGGGACAACGCCTGGGCGGAGTTCATCCCGTTCCTCGACTACGACCTCGAGATCCGCACCGTCATCTGCTCCACCAACGCGATCGAATCGTTGAACGCCCGCTACCGGCGGGCGATCAAAGCCCGCGGCCACTTCCCCAACGAACAGGCCGCGTTGAAGTGTCTGTACCTGGTGACCCGATCCCTGGACCCCACCGGAGCAGGCAGAACCCGATGGACGATGCGCTGGAAACCCGCGTTGAACGCCTTCGCCATCACCTTCAGCGACCGCTTCCCACCCGCTGAAACCTACTAACCAAGATCGCCGGAAACACCCTTAGCGAGACAGCCCC
>NZ_JBIAJD010000017.1:0-5169 GCF_042871765.1 Micromonospora sp. NPDC005553 | reverse complement strand
GTAGCAGCTTAGTAGTCAAGTCCTCGGCCTATTAGTACCGGTCAACTGAACCCGTTACCGGGCTTACATTTCCGGCCTATCAACCCAGTCGTCTAGCTGGGGGCCTTACCCCACAAAGTGGGTGGGATACCTCATCTTGAAGCAGGCTTCCCGCTTAGATGCTTTCAGCGGTTATCCCTTCCGAACGTAGCTAACCAGCCGTGCCCTTGGCAGGACAACTGGCACACCAGAGGTTCGTCCGTCCCGGTCCTCTCGTACTAGGGACAGCCCTTCTCAAGTATCCTACGCGCACGGCGGATAGGGACCGAACTGTCTCACGACGTTCTAAACCCAGCTCGCGTACCGCTTTAATGGGCGAACAGCCCAACCCTTGGGACCTGCTACAGCCCCAGGATGCGACGAGCCGACATCGAGGTGCCAAACCATCCCGTCGATATGGACTCTTGGGGAAGATCAGCCTGTTATCCCCGGGGTACCTTTTATCCGTTGAGCGACACCGCTTCCACTCGCAAGTGCCGGATCACTAGTCCCGACTTTCGTCCCTGCTCGACCTGTCAGTCTCACAGTCAAGCTCCCTTGTGTACTTGCACTCAACACCTGATTGCCAACCAGGCTGAGGGAACCTTTGGGCGCCTCCGTTACCTTTTAGGAGGCAACCGCCCCAGTTAAACTACCCACCAGACACTGTCCCTGAACCGGATAACGGTCCGAAGTTAGATACCCAAATCAACCAGAGTGGTATTTCAAGATTGCCTCCACCCATACTGGCGTATGGACTTCACCGGCTCCCACCTATCCTACACAAGCTAATTCGAGTACCAATGTCAAGCTATAGTAAAGGTCCCGGGGTCTTTCCGTCCTGCCGCGCGTAACGAGCATCTTTACTCGTACTGCAATTTCGCCGGGCCTGTGGTTGAGACAGTGGGGAAGTCGTTACGCCATTCGTGCAGGTCGGAACTTACCCGACAAGGAATTTCGCTACCTTAGGATGGTTATAGTTACCACCGCCGTTTACTGGCGCTTAAGTTCTCCGCTTCGCCCCGAAGAGCTAACAGGTCCCCTTAACGTTCCAGCACCGGGCAGGCGTCAGTCCATATACATCGAATTACTTCTTCGCATGGACCTGTGTTTTTAGTAAACAGTCGCTTCCCCCTGCTCTCTGCGGCCATACAACGCTCCACCCGCGCGGGGCTTCACGTCTCCGGCCCCCCTTCTCCCTAAGTTACGGGGGCAATTTGCCGAGTTCCTTAACCACAGTTCGCCCGATCGCCTCGGTATTCTCTACCTGACCACCTGTGTCGGTTTGGGGTACGGGCCGCTAAGAACTCGCTAGAGGCTTTTCTCGGCAGCATAGGATCACTGACTTCACCTGAATCGGCTCGGCATCACGTCTCAGCCTTCATGTGTTGCGGATTTGCCTACAACACGGCCTACACGCTTACCCCGGCACAACCACCGGCCGGGCTCAGCTACCTTCCTGCGTCACCCCATCGCTTGACTACTACCCATCAGGTTCCCACGCTCCCTCAACTCAGTCCGAAGACCTCATCAAGTTCGGGTGGTTAGCACAACGAGGTTCGTCAGGGACGCTCTTTCGCGGGTACGGGAATATCAACCCGTTGTCCATCGACTACGCCTCTCGGCCTCGCCTTAGGTCCCGACTCACCCAGGGCGGATTAGCCTGGCCCTGGAACCCTTGGTCATCCGGCGGAAGGGTTTCTCACCCTTCTTTCGCTACTCATGCCTGCATTCTCACTCGTGCCGCGTCCACAACTGGGTCACCCCGCTGCTTCACTCGCGGCACGACGCTCCCCTACCCATCCACACACCTGCACAAGGAATCAAGTCCAAGCGAGGATAAAATGTGAATGCCACAGCTTCGGCGGTGTGCTTGAGCCCCGCTACATTGTCGGCGCGGAACCACTTGACCAGTGAGCTATTACGCACTCTTTAAAGGGTGGCTGCTTCTAAGCCAACCTCCTGGTTGTCTATGCGACCCCACATCCTTTTCCACTTAGCACACGCTTAGGGGCCTTAGCTGGTGATCTGGGCTGTTTCCCTCTCGACTACGAAGCTTATCCCCCGCAGTCTCACTGCCGCGCTCTCACTTACCGGCATTCGGAGTTTGGCTGATTTCGGTAAGCTTGTGGGCCCCCTAGACCATCCAGTGCTCTACCTCCGGCAAGAAACACGCGACGCTGCACCTAAATGCATTTCGGGGAGAACCAGCTATCACGGAGTTTGATTGGCCTTTCACCCCTAACCACAGGTCATCCCCCAATTTTTCAACATTGGTGGGTTCGGCCCTCCACGCGGTCTTACCCGCGCTTCAGCCTGCCCATGGCTAGATCACTCCGCTTCGGGTCTAGGACACGCGACTGAATCGCCCTATTCAGACTCGCTTTCGCTACGGCTCCCCCACACGGGTTAACCTCGCCACATGCCACTAACTCGCAGGCTCATTCTTCAAAAGGCACGCCGTCACCCCGCAAGGCTCCGACGGATTGTAGGCGAACGGTTTCAGGTACTATTTCACTCCCCTCCCGGGGTACTTTTCACCATTCCCTCACGGTACTTGTCCGCTATCGGTCACCAGGAAGTATTTAGGCTTACCAGGTGGTCCTGGCAGATTCACGGCAGATTTCAGGGGTCCGCCGCTACTCGGGAACACCCACAGAAGGTCAGCAACTTTCACCTACCGGACTCTCACCGTCTACGGTCAGCCATTCCAGACTGTTCGACTAGCCACTGACTTTGTAACTTCTCGAACAAGTGTCAGCTTGTTCAGCAGGGTCCCACAACCCCGACCACGCAACCCCTGACAGGTATCACACGCAGCCGGTTTAGCCTCGATCCGCTTTCGCTCGCCACTACTCACGGAATCACTAAATTGTTTTCTCTTCCTACGGGTACTGAGATGTTTCACTTCCCCGCGTTCCCTCCACACACCCTATGTGTTCAGGTGTGGGTGACACCACATGACTGGTGCCAGGTTTCCCCATTCGGACACCCTGGGATCACAGCTTGGTTGACAGCTCCCCCAGGCCTATCGCGGCCTCCCACGTCCTTCATCGGCTCCTGGTGCCAAGGCATTCACCGTTCGCCCTTGACAACTTGACCACAAAGATGCTCGCGTCCACTGTGCAATTCTCAACAAACGACCAACCCACAACCCGATCCGCCCCACACCAAACCCAACCCAACGGTCAGCGGTATGTGGGGCCAGGCCATGCCTGGCAGACTCCCAGCCCCCACCAAGGAGGGCCGGCGCGTCTCTGAAACAACAACACAACGGTTGTTCCTTCAGGACCCAACAGGGTGCTCACATTCTCCCCCAGCCGCACCAACAGCAACCGTTCCCACCACCCAAGAGTGGCTGTACTAAGCACCGCCGGCCGTTGCCAGGGCAAAACTTGCCAGTGTCTCCGCCATTCGAGCACCCCACCACCACAGTCGGGTGATGCGGGCTCCTTACCGACTTTCGTCGGAAGGTGCTCCTTAGAAAGGAGGTGATCCAGCCGCACCTTCCGGTACGGCTACCTTGTTACGACTTCGTCCCAATCGCCAGCCCCACCTTCGACGGCTCCCTCCACAAGGGTTGGGCCACCGGCTTCGGGTGTTGCCGACTTTCGTGACGTGACGGGCGGTGTGTACAAGGCCCGGGAACGTATTCACCGCAGCGTTGCTGATCTGCGATTACTAGCGACTCCGACTTCACGGGGTCGAGTTGCAGACCCCGATCCGAACTGAGACCGGCTTTTTGGGATTCGCTCCACCTCGCGGTATCGCAGCCCATTGTACCGGCCATTGTAGCATGCGTGAAGCCCTGGACATAAGGGGCATGATGACTTGACGTCATCCCCACCTTCCTCCGAGTTGACCCCGGCAGTCTTCGATGAGTCCCCGCCATAACGCGCTGGCAACATCGAACGAGGGTTGCGCTCGTTGCGGGACTTAACCCAACATCTCACGACACGAGCTGACGACAGCCATGCACCACCTGTGACCGCCCCCGAAGGACCTCACATCTCTGTGAGTTTTGCGGCCATGTCAAACCCAGGTAAGGTTCTTCGCGTTGCATCGAATTAATCCGCATGCTCCGCCGCTTGTGCGGGCCCCCGTCAATTCCTTTGAGTTTTAGCCTTGCGGCCGTACTCCCCAGGCGGGGCGCTTAATGCGTTAGCTGCGGCACAGGGAACCGGAGAGGCCCCCCACACCTAGCGCCCAACGTTTACAGCGTGGACTACCAGGGTATCTAATCCTGTTCGCTCCCCACGCTTTCGCTCCTCAGCGTCAGTATCGGCCCAGAGACCCGCCTTCGCCACCGGTGTTCCTCCTGATATCTGCGCATTTCACCGCTACACCAGGAATTCCAGTCTCCCCTACCGAACTCTAGCCTGCCCGTATCGACCGCAGGCTTGGGGTTGAGCCCCAAGTTTTCACGGTCGACGCGACAAGCCGCCTACGAGCTCTTTACGCCCAATAAATCCGGACAACGCTCGCACCCTACGTCTTACCGCGGCTGCTGGCACGTAGTTGGCCGGTGCTTCTTCTGCAGGTACCGTCACTCTCGCTTCGTCCCTGCTGAAAGAGGTTTACAACCCGAAGGCCGTCATCCCTCACGCGGCGTCGCTGCATCAGGCTTCCGCCCATTGTGCAATATTCCCCACTGCTGCCTCCCGTAGGAGTCTGGGCCGTGTCTCAGTCCCAGTGTGGCCGGTCGCCCTCTCAGGCCGGCTACCCGTCGTCGCCTTGGTAGGCCATCACCCCACCAACAAGCTGATAGGCCGCGAGCCCATCCCAAGCCGAAAAACTTTCCACCACCAGCCATGCGGCCAGAAGTAATATTCGGTATTAGCCCCCGTTTCCGAGGGTTATCCCAAAGCTTGGGGCAGGTTGCTCACGTGTTACTCACCCGTTCGCCGCTCGAGTACCCCGAAGGGCCTTTCCGCTCGACTTGCATGTGTTAAGCACGCCGCCAGCGTTCGTCCTGAGCCAGGATCAAACTCTCCAACAAAAAATTAGTTGAACAGCATCCTGACAACAAACAAATGTTGCCAAAGGAATCCCAACCAGCCAGCAAAAACTGACCAGTCCGGGGTATAAATCATAATTGGCACTGGCTTTACAAGCACCCTGTTGAGTTCTCAAAGAACAACCACACACCGA
>NZ_JBIAJD010000016.1:0-43629 GCF_042871765.1 Micromonospora sp. NPDC005553 | reverse complement strand
ACCTACACCACCCTCACCCGAGCAGCCTGATCAACAACACCTGACACATCTATCGGGACTTCCCCTTGACACATGTCTCGGGACACGACAGTTCGAGCGTGACGGAAACTGTCCAAGATCTGCGGCTCGACACGTCAAGCGTGCGGTGGGCATCCGGTTGGTCCGTTTCCGGTCTCCGGCGCGTGTCGGCTGCGCGAAGGGCCGACTGCCGGCAGGATGGCGTAATGGCCGAGCCGCACGACCTGACCGCCTTGGAACAGGCCGCCGCGATCACCCGCGGCGAGCTGTCCAGCGTCGACCTGGTCGAGCATTCCCTGCGCCGGGTCGCGGCGCTCGGCGACACCGTGGGCGCGTTCGTCACCGTCACACCGGACCTCGCCCGGCAGGCCGCGCGCGCCGCCGACGCGGCGCCTCACGAGGAGCGCGGCCCACTGCACGGCGTGCCGACCGCGATCAAGGACCTGACGCTCACCGCCGGGGTCCGCACCACCTTCGGTTCGGCCGCCTTCGTCGACTTCGTCCCGCCTGTCGACGCCGACGTGGTCCGCTTCATCAAGGCCGCCGGTCTGGTCAGCCTGGGCAAGACGACCACCTCCGAGCTGGGCTGTTCGCTCTACTCCGAGGGCCGGGTCGCGCCGCCGGCCCGCAACCCGTGGCAGCTGGCGTACACGGCGGGCGGTTCCAGCGGCGGCTCGGCGGCGGCGGTCGCGGCCGGGCTGGTCCCGGTCGCACAGGGATCCGACGGCGGTGGGTCGCTGCGCATCCCGGCGTCGCTCTGCGGCCTGGTCGGCTACAAGCCCAGTCGGGGCCTCGTCTCCGGCGGGCCGATCGGCTCCGGCGCGTTCGGCCTGCCCATCGCCGGCCCGCTCGGGCGGACGGTCACCGACGTCGCCGCACTGCTCGACGTCATGGCCGTTCCCGTCCCCGGCGAGCCCTACCTGCCGCCGCCCGCGCCGCCCGGCGGCTACCTGGCCGTCGCGCGCCGGGCCGAGCCCGGCCCGCTGCGGATCGGCCGGTTCACCACGCCGATGCTCGCCGAAGAACCTGTGCATCCCGACTGCGTGGCCGCCGTGGACCGGGCCGCCGCGCTGCTCACGGCGGCCGGCCACGAGGTGGTCGAGGTGCCGCCGCCGCTCGGGCCGGCGGTGTGGCCGCTGTTCGAGACTCTCTGGTACGTGCTGGCGCTCGCCCCGGTGCCACCGCAGCGGGAGGCGGAGCTGCTGCCGTTGACCCGGCTGCTCCGGGCCCGGGGCGCTGAACTCTCCGCCGGCACCCTGACCGCCACCCTCGGCGAGTTGCAGGCGCAGGTGCGCCTCGGTGCCCGCCGCACCGCCGGTTGTGACCTGCTCCTGTGTCCCACCCTGGCCACCCCGCAGGCACCCGTCGGCTGGTTCACCGCCGACGCTGACCCGGCCGCCGACTTCGACCGGCAACGCCGGTTCTCGCCCTACTGCGCCATCTTCAACGTCACCGGCGATCCCTCCGTCTCCCTGCCACTGGGTACCACGACCGACGGACTGCCCGTCGGGGTGCTGCTCACCGGCCGGTACGGCGACGACGCGCGGCTCATTGCTACCGCTGCGCAACTGGAGAACTGCAGTGACGGATGGGATCGGCACCCCGCAATCTGGCGGGCCGTCGACTCCGCTAACGTGAATGGTGACGGAGTCGGGCGGTCGGCAGAGTGATCGTCCATCCGACCCGGTTTTTCACTGTCGTCCTTCTTCCGCCTGGGGGCGTTGGGATTGTCTGTTACCGAGACGTTGCTGGTCTTCGTCGGCATCCCGTTGGCCGCGGTGCTGGTCATCGCCGGCCTGTCGTACGCCGGTAGCCACGGTGGTGCCACCGGCGGTGGCGGTGGTGCCAAGCGCTACCGCCCGGGCCGGCCCTTCGACTTCACTCCGGTCTGGTTCCTGGGCCGTCCGGAGCAGCTGGCCGATTCGGCCGGCACCGCGCTGACGGCGGGGGCGCAGGCGCCCGCGCTGACCAGCCACAAGCTTGAGCAGGCCAGCGTCGAGGCGCCGGCCGGTGGAACCGGAGGCGCAAGTGACCGTTGGTGAAAAGCAGGCCGGGTCGGAAAATCCGCCCGAGGTGCTCGACGGGCCGTTTTCGACCCGCCAGCTGCTGCGCATCGACGAGGCGTTGCGCCTGGCCGACAGGGGCACCGGTCTGGTCTTCTCGGTCTTCGTCGGTGGTCTCGACGAGCCGATCCGTGAGCACGCCCAGCGGCTGCACCGTCAGCTCGCCGAGCCCGACAAGTCGGTGCTGATCGCCGTGTCGCCCAACCAGCGCCAGCTGGAGATCATCACCGGGCGGTACGCCCGCAAGCGCATCCCCGACACGTACGCCAAGCTGGCCGCGCTCTCCATGGTCGGCGCGTTCAGCGGGGGTGACCTGGCCGGGGGCATCATCAACGGCCTCGACCAGCTCGCCAGCCACGCCGGCAAGGGCTGACCCACACCCACGACAAAGCCCGGCCCGCTGAACGCGGGCCGGGCTTCGGTGTGTCCGGGTTGTCTCAGCGGGGCCAGGCCGAGGGATCGAGGCGCATCGGCCACGGCTCGTCGACCTGCACCGGATCGTCCGGACCGACCGTACCGAGCAGGTTGTAGTGAACGCCCTTCACCAGCTCGTAGCGGTACACGACGGGGCCGAAGTCGCCACGCTCGACCCGCCAGTAGGCAGGGATGCCGGCCTCCGCGTAGAGCGACGGTTTGGTGAACCGGTCATGCCGACGGCTGCCCGGTGACTCCACCTCGACAACGAGTGCCACGTCCGCGGCTTCGATCCAGGTGCCGTCTCGTGGGGCTGTCGGTTTCAGCACCGTGACATCAGGGATCAGATTGCCTTCGACCGCCCGGAGCCCCGCTTCCCGGATAACCCGCCATCCCGCCGGCGCCGTCGATCGAAGGGCCGCCCGTAGCTCGTCGGCCAGCTCCTGATGCCCATAACCCGGGGGTGGCGTCGCGTGCAGGCTCCCGTCGATGATCTCGTAGCGGTTCCCGTCCTCAGGCAGGTCGGACAGGTCCTGCTCGCGCCAGCCCCGCTCCGGGGGCTGCCATTGGTAGGTCGGCTGCGCCATCACGTTCACCTCCTCTCGCAACCATAACGGCCCGTGCCGGCGAGGACTGACGTCCACGCCGGCACGGGCCGCGTACTCCCTGATCAGCTCTGCGCGGCGTCCTTCGCGCGGGCCTTCAGCGCCCGCACCACACCGTCGCGGCCCTCGGCCACCAGCCGACGCAGCGGGGAGGGGTGCCCGTCACCGGCCAGCCACGCGTCGGTGGCCGCGACCGTGTCGTCCTCCACCAGATAGGTCGGGTACGCCAGCTGGGCGAACTCCTGCGCCGGCTCGCTGTCCCGGGTGGCCCACACCTGCCCGACCGCCGCGAAGTACCGCTCCCGGTACGGGGCAACCAGCTCCACCTGTGCCGGGTGAGCGAACCCCTGCAACAGCGCCCGGTGCCGCCAGTTGGGCAGCGCGTCCGGGCCGGTGAGCAGGGCCCACACGGCGGCCTTGTTCTCGGCCGTCGGCATCAACGCGTGCGCGTACGCGGCTTCCCGCTCGCCGCTGGCCGTGCGGTCGCTGCTCAGCTCCGCCTCGATCTCGGCGGTGCCGGCGGCACCGTTGGCCACCAGCGCGGCGAGGACCGACCAGCGCAGCTCGGTGTCGACGGTCAGCCCGGCCGGCATGCCGGTGCCGTCCAGCCAACCGCGCAGGGTGGCCAGGTCTTCCTCGGAGCGGACCGCCGAGGTGAACGCACGGGCCCAGGCCAACTGGAACCCGCTGCCGGGCTCGGCGGCAGCGAGTGCGTCGCGGGCGGTACGGGCCAGGTCGGCCCAGCCGGTCGGCGCCCAGGCCGGGTCGGCGTACAGGGTGAGCGCGGTGGTCGCCTGCCGCAGGGTGGCGGTGACCAGGTTGATGTCGGTCTCCGCGGGCAGCCCGCTCAGCGTCAGCGCCACGTAGTCGCGGGCGGACAGCTCGGCGTCGCGGATCATGTCCCACGCGGCGGTCCAGCAGAGCGCGCGGGCCAGCGACGAGTCGAAGCCACCGATGTGCTGCACCACTGTCGCCATCGAGCGCTCGTCGAGGCGCAGCTTGGTGTAGCTGAGGTCGTCGTCGTTGAGCAGCAACACGTCGGCGGCCCGGACGCCACGCAGCGCGGCGAGATCCGTGTGCTCGCCGCTCACGTCCACCTCGTACCGCTCTCGACGGACCAACCGCCCGTCGGCCAGGTCGTACAGGCCCACACCGATCCGGTGGGTCCGCAGCGTCGGGTACGCCGCCGGGGCCTCCTGCCGCACCAGCACCTGCTCGTATGTGCCGTCGGCCCCGATGGTCACCTCCGGACGCAGCGTGTTGACCTGCGCGGTCTCCAACCACTGCGCGGCGAACTTGCGCAGCTCCCGCCCGGATGCGGTCTCCAGCTCGGTGAGCAGGTCGTCGAAGGTGGCGTTGCCCCAGGCGTGCTTGCCGAAGTAGGCCCGCAGCCCGGCCACGAACGGCTCCTCACCCACGTACGCGACGAGCTGCTTGAGCACGCTCGCGCCCTTGGCGTAGGTGATGCCGTCGAAGTTGACCTCGACGGCCTCCATGTCCGGCATCTCGGTGTAGACCGGGTGGGTGGAGGAGAGCTGGTCCTGCCGGTAGCCCCAGTTCTTCCGGATGGACAGGAAGGTCGTCCACGCCTCGCTGAACCGGGTCGCGTTCGTGTTGCACCAGTGGCTGGCCCACTCGGCGAACGACTCGTTCAGCCACAGGTCGTTCCACCAGCGCATGGTGACCAGGTCACCGAACCACATGTGGGCCAGTTCGTGCAGGATCGTGTTGGCCCGCTGCTCGTACTCGAAGTCGGTGACCTGCGAGCGGAACAGGTAGTGCGACTCGGCGTGCGTCACGCAGCCGAAATTCTCCATCGCGCCGGCGTTGAAGTCGGGCACCCAGAGCTGGTCGTACTTCGGCAGCGGGTAGCGCACGTCGAACTTCTCGTGGAAGAAGTCGAAGCCCTGCTTGGTGATCAGGAACAGGTCGTCGGAGTCCAGGTACTGGGCCATCGACGCCCGGCAGAAAACCCCCAGGTCGATGCCGTCGTGCGTGTCGCGCACCTCGTGGTACGGCCCGGCGCACATCGCGGTGATGTAGGTGCTCATCCGGGGCGACTCGGTGAAGTGCAGCGTCTTGAGCGCCTCACCCGCCGGCTCCTCCCGCTGCACCGGCATGTTGGAGACCGCCCGCCAGTGCGCCGGCACTGTGACGTGCCAGGTGTAGACGCTCTTCAGGTCGGGCTGGTCGAAGCAGGCGTACACCCGCTGCGCGTCGGCCGTCTCGAACTGGCTGTAGAGGTACGTCTCGCCGTCCACCGGGTCGACAGTCCGGTGCAGACCCTGACCGCTGTTCGAGTAACCGAAGTCGGCGTCGACCACCAGGACGTTGTCGCTGTCCAACCCGGACAGGGTCAGGCCCTTCTCGGCGGACCAGTCGGAGAGGTCGACGGGCGTGCCGTTCAGCGTCGCGGACCGCACCGACTCGGCGGCCAGCTCGATGAAGGTGCTCGCGCCCGGTTCGGAGCAGCGGAACCGGACCTCGGTCGTCGAGGAGAACGTGCGGCCGTCGGCCGCCAGCACGGCGCTGGACAGGTCCAGACTGATGTCATACCCCGTCACGTTGAGCAGGCGTGCCCGCTCGGTCGCCTCGACCTGCGTCAGGTTGCGCACTCCCGGCACTGTTCGTCTCCATCCCACATGTCGCCGTACGCCCGGCGGCGCCCGTTCGCCTACCGCTCGTGACGGCTGGCCCGATTCGAGTCTTCCATGTACGGGCAGCCCGCGGTGGCCGAGGTCACGCTCTCATTCGGGTGCCGGTCGATGCGCTGCGGGGTGAAGATTCTCCTGAGACGCCGACCTGTCGGCGCCACCCGTCGCGAAGGGATCTCACAGTGACCGAACGTGTCACCGCCGACATGTGGTTCGACCCGGCCTGCCCGTGGGCCTGGATCACCTCTCGCTGGCTGCTCGAGGTCGAGCAGATCCGGGATGTGGACATCCGCTTCCACGTGATGAGTCTGGCCGTGCTCAACGACGGCCGGGACGAGCTGCCCGAGGAGTACAAGGAGTTCCTGAAGACCGCGTGGGGCCCGGTGCGGGTCTGCATCGCCGCCGAGCAGCTGCACGGCAACGACGTGCTGCGCCCGCTCTACACCGCGCTCGGCACCCGGATCCACCTGCAGAAGCAGGAGCGGGGTCCGGAGCTGTACGTGGCCGCGCTCACCGAGGCCGGCCTCGACCCGGCGCTGGCCGCGGCCGCCGACAGCACCGACTACGACGAGGCGCTGCGGGCCAGCCACGAGGCGGGCATGCGCCCGGTCGGGCAGGACGTGGGCACTCCGGTCGTGCACGCGCCCGGCCCGGACGGCTCCCCGGTCGCGTTCTTCGGCCCGGTGATCACCCCGGCTCCGAAGGGGGAGGCCGCCGGCCGGCTGTGGGACGGCGTGCTGCTGGTCGCCGGCACCCCGGGCTTCTACGAGCTCAAGCGCACCCGCGAGCAGAGCCCGATCTTCGACTGAGCGACGACCACCGCGCCCCCGTCCGTGCTTCGTCAGTCGCGCGGACGGGGGCTTTCTCGTCCGCCGCCGAGGTCGGCGGTGGGTCGTGGCGTCACCGGGAGGCGGGGGGCGTCGTTTCCCTCGGTGTCCGCCGCAGCGACCCGAAGGGCCGCACGCCGCAGCTCGTGGAGGCAAATCCCGATGGCCAAGCACCGTGCGTCCGGTGACGATCAGCTGACCCGGCAGGGGGTGATCGAGACTCCCGGCGCGGATTACTGGTCCGTTGACGACTCCCGCTGGCCGGCGGTCCGCCCGGACCTGCCCGCCCACCTGGTGGATCTCCTCGCGCCGCCCATCGTGGTGGGCGTGGCGCGGGTCCCGGTGACCTCCCGGCTCACCCCGCCCAGGGCGGTAGACCCACTGCCGTCGTCCGTCGACGCGGTGCCGACCAGTGCGCCGGCGCTGGTGCCGTCGGGGGCGGCACCGGCCGAACCGGCTCCTCCGCCGCCGGCACCGGCTCCTCCGCGCCCGGTGCCGACGCCGCCGCTGAACCCTCGGCCCGTTCCCACGCCTCCTCCCGACCGTCCCGTGCCGGGGCCGCCCGCGTCGCCCCGCCGCGCCCTGAACAGCGGGCCGATCGGGACGGGTCGGCGTGGCAACGGCGGGCCGGTGAGCGCGGGTAGGCACCGCCGGGGCACCTCCGACCGCGCCGGCTGACCAGCCGGGCCCGTCCGGGCGCTTTCATCTGGTGGACGCTCCGCGGGTCCCCGTCGGCGGCGACACCGTCGCCGGTAGCGTCAGTGGGCATGACGGTCGTGCATCCGATCACCCGGGCCTGGGTCACCACTGGCGGCACCGGCGCGCAAAACTACGACGAGTTCGCCGACGACGCGGAGATCACCGCGATCATCGGGTCGAACCCGCACAGCGCTCTCGGCATCGAAATGCCGCATCGCGCCCCGCAGAGCCTGGGCAAGTCGTTCCTCGACGCGCTGCCGGACGCGGTGGCCCGCCTCGCCGAGGCCAAGGCCGACGGCAGTTACACCCCAGCCGAGCAGGTGGTGGTGCTCTACCGGATCAGCGCGCCCGGCGAGGAGCCGGCGTACGGGCTGTTCGCGATGGTGGACACCGACCAGATCTCCACCCGGGCAGACGAGCCGGGCCTGGTCATCCGCAACGAGGACGTCTTCATCGCCAAGGTGCGCGAGCGGGTGGCGCTGGCCGACGCGCTGGGGCATTTGCTCTCACCCGTACTCCTGCTCCAGACCGGTCGTGGCGACGAACTGCACGCCGCGCTCGCGGCGGCGACCGACGCGGCCGGCGCGCCCGCCGCGACGGACACCGACCAGGCGGGGCGCACGCACGCCATCTGGCTGCTCGGCCCCGGCCCGGAGCAGGCCACGCTCACGGCTCTCGCCGGTGGCGGGGACCTGGTCGTCGCGGACGGCAACCACCGCAGCCTGGCCGCCCAGACCGGTGGGCTGCCGCGCTTCCTGGCCGTGGTCACCACCCCCGCGTCGGTGGCCATCCAGCCGTACAACCGGCTGGTCAGCGAGCTGACCACCACCCCGGCCGAGCTGCTCGACCGGCTGCGGGCCGCGGGCGCCGCTGTCGAGCCGATCGACGGCCCGGTCGAGGTCCCGGCGGCCGGCGGCACCGTGCACCTCCGCCTCGACGGCCAGGGGTACGCGGTACGCCTGCCCGCCACCGCCTCCGCGAGCCTGGAAAACCTGGACCACGCTCTGGTCGAGCGGCTGGTGCTGCGCGACGCGCTCGGTCTGGACCCGGGCGACAAGCGAATCACCTACGTCGGGGGCGACTACCCGGCGAGCTGGCTCACCGGTGAGGTCGACGCCGGCCGGGCCGAGTTGGCCATCCTGATCGCGCCGGTGACAGTTGCGGATTTCGTCGCTGTCAACCTGGCCAGGGAGAAGATGCCCCGCAAGAGCACCTGGTTCACCCCGAAGGCGCGCGGCGGCCTGGTCGTCGCCGAGCTGCCGCGTTGAGCGTCATCCCCACGACCGTGTGACGAACCCGGCTCGGGGACGCCGCCCGTGTGACGTCCCCGAGCGCGGCCTGACAGACTGCCCGGTATGCGCGTCTACCTGGGATCCGATCACGCCGGTTTCGAGTTGAAGGTGCACCTGGCCAGCCACCTGGCCATGCAGGGCTACGACGTGATCGACGTCGGTCCGCACAGCTACGACCCGGACGACGACTACCCCACGTTCTGCCTGCACACGGGCGACCAGGTGGTGGCCGACGAGACGGGCCTCGGAGTGGTCATCGGTGGCTCCGGCAACGGTGAGCAGATCGCCGCGAACAAGGTCGCCGGCGTCCGCGCCGCGCTGGCCTGGAGCGTCGAGACGGCTCAGCTGGCCCGCCAGCACAACGACGCCAACGTGGTCGCCATCGGTGCCCGCCAGCACACGCTGGACGAGGCGACCGCCATCGTCGAGGCGTTCCTGAACACGCCGTTCTCCGGCAACGAGCGGCACGCTCGTCGGATCACCCAGGTGGCCGAGTACGAGCGGACCCGGAAGCTGCCCGACCTGCCCTGACCGTGCGGCGCTCAGCGCGGCGAGCGGGGCAGCTCCTCGCGGGGCACCCAGTTTCGCCGGACGACCACCACCCGGGCTTCCGCCTCGGCCAGGTCGTCGTCGGTGGGGCGGGCCGCGTCCCGGGCCCGTAGCGCGGCGCTGAGTCCCACCTGGGACGAGCCGGAACCGACCAACCCGCGCAGCCCTCGCTCGCCGTCGCGCTCGTCGCCGCCCGTGCTCCTGCGTCGCGGCGGCGGCTCGTCACCGTCGTGCACGCCCGGCGTGCTGACCGTCGGGCCGTCCGCACCCGGTCTGGCCGTTTCGGTGTCGGCGGGGTGGCGCAGCCGTCGCCGTCGTCGGTCGGGGTCACCCATCAGCCGACCGTACCCTGGCCCGGTTGGATCCGGCACTGTCGTGGGGCCGTGCGCCCCGGCCGGGGTCGGCGACCGATTTGCCGGCTGGCTACCCTCGAATCAAGGCGGTGCTGTTGCCGTCGGTCAGGGGGAGGACGAGATGGCAGACCAGACGCAGCCGTGGGCGGAGCGGACCGTGGAGGTGCCACCGCAGGCCGGCGTCGGGGTGCCGCCGCAGCGTGACGGGTTCCGCCGGGGTGTCGCTCCGGTGGGCGAGCGACGCACCCCGCGTACGGAGCCGTTCCCGGTGGTCGAGCAGGAGCCGACCGGCACCGGTTGGCCCGGTGGACCGGTGCCCCGCCGCTCGCTCAGCTCGCGGATGGCGCAGCTGCGGCGCGGCGGTGAGTGGAGCTCTGCGGCAGGCCTCTTCGCGTTCGTGTGTTGGGGGATCTGGGCGCTGTCCGGCCAGGGTGACCTGAGCGGCCCGCTGTTGGTGCTGGTGCTCAGCCTGCTGGTGGCGGCCGGCCTGTTCGCCCTGTTCCGGCTGGTCGGCCGGGTGGTGCTGGAGCGGCAGCTGGGCCGGGTCCGGCGCAGCGCCAGAGGTGCGCACCTGGCGACGGCGGTGTTCCTCGTCGGCCTCGGGGTGGCGTGGCTCCAGCAGACCGAGTGGGTCGTCTCGGCCTGGAACTGGATTTCCTCGAACTGACCGGGTGTGCACGGGCGGGCCGGTCCAGGACCGCCCACCCGTGCACCCGGTCGTCTCCCCACCAGGCAAGGTCGCTGCTTACCCGGCCGGCCGCTGTTCATCCGTGGCCGGCCGCTCCGACCGGTACTCCTTCGTGGGCTTGCGTGATCCCGATGTCGTGGAGCCGTTCGTCTCAGCGCTGGGGCTTGTGCGCCCGGACCAGGATGCGCTGGGCGTGGGCCACGAACGGCCCGTGGCGACGGATGTGGTCGTGCAGATCGGCGAGCCGGGCCCGGTAGCGGTCCACGGTGAAGTCCGGCACCGTCCAGATGACTTTGCGGAGGAAGTGCACCACCGCTGCCACGTCGTTGAAGGTGGTCGGCAGCGCCTCGTGCCGCAGCTCGTCGATGACCAGGCCGGCGGCTCGCGCGTCGGCGGCGGCGCGGGCCGGGCTGCGTTCGTCACTGATCTCGCGGGGACCGGTGAGGAACTGGGCCAGTTCCCGGTTGGACCCGGGGCCGATCTGCTGGGCCAGGTACCGCCCGCCGGGGGTGAGCACCCGTGCGATCTCGTCCCAGAGCACGACGTTGGGATGCCGGCTCACCACCAGGTCGAACGTCTCGTCGGGAAACGGGAACGGAGCATTCTCGGCAACGTCGACCACCCGTACGCCGCGCGGTTCGAGCGCGCGTTGAGCCAGCCGGAGGTTGGGCGGCCAGTGTTCGGTGGCCACTGTCAACGGGGGGAATGCCGGCACCTCGGAGAGCACCTCGCCGCCGCCGGTCTGGATGTCCAGCGCGGCGCGGGCAACCCTCATCTGGGCTGTCATGAGTTTCAGATATCCCCAGGACGGCCGCTGTTCTGTCGCGCGGCCGTCGAACCAGGAGAAGTCCCAACCGTCCACGGACGCGTCGACGCCTTCTCGGAGCAGATCCTGGAAGGTCGCCGTGTCCTGCATTGCGTCAGGCTGACAGGCGGCAGTGGTGATGGCAAGCGGATGTGTCCCGTGTCGGCGCAGGGTGCATGCAATGACTCCTGTCAGTGATCTGACACCAATTCCGAACGATCTTTCGGTGAGAATTTGTCACGTGGCGGATCTCCTTCGTTTCGAAACTGATCAGGGCGTTCTCCTCGTCGAGGAACACGCTGGCACCGATCTGGAACGGGTCGGTCTGCTCGACCGGATCCGCCCCGCCCGGGAGACGCTGGAAACGGCACTGGCCCACATCAAACCCGCGCTCGACGCGGCGCTGGGCGTGGTCCGCGGGGTGGCGGTGCGCCCCGATCAGGTGGAGGTCGAGATCGGCGTCACCCTCACCGCGGAGGCTGGTGCCGTCGTCGCTCGCACCAGCGCACAGGGCCACCTCAAGGTCAAGCTGATCTGGACCTCGCCCGTCCCCGCACTGCCGTCGCCGGATGAGGACGGGGCCGACGCGCAGGAGAACGCCGCCCATGACTGAGCACAACGTCGGCCTCCGCCCGCCGGCCGCCCCGGCCGAGCGGTTGGCGGAGCACGGATGACCGGCACCCGGTCGCTCGCCGGCCGGGTGCGGATACTCGGTGGCCACTCCTCGTCGGTCGTCGGCGCGGGCATCCAGTTGACCACTGACCTGGTGCTCACCTGCTGGCATGTCATCGATGACGGCACCGGGACCGGCCCGCCCGGGGTGCTCGTCGACACACCGAGCCACCCCGGCACCCGGGTCGCCGCCGAGGTGACCTGGTCCCGGGGCGTCGGCCCGGCCGGCGACGGCGACCTGGCGGTCCTGCGCTGCACCACACCGCTGCCGTCCGCCCCCGCCACCCTGGCCGATCGTGGCGACGACGAGTTCGACGTGCGGATCGTGGGCTTTCCGGCCAACACCCCGGCGTCCGTCATGGTGCTGGCGCGGGCCGTCGGTCCGGTCGACGTCGGCACCGGATGGCGTCAACTCGACCGACTTTCCCCTGCCACGGCCGGAATCGACAGGGGGTTCAGCGGTTCCGGGGTGTACGCGCCGGATGGCGCCGTGGTGGGCATGGTGCTCGCCCGCGCGAGCGTCGGCCAGCAGCTGGTCGGCTGGATGTCGCCTGTCGGGCAGTGGCGCGCCCTGCTGCCGCCCGGCCTGTTGCCGCCTGCCCTGTTACCGCCCGGCCCGCTGGCAGCCGTCGCCCGGGCGACGCCCCGACCGGCGCCCGCGTCGCTCTCATTCGCGCAGAAGATGGCGCTGGCCCGACTGCTGGAGGAAATCCCAATACTCCGGCACCCCGACAGCCGTCAATTGGTCATTCAGTCGCTGCCGCCGCACATCGGTCGGATGGTGAGACCATTCGGGCCGTTGGGTCTCGACATGTTCGGCCTGATTCGGACGGGCTTAGAATACGAGGACGGGATCGCGGCTCTCTATCGCGTCCTGCTGTTGACGGAAGGGCCGGCGAGTACGCCACTGCGGGCCTTCCGCGACCTTGCCGAGAGCCTCGGTCTGCTGACGGGTACGGAGGACAATCGGTGACGACGCCCCGGATGCCGAGCGCCCAGGTGCAGGCCATCTGCGACGCACTGCTCTCGATGAGTTCGATCAATGACGGGAACACCCGTTCGCTCTACCTCGACGAGGTCGAGGGGGAGCTGCGCAAGCGACTGTCGGTGCCCCGGCACTCCGAGGTCCGGTACGACGTCTACCGCATCGTGCGCGCCTGCGCCCAGGAGCCCCGAGGCGTGTCGATGCTGTTGCAGGTCATCGCCAACTTCCATCCGGGCGCCAGCGCCGTCACCTCCGCCCAGCAGATCTACCTCTCCTGGCTCCTCGCGCAGTTGCTCGCGGACGTCCCGCCCGAGGTGCTGACCGGGGCCGTCGCGGCAGTCACGGCAGTCGCGGATCATCCGCTGTCAGCGGAGGACCTGCCCGACCTGGTGGAGGCCGTCGGCTGGCAACCGGTGGGTGACTGGCAGGTCCCGGCCGTCGTGGCGCTGGCGGGCCTGGTCCTCGCCGGCATCGAGTCGGACAGCAAGCCGCTCGAGCAGTGGTTGCGGGAGGCGGCGGCGGTCCTTCGGCTCAGCACCACCGACCTCGACGATCTGCGCGTGGCTGCGAAGACGCACTGGACGTCGCTACGATCCCCGCACCAGGCGGCACCGGCCGAGGCCGGTGGAGAGGAACCTGAATCCGACATGCGCAGGACGATCATCATCGAGGAGACGACGCCCCAGCGATCCCGAACTCTCATCCGGGGCGGCGTCCCACCGCGCAACCTGTACTTCACCGGCCGGGAGAAGCAGCTCGTCGCGCTCGACGAGCTGCTGTCGTCACAGCACCGGGCCTCGGTGCTGCCGGAAGCGGCGCTGCGCGGTGTCGGTGGGGTCGGCAAGACCCAGCTGGCTGTCGAGTTCGCCTACCGGTACGCGGACCGTTACCAGCTGATCTGGTGGATGGCCGCGGAGGATCTCACTGCGCTGCGTACCTCGATCGCGGCCCTCGGCGAGCGGCTCGGCCTGGCCGCGAGCGCCAGCCTGGAGCAGACCGTGCGGACGGTCCTCGACTCGCTGTCGACGAGTTCGCTCAGTTGGCTGCTGGTCTACGACAACGCCGACGACCCGCACGAACTGGCTCCGCTCATGCCCTCGTCGAACCTCGTCGGCGAACGCGGCCACGTCCTCGTCACGTCACGGAACATGGCCTGGTCGGCGAGCGCCCTGACCCTGGACATCGACGTGTTCACCCGAGCCGAGAGCGTGGAACTGCTGCTCAAGCGGCGTCCCGCGACCAGCCCCGACGACGCCCGCCGGCTCGCCGCCGAGCTCGGCGACCTGCCACTCGCCCTGGAACAAGCCGTCAGTTGGCTGCTCACCATGCTGTCGTCGGTCGACGAATACCTCGTCGACCTCAAGGAACACGCTCGGGAGCTGCTGGGCGAGGGGCAACCCCGGCAGTACCGGGGCACCGTGCTGACCGTGGTGTCGATGGCGCTCGCCGCGGTACGCGAGCAGAACCCGGCCGCCGCGCAGCTGATCCAGCTGCTCGCCTTCCTCAGCCCCGACCCGGTTCCGATGCGCCTGCTCTGGGAGGGGCGCCGCGCCGGGTTGGACGAACCGCTGCGCACGAGCCTCCAGGAACGCAACGACATAGCCCGGGCCATCCGGCAACTGGCGTCGCTCGGGCTCGCCAAGGCGGACAATGCCAGCCGGCACGTACAGGTGCACCGACTGGTGCAGGCGGTCATCCGGGAGGGGCTCGCCGAGCAGGGCGACGACAGCCCGCTGACGAACGCCCGCCGGCTGCTCGCCGCCGCCAACCCGGGCTTCCCCGACGACCGGAGCACCTGGCCCCGCCATGCCGACATCGCGCCACACGTCCGTGTCGCCGGTCTGATCCACGGTGACATCGACGCCCGCCGGACGGCGATGGACCAGCTGCGCTACATCTACAACCTGGGTGACTTCGAAGGCTGTCGGGACTTCGCGGAGGAGATCCTGGCCGCCTGGGACCAGCCCGGTCCGGACGGCCAGCGCAGCGGCGATCCGCTGACCCTGCTGGCGATGCGACGGTACGCGGACGCCCTGCGGCTGCTCGCCGACCCGCGCGCGGCCACGTTCGGCCTCGAAGCGCTGGAACGGATGCGGACGAGCCTCGGTGAGGAACACGAGTACACACTGGGCGCGGCGAACAGCGTCGGCGCGGACCTGCGGCGCCTCGGCGACTTCGCGGCGGCGGCCGACCTGGACGGGCGCAACCTCGACGTGCACCGCCGGGTGCTCGGCGACGGGCATCCGAGCACGCTGCGGGTGATGAACTCGATGGCGATCAACCTTCGCCTGAGCGGTGACTTCGAAGGGGCGTACGAACTCAACCTCGAAGTGGCGCGGCACGCCGGTGCGGCCGCGGAGGACGGCACCTATTCACTGGTGCTGGCGCAGGAGGCTCAGGCGCGCGACCTATACCTCCTGGGCCGGTACGCCGACGCGCTGGCACTGCTGGACACCTCCCTGCCGGTGCAACGATCGCTGCTGGGCGCGGAGCACCTCACCGTGCTGCGCGCCACCTGCATCCACATCGCCTGCCTGCGCAAGACCGGGCGGCTCGACGCCGCCGTGGCCGAGGGCGCGGCCAACTACCGGCTGGTGACCCGCCGCTTCGGGACCGATCACGTGCTGGCCGCGGAAGCGGGCATGACCTGTGCCAACGCCATGCGCGCGGCGGGCGACGCGACCCAGGCGTACGCCCTGGCCGCCCAGGGGCACGCCACCTTCCGAGCCGTCTTCGGGGAGCGCCACCCGGTCACGCTCTGCGCTGCTGTCAATCTCGGGGTGATCCTGCGGGCTCGCAACTTCGACCGGGAGGCGCGGGAGTTGGGTGCGGCCACCTTGCAGGCGATGGGCGAATCGTTGCCGCCCACCCATCCGTACCTGCTGAGCGCGCGCTCCGCGCAGGCGATCAACCTGGTCCGGTCACACCGGCTGGAGCAGGCGCAGGTGCTCTCCGAGGCGATCCTCGAGGATTCACGTCGCCTGCGTGGTCCGGGGCATCCGTACACGCTCTACTGTGCGGTCAACGCGTCGGTCGACCTGATCGAGGTGGGCGAGGAGGCTCGGGGCCGCGAGCTGCTCGACGAGGCTGTCGCGGCGCTGGAGGCGTTGTTCGGGCCCGACCACCCGGAGGTGGACGCCGCGCGCGGTCAACGGCGCATCGAGTGCGACATCGAGACCGTTGGGCTGACCTGACGCCTCACCCACCGGTGGCGGCCGTTCATCCGGTGGGGATCGTCGGTCGGCGGGCGCGCTCGGCCTGCGCCACCTCCCGCCGCCCGGCGGCGTCCGCGGACGCCGGGACCGGCACGGCGGCCAGCCGGCCGATCCGTTCGGCCAGGCGATCTGCCCAGAGCCGCCCGGCCGAGGTGAGACTTCCCGCCCGGGCGAGTTCGACCAGGGCGCGCTCCAACTGCGCGCGTACCAGAGCGAACCGCGCGGTGGCCTGGGCCGCCAGCTCCGGATGGGCGCGCAGCGCGGCCCACACCTCGGCGACGGCGGTGAACGCGTAGGTGCCGTGCAGCAGCCCGCCGATCGGACGCGGGTCAGGACGCCAGGGCGCGAAGTACCGCTCCGGGTCGGCGGGTTCGTGCAGCCGGACCAGACCGAGGACAGCGTTGAGTTTGCTGTGTTGCAGCTCGTGCACCATCGTCACGGCCAGATCCACCGGGTCGAGGTTGGCGTCGGCGGCCAACGCCCCGAAGGCGTCGGCGTGCGTGACACTGTGCCCACGCTCGGTGCCGTCGGCCAACGGTACGAAGGTGCTGATCCCGGCGGCCACCTCGGCGGCGTGCGTCGGGGCGTACCCGACGAGCAGGTGCCAGGCGTGCCCGACGGACCGTTCCAGCTCCGCGGCCTGCGCCGCGGAGAGCCGGGCGGCGACCGGCAGCCCGAAGCAGTCGCGGTAGGGGTCCAGGTCGTCGACGCGGAGGTCGAGGGTGACCGAATGGTCGGTGAAGCGCCACCAGCGGGTGGGCGTCCACCGGCGCCCGTTCAGGTGGGCCGGCGTCACCGTCGTGCTGCCACCGTGTCGACGCAGCACCCCGAGGCCCGGCACCGGCACCAGGCCCGCACGCGGCGTGACCTGCACAGCCGCGTCCGACAGTCCGCTGAGGGCGGCCGCCGCGAGCGCCGCGAACGGAAGGTAGTCGGGTCGGCCGGTGGCACCGTGCCGGACCCGATCGATCGCCCAGACGGCCAGCCACGGATGGTCGAGCAACACGTTCGCGGCGGCGGGGTCTAGGCGGTGGGCGTGGCCGAGCAGGTGCGCCGACGCCGCCAAGGCGTCGTCGGTGTCGGCGAGGCTCTTGAGAACGAGCATCGTTCGGTTGCGTTGCGCGCGCCGCAGAGCGTGGACGGCAGCCGGGCCAGCCCCACCGTCGGCCAGGCGGGTGAACTCCGAGCGGGTCAGCTGGAGTCGGCGCCGGGGTCGAGGAAGCTGTTCCAGCCGGTCAGCGTCGCCTGCCGGGGACTCTTCAGTGTCGCGACCAGTTCCTCGATCCATCGGGCCAGTTCCGGATCCTCGTCGCGTAGCAGGTGGCTCAGACCCTGCGTCAACACGTCGACCACAACGAGGTGATCAGGTGCGGGTTGCTCAGTCATCGATGTCCCGGGTCGGCGCAGGCGTGCTGACATGAAAACACGTCAACGTCTGTGATCACCATCGGCTTACCGTCCGTCACCGCGGGTCGCGTCATGGGCCGTACCGCCGCCGGCTGCTGCCGGCGGCGGTACGGGACCCGCGGGTCAGCCGGCGGCCGCCTCGGCGGCGGCGTAGTCGCGGGCCACCCGGACCATCTCCACCAGCCCGTGGGCGTACTCCTGGGATTCGCCGTGCGCCTCGTCGAACGGCGGCTGGAAGCCGACGCCCTCCCACTGGTTGGTCGCCGGGTTCCAGAGGTCGTTGCCGACCTCGAAGTCCCAGGCGAAGATGCCCAGCTCGTAGTAGAGCTGGTCGGCCGAGTTGCCGGCGGCGGAGTAGAGCACGTCGGCGACCGGTCCGGTCTGCGACGGCCAGGTGACGGTGCCGCGCTCCTGGGCAATGGCGCCGACGATCCGCCGGGCGCTGTTGAGGAACAACGTCGACTCGTCGATCGACGGTCGGGGCAGGGTGACCCTGCCGTCGGCCCGGTACGCCCCCGGCGGCCACATGAAGTACCCGCCGTAGGAGTGCACGTTCATCGCGAACTTGATGTTCGGGTGGTCGTGGGCGAGCGCGATGACGTTGCCGCTCTCCGCCTCGGACAGCTCCGACGTGCCGGCGTAGTTGCCGGAGAGGCAGTTCGCGCTGGCCCCCACGTAGCCGTCGAAGTACGACCCGACGGTGTAGTTGCGGTTGACGTCGACGCCCCACGAGGTGCGGTACTTCGGGTCCCGTGCCGATCCCTCGCAGTGGTTGACCAGGTTCTTGCGCTGGAAGTTGTAGTCGTTGAACGAGTAGTTCGCCCCGTCCGGGTTGACCACCGGGATGACGAAGATGTCGACCTGCTCCAGCAGCTCACGGGTGGCCGGGTCGGTCCGGGCGTTGGCCAGCATCCGCTCGGCGAACTCCAGCGTCACCAGCGGGGTGGCCCACTCCCGGGCGTGTTCCTGGGAGTACGCGAGCACCCCGACCCGGGAGCCGTCCCGATGTACGCCGAGGCGCAGCGCCTGCACCGTCCACGGCCGTGCCGGCACCTCGGTGCCCTGGAGGCCGTCGTCGAGTCGGGTGGGGCCCGCGACGGGCATCGGCAGCCCCGCCGAGCCGTCCTCGACGGTGGCCCGGAACCGGTCCGGTTGACGGGCGTTGATCGCCGCCGCGACCTCGTCGGTGGTGCTCACCGTCCTGCCGGCGGTGTCGGTGGCCAGTGACACAGTGAGGACGCGGTCGCGGTAGCCGACGGTCAGTGGGCGGTTCGCCCGGCCCGGGTCGACAGTCCGCACCTGTACGCCGTTCATGTTCTGGTCGCCGAAGCGGACCGACTCGACGACCAGGGCGGCCACCGCCGGGTCGCTCAGGTAGCCGGCCGCGTTGCGTCGGTATCCCTGGGTCTTGTTCGGCAGGTCGATCACGTCCACCAGGTCCCGGTACTGGCGGGCCAGCCGCTTGATCCGCGCCTGGATGTCCACCGGCGTCAGGTACGCGTCGATGAAGTCCTTCTGGTAACCGGCCGGCAGCGGCGGCGGAGAGGCATTCGGCCAGAGCGTCGGGGTGATCGCCCTGCTGACCCCACCGAGGCTGGAGGTGGCGCTCAGCTGAACCGGCCGGCTCGGCACCGGCTGGGGAAGCGCGTAGTGGTACTGGTACTCGCCGGAGTCCTCGAACCGGTACAGCGGGAACGAGCCGGTGGCGCCGTCCGCCGTACGCCAACTGACGGTGATCTCCACGTCCGGGTCGTCGGTGGCGGTGGTGGCCACCTGGGCCTGCAGGAAGGTCTGTCCGGTCGTGGTCCACCAGTACGCCTGCTGCACCTGGAGGGTGTCCACGGCAGTGGCGCTGGCGGTGGACCGCTGACCCGCAGCCGGAGCGCGCAGCCCGGCGGCGGTGCGGGCCTGGGCCGCGCGGACGCTGTCGGTGTAGTGCCGGTTGCCGTCCCCGGCGCGCTGCACGACCTGCACGGCCGTCGCGCCCTGCGCGGTCAGTTCGCCGAGCTGCGTGCCGCTGAGCACCAGGTCGGCGATGATCCGGCCGTCCCGCGTCCGGGGCCGGTTGGCCAGGTCCGCGCCGGTGGCGACGAGCCGGTCCAGCTGGGCCTGATCGCGGAGCTGAACTCGGACCACCGCGGTTTCGGTGGCGCTCAGGGAGATCGGGGCGGCCGGGGTGGCGGGTGCCGCCGCGCCGGAAGCCGGATGGGACAACACTGCGCTGAACAGGATCACTGTGGTGGCGGCAGCTGTCCACCGTCGTCGGACGATCATGTGCCCTCCTGTGACGGACGTCGATGTGTCTGGTCCTTACACCAGTGCACAGATCGACACCTGTCAAGATGGCGTGGTGCCTCGCCCTGCGGCGGGAGTGACCGAACGTGAGCGCGGTCAGCCAATTAGGTCAGATGTCCTGCTTGTTCTCGCAAGTTGTGACCGCTCTTTACAGTGCTGTCTCTCGATCCCTAGTGTTCGGCCCACTATCCGGGCTTGATCACGGGGGTTGCTGATGCCTGGTTGGCTTTTGCCTGCGCGCTCTACGCGGAGTCGTTCGGCGACTCCCCGACGTTCGATCGCAGTCGCCCTGGCCGCGGCTGTTGTCGGCTCGCTGCTCGTGGCGCCGGCCACCGCCGCCTCGGCGGCGCAGCCACCGATCGGCTC
Source organism: Micromonospora sp. NPDC005553 (assembly GCF_042871765.1). Lineage (NCBI taxonomy): Bacteria > Bacillati > Actinomycetota > Actinomycetes > Micromonosporales > Micromonosporaceae > Micromonospora > Micromonospora sp. NPDC005553. Next base: position 23,722 of record NZ_JBIAJD010000016.1, on the reverse strand, counting down.
CTGCGCCGATGAACAGCCCGACGCGAACGCCGCACGGCGGATGCTGACGGTCTGCGGGCGGCGTGTGGAGAACCTCTCGAAGCGTACGGAGTGGTCGCAGACGTTCCTCAACGTCGACGGCTCCGAGACGTTGGAGCAGACCATCGAGCCGACGCGCGTGCGCAAGGGCCAATCCTGGGTCCCGGTGGACACGACGCTGAAGGTGACTCCCGAGGGCGTGGTACCGAAGGCGACCATCCTGCCGATGGTCTTCAACAGCAAGGGCGGCGACGGTGCCTTCGCGCGGCTGCGTGACGGGTCGCGCGAACTCGCCGTCTCCTGGCCCGGGAAGCTTCCCGCGCCCGTGATCGAGGGATCCACGGCGACGTACCGCGACGTCCTTCCGGACGTGGACCTTCAGGTCACCGCGCAGCCTCTCGGCTTCTCGGAGGTCCTGGTGGTTCGGTCCCGGGCGGCGGCGGCGAACCCGAAGCTGGCCTCCCTGCGATTCGGCTTGCAGGCCAAGGGCGTGTCGGTCGGTGCCGCCTCCGGCGGTGGGCTCGCCGCTCGGGACAGCAAGGGCGGCACTGTCTTCGCCGCACCGGCGCCGCTGATGTGGGACTCCTCGGCGCCGGAGGACATGGCGGGCGGGGCACCCGAGAAGGACAAGAAGGGCGCGCGCTCCGCGGAGCCGCAGCGCAAGCCGGCCACCAAGGCCGAGGCCGAGGCCGCGTCCGGGTCAGCTCGGGCCGCCGAGGTGGCGCCCGACCGGGATTCGGTGCCGGAGGCCGCCCGCCGGGCCGTGATGCCGGTCCGGGTCGACGCCGACGCACTGACACTCATCCCCGACAAGGCGATGCTGGCCGACCAGCGGACGAAGCTACCCATCTACATTGATCCGTCGTGGACCGGCGGTATCGCGAGCAACGCGTGGACCTCGGTGTGGAGCAAGTACAAGTCCAGCTCGTTCTGGCAGAACTCGTCCGCCTTGAGTAACGGCAAGACGGTGGGGTCGGCGGGCGCGGGGCGCACGGAGGACTGCTCGGGCTGTGCCGATCACATCATCCGGTCGCTGTTCCGGATGAACACCTCCGGGGTTGCCGGTAAGCACATCCTCAGCGCGCAGTTCCGGGTGGAGCAGCGGTGGTCGTGGACGTGCAGCCCGAAATCCAACGCGAAGTTGTGGATGACCGGCGCCATTTCGTCCGGCACGACCTGGAACAACCAGCCCACCTGGTACAGCGCCTACACCGCGCAGGCCGTCGGCAACCGCAAGTACGGCTCCGCGCACGGCTGCCTCGGCACGGGAACGATCGAGTTCAACGTCAAATCGATCGTGGAGAAGGCGGCCGCGAGCAAGTGGTCCAACGTGACCCTCGGCCTGCGCGCGATCGACGAGGGCACCAAGAACCAGTGGAAGCGGTTCAACCACTCCTCACCGAAGTTGGCGATCACCTACAACACCGACCCGAACGCGCCCTCGGACCGGAAGTCGGACGGCAAGGCCTGTGCCACGGGCGCGGCCCGGCCGTACGTGTTGACCACCACGCCGGTGCTCTCCGCGAAACACTCCGACCCGGACAGCGCCCAGCAGTCGCTCACCACCGCCTTCTACTGGTGGCCGGTCGGTGGCGCGCGCAACGAGACCAACAAGGTGAACCAGGCCTCGGGTAACCCGTCGGCCGTGTCGCAGACCATCCCCTCCGGCAGGTTGACCGACGGCGTGAGTTACGTGTGGCAGTCCCGGACCTGGGACGGCAGCCACTACAGCGCCTGGTCCGGCACCTGCGAGTTCACCGTGGACGCGACGCCGCCACCGCCGCCGGCGAGCGTTGCCTCGACCACCTACACCAACAACGGCGTCCCGAAGGGCGGCGTCGGCCTGGCCGGTGCCTTCACCATCAGCGCGCCGACCACCCGTCCCTACGAGGTCAAGGAGTACGCGTACAGCCTGGACTCCGGCGTGCTGACCGCTGCGGCGACGGTGCCGGCCCGGACGACGGACTACGGCGCCTCCATCACGGTCACCCCCCTGCACGACGGGGTCAACGTGCTCTACGTCTGGTCGAAGGACCACGCGGGTCGATTCTCGTCCCCGGTGACCTACACCTTCAGCGTCCGCGCCGGCTCCGGGCCGGCAGGCGAGTGGAAGTTCGAGGAGGCCAGCGGCACCAGCGCTGTCGACGCCTCCGGGCACGGCAACACGCTGAGCCTCAGCTCGGGGGTCACCCGTGTCGCCGGCCGGGCCGGGGTCGGCACGGCAATGAGGCTGACGGGCAGCGGTGCCGCAGCCAAGTCGGGCACTCTCAACTTCCCGCACCCGGACACGCTCGTCTCCACCCCGGTGCGAACGGACGCCGACCTGAGCGTCGCCGCCTGGGTGAAGCTGGACTCGTTGACCAGCGGCGCCGGCGCGCAGACCGTCGTGAGCGCGAACGGGTCCCGTAGGGCCGCCTTCCAACTCGGGTACGTCCTCGGCAATCAGCGATGGCGTTTTGCCATGGTCTCCGCCGACGCCGACAACTCCACGATGTACAGCGTGGAATCCAACGCTGTGCCGGTCGCGGGCAAGTGGACGCATCTGGCGGCGACCTATGACGCGGCGACCAAGAAGCTGACCCTGTACGTCAACGGTGTGGCGCAGACGGCGACGGCGACGCTGACCGGTGGGTTCAATGCGACCGGCGACTTCTCCGTCGGCAAGCGCAGGTGGGACGGTGCCATCGACGGCTTCTTCTCGGGCACTGTCGACGATGTGAGGTTCTACAACTTCGTGGAGACGTCGACGAACCTGGCGAAGCTTGCCGTTCCGTTGCAGCCGAAGATCACCTTCCCGAACGGGTCCCAGGTGACCGCCGGCGGCCAACTCACCGTGCGGTTCGACGCTGGTGGCGACACGAACGTCACGAAGTTCAAGTACAGCGTCGACGGCACCGGTCTGGGCACCACTGTGAATGCCACGTCGGTGGGTGGCACCGCGACGGTCACCGTCGCGGTGGGCAGCACCACCGGCAAGCGGCCGGTGTACGCGGTCGCGGTGGACGACGGTAACCGGACCAGCGGGATGAACCAGGGCGAGTTCGCCGTCGCGCCCTCGTCGAGCCTGGCCGGCACCGTGTACGACCCGAACTGGCTTCCCCAGGCCGGGGCGGTCGTTCGGCTGCAACCCGGCGGGTACCAGGCCACCTCGGGTGCGGACGGCAGCTATGCGCTGAGCAACTTCCCACCCGGTTCCTACACGGTCACGGTCACCTTCGGCGGCCGATGTGGCTCAGCCTTCAGCCAGGCGATCGACATCGACGGCCAGGGCCTCAACCTGGATCTCTTCCTCATCGCGCTCAGTGACGACCTGGGTCACACCTGCAGCGAGCAGACCAGTGCCTTCACCGCGGCGTCGACAGTGCTGCCGCTGACCGGTGACGACGCTGTCGCGACGGTGCAGCTGCCGTTCGCCTTCCCGTTCTACGGCGGTGCGTACCGCAGCGCCTGGGTGGACACCAACGGTGTGCTGTCGTTCACCGACCCGGGTGGCTCACACCCGTACACCGGTAATGGGCAGTTGCCCGCACCGGCGGACCCGAACGCCCTGGTCGCGCCCTTCTGGGACGACCTCGTGGTGGACAGCTCCGCCAGCGTGCGGACGGCGACCACCGGCACCGGCACCGCGCAGCGGTTCGTCGTCGAGTGGCGCAACGTGCACCGCAAGGGCGACACGACGCAGCGGTTGTCGTTCGAGGCGATCCTCGCGCCGGACGGCACGGTGACCACCAACTACGACGGGTTGGACAACGCCGCCGAGAAGGGTGACAACGCGATCGTCGGCATCGAGGCCGCGGCCGGCGAGGATGGCCTGTCCTACTCCATCGGCGATCCGGTACTGGCGAACACTCAGGCGATCACCTTCGTCCGCCCGGATGTCGCCGGCGGGTTGGAGACCTACAACCTCTCCGGCGTGCTGACCAACGCGGCCGGCACCCCGGTCGTCGGTGCCACTGTCACCCTTGATCCGAGCGGGCTGACCGCCACCACCGGCACCGGCGGGGCGTACAGCTTCACCGCACTGGTCGCCGACAGTTACAGCGTCTCGGCCAAGCTCGCCGGCCGGTGCGGTGTCGCGGTGCGCAGCCAGGTGGAACTCTCCGCCAACACTGTGCGCAACCTGCAGCTCGGTCCGGACTACGGCGGTCTCGGGTACGCCTGCGCCACCGGTACGTCCGGCTACGTCGCGGCGTCCACGGTGCTCGCCCTGACCGGCGACGACGCCACCACGTCGGTGGCGCTGCCGTTCCCGGTGCAGTTCCACGGGCAGACCTACTCCACCGGGCGGGTACACACCAACGGTCTGGTCAGCTTCGGCAGCGCGTCGGGTGAACCGGACACGTGGGCGAACCCGACGATGCCGACGGCGACGGCCCCGAACGCGGTGGTGGCCCCGTTCTGGGACGACTTCGAGGTGGACGCGTCGGCCAGCGTCCGCACGCAGACGCTCGGCACGGCCCCGAACCGGTCCTACGTCATCGAGTGGCGCAACGTCGGGTTCCGCCCGACGAACGCCGAGCGGCTGACCTTCGAGGTGATCTTCCACGAGGACGGGCGGATCGCGTTCCACTACGGCGCGATGACGACACCGGTGCAGCAGGGTGCCGGCGCCACCGTCGGCTTGGAGAACGCCTCCGGGTCGGTGGCCGCGCTGTACTCCTTCCAGGAGGCGGTGCTGACCGCCAACAGCTCGATCACCTACACCCCGGCGCCCGCGGGCACGGTCACGGGTGTGTTGACCACGGCCGTTACCGGTAACCCGGTCGCCGGCGCCACCGTCACCCTGAACCCGGGCAACCGGAGCGCCACGACCGGCGCGGACGGCAGCTACCAGTTCAACACCGTGCCGGTGGGCGAGTACGCCCTGGCCGCCTCGACCGGTGACAACCGGTGCGCGGGGCAGTACGCCAAGGAGGTCGTCAACCACCCCGGTGGGACCTCGGACGTCGACCTGTCGGTCATGGTCGACGGCGACGAGTTCGGCTACAAGTGCACCACCGGCGCACAGACGTTCGTGCCCGGTGACGTGACCGAGGGATGGAGCGGCGACGAGACGGTGTGGCAGAAGAACCCGCCGTTCCCGGTGAAGCTCTACGGCGAGTCGTACACGTCGGCGTGGATCAGCGCCAACGGCCTGATCAGCTTCAAGGACCCGGCGTACTTCGGCTGGATCGGGTCCATCCCCGGCACCCTTCCCTCGCCGGCCGCCGAGGGCTCGCCCAACGCGACCGTCTACGTCCACTGGGACGACTGGGTGGTGGACTCGCAGGCTCGGATCGCGACGAAGATCAGTGGCAGCGCGCCCAACCGGCAGTGGGTGGTGGAGTGGCGCAACGTCCACGCCTATGGCGACACCAACACCCGGGCGACCTTCGAAGTCATCTTCGCCGAGGGCGGTGACATCACCCTCGCGTACGCCGACATCGACCCGACGAAGCCGGTCGAGCGCGGTGGCGAGGCCACCGTCGGTATCGAGAACGCCGACGGTTCGATGGGCTTCCAGTACCTGCACCGGGAGAACTGGCTGGCCAGCGGTCAGGGCGTGACGTTCAAGCCCAACCCGCCCGGCCAGGGCAGCGTCGCCGGCACCGTCACCTGCCAGGGCACGCCGGTGGCCGGGGCGAGCATCGCGGTCGCCGACAAGACGGCCACCACCGCCGCCGACGGCACCTACCGTGTCGACGCCGTACCCGCCGGCTCCTGGGCGGTGATCAGCACCGTGCCGAGCGGCACCTGCAAGGGCTCCGACGTTCGGCAGGTGGTGGTCGGCACGAACACGCAGGTGAGCGCCGACTACGCGCTGGCCGCCACTCCGACCGGCGGCGGTTACACGCTGGTCGAGCAGCCGGTTCCGTACACCCCCGTCAACACCACGGTGCTGCCGGTGACCGGGGACGATGCGTACGCGTCGGTGGCCCTGCCCTTCCCGGTGAACCTCTACGAGCAGACGTACAACACCGGCTGGGTGGACAGCAACGGTCTGGTCAGCTTCGTCGACCCCGGCGAGACCTCACCGGACGCCTGGCCCATCCCGTCGCCGGACAGCCCCGAGGAACCCAACGCGGCCCTCTACCCGTTCTGGCACGACTGGGTGGTCGACAGCAACGCCAGCGTCCGCACGGGGGTGCGGGGCAGCACCGGAAGCCGACAGTTCGTCATCGAGTGGCGCAACGTGCACTCGTTCGAGGACCCGCTCACCCGGGTGACCTTCCAGGTAATCCTCGACGAGGCCGGCGGCTACAGCTTCGCCTACACCGACAACGACGGCACGTTCCTCGAACGCGGTGGCGCCGCCACCATCGGCATCGAGAACGCCAGTGGCACCAGCGCGATCCAGTACGCCTACCGCCAGCCGGTCCTCCGGCCGGGTCTGGGGCTGCGCTTCAACCCGCCAACCTCGTAAGCGTTCGCGGTAACGACGGAGGTGTCGTCTCGCAGGGGACGGCACCTCCTACGGCCCTCACTGTTTTTGATCATTCGACCTTCCGGAGGAATCTGGTGTCGTTAGCCCGCCCACTGCAATCAATGAAAGTAACTAGCCAGCGACGGGGTGCACGCCTTCGTCGGCGGGCGACGGTCGCGGCGGCCCTCGCGGCGACCCTCGTGGCGGGCGTCCTTCAGGGGCCTTCGGCTCAAGCGGCGCCGGTTGGCTACCAGCGACCGTCGTCCAAGCCGATACCCACCATTCCGGTGAAGGCGGTCACACCGGCTGCGACGCCAGCGGCGAAACTACCATCGGCGGCGTCCGCGAAACCGGCCCCGATCTGGCCTGCAGCCGGGACAGCGGTGGCCGACCTCACCGCTTCCGAGACTGGCGGGCCAGTCCGCGCCGGCACCTTGCCGGTACGGATCGCTCGCCCGGCTGCGACCTCGCGGGGCGCTTCCGCCGGCCGGGTGCGGGTCGAGGTGCTCGACCAGACTGCTTCGAGCCGGGCGGGAGTACAGGGCCTGCTACTTCGGGTTGGCGGGGCGGGCACCGCCGCCAGCGGGAATGCCGATGTCACAGTCGACTACCGGTCGTTCGCCACCGCCTATGGTGCTGACTGGGCCAGCCGACTGCGCTTGGTCTCCATGCCGGCCTGCGCACTGACCACTCCGCAGAAGAAGCAGTGCCTGGGTACTACTTCACTGAAATCCCGCAACGATCTCCGATCGGGCACAGTCACCGCCAGTGTCACGGTCGGCGCGTCGGAGAGCTTGCTGGCGCTCGCGGCAGGGGCTTCCGGCCCAGCCGGTGACTACAAGGCCACGTCTCTCCAGCCCTCCTCCACCTGGAGCGCCGGCGGCAGCGCGGGGGCCTTCACCTGGTCGTACCCAATGCGAGTGCCGCCGGGTGCCGGCGGCCCCGAGCCGAAGGTCGAACTGAGCTACTCATCGCAGTCGGTCGACGGCCGGCACGCCGCCTCCAACAACCAGCCCTCGTGGATCGGTGAGGGGTTCGAGGGATGGCCAGGGGGCTACATCGAGCGCACCTACCGAAACTGCTCGGACGACATGGGTGGCTCGGCCAACAATACCGAGAAGGCCACCGACATGTGCTGGGAGACGGACAATGCCACGATGTCCCTGGCCGGGCATTCCGGTGAGCTGATCTACAACTCCAGCGAGGATCGTTGGCATCTGCGTAACGACGACGGTTCGCGGATCGAGCGCAAAACCGGCGCGGCCAACGGGGACAACAACGGCGAGTACTGGGTGCTAACCACCACGGCTGGAACGCAGTACTGGTTCGGCCTCAACCGATTGCCCGGATGGGCCTCCGGCAACGGCGAGACCAATTCGACCTGGACGACGCCTGTTTTCGGCAACGAGCCGGGCGAGCCGTGCAATGCCACGACCTTCGCCGCTTCCGACTGCACCCAGGCGTGGCGGTGGAACTTGGACTACGTCGTCGACCTGCACGGCAACTCGGCGTCGTACTGGTACGGCAAGGAAACGAACAAGTACGCTCGCAACCTCGATACGAACGATGACGTTAGCTATGTCCGTGGTGGCTGGCTGGACCGGATCGACTACGGCACTCGACGGGTGAACGGCGTCGACTCGGTGCTCAGCACCCCGGCGCCGCTTCGCGTGGAGCTCACCGAGGCCGACCGCTGTCTGAGCAGCTGCACCACGCACGACGAGGCGCACTGGCCGGACACTCCATGGGACTCCGAATGCACCGGGACGTCCTGCGCGGACGACTACGCACCGACCTTCTGGACCACCAAGCGGCTGTCCACGGTTACCACCCAGGTCCGCACCGGTAGTGCCTACAGCGACGTCGAGCGGTGGACCCTCACCCATACGTTCCCCGATCCCGGTGATGGCACGCGCGCGGGCCTCTGGCTATCCAAGATCTCGCACGCCGGTCTGAGCGGCGGCAGCACCAGCGTCCCGGACATCGAGTTCACGCCGGTACAGCTTTCCAACCGGGTCGACACCGAGGACTTCGCAGCTGCGATGAACTGGATGCGGATCACGAAGATCCGTAACGAGGCGGGGGGAACGATCAGCGTCAACTACTCCGCCCAGGATTGTAAGGCCGGGCAAACCATGCCGACGCCGCAAGCCAACGGCCGGCGGTGCTACCCGGTGATCTGGGAACCGGAGGGCTACAGCGACCCCGTGACCGACTGGTTCCATAAGTACGTTGTGACCACCATCTACGAGAACGACAACACCGGTGGCGTGCCGCCGCAGGGCAGCCCTCGTACGGTCTATTCGTACAACTACCTCGACGGAGCCGCCTGGCACTACAACGACGACGACGGGCTGATTGACAAGAAGCGCAAGACCTGGTCCGACTTCCGTGGGTATGGCCGGGTGGGCGTCACCGTTGGTGATCCGGGTGAGCAGACCTATACCGAGAGCCGTTACTTCCGCGGCATGAACGGAGACCGGGCCACCCCCACGGGTGGAACCAAGTCGGTCACGATCGACGGGATACCGGATGAGGACTGGTACTCCGGAGTCGAGCGGGAGACCACCGTCTACAACGGCCCAGGTGGGCCGGTCGTTTCCCGTGTGCGCAACGTCCCATGGGCCTCAGCGGCGACCGCTACCCGAACGATCAACGGCGACACCGTCACCTCGAGGTTCAACGGGATCGGCACGACCACCACGCACACCACGCTCGACGCTGGGCGCGCCGAGCGGGTCAACAAGACCGTTACTACGTACGACAGCTTCGGCATGGCGGTCGCCGTGGACGACCTGGGCCAGGACGGCGTCGCGGGTGACGAACGCTGCACGAAGACCGACTACACCCCGAGGAATACAACCAGTTGGTTGATGGACCGGGTACATCGGGTGCAGACGTACGCAGTGAAGTGCTCAGACACGGCCACTCCCGCCTCGCTCAGCGAAGACGACGTGATCGGCGAGACTCGGACCTCGTACGACGATCACGCCTTCAAAGCCGAGCCGACGCGGGGTTTGACCACGCGGCTTGAGGAGATGGCGACGTGGAACGCCGGCGCGCCGACGTTCACCACCGTCGCACGGTCGGCCTACGACAGCCAGGGCCGCGTGACCTCGGTCTGGGACGCGAACAACTACGAAACCAAGACCGCCTATACCCCCGCGACCGGTGGCCCGGTGACCAGCAAGACTGTCACCAACCCGGCGCTACACGTCTCCACCACGACCCTCTCGCCGGGCTACGGCACGGAAACCGCGGTGGTGGACGCCAACGGCAAGCGCACCGACCTGGCATATGACGGTCTCGGCCGCCTCACCTCGGTCTGGCTTCCCAACCGAAACAAGGCCACCCAGAGCGCGAACATGACCTTCGCCTACACGGTCCGGACGGACGCGGCGACCGTCGTGTCCGCGTCGAAGCTCAACTCCGCGGGCGGCTACTCCACCTCGTACGCGCACTACGACGGGATGATGCGGGAAAGACAGACCCAGTCGCCTTCGATATCGGGTGGACGCCTGATCACCGAGACGTTCTACGACACGGTGGGGCGCAAGGCCAGGAGCTTCGGGACGTACCACGCGGTGGGGACGGCCGGTGCGACCCTGGTGACCACCACCGAACGAGCGTTGGTACCGAACCAGACGCGGACCGTGTACGACGGTGCCGGACGGACGACAGCTCAGGTCTTCCAGCCCTACAACGCCGAGCGGTGGCGCACCTCGACCTACTACGCGGGCGACCGCACCGACGCCACGCCGGCGGCCGGCGGCACGGCCACCTCGAGCATCGCGGACGCACGGGGGCAGCTCGTGGAGCTGCGGTACTACCACGGCGCCACCCCCACCCCCGGCGCGGCGGGCAGCTGGGATGCCACCAAGTACACCTTCAACCGCAAGGGACAAAAGACGGCCGTCACCGACTCCCGCGGCAACAAGTGGACGTACACCTTCGACCTACGGGGCCGGCAGACCGAGGTCGTCGACCCCGACAAGGGCAAGGCGGTCTCCACGTACGACAATGGCGGTCGGGTCGCCAGCCTGAGCGACGCCCGAGGTAAGAAGCTGGCCTACCTCTACGACTCGCTCAACCGCAAGCGGGCGGTCTACGAGAACCAGGTCGGTGGCACCATGCGGGCCCAGTGGGTCTACGACACCCTGGCAAAGGGTCAGCTCACCCAGTCGACCCGCTTCGTCGGCAGCGCGGCTTATCAGGTGAAGGTCAACGGCTACACGGACACGTACCTGCCAACCGGCAGTTCGGTAGTCATCCCCAGCGCGGAGACCGGACTGGCCGGGACCTATACCTTCGACACCACCTACAACGTGGACAACTCGGTGGCGTCGCAGAGCATGCCGTCGACGAACTCGGGCCTGCCGGCGGAGACGCTGCTGTTCGACTACAACAGCTTCGGGCTACCGAGCGGCCTCCGGACGTTGTACGGGAGCGTCAACTCGTCGTACGTCGCCGACACCGATTACAACGCGCTCGGCGAGATCGACCAGGTGGAGCTGTACACCGGTACCGGTGGACGGGTTTTCCAGAAGTTCACGCGGGAGCTTGAGACCGGCCGCCTGACCGGCATCCGGACGGACCGCGATTCGGTGGCGCCGAACATCCTTTCTGACGTCCGATACAGCTTCGACCAGACCGGCAACGTCACCAAGGTCACGGACGTCGCACCCGATCCGGTCGACGACACCCAGTGCTTCACCTACGACCATTTACGCCGGCTCTCCCATGCGTGGACGCCGTCGTCGGGTGACTGTGCTGCGGCGCGGTCGGCCACCTCGCTGGGCGGTCCCGCGCCATACTGGCGGTCGTGGACTTTCGACAGCGTGGGCAACAGGCGTTCGGAGGTGGTCCACGCCGCCGGCGGGGACACGACGACCACCTACAACTACCCGGCCGACGGCTCGCCGAAGGCGCACAGCCTTACCTCGACGACCGGTGGTCAGGTGGGCAACTACACCTACGACGAGACGGGCAACACGCTCACCCGACCCAGCGGTTCCGCTGGCACTCAGACGCTGACCTGGGACTTCGAGGGACACCTAAACACGGCGACCGACTCGACCGGGCAGACCAGTTTCATCTACGACGCGGACGGCAACCGGCTGATCCGCCGGGACCCGGCGGGCAAGACGGCGTATCTGCCCGGGCAGGAGATCCGATACAACTCCAGCACTCAGACGACCACCTGCACCCGCTTCTACTCGCACAACGGAGCCAGCGTCGCCTCCCGGACGGCCGCTGGCCTGACGTGGCTGACCGGTGATCACCATGGCACCGCCGGAGTCTCAGTGAACGCCGCCACCCAGCAGGCGGCGATCCGCCGGGAGACGCCATACGGCCTGCCCCGAGGTGCCACCCCGGTCTGGCCCAACGACAAGGGCTTCGTCGGTGGCACCAAGGACAACACCGGCCTCACCCACCTCGGGGCGCGGGAGTACGACCCACTGATCGGTCGTTTCATCAGCGTCGACCCTGTGCTGGACCTGTCGGACCCGCAGCAGATGAACGGCTACAACTACAGCAACAACAGCCCGGTAAGCACCAGCGATCCCACCGGCCTGAAGCAGTGCGGCAACGACAGTTGCACGATGTACACAACACCCACACCGGACGGCGAGATTGTCCACGAGCCGGGCGGAAAGAAGACCAGGATCACGAAGTCCTGCTTCGATCGCTACTGCATCGGCAAACCCAGGAACCCCACGAGACACGGCCCGTGGGACGATGAATTCGTGTACAACCCGGAGGCCGTCATCACTCCCGCCGATGTTGCGAGCTGGGCCAAGTGGCAGGCCAGACGCTATGCGTGCATCGCCTCGCAGAAGTCAGGGGTGGGCCAGTGTGCCAGTTGGGGCGAGGCGCCGTACTTGTACGACCGATACATGGAGAATAGCGGGGAGCCCTATGTATTCGACTTCGCTCCGGGCTACGACGGGGACCCGTATATTCGGCAGGAGGTCAACGACGAGATCTTGGCTGCGCAGTCCGCCGCTGAAAACCTAATGGGTAAGTCCGGCAGTACTACCTTTGACATGACCAGTATCGGCCGCAACATCAGGGACAATCCGACCACTGAGCGCTGGCAAAAGACGCTCGGCTCGTACGACATCTGGGCTAGTGCCGAGGTGACCGTCACCGGTGACACAGTGGCTATGCGGATCACCATTCATGCCGAGGACCGGTGGAACTTCAACAAAGATGCAAATGATCTTGGTACCGATATTTCCGATAACGAAAACGGGCGCTTCGCCGAGTTGGGCAGGGCGCAGGGCTTCAACTCATCAGGGTCGATGGTGAAGGACGTAGTGTGGAAAGCCGGTTCGCCAAGGAGCGCAGTCGTGACCGAGCCGTACCGGCAGCGTTGGTGACCAGGTTCGGCCGGCTGTTGCTCACCCTGGTGGCCGCGGTGGGGCTCGTCCTCACCGCGGCCTGCGGGGGCGGCTCCGGCACGCCGCCGGCAGCCGGCCGGAGTGGGCCGCCGGCCGGTGGATACACCATCGATCCGTTCGCTGATGGGTTGCAGCCGGTCTTCGACATGGACCCTGAGCTTGCGGACCAGGTCGGCAGGGTGCTGATCGGGTCGACGCCGGACATCGATGGTCTGAAGGTCGTGCCTCAGCAGTCGCCCTATGCCGATGGCGTCCTCTCGTCCGTCTGTGGGATGCGTAGAGGCAACGGCGTCTACGGCACTGCTTTCGGGCAGCAGCGTGAGTGGGAGGCGCCGGATCTGCGGGTCATGCAGCTCGCCGGCGCCTGGGGTGTGACGTCGGGTGCGCAGGCCGTCGAGCAGGTTCGCGGCAAGCTTGGTTGTGGCACCTACCGTGATCGCGAGGATCGTTATCGCGTTCTCGGTGAGACGCAGCTTCCTCGCCTGCCTGGTCTGGATGGGCAGCTGATGTACTGCGAGGTGATCGATGGAGCGGACCGCTCGGTGCCGACCCATATCTGTACCTTGCTGTTGGCCCGGGGTGCGCTCGTTTCACGGATCCGGACGCTCGCTCTGGACACTGCCACCGCTGAGCGGGTGACCAAGCAGTTCAGCGTGCTCGCGGCTCAGAGCCTCACCGCCATCTCCTGAGAATCGACCTGTTGGCCATCCCGCCGGGCGCGGTGACCGCCCCGGCGGGATGGCGCGGGCGACGGCAGTGCGGCGGACCTGTGCGGCGTCGAGGTCGGTCCGATGTTATGAATCGCCAGCGCGATCAGGACTAGGCAGCTGATCTGTTCGTTGCCGTCCCGGCCGGTTGGAAGGACCATGTCGATGTCTCTGCAAACGTTGTTCAATGACTTCGTCAGGGGCGTGGCGGAGCAACTGGCCGGGTACGGCTTCAAACAGGGGATGGGCTGCGTCTTCCGTCGGTACTCGGCGGCGGGCGACGCCCTCGTCATCGAACTGCAGATGTCGGACCACTCCACCGCGACCGAGAAGATCTTCTACATCAACGTGGGTCTGGTGTTGGCGCCGGCGTGGGAGGCTGCCCGGCAGCGCTACCGCCTGCCCGCGTCCGAGCAACCTCGGCCGCTGTACGCCATCTGGAAGCACCGCGTCGGATTCACCACCCTCTCCGGCGGGGACCAGTGGCGGATCGCCGACGAGGCCACCGCCGCTGAGGTGTCGGCGCAGGTGCGCCGGCGGCTTGACGAGACGCTGGCGGAGTTGCTGCCGCTGCTGGACCGTGAGGCGTTCCTCGCGGTCGCCGACAGCCGGGAGTTCCTCGGGGCCGGCGGCTGGCGGGTACGGGCCTGGTTGCTGGCGGAGCAGGGGCCGTCACCGGAGCTTGAACACCTGCTGTTCACCGAGCGGCCCGCCCACACGCACAAGTCGGCGATGATCCAGAACATCTGGACCTATGCGAACAGCAGATCCAGTGCCGAAGGCTCGCGGTGACGTCCCGCACCAGGGCCATCTTTGGCCGGCAGAGACATGGCAGGAAGGACAGCACGACGATGACACAGCACGTCGGCAACCCACTCGCGCCGCAGATCTGGAGGGTCTCATCGCTCGGTCGGTTCGGCGTACTCGCTCTGGTCCCTCTGGCCGGCCTGTTGTCGTGGCTGGCTCTTGGCTCCGTGCTCGCGAGCGCTCTCGCCATCGTCGGTGCGCTGCTGAGTTGGTGGAGGTTCGCCTGGCGTCCGGCCGTGATCCTCACGGACACTGAGGTGATCTTGCGGAATCCCAACGCCTCCCAGCACATCGCGCTTCGCGACGTCAGGATCGTCGACGCGGGTTACGGGGGCCTGACCATTACGACCTCGACGAACGAGCGTGTGGTCGCCTGGGCGGTCCAGAAGTCCAACCTTGCCAAATGGACTGGTAGGCATACTCGGGCCGATGATGTCGCGGCGTCGATCACCCGTGCCAGCCGGAGTTACGCCGAAACGTCGTAATCAGCCTCATCGACGCCGATGGCCACGTTTGTAGCCTCCGGACGTCGTTCGGCGTTGATCCCCGTGACATCTGCGCGAGTTCCGGAGCAACCCTCCGGGCCGGACCCCGCGTGACTAACTCGAAACGGGGATCGGAGGCCTGAATGAGCGATCGCGACGAGGCGTTCGCCGAGTACTTCGCGGCACGGTCCGGTGCCATGCGCGGCACCGCGTACCTGCTGTGCGGCGACTGGCACCGTGCCGAAGACCTGGTCCAGACCGCGTTCGTCAAGCTCTACCGGGTCTGGAACCGGATCTCCCGGCACGAGGTGCTCGACAGCTACGTGCGCGGGATTCTGATCCGGACCTTCCTCGACGAGCGCCGCCGCGGCTGGTGGCGGCGTGAACGGGTGGGCGGGGAGGCCGCCGAGCAGGTGGCCCCGCCCGACTCGCCGGAGAGCCGGCTGGTGCTGCTGCAGGCGCTGGCCCGGGTGGCGCCGCGTCAGCGGGCCGTGCTGGTTCTCCGGTACTGGGAGGACCTGTCGATCGAGGACGTCGCGGCGCTGCTGGAGTGTTCTCCAGGGACGGTGAAGAGCCAGGCGGCACGCGGGCTCGACACGTTGCGCGGCCTCCTGGCACCCACCTACAGCGGGATCGAGATGGGGGAGCGATGAACGAGCAGGAGTTGCGCGAGGGGCTGCGCAGCGAGATGGCGGAGACAACCCCGCCACCACCATTGAGTACGACAGCCGCGCTCGGCGCGGCACGGCGGACGCACTTCCGCCGACGGGCGCTGTTGGCGTCCCTCGGTTCGGCGGCTGTCGTGCTGGCCGTCACCGGCTTCGCGGCCGTCGCCACCCCGGACGGGCACATCTACCAGCCTGCGGGCCAGGGGCCACTGGCTTCTCAGGACACCAAGGAACCGTGGCCGACCGGGCCGGACGGGCAACCGCAGGAGGACCGGACCGCGCGGGCCGGGTCCAAGTACGACCAGGGGGTTCACCTGCTCACCGAGGCTGTCTCGGTCATACCCTCCGGCTACAGCACGCCAGATGACCCGCCGGGCCAGTCCGCCGAGGAGCGGACGCTGCGGACCCACCAGGCGCAGTTCGAGGACAAGGTGGACGGCGTCGACGTGTGGAGCTATTCGTCCTCGGTTGCAGTGGCCCAGGGTGAGGGCACCGGGCGCGTGATCGTCGAGGTGCACGCTGCCGGCAACCCGCTGCCGACCGAGCCGTGCGACCTGGCCCAGAAGTTCTGGGGCATGAAGGGCGAGTGCCA
Organism: Micromonospora sp. NPDC005553; assembly: GCF_042871765.1. Taxonomy (NCBI): domain Bacteria; kingdom Bacillati; phylum Actinomycetota; class Actinomycetes; order Micromonosporales; family Micromonosporaceae; genus Micromonospora; species Micromonospora sp. NPDC005553. Next base: position 7,638 of record NZ_JBIAJD010000016.1, on the reverse strand, counting down.
GGTCGAGACCGTCGGACCCGTGCGGGTCGGCGTCGTGGTCCGACCGAGCAGCGACGACCGGCTCGACCAGTGGTCGGCGTACCGGCACCCGGACGGCGTGGTGGTCTTCGTGGCGCAGGCCGCGCGGCTGGACGAGAGCCGGCCGGGGTTGACGAAGCTGCCGTTCTCCGTGCCGCAGTTGGCTGCCCTCGCGGCAGACGAACGGTTCCACCTGAAGTGACACGGCGACTCGGCCTCGCCGAGTGGGCCCAGGTGCCGCCACCGTGTGGGCCACCTGGGCCTTCGTGCGTGGAGTGGACGACGAGAATCGAATTCGCGTAGTCAGTTCGCGAGGACGAAGCTCACCGCCGACAGGGGCCGTACTGTGGACCCGGCGAACGGTTACGCTGCGCGACATGCGTGTCGGTTTCGGTGTGAGCGTCTCTTCGCAGGGGGAGACGATCGACCCCACGGATCTCCTGTTCGCGGTGGCGCCGTTGGTGCAGAGCCGCGGCATCGAGGTGCATCGGTCGGGCAACGTCCTGTGGTTCACCGGGCCGCAACTGTCGTCACTCTTCGAGCTCGCCGATCCACTGGCAACGTGGTGGCAGGACGCAGTCCGGGTCGTAGATCATCAGGTGGACTTCCGATTCGTGGGTCCCGCCGGCCTCGACACCATCTCCTACTGCCAGCCTGACGTTGCACCCGAGCTTGTTCGCCACTTCATCGAGCACAACAGTGGCCCGCCGTCTGACACCAGCTCCGCCAGCCTGCATCGCGTTTTCTAGCAGTCCCCATCGGTCGGCAAGGCGTCGTAGCGGCGTCAGTCGTGCGGGTGGAAGGCTGGACTGAGGGAGAAGCGAAAGGCCCAGGTGCCGCGATTCGTGCGGTCCACCTGGGCATTCGTGCGTGGAGCGGGCGACGAGAATCGAACTCGCGTAGTCAGTTTGGAAGACTGAAGCTCTACCATTGAGCTACGCCCGCGTGCATCCCGCCGAAACGGGACGCGCCCCTAGCGTACCCAATGCTGTTGCCCGACGCGTAACCGCGTCACCGCCCCGCGGCGTCGCGTCGTCCGTGACCCGGCGGCACCGCGACCCAAGATCCGCGCAACATCCGGGATGTAGCGGCCTCGCCGCGCGCGGAGACCACCAGATCCGTGAAGTTGTGCGGATCTTGGCGGTGCGGGAGTGGGGGCTAATGGTAGTTTTCGGGTGATGTGTCCGGGTGGGGGATGCCCCGGCACCGACTGAGGCGTGGCGACGGCATAGACTGCACGTCGCCACGGGGTGTGGCGCAGCTTGGTAGCGCACTCGCTTTGGGAGCGAGGGGCCGTGGGTTCAAATCCCGCCACCCCGACTGTCGTCCGCGGCCGGGCCGCCCCGGGTGCCGCCCAGTGCGGCTCCCGGGCGATGCCGGAGCGTCAGGCCGGCTCGCCTACACTCGATGGGCTGAATCACGCCCAGACTCAACTGAGATCCGTCAAGGAGTACGCCTGTGAAGAGCACCGTCGAGACTCTGAGCCCGACGCGCGTGCGGCTCGCCATCGAGGTGCCGTTCGTCGAGCTCGAGCCGAGCCTCAAGAAGGCGTACCGGGAGATCGGTTCGCAGGTCCAGGTTCCGGGCTTCCGCAAGGGCAAGGTGCCGACCGCGGTCATCGACCAGCGGGTGGGCCGGGGCACCGTCCTCAACGAGGCGGTCCAGGAGGCCATCCCGGAGAACATCCTCGCTGCGGTGCGCGAGCACGACCTGAAGACGCTGGGGCGCCCGGAGGTCGAGATCACCGAGTTCAACGACGGTGACTCGCTCAACTTCACGGCCGAGGTCGACGTCCGCCCGGAGATCACCATCCCGGACGCGAGCACCATCGAGGTGACCGTCGACGAGCTGCAGATCGACGAGAGCGAGATCGACGAGCAGGTGAAGAACCTGCGGGAGCGTTTCGCGACCCTCAAGACCGTCGAGCGGGCCGCCGCCGAGGGCGACTACGTGCAGATCGACCTGAACGCCACCGTCGACGGCGAGGACGTGCCGGGCGGCCAGGCGAGCAACATCTCCCACGAGGTGGGCAGCAAGCAGCTCCTGCCGGGCCTGGACGAGGCCGTGGTCGGCCTCGCCGCCGGTGACGACACCACCTTCACCACCCAGCTGGTCGGCGGCGACTTCGCCGGTCGCGACGCCGACGTGGCGGTGACCGTGCGCACGGTCAAGGAGAAGGAGCTGCCGGAGCTGAACGACGAGTTCGCCCAGATGGCGAGCGAGTTCGACTCGATCGAGGAGCTGCGCGGCGACCTGCGTAACCGGGTCACCCAGGGCAAGCAGGTCGAGCAGATCTACGCCGCTCGGGACAAGGCCCTGGCCCAGCTCGTCGAGGCCGCCGACATCCCGGCTCCGGAGGGTGTTGTCCGCGAGGAGGTCGACAGCCGCAAGCAGGCGATGGTCGACCAGCTGGAGCGGATCGGCGCCTCGATGGAGGAGTACCTCGCGGCCGAGGACAAGACCGAGGAGCAGATCGACGCCGAGCTGACCGAGGCGGCGACCGAGGGCGTCAAGGTCCAGCTCCTGCTGGACACGCTGGCCGACGCCGAGGACGTGCAGGTCTCCGACGACGAGTTCGGGCACGAGATCGTGCACCGGGCGCAGCGCGCCGGGATGGCCCCGCAGCAGTACTACGACCAGCTGGTGCGCTCCGGCGCGGCCGCCGCGGTCTTCGGCGACGTGCGGCGGGGCAAGGCGCTCGCGGCCGTCATGGAGAAGATCACGATCAAGGACTCGGCCGGCAACGGGATCACCCTCGACGCGCTGCGCGCCGCCAACGAGGCGGAGCACAACCACGACCACTGATCGTCGGGTGCGGCCGCCGTCCACCGCTCAGCGGCGGACGGCGGCCGTTTCCCTCCCGGGTCCGCCCGGGCAGCAGGCACTGCCGGGTCCGCCCGGGCATGCAAGGCACTGCCGGGTACGCCCGGAAGCCCGCGCCGCGGGTACGCCCGACACAGCTGCGCTGAGAGCGAACACTGCCCCGACCGGGACTCTGCCGCCCCGCACAGCGGTTAGTGTCGGGAAAGACGGTACGGAGAGCGAAGGGCTGCCATGACCGACATGCACATCCCCAAGAAGTCGCTCCGGGCGATTGACGCGCGCGGTGGCGACTCCATTGGCAACCTCGACGACTCGGTCTACAACCGGTTGCTCAAGGAACGCATCATCTTCCTGGGCAGTGAGGTGACCGACCAGGTCGCCAACCGCATCTGCGCGCAGCTGCTGCTGCTCGCCGCGGAGGACCCGGACCGCGACATCAACCTGTGGATCAACTCGCCGGGTGGCTCGGTCTACTCCGGCATGGCGATCTACGACACCATGCAGTTCATCGACAACGACGTGTCGACCGTGGCGATGGGCATGGCTGCCTCGATGGGTCAGCTGCTGCTCTGCGCGGGCACCAAGGGCAAGCGGTACGCCCTGCCCCACGCACGGATCATGATGCACCAGCCGTCCGGTGGTCTGGGCGGCACGGCGTCCGACATCGCCATCCAGGCGGAGCAGATGCTCTACACGAAGCGGATGTTCCAGGAGCGGGTCGCGCACCACACCGGCCAGAGCCAGTCGCAGATCGAGGCCGACTCGGACCGGGACCGTTGGTTCACCGCCCAGGAGGCCATGGACTACGGCTTCATCGACAAGGTGATCATCGGGGCCGCACAGGTTCCGGATGGCGCCGGGACCCTGAGCTGAGGAGCTGACGATGACCGATCTGAGCCTGCCGCCCCAGTTCGCGGCCGTGCACAACCGCTACGTGCTGCCGTCGTTCGTCGAGCGCACGTCGTACGGGGTCAAGGAGTCGAACCCGTACAACAAGCTCTTCGAGGACCGGATCATCTTCCTCGGCGTCCAGGTGGACGACGCGTCGGCCAACGACGTGATGGCCCAGCTGCTGACGCTCGAGGGCACCGACCCGGACCGCGACATCATCATGTACATCAACTCGCCGGGTGGTTCGTTCACCGCCATGACGGCGATCTACGACACCATGCAGTACGTCCGTCCGGACATCTCGACGGTCTGCCTCGGGCAGGCGGCGAGCGCGGCGGCGGTGCTGCTCTCGGCGGGCACTCCGGGTAAGCGGATGGCCCTGCCGAATTCGCGGATCATCATCCACCAGCCGGCCACCGAGGGCGGCTACGGGCAGGGCTCGGACATCGAGATCCAGGCCCGGGAGATCCTGCGGATGCGTACGCAGCTGGAGGACATGCTGTCCCGCCACTGCAACCGCCCGATCGAGCAGGTTCGCAAGGACATCGACCGTGACAAGATCATGACGGCCGAGGAGTCCAAGGAGTACGGGCTGGTCGACACGATCCTGACCAGCCGCAAGAAGGGTTTGCTGGCGGCCAACGCCGCCCGCTGAGCCGTACCGGGTCAGAGGTTGGCCGGGGCTTTCGTTCCCGGCCGACCTCTGACACACCCGTTTTGGGGGTCGGAGAATGCCCCGCCAGCGGGTAACGTCGGGTCCGTACCGCTTCGCCGGCTGGGCTGGCGGCGCGAACCAAACCGGGCGGCGTGCAACGTCCGCAGGTCAGGGCCGGGTCTCCGGCCGATGAGTGCAGGGAGAACGTAGGTGGCACGGATCGGTGACGGCGGCGACCTACTGAAATGCTCCTTCTGCGGCAAGTCGCAGAAGCAGGTCAAGAAGCTCATCGCGGGCCCAGGGGTCTACATCTGCGACGAGTGCATCGATCTCTGCAACGAGATCATCGAAGAGGAGCTGGCCGAGTCCGGCGAGGTGAAGTGGGAAGAGCTTCCCAAGCCGATGGAGATCTGCCAGTTCCTCGACACCTACGTCGTGGGTCAGGATCAGGCCAAGAAGGCGCTCGCCGTAGCGGTCTACAACCACTACAAGCGGATCCAGGCCGAGGCGGCTGGCGCGCCGGGCTCCGGCAGTGACGCCGTCGAGCTGGCCAAGTCCAACATCCTGCTGCTCGGCCCGACGGGGTGCGGCAAGACCCACCTGGCGCAGACCCTCGCCCGGATGTTGAACGTCCCGTTCGCCATCGCCGACGCCACCGCGCTGACCGAGGCGGGCTACGTGGGCGAGGACGTGGAGAACATCCTCCTCAAGCTGATCCAGGCCGCCGACTACGACATCAAGCGCGCCGAGACCGGCATCATCTACATCGACGAGGTCGACAAGATCGCCCGCAAGTCGGAGAATCCGTCGATCACCCGGGACGTCTCCGGTGAGGGCGTGCAGCAGGCGCTGCTCAAGATGCTCGAGGGCACGGTGGCCAACGTGCCGCCGCAGGGTGGCCGTAAGCACCCACACCAGGAGTTCATCCAGATCGACACCACGAACGTGCTGTTCATCTGTGGTGGGGCGTTCGCCGGCCTCGACCAGATCATCGAGTCCCGCACCGGGCAGGGCGGCACCGGTTTCGGCGCCCGGCTCCGGTCGGTCTCCGAGCGGTCGACGGACGACATCTTCAGCCAGGTCATGCCGGAAGACATGCTCAAGTTCGGGTTGATCCCCGAGTTCGTCGGCCGGCTACCGGTCATCACCAACGTTCGCAGCCTGGACCGCAGCGCCCTCGTTCGGATCCTCACCGAGCCGCGCAACGCCCTGGTCCGGCAATACCAGCGTCTGTTCGAGCTGGACGGTGTCGAGCTCGAGTTCGACGAGCCGGCGCTGGAAGCCATCGCCGATCAGGCGATGCTCCGGGGCACCGGTGCACGTGGTCTACGGGCCATCATCGAGGAGGTTCTGCTCTCCGCGATGTACGAGGTGCCGAGCAACCCCGACGCCGCCCGCGTGCTGATCACCCGCGAGGTTGTCCTGGAGAACGTCAACCCGACCATCGTGCCGCGTGAGTTCACCGGGCGCCGGGCTCGGCGCGACCGCGAAGACAAGTCCGCCTGATCCTTTCCGCGTCCCGCCGGCCGTTCGATCCTGAGCGGCCGGCGTGATCGTGTTCGGCGCCGTTCGCCAGTGACGACCCCCGCCCGAGTCGGTCAGGCCGTCGCGCTGTCCGTGAACGGGTCTCCAGCCGTACCCTGGGCTCATGCGTGTCGCCGTGTGCCAGCTGAACGCCCGGGACGACCGTAAGGCGAATCTGGCGGCCGCTGAGGCCCTGCTGGAGCGCGCCGCCGCCGGCGGCGCGGATCTTGCCGTCCTTCCGGAGTACGTCGACTACCTGGGTCCTGCCGGTGGGCTGCCCGAACCGGAGCCGGTCGACGGGGAGGTCGGCAGCTTCTTCGCCGGGGTGGCCAGGCGGCTCGGGATCTGGGTGGTGGCCGGTTCGTTCCATGAGGCGGGTCCGGACCCGGACCACACGTGGAACACCTCGCTGGTCTTCGACCGTTCCGGCAGTCTGGCCGCGAGCTATCGCAAGATCCACCTGTACGACGTGGAGATCCCCGGTCGGGTCTCCTATCGGGAGTCGACGAGTGTCGCGCCCGGGGCCCAACCCGTGGTGGTCGACGTCGAGGGGCTACGGGTCGGCCTGTCGATCTGCTACGACCTGCGCTTCCCGGAGCTCTACCGGCTGCTCGCGTCCGATGGCGGCGCGCAGCTGCTCGTGGTTCCGGCAGCGTTCATGATGCACACCGGCCGGGACCATTGGGAGGTCCTGCTGCGGGCCAGGGCGATCGAGAACCAGTGTTTCGTGGCGGCGGCCGGTCAGACCGGCGACCACGAGCCAGGTCGCACCTGCTTCGGGCGCAGCATGGTGGTCGACCCGTGGGGGACGGTCATCGGCCAGGTGCCGGACGGCCCGGGGGTCTCCGTCGTCGACCTGGACCTGGAGCGGCTCGACACGATCCGCGCCGAGCTGCCCAGCCTGGCCAACCGCCGGCTCTGAGGCTCAGCGGCTCTGAGGTGTGCGGCGGGCCAACCGCCGGCTCGGAACCTCAACCCTCCAGCAGGACGCCGATCACCGCGAACCCGGCGATGACGGCGGCGGTGACCAGCAGCGCCGTGGTCATCCGGGACCTGCCACGTCGGGCCAGCCGTCCCACCGAGAGCACAAGCACGACCAGCACGACCGCGCCGATCACCACCTGCCAGAACGGCCCGATGAGGCCGAGCAGCGCCTGCTCGGCGAACACCCTGGTGCCGTGCCCGGACTCATCCATGATTGACACTCTGGCACGTCGAGGTGGCCCGCGTCCTCGGCTGTCTCGGGGAGTCGAGGTTGCTGGCAGTTCGGCGGCGCCGGGAACCGGCGGGCGCTCTTCGTCCGAACCAGTGATGAACCCTGATTTGCCTTCTCCGGGCCGTCCGCGTAACTTTCTCTCTGCACGGGGGAGGCCGGACAAACCGGCCGAGAACGGGCGCCAGGCTCGTGGCGGCAACGCCGAGCGGGACTGAGGATCGGGCGGTGCGGAACACTCCGGAAACGGGGTTGCGAACGCGAAGCCGACCGGGTAGAGTTTCGAAGCCGGCAGGAGCCGGGCGGAGAGCCGCGAAGCGGCGATCGGCCGGTCTGCGGCTTCCCACGACAGAAACGAACGTTGGCAACGACGTGCGTCATCGTGGACTCGAGCAAGCAAGACTATCCGCATCACCGGATGAAGCATGACGAACCGCGAAATATCGGTTTGACAGGGCGGAAACGAGCGGGTAACGTAGTAAAAGTGCCTGGCGCTGAAAGCGCGGGGCGCGGA
>NZ_JBIAJD010000015.1:46789-60511 GCF_042871765.1 Micromonospora sp. NPDC005553 | reverse complement strand
GGGCTGGGCCACCCCAGGTGAGAAAATGACCCAGCTCCTCGGTGTTGCAACCACCGGTTGAGCCCGCCCCGCTGACGGAAACTGTCCAAGATCTGGACAGCTCAGGGTCAGCCCGCCATCACCCGCTGGTGCAGTGCGGAGACCGCCGAACGCGCCGCGACGAACGCGCCGTGCTGCCAGGCCACCTCGTGGCTGAGCCAGTCCCCGGCGAAGTAGACCCGCCCGGCCGGCTGGAGCAGCAGGTTGTAGCCGGCCGTGCCGTACCGGGGCGACGTCCAGGCGCCCTCGATGTAGCGGGTCCGGTCCCAGGCGTGGGAGTACGAGGTGACCAGCTCACTGCGGTACTTGTCACCGTGGATCTTCACACCCTGGCTGATCGCGCGCTCGCTGCGCTGCTCCGGCGTGAGCCCGCTGTACGCCCTGGCGTTCGCCCCGGTGTTGTAGTACCCGACCACCAGGCCGCGCTTCCCGTGGAAGCCGTAGGACGGGTACCAGATGTGCGACAGGTCCAGGTCGGTCTCGGTGATGCCGCCGTAGATCCGCTGATCGGTCTCCCACCAGCGGCTGCGGTATTCCAGGCCGATCTTCCCGGAGGCGGTGACCGGAAAATCGGCCAGGGCCGCGGTCACCGCAGTGCCGAGATTGTGCGGCACCCGGGCCATCAGGTGCGGCGGCAGGGCCGCCACGCAGTAGTCGGCGGTGACCTGCGACTGCCGGCCGCCCTGCCGATAGGTCACCTCGACCCGGCTGCCCCGGTCGGTCACCCCGGTGACCTCGGCGTTGAGTCGGATCCGGTGCGGGCCCACCGCGCGGGCCAGGGCTCGGGGGATCTGGTCCATCCCGCCGACCGGCTGGAACATCAGCATGGCCTGGTCGTAGCCGAACTCGAAGGAGAAGTACCGGCCGATGTTGCTGGCGAACACGTCGGCGAGCGCCGGCGGCGCACCGAGCGGACTCCCCACGTCGTTACCCGCACCGGGATACGCGGAGAAGCCGCGACGGTTGGTCCCGGTGTACGCCCAGTCGCTGGTCCGTCCGCCGATCGCGCCGAAGCTCTGCAGGAACGACAGCAGCCGGTCACGGTCCTCGGTGGTGAGCCGGGCGTCCAGCGCGCCCTGGTCGGTGGCCTTGGCGAGCAGCTCCGAGACGTAGCCGTACACGTCGGCCTTGGCGGTGCGGTACCGGACCGGCTCGGTCATCCCGGCGGACTCGTTGTAGATCCAGGCGTCGGCGTTCTGGTTGGTGAAGACCTCGATGGGCACGCCGAGTTCCCGGCAGTAGTCCATCGTGACCATCCACTGTGCGATGCGGCCCGGCCCGGCGTTGAAGTAGACCCCGTCGGAGAAGCCGGCCCGCTGGGTGCGTCCGTCGAGGTCGGTCTCGACGTCGCCGCCCCGAATGGTCAGGTTCCGCCCACCGACGCGGTGCCGCGCCTCCAGGACGGTGCAGTGATAGCCGGCCTTGCCCAACTCGTACGCCGTGGTGAGCCCGGCGATGCCGCCGCCGAGCACGACCACGCTGGCGCCCGACCGCCCGCTGAGAGTGAAGTCGGAGGGTTCCGGCGGCCGGAATGCCGGGGTGACCGACGCCGCCGCGCTGGGGGCCAGCCCCATGGCGCCCATCGTGGCGAGCATCGCTCCGGCACCGCCGCTGATTCCAACCGTACGCAGGAACCCACGCCGGCTGACCATCGACTGCGTCTGATCGCTCATAACGGCCTCCCCTACAAGATCGACTCGCATGAGTCTGCAGAGGATCTGTTTCGCGGTTCACGCATCGCCGTTTCCGGCGGGTATCGCCTCGGCGCGCGACCCGGGCGGCAATTTCCGCCGGCTCGGGCCGGGGCGGCTGCGGTCGCCGGGCATTAGCCGTGGTGGGCCGTCCGTGGGCCGTGGTGAGCCCTGGTCGCCAGCTCGGGCCGCGGTGGGCCCTGGTCGCCGGCTAGGCGGGCAGGGCGCGGGTGACGACGGTCAGGTCGGCGACCAGCCCCTCGTACGCCTTGTCCTGGTCGTCGGCCCGCAGCACTGCGGACGGGTGGATGGTGGCCAGCAGCCGAGCCTGCGGGGCGTCGGCCCGGGTGCCGGCACTGTCCACCGGCACCTGCTCGAAGTCCGCGGGGTGCTGCGCCGACTCCGGCCAGGGCAGCAGCTCGCCCCGCTGCCGGGTGACCCGGAAGGACGGGCCGAGCAGCGCCTTGGCGGCGGTCGCGCCGAGCACCACCACGATCTCCGCACGCAGCCGGGCGAACTCCGCGACCAACCACGGCCGGCAGGCGGTGATGTGCGCCTGGTCCGGGGTCTGGTGGATCCGCCGCTTGCCACGCAACTCGAAGCGAAAGTGCTTGACGGCATTTGTCAGGTAGAGGTGACCCGGGTCCAGCCCGGCGTCGTCGACCGCGCGGCGCAGCAGGCGTCCGGCCGGGCCGACGAAGGGCAGCCCCTTCTGGTCCTCCATGTCGCCGGGCTGCTCGCCGACCAGCACCACCCGGGCGCTCTCGTCACCCCGGCCGAAGACCGTCTGCGAGGCGTCCCGGTACAGCTCGCAGCCCCGGCAGCCGCCCGCGGCGGTGCGCAGGTCGTTGATGGTATCGGCGTCAGGCGGGATGAACCGCTGGGCGCCCGGAGCGCTCCCGGTCTGCTCGGCCATGCCGACTGTTATATACCCGTTCGATGCTCACCGCCGGGTACGCCCCGGCCGCGACGCGTCAGTACCCGTTTCCGCCGCCGTCGCCGCCGGACGCGATCGCGATCAGCACGATGACGATGATGATGATCGCCACCGCAATGGCGATCCAGATCCCCTTACGAGCCCCACCTGAAGCCATGTCCCCCACCTCCGGGCCCCCGCGTACCCGTCCCCGCCGTCCCGAATCCCCGCGATCTTGCACTTTCTGCACAGACCAACGTCCACAGGCCCGACATTTCGCCAACCGAAACTGCAAGATCGCGGGGCGGGGGCGGGGGCGGGGGCGGGGGCGGGCGGGCCGCGCGGGGGCGAGGGCGGGGGTCAGGTGGGGAAGCCCTGGGTGGGGGGTGGGTTTTCGGCTCGGGCCAGGGCGGCAGCGAGGGGGGCCAGGTCGGCGGTGTCCAGGGAACTGACGGTGATGCGCAGGGCCGGCGGGGCGGCGATCCGGTAGAGCGCGCCGGGGGCCACCGCCCAGCCGGCGTCGCGGAGCGCTGTCACAGTGCTGGTCTCGTCCGCGACCGGCAGCCAGACGTTGATGCCGCTGCGACCGTGTGCGGTCAGGCCGCGTTCGGCCAGCGCGGCGAGCAGCCCCTCGCGGCGCTGCTCGTAGCTCTGCGCCGCCCGCTGCACCAACTCGGTGACCGCCGGGTCCCGCCAGAGGGCGAGCACCAGACGTTGCAGGACTGTGGAGACCCAGCCGGCACCGACCCGGGTACGACCGCTCACCCGGGCCACTGTCGTTTCGTCGCCGACCAGCACCGCCAGCCGCAGGTCCGGGCCGAAGGGCTTGCTCACCGAGCGGAGGAAGGCCCAGCTCGCTGTCGCACCGGCGAGCGGGTGCAGGGGTACGAGGGCCAGTTCGGCAGCGTGGTCGTCCTCGATCAACAGCAGGTCCCGTCGGCCGGCGAGTAGCGTCCGCAGCGCCTCGGCGCGATCCGCGGAGACGGCGGCACCGGTCGGATTCTGTGCCCGACTGGTGACGATCAGCGCCCGCGCTCCGGCGGCGAGCGCCGCGGCCACCCCGGCTACCAGCGGCCCTTCGTCGTCCACTGGTACGCCGATCGGGCGCAGGCCCAGCGCGGCGACGAGGTCGAGCAGGTTGGCCCAGCCCGGGTCCTCGACCGCCACCGCGTCGCCGGGGCGCAGGTGGGCGCCGAGCAACCGCTCGATGCCGTCCAGCGCACCGCCGGTCAGGGTCAACTCCCCGGCCGGTACGCCGTCGGCGCCCAGCCGGGCGCGGGCCGTCTCGGCCAGTTCGGGCAGGACCCCGGCATCGGAGTAGCCGACCGACGGGCCGTTCTCGCTGGCGAGCGCCGCCAGGTGCGGGCCCAGCGGGGGCAGCAGACGGGGGTCGGGTTCACCGCGGGACAGGTCCCGGGCGCCGGGCAACGGTGGGGGACGCAGTGCGGAGCGACGGGCGGCCACCGGCGGGCGGGGGCGCACCCGGGTCCCGTGCCGACCAGCGGTGGCGAGCAGGCCGCGCTGGCGTAGCTCCTGGTAGGCGCGGGCGACGGTGGCGGGGCTGACACCCAGCTCGGTGGCGAGCGCCCGCACGGGTGGCAGGGCGGCTCCCGCTGACAGGGCGCCGGTACGGATGCCCGACTCGATGCTGGCCGAAATCTCGACGGCTGTCGTACCGGTGAGCTGATACTGTGCTGACACAAATACGAGATTGTACTAGAACAAAGGGGCGAGCGCATGTATCCACCCACCGCCCGGACCACACCCCACCGCTCCCGCGACAGGATGAGCTACGACCAGGCCGCCGCCCACGCCGTACTCGACGAGGCGTACGACTGCGCGCTCAGCTTCACCGTCGACGGCCAGCCACGGGTGCTGCCCACCCTGCACGTCCGCATCGGCGACACGCTCTACCTGCACGGCTCCACCGGCAGTCGGCCGCTGCTCGCCGCCCGGGGCGACGACGGGTTGCCGGTCTGCGTCGCGGTGACGATTCTCGACGGGCTGGTCTACGCCCGCTCCCAGTTCCACCACAGCGCCAACTACCGCTCGGTCGTCGCGCACGGCACCGCCCGACTGGTCACCGACGAGCGGGAAAAGCTCGCCATGCTCACCGCGCTGGTCGAGAAGGTCGGCGCGGGACGCAGCACCGCCACTCGTCCGCCCAGCCGTCGCGAATTGGCCGAAACCGCCGTACTGGCGCTGCCACTGCGCGAGGTGTCCGTCCGGGCCCGCACCGGCGGGGTCCGCGAGGACGAGGCCGACCTGGACCTGCCGCACTGGGCCGGCGTGCTGCCGCTGCGACTGACCGCCGGGGCACCCGAGCCGGACGCCGGAGTCACCGCGCCGCTGCCGGCGTACCTGCGGACGCCCCGCACGCCGTGGCACGACCCGGTGCCGCTGCACGGCGAGCACGTTCGGCTGGAGCAGCTGGACCTGACCCACACCGACGAGTTGCACGCCGCCACCACGGACCCTGAAGTGTGGCGACACCTCAACGTCGCGCCGCCCTCCGCGCCCGCCGAAACCGCCGAGGTGATCGGCACCGCCCTGGCCGCCCAGCACCGGGGCGAGCGGGTGGCCTGGGTGCAGCGGTGCGCGGCGACCGGGGCGGTGGTGGGCAGCACGTCCTACTACGAGATCGACCCGGAGCGGCGGGCGGTGGCGATCGGGTACACCTTCCTCGGCCGACCCTGGTGGCGTACCGGGATCAACACCGAGGCGAAGCTGCTGCTGCTCGGCCGGGCCTTCGACGACCTGGGCGCGGTACGGGTCACCTGGCACACCGACATCCGCAACGGTCGCTCCCAGGCGGCCATCGAACGGCTCGGGGCGACCCGGGAAGGGGTGCTGCGGATGCACCGACAACGCCTGGACGGCTCCTGGCGGGACACCGTGCAGTACGCGATGACCGTCGACGAGTGGCCGAACGCACAGGCCAGGCTGCGGGAAAGACTTCTGCGGACGGCACCGGTGGCGTGATGATGGCGGGCGTGCTGGGGATCACCGACATCTGGACGTACGTGCTGGGCACCGTGGCCATCATCCTGCTGCCCGGGCCGAACTCACTCTTCGTGCTCTCCACCGCCGCCAAACGAGGCGTCGCGGTCGGCTACCGGGCCGCCGCGGGCGTGTTCGTCGGCGACGGGGTGCTGATGTTCCTCTCCGCCGCCGGGGTGGCGTCGCTGCTCAAGGCGTACCCGCCGCTGTTCCTGGTGATCAAGTACGCAGGTGCCGCGTACCTCGGTTATGTCGGAGTGACCATGCTGCTCGGCGCCGTGCGGCGCTGGCGCGACCGCAACGACCCGAGCACGCCGCGGCTCATCGACGCCGCGGAGCCGGCGGCGATGCGCAGCCCGTTCCGGAAGGCGCTGGTGATCAGCCTGCTGAACCCGAAGGCGATCCTGTTCTTCATCTCGTTCTTCATCCAGTTCGTCGACCCCGGTTACGCGTGGCCGGCGCTGTCGTTCCTGCTGCTCGGGCTGATCGCGCAGGTGACCAGCGTGCTCTACCTGACCGCGTTGATCTTCGCGGGCACCTTCCTGGCCGCCCAGTTCCGCCAACGCCGCCGCCTGGCGGCCGGCGGCACCACCGCCGTGGCAGCCCTGTTCCTGGCCTTCAGCCTCAAGCTGGCCACCGCCACCGCCGGCTGACCCGCGCCTCGCCGCCCCCGCTCCCGCCCGCCCGCTCGCGCGGCCGGCTGCCCGGCTGCCCGGCTGCCCGGCTGCCCGGCTGCCCGGCTGCCCGGCTGCCCGCGATCTTGCACTTTCGGTTGGCGAAATGCGCGCTGTTGACTGATTTGTCGGCACCGAAAGTGCAAGATCGCGGAGGTTAGCGACGTCGCGTCCTCCGCACGCGTCGATCTTGGAGTTGTGGTGCCTCATGAAAGGCGCGAAACGGGATGTTCATCCCACCACGACTCCATGATCGACGGGGCCGTAGGGCAGCGCGGGGTCGGCGGCGAGGGCGGCGCGGGGCGGGCAGCGCGAAGGGGCGAGGCAGGGCGGGGCGGGCAGCGCGAAGGGGCGAGGCAGGGCGGGGCGGGCAGCGCGAAGGGGCGGGGCGGGCAGCGCGGGCAGCGCGAAGGGGCGGGGCGAGTGCGGCGGGTCAGGTGCCGTCGCCGCCGCCGGAGCCACCGCCTCCTATGCCGGCGCCGCCGGCTGTGCCGCCGAGGCCGTAACCCGGTTTGATCGGCTCGTCGGGGTGGCGGCTGACGTGGGCTGATCCCGCGATCTGCGCGGACCAGTCGGCGTGCGCGGCAGCGGCGGCGTGTCGGTTGATCGCCTGGCGGATCCAGCCGTCCACAGTGGCGACCCAGTCCCGCCGGTCGGCGCCCTCGTGCCAGATCCGGAACCGGCTGATGCTCTGGTGGGTGATGCCGGCCAGCGCCAGCCGGCGGTCCATCCAGAGGATCGCCTCCAGGCCCGCCGAGTTGGTCACGAAGATCACTTCCAGCTCGGTGATCGGGCCGGCGTAGAGCGGTCCGACCCAGTAGCCCCAGCGCTGGTGCAACGGCAGGTTGTGTTCCACCCCTGGCAGCCCGCCCTCCTGCAACCCGGACTGGCGGATCATGAAGCCGAGGGTGTCCAGCGCCGCCAGCACGTGCTGCTGGGTGGGGATCGGGTGCACGAAGACCGGCACCATGGCCCCCTGGTCGAGATCGGGGTCGAGGGACACCTCGGTCCGCAAACCCATCCGCAGGCTCAGCAGCGGCACCCCACCGAAGGTGGTCACCGGGGTCTCCCACGGCAGCGGGAACGCGAAGTCGACAGCCCGCCGCCGACCGGCCGGTACGACGAACCGGCCGGCGATCGGCACGTCGAAGAACTGCATGAGACGCCGGGGCGCGGACGGGTCGTCCGGCTCGACGGTGGTGACCAGGCCGAGTCGGATGTGCCGCACCAGCACGTTGTCCGGGCCGGCAGCGAGGGTCACCCGTCCGGGCAGGCGCAGGCCCGGTCGGGTACTCGGGTTGGGCAGCGTTGTCTGCACGGAGAGCCCGGTCCCACCGGACTCCGGGGACACTCCCGTCAGCCGCACCGCACGCCCCCTCCCGGGACGGGGCCGTGCCGGCCCCACCCGGCGCGCCTACCCGGTCGGGGTGACCTCAAGCTTGCCGCGCCGACCTGGCCACGCCTCCTCGACCCGGCCGCGCCTCCTCGACCCGGCCGGGTCGTAGGGGTCAGCGCAACCGCCGCCCTCGGGGCACCGTGTCGGTCTCGTCGTCGAACTCCCCGATGACCTCCTCCAGGAGGTCCTCCAGGGCCACGAAACCGATCGGCCGGGCCGGGCCACCGCCGTTGCGGACCAGCGCGAGTTGTGACTGTCGAGCCCGCATCGCCGCCACCGCCTCGGTGACCGAGGACGTCGCGGGCAGTGTGAACGCGGGGGTCATCAGCTCCCCGGCGGTGGCGACCCGGCCGGTGGTGACCACCCGTACCGCCTCCCGGACGTGCACGAGCCCGCACACGTCGCCCGCCTCGTCGAGCACCGCGAGCCGGGATCGGCCGCTGTCCCGGCTGACCTCCTCGATCCGCTCGGCCGGGTCGTCGCGGCGGACGGTGACCATGGTGGCGAACGGTTCCATCACCTGCGCCACCGACGTGCCCTGCAACTCCAGCATGCTGGTCAGCAGTTGGTGCTGCTCAGCACCGAGCAGCCCGTGCTCCCGGGACTGCTCCAGCAGCATCCGCAGCTCGTCCGGGCCGTGCACCTGGGCGAGCTGGTCCTGCTGATTGACGCCGAACAGCCGCAGGATCGCGTTGGCCAGGGCGTTCAGCGCGGAGAGCACCGGCCGGGAAACCCGGGCGAAGGCGCGGAACGGCAACGCGAGCAGCGTCGCCGAGCGCTCCGCGTCGGTGATCGCCCACGACTTCGGTGCCATCTCCCCCACCACCAGGTGCAGAAAGGTCACCACCCCGAGGGCGAAGACCAGGGCGATCAGGTGACTGGCAGCGTCCGGCAGGCCCACCGCGTGCAGCAGGGGGCTGAGCAGGTGCTCGATCGCCGGCTCGGCCAGCGCGCCGAGACCCAGGGTGCACAGCGTGATGCCGAGCTGCGCGCCGGCCAGCATCAGCGACAGCTCGCGGACGCCATCCAACGCGGCCCGTGCCGCTCGGCCACCGTTTGCCGCCGCCTGTTCCAGGCGGTAGCGCTTGCTGGCCACCAGGGCGAACTCGGCGGCCACGAAGAACCCGTTCAGCGCCAGCAGGATCACCGAACTGAACAGTGCGATCCCGGGGCTCATGCGGTCACCTCGGGTTTGGTCAACTGCAACCGCACCGAGTCGGCCACGTGCCGGTCCACGGCCAGCACCTCGACCAGCGCCCGGGGCTCCGCCTCGTTGACCTCGCCGTCCGCGCCCTCGGGTTGCAGGCTGATCTCCAATCGGTCACCGACCTCGGGCACCCGGCCCAGCTCCCGCATCACCAACCCGGACAGGGTGTCGTACTCGGGGGCCTCGGGCAGGGCGATGCCGGTGCTGTCGGCGACCTCGTCGATCCGCCAGCGGGCCGGCACCACCCAGGATCCGTCGTCCTGCCGGGCGGGTGCCCGGTCCGGTGGGTCGTCCTCGTCGCGGATCGGGCCGACCAGTTCCTCGGCGATGTCCTCGAGCGTGATGACGCCGGCGAAGCCGCCGTACTCGTCGACCACGCACGCCATCTGCCGGTGCCCGGACCGCAGGCGGTCGAGCACTGTGGGCAGGGGCAACGTCTCCGGTACGAGCAGCGGCGGCCCGGCCACCGCGCTCACCGGGGTGGTGGCCCGCTCCGCCGGGGGTACGCCGAGCACGTCGGCGATACCGACGATGCCGAGCACGTCGTCGACGCCCTCCGCACCGCGTACCGGGAAGCGGGAGTGGCCGGTGTCCAGCAGCTCGACCACCCGGCTCACCGGCTCGTGCGCCCGGACGGTGTGCACGTCGACGCGGGGCACCATGGCCTCGCCGGCGGTCAGCTCGCGGAAGTCCAGACCTCGGTCGAGCAGCGTGGACATCTCGGCGTCGAGGCTGCCCTCCTCGCGGGACTCGGCGATGATCTGCTCCAGGTCCGCCGGGGTGGCGCCGCTGGGCAGTTCCTCGATCGGTTCGATGCCGAGGCGGCGCAGCAGCCGGACCGAGGCCCGGTCGAAGAGCCGGATCAGCGGTCCGGCGACGGCCAGGTAGACGAGGGTGGAGCGGCTCAGCGCCCGCGCCAACTGCTCGGCCCGCGCGATGGCCAGGTTCTTCGGGGCCAGCTCACCGAGGACCATCTGCACGATGGTGGCGATGACCAGGGCCAACGCCACCGACAGCGGAAGGCTGACCGCCTCGCTGACGCCGGCCACGCCGAGCAGGTCGGCCAGCCCGCCGCCCAGGTACGGCTCGGCGACGTAACCAACCAGCAGGGCGGTGACGGTGATGCCGAGTTGGGCACCGGAGAGCATGAAGGAGAGCCGACTGGTGACGGTCAGGGCCCGGGCGGCGGCCGGATCGCCATCGTCGGCGAGCTGGCGCAGCTTGCCCCTGTCCACGGCGACGTAGCCGAACTCCTGCGCCACGAAGTAGCCGGTGGCGGCAGTAAGAACAATGATCAGAAGGAGACCAACGACGATCAACACGGGTTGCTCAGGGCTCCCGGGGTCGTCGGTACGGGGATATGCCGGGCACGACCCGGCTGGCTACTGCTGCCCTCCTGGGCAGAAGAGTCGATCATGCCGCTATTTTATCGGCGTCGGCTGGGACTCCGCTGGGGGTGGGCCGAAGGAGCGGATCGTCCGGTTCACCGGGCCGCCCGGGGCCGTTCACGCCGGGCCCGCCGATCCACCACCTGATCCGCGTTCGGCCAGCTCATCGGCGTCGAGCAGGCTCCGGTCAAGCCGCCCCGACCGGTACGCGGCCCGCCCGATCATCTGCGCCGCGACCGGCGCGGTGGACAACTGGAAGACCGCCACCAGCAGGATCATGCCCAGGTCCGCCGGGGACCGCAGCCGCAACGCGATGCCCAGCAGCAACAGGAGCACCCCGAGCACCTGTGGTTTGGTGGCCGCGTGCATCCGGGACAGCGCGTCCGGGAACCGCAGTACGCCGATCCCGGCGGCCAGGGCGAGCAGCGCGCCGGCCACCAGACAACCGGCGCCGAGCCAGTCCGCGATCGTCGCGATCACTGCTGCTCCCGGACGGCGAAGCGGACCAGCGACACCGAGCCCACGAAGCCGAGCAGGGAGAGCACCACCAGCACGGGCAGCGTGGTGGCGTGCCGGTTGACCGCCGCCTCGGCGCCCACCCCGGCGACCATCGTGGCGAGCAGCATGTCCGCGGCGATCACCCGGTCGACCAGCGACGGGCCACGGTAGAGGCGGGCCAGCGCGAGGAGCGCGGTGACCGACAGCAGTGCGGTGAGGACGACGGCCAGGAAGGTGGTCACGGGCGGGTTCCCTTCTCGGGTGAGGTGACGTCGAGTCGGCGCAGTTCGCTGGTGGAGCCGATCGCGCGGACGATTCGCCGCTCGACGGTGAGCGTGCGGGCCCGGGCCACGTCCAGGTCCCTGGGACCGTGGGTGTCCAGGACGTGCAGGTAGAGAGTTCCGGAGTCCCGGTCCACCTCGAGAATCAACGTGCCCGGCACCAACGAGACCGCCTCGGCGGTGAGCGCCAGGTTCAGGTCGGTGGCCACCCGCAACCGGACCCCGATGATCGCCCCGCGCGGTCGGTAGCCGGGCTGCACGGCGATCCGGGCGATGTGCAGGCTCGCGCTGACCAGCTCGACGGCGAACCGGCCCGCGAACTCCAGCAGCGCCCACGGTCGCAACCGGCCACCGAAGCTGACCGCCGGCAGCGGGTAGAACACCAGCACGGCCGCACCCACCAACAGGCCACCGATCAGGTTGGCCCAGTTGACGTCACCCCAGAGCAGGATCCAGACCACCACCAGCCACCCGAGCGCCACCGCCTGGTCCCGCCAGCGCCCGAGCCGCCCTCGCCCCACCACGGCGGACCCGGGGGTGTCGGGAGCCGGCTCCGGGGGGCCGGTCACGGCACACCGCCCGGCAGCACGGCACGGACGTACGGGGTGCGCAGCCGCAGGTCCGAAGCCGCGTCGGTGGTGACGTCGAAGAGCGGACCGGCCAGCACTGTCAACGCCAGCCCGAGGGCGACCAGGGCCACTGTGGCGCCCACCATCAGCTTCGGCAGCTGGATCCCCGGCTCGCTGGTGGCCAGCCGGGGCGCGCGCCAGAAGGCGATGTTCCACACCCGGGACGCCACGTACAGGGTGAGCAGGCTGGTCAGCGTGCCGGCCGCGACCAGCACGCCGGGCAGCGGCCCGCCGGCGGCCACCCCGGCCTGGAGCAGGCCGAGCTTGCCGAGGAAGCCGGAGAACGGTGGTACGCCGGCGAGATTCATGGCCGGGATGAAGAAGAGCACACCCAGCAGCGGCGCCACCCGGGCCAACCCGCCGATACGACGCAGGTCGGTGCTGCCGGCACGCTCCTCGACCAGGCCGGCGACGAGGAACAGCGTGGTCTGGATGGTGATGTGGTGCACCACGTAGAAGATCGCGCCGGAGAGGCCGGCCACGGTACTCAACGCCACCCCGAAGATCATGTAGCCGATGTGACTGACCAGGGTGAACGAGAACAGTCGCTTCAGGTCGGACTGGGCCACCGCGCCGAGGATGCCGATCACCATGGTCAGCCCGGCGACGACCATGAGCAGGATGTGGGCACGCCCACCCGGAAACAGCAACGTCTCGGTGCGGATGATCGCGTAGACGCCCACCTTGGTGAGCAAGCCCGCGAAGACGGCCGTGACCGGAGCCGGTGCGGTGGGGTAGCTGTCCGGCAGCCAGGCCGACAGCGGGAAGACCGCCGCCTTGATCGCGAAGGCCAGTAGCAACATCAGCTCCAGGGCCAGTCGGACACCGCCGGGCAGGTCGTCGAGACGCTGGGCGAGCTGGGCAAGATTGAGTGTGCCGGTGGCCGCGTACACCAGACCCACCGACATCAGAAAGATCATCGAGGAGAGGATGCTGACCACCACGTACGTCGACCCGGTCCGGATCCGGGTCTCCGTGCCCCCCAGAGTGATCAGCACGAAGCTGGCGGCCAGCAGGATCTCGAACCCGACGAAGAGGTTGAACAGGTCACCGGCCAGGAACGCGTTCGTGACACCCGCCGTGAGCACCAGGTACGTCGGGTGGAAGATCGACACCGGGGAGCTCTCAATCGTCTCGCTGCCGCCCTGGCCGACCGAGTACAGCAACACGCACAGCGTCACCGCCGACGAGACCACGACCATCAGCGCGGCCAGCTGATCGGCCACCAGGACGATGCCGACCGGCGCCGGCCACCCCCCGACCGCCACCACCACCGGCCCGTGCCGGTACGCCTGCACCAGCAGCACCACAGCCACCGTGAGCGTGCCGCTCAGACACAGCACGCTGATCGTTCGCTGGATTCGGGGCTTCCCGGCCAGCAGCAGGGTCAGCGCCGCACCGAGCAGCGGCACCACCACCGGCAGCGGCACCAGGGCGCGCATCACGACTCGTCCCCGCGTCGTAGCCGTCGGCGGGCCGGCTCGGGATCGACCTGTTCCGGGTCTCCGTTCGGGCCCTCGCCACCGTGATCGACAGTACCCACCTCGTTGCGTCCGGCCCGGCGGATGATCTGCCTGTCCTCCAGGTCGTCGGGCACCTCGTCGTCCCCGGACAGATACCAACTGCGGTACGCCACAGCGAGCAGGAACGCGGTGAACCCGAAGGTGATCACGATGGAGGTCAGGACCATCGCCTGCGGCAGCGGGTCGCTCATCCGCTCCACCGGGCCCGTGCCGACGATCGGCGCCGCACCCGACCGCCCGCCCAACAGGATCAACAGGTTCACCCCGTTGCCGAGCATGATCACCCCGAGCAGGATCCGGGTCAGGCTGCGCTCCAACAGCAGGATCACCCCGCACCCGACCAGCACCGCGACGGCCAGCACCAGCACCAACGTCGGCCCCGCACCGCTCCTCGTCACCGCGCCACCCCTGTTCGCGACTGCGGGGCTCGCAAACCCGGCTCACTCCTCGCGCTCACCGTGCCACCCCTGTTCGCGACTG
>NZ_JBIAJD010000015.1:0-46691 GCF_042871765.1 Micromonospora sp. NPDC005553 | reverse complement strand
TGCGGGGCTCGCAAACCCGGCTCACTCCTCGCGCTCACCGCGCCACCCCTGTTCGCGACTGCGGGGCTCGCAAACCCGGCTCACTCCTCGCGCTCACCGCGCCACCCCTGTTCGCGACTGCGGGGCTCGCAAACCCGGCTCACTCCTCGCGCTCACGCCCGGTCCCCCTTGTCGACGGCCAACCCGCCGCTGGCCGTTCCAGTGGCCTCGATGTGCCGGTCCACCTCGGCACCGAGGCTGCGCAGGATGTCCAGGACCAACCCGATCACCACCAGGTACACGCCGATGTCGAAGAAGAGCGACGTGACCAGATGGGCGTCGCCAATCAGCGGCAGGGTTCGGTCGACCTTCGCGCTCTCCAGCACCGACCCGCCGAGCAGCAGCGCCACCACACCACTGCCCACCGCCATGGCCAGCCCGGCGCCGAGGATCGCGCCAGCGCCGATCGGGGCCGCCTCGGTCAGCTCGTACCGGCCGCCGGCCAGGTAGCGCACCACCAGGGCGAGACCCGCCACCAGCCCGCCGGCGAACCCGCCGCCCGGCGCGTTGTGCCCGGAGAAGAGCAGGAACAGCGAGAACAGCACCACGGTGTGGAAGATCAGCCGGATGACCACCTCCAACACGATCGAGCGGCGCTCCTCGTAGAGGGTGGGGCCACCGCGCAGCCACACCGGCCGGCCGCGTCCGCCCTCCTCCTGCTCGGCACCGGGCCGGCGCGGCCGCGGCCCGGTGCGGGAGCGCTCGAAGATCAGGCTGGCCACCCCGGTCGCGGCCACCACCAGCACCGCCAGCTCGCCCATCGTGTCCCAGGCCCGGATGTCGACAAGGGTCACGTTGACCACGTTGCGGCCGTACCCGTGCACCACCGCCAGATCCGGAAAGGCGGCGGAGATGTCCGGCGCCCGGCGTGCCCCGACGGCGGTGAGGGCCAACCCGGCGGCCACCACACCCGCCGCCACCCCGATCACCCGACGGACCCAACGGGTACGGCGCAGCGGGCGGGCCGAGAACCGCTCCGGCAGGCGACGCAGCACCAGCACGAAGACCGCGATCGTCGCGGTTTCCACCAGGAACTGGGTGAGCGCCAGGTCGGGCGCTCCGTGCAGCACGAACAACATCGCCGTGCCGTAGCCGGTCATGCCCACCAGCAGCATCGCGGTCAGCCGGCGGCGGGCACCGACCGCCAGCACCGCCGCCACCGCGATCACCACGACGACCACCGGTTGCAGCGCGCTGTCCCAGAGTGGAATCCGCGCCCGCCAGGGGCTGGCGGAAAGCATCGCCGCACCCGGCACCAGCACCAGTGTCACCAGGATGATGCCCAGATACTGCGGCAGTGAGCCACGCTGGGTCGCGCTGGTGACCTCGATGGCCAGCCGGTCGAACCGGCCGACCGCCCACTCGTACCCCTGGTTGCCCCCCACCGGTGACCGGAGTCGGGCCAGCACCGGGGCGAGCGGCCCGCGCACGGCGAAGAGCAGACCGCCACCGACGAGCGCCAGCACGGACAGGCCGAGCGCCGGGGTCGGTCCGGCCCAGAGCGCCAGGTGCGCGTCGACACCGCCGAGCAGATCGGCGTACGGGCGCAGCAGGTCGTCCAGCACGCTCGCGGCCGGACCGGCGAGCAGACCGACACCGGCGAGCACCGCGGGCGGGACCAGCATCGACGCGGCGATCGACCCCGGCGGGACTGGCGCCACACCCGGCCGGTCGGCGAACGCGCCCCAGAGGAAGCGGGCGCTGTACGCGACGGTGAGCACCGTCCCGGCGACCAGGCCGGTGAGGAGCACCGGCTGGTCGGTGAACGCCGCGAACACCGCCTCCTTGGCCACGAAGCCGACCAGCGGCGGCACACCGGCCATCGACGCCGCGGCCAGCACTGCGACCACGAACAGCGGCCGGGACCAGTGCCGCACCCCGGACAGCTCGCGCAGGTCACGGGTGCCGGCACCGTGGTCGATGATGCCGACGACCAGGAACAGCGCCGCCTTGAACAGGGCGTGCGACAGCAGCATCGCGGTGCCGGCCAGCGCGGCGTCGGGCGTGCCCGAGCCGGTCACAGCCACCAGCAGGCCGAGCTGACTGACCGTCCCGTACGCCAGCAGCAGCTTGAGGTCGGTCTGACGCAGCGCGGCCCACCCGCCGAGCAGCATGGTCGCCACACCGGCGACCTGCACCAGCGGCCGCCACGGGCCGACCGTGGCGAGCACCGGCGCGAGCAGCCCGACCAGGTAGACACCGGCCTTGACCATGGCGGCGGCGTGCAGGTAGGCGCTGACCGGCGTGGGTGCCGCCATCGCGACCGGCAGCCACGAGCTGAACGGCAGCACCGCCGACTTGGACAGCGCGCCGGCCAGGATCAGCAGCACGGCGCCCACCAGGTACCCGCCTCCGGGCAGAGGCTGCTGGCTGATCTCCGACCAGCGGTAGGTGCCGGCGTGTTCGCCTAGCATGATGAAGCCGACCAGCATGGCGAGTCCGCCCAGCGTGGTGACTGTCAACGCCTGCGCCGCCGCCCAACGGCTGGACCGCCGTTCGGTGCTGTGCCCGATCAGCAGGTACGAGAAGATCGTGGTCAGCTCCCAGCCGACGTAGAGCAGCAGCAGGTCGTCGGCGAAGACCAGCGCGAGCATCGCGCCCGCGAAGGCGACCAGGACCGCGACGAACCGCGCCAGCCCGCTGGAACCGGCACCGAAATACCGGGCGCTGTAGACCAGCACCAGCGTGCCGACGCCGCCGATCAGCAGCGTCATCAGCCAGGACAGCGTGGTGAGCCGGAACGCGATGTCGAGGCCCAACTGCCGGATCCACGGGTACGTCTCGACCACCGCCCCGCCGTCGGCGACGGCCGGAGTGCGGGCCACCGCCCAGCAGAACGCGGCAGCCGGCGCGAGCGCCAGCGGGTAGCACGCGCGCGGACCCCACCGGCGGACGAGCAGGGGCGCGGCGAGGGCCGCCACGAGATGGAGGATGAGCAGTACCAGCACCTGCGCTCCCGATCGACATGGCCGACGCCCGTGGCAGCGGTGGCGCCTAGCAGCGATCAGACGCCAGTTCCTCCCCCGCCGGGCGGTTTTGCCAGAATTCGTCCCCCCAAGCCCTCCAACTCCACACCACCCTGACCCCCACCCACCCCCGTTCTCCCCCGCTCGCGCCGATCTTGCAGTTTCGGATGTCGACTCGCGCGGAATGCCCGCTATGCCACGACAGCAAGTGCAAGATCGCGGGGAACGAGCAGCGCACCCCGGTCGATCATGGAGCTGTGGTGCCCGATTTGGTCTTTCACGGGGCACTTGTCACCCACCACAACTCCTTGATCGACGAGGGTGGGGGCGGGCGCGGGCAGGACGAGGGGTGGGGGCGGGCGGGCAGGACGGGGGGCGCGGGCGGCGGGGAGGGGTACGGGGCGCGGGCGGAGGCGCGAGGCCCGGGCGGGCGCGCGAGGCCCGGGCGGGCGCGGGGAGCGAGCGGAGCGCGCGGGGAGCGAGCGGAGCGCGAGGCACAGGCGGGGTGCGGCGCGGGGAGCGAGCGGGGCGCGGGGAGCGAGCGGGGCGCGGGGAGCGAGCGGGGCGCGGGACACAGGCGGGGCGCCAGTGGGGCGCAGGGCACAGGCGGGGCTCGCGGGCGCGGGGTGGGGGTGGGGGTGCGGGTGGGCCGGTGACGGGGACTTTTGATTGACGGGGGTGGGGCGGGGCGGGGTTGTCAGGTCAGGAGGGCGTTGTTGAGGGGTTGCGCGTCGCCGGGTGCGGGGCGGTCGCGGCGCAGCTCGGCCAGCAGGTCGGGGCGGCCGAGTTGGCGGGCGACCCGGTCGACGACCCGCTCGGCGGCGGTCAGCGAACGCACCGACAGCAGGCGGCCACGGCTCTCGCGACGCAGCACGAAGTAGTGCACTGCCACGCGGACCTGACCCCGGTCGGCGGCGCTGGCCTGGGCGGTGCAGAGAACCATCTGGCGTAGACAGTGGGCGAGGCGTTCTGCGAGCTCGAGCTCGGGGCCGTGCAGGCCGGCGCGGAGCGCGGCGAGGTGGCTGTCGACCTTGCGAATCAGCACGTCGGTGCCCGGTTCGACGGTGCGCTGCTCGCCGGCCATCAAATCCCCTCACCCCGGTTCGCGTTGCGAGTGAAGTTACTTTATGTTGCTCCTTAGAAGCAAACAGTTAAGTGAGACTTAACGTATTAAGCGCACCTTCCACGCTTTTTGCCTTTTGCTGGTTCATTCCGTCGTGAGGTCGCTCGTGGATGTCGGACCCGCGGGGCACGATGGACCGGTGACCGGGGCAGACGCAGACGCCGGCGCGGTGCTGGCCGGGTTCGGCCCGGCCACCCGCGCCTGGTTCGACAACGCCTTCGCCGCCCCGACCGCCGCGCAGACCGGCGCCTGGCGGTCGGTCGCCGCCGGGCGCAACGCGCTCGTCGTGGCGCCCACCGGCTCGGGCAAGACGCTCGCGGCCTTCCTCTGGTCACTGGACCGACTCGCCAGCGAGCCAGCACCGGCCGAGGCCCGCCAGCGGTGCCGCGTGCTCTACGTCAGCCCGCTCAAGGCTCTCGCCGTCGACGTGGAGCGCAACCTGCGCGCCCCGCTGGCCGGCATCCGGCAGGCGGCCACCCGGTTGGGCGTCGCACCGCCCGACATCACCGTCGGCATGCGCACCGGCGACACGCCCGCCGACGAGCGACGCGCCTTCGCCCGCACCCCACCGGACATCCTCATCACCACGCCCGAGTCGCTGTTCCTGCTGCTCACCTCCGCGGCTCGCGACTCGCTGCGCGGCATCCAGACGGTGATCGTCGACGAGGTGCACGCGGTGGCCGGCAGCAAACGCGGCGCCCACCTCGCCCTCTCTCTCGAACGCCTCGACGAGCTGCTGCCCGCCCCGGCGCAGCGCATCGGCCTCTCGGCCACCGTCCGGCCGATCGACGCCTGTGCGCAGTTCCTCGGCGGCGCCCGCCCGGTCGACGTGGTGCAGCCGGCCACCCTGAAGACCATCGAGGTCAGCGTCGAGGTCCCGGTGGAGGACATGACCCGCCTGGACGAGCAGGAGCAGCCACCGGAGGACGACCTCGGCGGCCCCGGGCCACGTCGGGCGTCGATCTGGCCGGCCGTGGAGGAACGGGTCTTCACCCTCATCGGGCAGCACCGCTCGACCATCGTCTTCACCAACTCCCGGCGTAGCGCCGAGCGCCTCTGCGCCCGACTCAACGAGCTGGCCGCCGAGGCGGTGGCCGCATCCGCGTCGGTCGAGGGCGCGATCGGCGTACCGGAGGGGTTGCCGGCCGGCGACGACCCGGCGGGCGACGGTGACCCGGCATCCGGCGCGCAGCGCTGGGGCGGTCCCGCCGGTCCGCTGCGCAACCGGCCGCCGGCCGAGGTGATGGCCCAGTCCGGCGCGGCCACCGGCGCGGCGCCCGTGATCGCCCGCGCCCACCACGGCAGCGTCTCCCGGGAGGAGCGCAAGCACATCGAGGAAGCGCTCAAGTCCGGCCAGCTCCCGGCGGTGGTGGCCACCTCCAGCCTGGAGCTCGGCATCGACATGGGCGCTGTCGACCTGGTGGTGCAGATCGAGGCGCCGCCCAGCGTGGCTGCCGGTCTGCAACGGGTCGGCCGGGCCGGGCACCAGGTGGGCGCGGTCTCGCGGGGGGTGGTCTTCCCCAAGCACCGCGGCGACCTGCTCTCCTGCGCGGTGGTCGCCGAGCGGATGACCGCCGGAGCGATCGAGGAGCTGCACTACCCGCGCAACCCGTTGGATGTGCTGGCCCAGCAGATCGTGGCGATGGTGGCGCTGGAGCCGTGGACGCTGGGCGACCTGGCCGTGCTGGTCCGCCGGGCCGCGCCCTTCGCCGAGCTGCCCGACTCGGCGCTGCACGCCGTGCTCGACATGCTCTCCGGCCGCTACCCGTCCACGGCGTTCGCCGAGCTGCGCCCCCGGCTCGTCTGGGACCGGGCCACCGATGTGCTCACCGGCCGCCAGGGGGCGCAACGCCTCGCGGTGACCAGCGGTGGAACCATCCCCGACCGGGGTCTGTTCGGGGTCTTCCTGGCCGGCGCCGAGCGGGCCGCCCGGGTCGGCGAGCTGGACGAGGAGATGGTCTACGAGTCCCGGGTCGGTGACGTCTTCCTGCTCGGCTCGTCCTCCTGGCGGATCGAGGAGATCACTCCGGACCGGGTGCTGGTCTCGCCCGCCCCGGGGCAGGCCGCCCGCATGCCGTTCTGGAAGGGCGACCAGCTGGGCCGGCCGGTGGAGCTGGGCCGGGCGATCGGCGCCCGGGTCCGCACCCTGCTGCGCCAGACCGACGAGGCGGCAGTGGCCGCGCTGCGCGACGGTGGGCTGGACGACTGGGCCGCCAACAACCTGATGGCCTACCTGCGCGAGCAGCGGGAGGCCACCCGCTCGCTGCCCGACGACCGCACGGTGGTGGTCGAGCGGTTCCGCGACGAGCTGGGTGACTGGCGGCTAGCCGTGCACAGCGTGCTCGGTGCCCGGGTCAACGGACCCTGGGCCCTCGCGGTGGGCCGCCGGCTGGCCGAGCGGTACGGGGTCGACGCCCAGGTGATGCCCTCCGACGACGGCATCGTGGTGCGTCTTCCGGACACCGCCGACGAGCCGCCCGGCGCCGACGTGGTGGTCTTCGAGCCCGACGAGATCGCCCAGCTCGTGGAGGAGTCGGTCGGCACCTCCGCCCTGTTCGCCGCCCGTTTCCGGGAGTGCGCCGCCCGGTCCCTGCTGCTGCCGCGCCGCGACCCGCGGCGTCGCCAACCGCTCTGGCAGCAACGGCAGCGGGCCGCGCAACTGCTCGACGTCGCCCGCGAGTACGCGGACTTCCCGGTCACCCTGGAGGCTGCCCGGGAGTGCCTCCAGGACGTCTTCGACCAGCCGGCGCTGGCCGGGTTGATGCGCGACCTGGCCACCCGCAAGGTGCGGCTGGTCGAGGTGGAGACCAGCGCGCCGTCGCCGTTCGCGCGGTCGCTGCTCTTCGGCTATGTCGGCGCGTTCCTCTACGAGGGTGACGCCCCGCTGGCCGAGCGCCGCGCCGCCGCACTCGCCCTCGACTCCACGCTCCTCGGCGAGCTGCTCGGCCGTGTCGACCTGCGGGAGTTGCTCGACCCGGCGGTGCTCACCGAGACCGACCGGCAACTGCGGTGGCTGACCGAGCAGCGCCGCCCCCGCGACGCCGAGGACGTCGTCGAGCTGCTGCGGGTGCTCGGTGACCTGAGCGACGCCGAGTTGACCGAGCGGGGTGTGCCGGAGACGTGGCTCAGTGAGCTGGAGGCCACCCGCCGGGTGCTGCGGGTCCGGATCGCGGGCGAGCAGCGCTGGGTGGGTGTCGAGGACGCCGCCCGCCTGCGCGACGCCCTCGGCGTGGCGCTGCCGATGGGGGTGGCTGAGGCGTACCTCGCCCCGGTGGCCGATCCGCTCGGTGACCTGGTGGCCCGCTACGCCCGCACCCACGGGCCGTTCGCCGCGGCGAGCTGCGCGGCCCGGTTCGGGCTCGGTGTGTTCGTCGTCGAGCAGGCGCTGCGCCGACTCGGCGCCACAGGGCGGGTGGTCTCCGGGGAGTTCACACCGGATTCGGCCGGCGCCCAGTGGTGTGACGCCGAGGTGCTGCGGATGCTGCGTCGTCGCTCGCTGGCGGCGCTGCGCCGGGAGATCGAGCCGGTGCCGCCCCGGGCCCTCGCCACGTTCCTGCCGCGCTGGCAGCAGGTCGGCTCGTCCGCCCGAGGTGTGGAGGCGCTGGCCGCCACCGTGGAGCAGTTGCAGGGCACTGCGGTTCCGGCGTCAGCTCTGGAACGCTTGGTGCTGCCCGCCCGGGTCGCTGACTACTCCCCCGCCCAGCTGGACGAGCTGTGCGCCAGCGGGGAGGTGCTCTGGGCGGGGTCGGGCGCGATCTCCGGGGGCGACGGCTGGGTAACCCTGGCGTACGCGGACGCCGCACCGCTGCTGCTCCCGCCGCCCGACGAGGCGTTGACCCGTACCCCGCTGCACGACGCGGTGCTCGACGCGCTCGGCGACGGGCAGGCGCTCTTCTTCCGCCCGCTGGCCGACCGGGTCGGGTCGACCGACGACGCCGCGTTGACCGCTGTGATCTGGGACCTGGTCTGGGCGGGCTACCTCAGCAACGACACCCTCGCCCCGCTACGCGCGGTGCTCGGCGCCGGCGGCGCGCACCGCTCCCGGCCGTCCGCGCCCCGCACCCGTTACCGGCGGCCCGGTCGGGTGGCGCTGCCGACCCGGGGTGGCCCGCCGACGGTCGCCGGCCGCTGGTCGCGTCTTCCGGCGCGGGACCTCGACCCGACCCGGCGGGCCGCCGCGCTCGCCGACCTGCTGCTGGAGCGGCACGGGGTGGTCACCCGGGGCGCGGTGATGGCCGAGCAGGTGGTCGGTGGGTTCTCGGCGGTCTACCCGGTGCTGTCGGCGCTGGAGGAGCGCGGCGCGGCCCGCCGGGGTTACTTCGTCGAAGGGCTCGGGGCGGCGCAGTTCGCCGTACCCGGTGCTGTGGACCGGCTGCGCGCGCTGGCCGAGCCGACCGACGGCGCCCGGGGTCGGGGCGCGGTGGCGACGGTGCTCGCCGCGACCGACCCGGCCAACCCGTACGGTGCGGCGCTGCCCTGGCCGGAACGGGTGATCGACTCCGGCGACGGCGCCACCCCGGCGACCGGGCACCGGGCCGGTCGCAAGGCGGGTGCCCTGGTGGTGCAGGTCGGCGGAGACCTCGTCCTCTACGTCGAACGCGGCGGCCGAACGCTGCTCTCCTTCACCGACGACACCGACGCGCTCGCCGCAGCCGGCAAGGCGCTCGCCGACGCCGTCCACTCGGGGGCGTTGGGCGCGATGTCGGTGGAGCGGGCCGACGGCGAGGCGGTGCACTCGTCGCCGCTGCGGGACGCGTTGACCGCCGCCGGCTTCCGGGCCACCCCCCGGGGCCTACGCCTGCGCGGCTGACCCGCCGAGGACCCGCCGAGGGCAATTCCGCAGAGAGCTTGATGTCTGTGAGTCATCACGATGACTCACAGACATCACGGTCAAAAGAACAACATGCTCCGGCCACGCCGGTGGCTCAGCCCAGCCTGTCGAGGGCCTTTTCGTAGCCGGGGCGGTCGGCGGCCGGGGTCTTCGCCTCCAGGTAGTTCAACACCACCGCGCCGCGCCGGTACGACTGGCCACCCCACGTCTCCGCGATGTCACTGGCGCTGGTCTCGTCCGGGAAGACGTACACGGTTACGGCGTCGGTGGCGATCAGCTCGGAACAGCCCAGGCCGAGGCCGTCCGGCCCGCAGTCGACCGAGCGGTCCTTCGGGTGCGGCACCTTCAGGCCGGCGGCACGGAAAGCGTCGACGACCTGCTTCGCGCCGGGCGCGCTGGCCGGACGCTTGGGCAGCACCACCGGCGGCGGGCTGGCCGGCCGTCGCTGCGTCGTGCCCTGGGCAGCGGGGGGCGGGGTCGCGCCGTCGGCACTGGGTGCGGCCTGGGGCGTCGGCAGGCCGGTCGGGGCCGCCTCGGACGAGACGGACGGGGTCGCGGTCGGGTTGCCGTCGTCGTCACTGCCACAACCGGCGCTGAGGGCGACGGCGACCAGCAGGATTCCGACTGCGGGGAGGTTCCGAGTTGTCACCAGGGCAGTCTGCACAACCTCTTCCCGCGGCGGGAGGGGCCGGTCGGCCACTGCGCTGTCCCGTATCCGCCAGCACGGCGCAGGTTCCACTAGCCTGCGGGCATGTCCGCCGCGCCCTGGATCTCGCTGACCACCGACTACGGCCTCACCGACGGCTTCGTGGCCGCCTGCCACGGGGTCATCGCCCGGATCGCACCGGCCGCACGGGTGATCGACGTGACCCACCTGGTCCCGCCGGCTGATGTCCGGCGCGGTGCTGCCGTACTGGCGCAGACCGTGCCGTACCTGCCGGTGGGAGTGCACGTGGCGGTGGTCGATCCGGGTGTGGGCACCGCCCGGCGGGGGGTCGCGCTGGCCACCCCGGGCGGACTGCTGGTCGGACCGGACAACGGGTTGCTGCTGGACGCGGCCACCGCGCTCGGTGGGGTGACCGGCGCGGTCGAGCTGACCGAGCCGCGCTGGCTGGCCGCTGAGGTGTCCGCCACGTTCCACGGCCGGGACGTCTTCGCACCGGCGGCGGCCCGGCTGGCGCTCGGCGCACCGCTGGCCGAGGCGGGCCCACCTGTCGATCCCGCCGGGCTGGTGCGACTCCCGGCGCCGACGGTGTCCCGGGACGCCGAGGGCTTCACCGCCGAGGTGCTGACAGTGGACCACTTCGGCAACGTCCAACTTGCCGCGCCGGCCGAGTTGCTCGATCGGCTGCCGGCCACGCTCCGGGTGGGTCCGCCGGGACCGACGCCGACCCTCGCGGCGGTGCACGGGCGCACCTTCGGCGACGCCCCGGCCGGAGGCCTGGTGGCTTACGTCGACTCGGCCGGTCTGGTGGCGGTCGCGGTCAACGGCGGGCGGGCCGCGGACCTCCTCGCCGCCTTCCCGGGGGACCTCCTGCGGGTATCGGGCTGATGTTCGACTGTGGAATGCTTCTCCGGTGGGTGAGCATGTGGTTCCTGTGGGCTGTCCCTGCTGTGCATCCCGAACCGGCGGGGGGACCTGCCCCGTCTGTTTCTGGACCGACGACGGCCAGACCGACGCCGACGCCGACGCCGTCCGGGGCGGCCCCAACGGCGACCTGAGCCTGACGCACGCCCGCCTCAACTACGCCGTCTACGGCGCCAGCCACCCGCGCTACCAGGACATGGTGCGCACGGCTCGCCCCGACGAGCGCCCCTGACATCGACGGAGCGCCCGACGGGGTGAGCGTGGCTCAGCAGACCGGCACGCTGCCGCCGTACACGCTGGAGATGTATGCGTGGCTGACGTACTGGCCGCTGGCCAGACGGTTCCAGCGGGTGGTGGTCCGGTAGGGGCCGGCGACCGACTGACCGGTGACGTAACACTGGATCGGCACGTGGGCCAGCCGGGCAGCGAGGCCTCGCGTCGCGTACGACGTGCTGGCCCCGGTGCGGATGTTGAGCGGCCCGTCACCGACGACACCGCGCGGCCCCCCTCCGGTCCACAGGTACGCGACGTCCACCCAGGAGTTGGTGGTCAGTAGCAACCCGTCCCAGAACGTCCCGTCGGCCAGGTCGATGCCGGCCGGGTTGAGCACGGTCCGCCCGAACTGGTCCCGTCCGCCGTTGTAGCCGGACTGGTACGCGGCCTGCGCCTCGGGCCGGCCCTGCGGCAGGTTCTTCCAGTTCTCCCGAACCGACGAGGGGTTCCAGTAGTCGTCGCGGGTGTTCCACGGCCCGACGTCCCAGACCGGGGCGTACTCGCAGCGGGAGCCGCTGGTGGTGCAGACCCGCACTGTGTAGTCGCCGGTGTTCAACGGGGAGAGCCCCCGCCGCGACGGCAGCGCCGCGAAGTGGTCCCGGGGTTGCACGGTACGGCCGTTGGCGGTCAGCTCGCCGACCAGGCCGATACGGGTGGCGTACACCCGGTAGGTGCGGCCGGGCGTGGCGGCGGAGACGGCGACGTTCGCGTCGGCGGTGAGCCGCACGCTCCGTGCCGTCGCCGTGGCGCCGCCGTCGGGGGCGGTGAGCACCACCCGGGTCTGCACCCTGGTGACCGGCCGGTCGAAGACCGCGCCGGTGGTGGCCGCCCGCCACTCCGTCCAGCCGGCGGCCCGCCAGCCGCGAACCTGCGCCTCCACTGTCGCCCCTGCCGGAACTGCGGCGTTGATCTCAGCGCGGACCCGGGTGGCCGGCCGGGCGAGAGTACGGGGAGCGGCCAGCAGCATCCCCTCGGCGACAGCACTGTGCGGGCTGCGGGCGCCGCGCCCGTTGGCGCGGGCATCCCGCAGGCGGAGGCCGGCGGCGCTACGCCGGACGTTGACATCGTCGCGGTCGACGATGGTGAGGTCGACGCTCCACCGTTCGTCGCCGGGCGCGGCGGCGACGAGAGTGATCGGAGCGCCGCCGGGTGCGGCCGGGGCAGGGCCGCCGGCGGGTAGCAGCGCTGCGGCGAGCAGAAGTGCGAGGGTGGCGATGAGGGCGACGGATGGGATACGACAAGAGGGTCGCGTCATGGGCATTCTCCTCAGAACCCCCTGACCTTCGCATGTCGGTAGATCATGAGGAACCTGAGTACAAATAGCGACACATGCGAATCTTGCTCGAAAGAGGGAGGATGGCAGGGTGCCCGAAGGCGACACCGTCTGGAACACCGCGCGCGTGCTGCAGCGTGCGCTGGCCGGCGCGCGGATCACCGGCAGTGACTTCCGGGTGCCGCAGCTGGCGACCACGGACCTGACCGACTGGACCGTCCGTGAGTCGGCCAGCCGGGGCAAACACCTGCTGCTGCGATTCGACGCCCCGACCGGGGAGCATTGGACCCTGCACTCCCACCTGCGGATGGACGGCGCCTGGCGGGCGTACGCCCCGGGGGAACGCTGGAGCGGACGGCCCGCGCACCTGATCCGGGTGGTGCTGCGCAGCCCTGGCGCTGTCGCGGTCGGCTACCACCTGCACGACCTGACCCTGGTGCCGACCGCCGACGAGGGCCACCTGGTCGGCCACCTCGGCCCCGACCTGCTCGGCGCCGACTGGGACCCGGCCGAGGCGGTCCGTCGGCTCGCCGACCACCCCGAGCAGACCATCGGCGAGGCGCTGCTCGACCAGCGCAACCTGGCCGGTGTGGGCAACCTCTACAAGTGCGAGGTGCTGTTCCTGCGGGGCGTGTCACCGTGGACCCCGGTCGAGAAAGTGCCCGACCTGCCGGGCCTGGTGGCCCTCTCCCAGCGGCTGCTCGCCGCCAACCGGGGCCGGTGGACGCAGAGCAGCACCGGCTCACTGCACCGGGGGCAGACCAGCTACGTGTACGGCCGCCGCGCTCAGCCCTGCCGCCGCTGCGGCACGGCCATCCGCAAGGAGGAGCTCGGCGAACGGGTCACCTACTGGTGCCCGGTCTGTCAGCCCGAACTCCCGCGCCCCTCATCATCCGGCTGACCAGGCTCTCGCCAGACGGGATCCACGGCAGAAACGGACGATTGGGTAATTCCTAACCGGCCGCCGGAGTCGCATGCTGCGGTTGAGCGCTCACCGACCGTCAGCAGAGTGCCGAGGTCCCCCACGCCGGGGTGGCGGACCTCGCGCCCCGAACCGGGGAGAGTCATGGCGATGTTCCGCAGACTCCGCTCCACCTTCTTCGAGCGGACCACCCGCGACACCGAGGCCGACAGCCGGGCCGCGTCCGTGCCGACCCCGCGTACCACCGACGAGGCCGTCGTCACGCCGAGCCTGGACCCGGCCGTCGTGCCCCGCTACTTCGGCCCGGTACCGAACTTCGCCCACAGCCCTCGCCCGACCCGGGGCCCCGACGGGCAGGTGGTGGCCGGGACCGGGCTGCGCAAGTTCGTCGACCCACTGCCCGTCCCGGGCCAGCCCGGCCGCGGCGAGCTCGGCAGCCACCTGCCGGTGGCGGTGCCGGACACCATCAGCTATCCGGGCTGCGACTACTACGAGATCGGCCTGCAGGAGTACGCGCAGCGGCTGCACCGGGACCTGCCGGTCACCCGGCTGCGCGGCTACCGGCAACTGAACCTTGGCACCGACCCGGCCGGACACAACACGGTGGCGCCTCCGGAGCGGCCCTGGCACCTCGGGCCGATGATCAGCGCCCGTCGGGGTCGACCGGTCCGGGTGAAGTTCATCAACCAGCTCCCCACCGGCCGGTCCGGCGAGCTGTTCCTACCGGTCGACGACACCGTCGAGGGAGCCGGCCTGGGCCCACTGGACGGCCCGGCGCCGTACCCACAGAACCGGGCCGTGCTGCACCTGGCCGGGGCGCAGACCGGCTGGACCAGCGCGGGCAACCCGGGGCAGTGGATCACCCCGGCCGGGGAGATCACCCCGTACCCGACCGGGCCCGGCCTGGCTCACGTGCCGGACATGCCGGCGCCCGGCACCGGGGCCACCACGCTCTACTTTCCGAACGAGCAGAGCGGCCGGCTGCTGTGGTTCCACGACAACACCCTCGGCCTGGCCCGACTCACCGTCTACGGCGGACAGCTCGCGCTCTACCTGATCGCCGACCCGGCCGAGGACCAGCTCGTCGCCGACGCGGTGCTGCCGGCCGACCAGGTGCCGCTGGTGATCGAGGACAAGACGTTCGTTCCGGACGACACCCAACTCGCCGCCGAGGACCCGACCTGGGACCGGGAACGCTGGGGCGCCCGGGGAAGCCTCTGGCACCCGCATGTCTACCAACCCCGGCAGAACCCGTACCGGTCCGGCGGACGCAACGCCACCGGCCGGTGGGACTACGGACCCTGGTCCCGCAACCCCGCCTCCGGCGACGCCCCCGCCGACGGTTGGGTGCCGAACCCGCACCACGACCCGGTCGGCGCGCCGGACGAGCCGCCGTCGAGCCCCGGCGTACCGCACCCGTCGGCGGTGCCCGAAGCGTACGGCGACACCCCGCTCGTCAACGGCGTCGCCTACCCGTACCTGGAGGTGCGGCCGCGCGCGTACCGGTTCCGGATCCTCAACGCCTGCCTGGACCGCAGCCTCAACCTTCAGCTCTACCGCGCCTGCTCCGACGCGGCGATGTGGACGGCCGACGGGGCGCTCGCCGACCCCGACGCCGGTGAAGTGCCGATGGTGCCAGCCGCGCGGGCGGCGGACCGTCCGGCGGGGTGGCCCACCGACGGACGCGACGGCGGTGTGCCGGATCCCCGCGCTGCCGGCCCGGAGTTCATCCAGATCGGCAACGAGGCCGGCCTCCTGCCGGCGCCGGTGGTGCTGCCGAACCAACCGATCGGCTACCGCTACGACCGGCTCGACCCGACAGTGCTGAACGTCGACGGACACACAGTGCTGCTCGCCCCGGGCGAACGGGCCGACGTGCTCGTCGATTTCACCGCCGTGCCGCCGGGTAGCACGCTGATTCTCTACAACGACGCTCCGGCCCCACTGCCCGGCTTCGACAGCCGCTACGACCAGCACACCGATGCCCCGGACCGCAGCGCCGGTGGCGGCCCGCCCTCGACCGAACCGGGGTACGGCCCGAACACCCGCACCCTGCTCCAGTTCCGGGTCACCGGGACGCCCGAGCCGCCGTACGACCTGAGCCGGCTGCGCGAACGGCTGCCCCTGGCGTACGCGGCCAGCCAGCGCCCGCCGATCGTCCCGCAGCCGGCGTACGACAGGGCGTTCGGCACCCGGACACCGGCGCAGACGACGGTGCCGGTGCACGCCTCCACTGTGACGTTCACGCCGACGGCCGGCACCGGCCCGGTGACCCTGCCGATCGCGGTGAAAGCCGCGCAGCAGATCTTCGAGCCGGACCACGGCCGGTCGGCGGGCCGGCTCGGCGTCGGGCACCCCCATGCCGGGCCGCTCAACCCGACGACGCTGCCGCTCGGTACGACCGACCCGGTCACCGAGGTGCTCTTCGCCACCGACCCCGCCGTGCCGGTGGGCTCCCCCACCGACGGCACGCAGCTCTGGCGGATCAGCGGCAACGTCCGGCAGACCGAGCCGTTGCACGTCGCCGGCTGCGACGTGCAGGTGATCAACCGGGTTGGCTGGGACGGCACGCTGCGACTCCCGCACGGCACGGAGCTGGGGTGGAAGGGGGTCATCCGGGTCAACCCCCGGGAGGACGTGGTGGTGGCGCTACGCCCGGTCGCGCCGGTGCTGCCGTTCAAGCTGGGAGACAGCGTCCGGTTGCTCGACCCCTGCCGTCCGGCCGGAGCGCGGACCGGGTCGACGCCGATCAGTCCGATCGACGGGCGACCGGCCACCGTGGTCAACCAACTGGTCAACCTGGGCTGGGAGTACCGCTGGCACAGTCAACTCGCCGGCCACCGCGACGGCGGGATGAGCCGGCCGCTGGTGCTGCGGGTGGCGCCGAAGGCGCCGACCGGGCTGACCGCCACACCGGTGTCCGGCTCGGCCACCGCGTTACCCGCGATCGCGCTGGCCTGGACCAGCAACGGCGGGCGTCCGCCCGCCACCAGCCACCTGCTGCAACGGGCCACCGACGCGACCTTCGGCGGCGAGGTCACCACGATCACCGTCGCGGCAGCCGCCACCCGCTACACCGACGCGACAGTCACCCCCGGGGTGACCTACCACTACCGGATCCGGGCGGAGAACGCGGTCAGCTACTCGTCCTGGTCGAACGGGGTACCCGCATCGGTACACCTGGCCGCGCCGAGCGGTCTGGCCGCGACGCTCCCGCCGGCCGCCCCGCTGCGGGTGGCGCTGCGCTGGACGAACCGCTCGTTCGCCACCGGCATCGACGTGCAGCGGGCCACCAACCCGACGTTCACCAGCGGCCCGGGCACCACGGCGATAGGGGTGGGCGACAACCACCTGGACGCGACAGTGGCACCGGACACCACGTACTACTACCGGGTGCGCACCACCTACCTGGGCTCCGCCTCCGCGTGGTCGACGGTCGCCACGGTGACCTCGCCGCCCGCGCCGGGAACCCCTACCGGGGTGAGCGCCACCGCCAGCGCACCGGGGCCGGACACCGCGACGGTGATCCTGGCCTGGGAGGCGAGCACACCCGGCGGCCCCGGGGCCGGGTTCATCGTGCAGCGGGCACTCGACCCGGCCTTCGAGCAGGAGACGGCCACCTTCACGGTGACCGGCCGCGGCTTCACCAACACGGGGTTGGCCCGGGGCGTCGCGTACCACTACCGGATCCGGTCGTTCAACGTCGTTGGCGCCTCGCCGTACACCGGACCGGTCCTGGTGACGACACCACAGTGACCGGCCCGGGGGCCGACGCGGCCTCCCCGGGGTGCGTTGTCAGCGCGCTGCCTCTCGGAGCGCGTGCGCCGTCAGCGCGTCGGCGCACGCAGCGGGGTGCCGACGGCCCGCAGCTCGGCGAGCGCCCCGGCGACCCCGTGCAGCAGGTCGGTCGCCTCGGTGAGCCGGTCGGCGGCCGGATGGGCGGTCTCCGGTCGGGAGTCCTCGGCCAGGTAGCCGGCGGCGGCGACCACCAGCCGTTCGTATGCCGCCACCCCGCCCTCCAGTTGCGCGGTCAGCGCGGCGTGCGCCTCGGCCAGCGGTGGTCGGGCGTCGGCCGGGGCCAGCCGTAGCGCCCGTTCGACGCTGGCCACCCGAGCGGCCAGGTCGCGCAGCGAGCGGTCGGCGGCGGCAGCCTCCAGCACCGCCGGCTCGGCCAGCCCGGTGAGTCGGGGGGCCATTCCGGCCAGGGTGAGCGCCGCCCGGTCCAGTCGGGCCCACTGCTCTCCGGCGCTGGTGCCGCGCAGAGCGATCCGGGAGCGGACCCGGCGTACCTCGGCCAGTACGCCCGGGCCGACCGGCAGCCGCTCGACGGCGGCGATCAGTCGGGCCCGCGACCGGGCCGCCGCCTCGGCCGGGTCGAGCGCTGGGGGCGCCGGCTGGGCGGCCAGGGCACGCACGTCGATCCAGCGCCAGGCGGCGAGCGCCACAGCGCTGCCCGCGGCGCCGGCCCAGGCCGCGTCGGGCAGACCAAGGCCGGCGTACGGAGTCAGCACCGCCGCCGCGCCGCCGAGCCCACCGGCCAGCACGCTCCACCGTCGGGCCGACCGGCGAAGCCGACCCAGCCTCCGGAAGTACCGGGTCCGCTCGTCTGCCACAGTGCCCCCCTCGATCCGGTCGTTCAGCCGGCGGCGGTCGGGTCGCCGGTGCCCCGCTCGCGAGCCATGCTGGCGCGCAGCTCGTCCAGCCGGGCGGCGGCCGTCGGGTCGTTGGCCGGGCCGGTCTTCTCGGCCTGCGGGACGGCAGGTCGCTGCTGGGCCGTGCCGCCGAGCTGCTCCCCCGCCATGCTGGACCGGATCTGCTCCAGCCGGGCGGAGCCGGCCGAGTCGATCGTGGCCTTCTGAATTTCCAACATACGGCCCTCGACGGAGTTGCCGGCCAGTTCGGCGCGACCCATCGCGTTGGCGTACCGCCGCTCGATGCGGTCGCGCACCTCGTCCAGCGACGGGGTGGTGCCCGGCGCGGTCAGCGACGACATCGACTCCAGCGAGCGGGCCACCGTCTCCTGCATCTTGGCCTGCTCCAGCTGGCTGAGCAGCTTGGTGCGCTCGGCGAGCTTCTGCTGGAGGATCATCGAGTTGTTCTCGACGGCTCGGCGGGCCTGGGCGGCGGCGCCCAGCGCCTGGTCGTGCAGCGTCTTCAGGTCCTCGGTGGCCTGCTCGGCGGAGACGAGCTGGCTGGCCAGCGTCTGCGCGGACTGCTCGAACCGCACCGCCTCGGCCTCGTCGCCCTTGGCCCGGGCCTGGTCGGAGAGCACCAGGGCCTGGCGGGCGTTGCCCTGCAACCGCTCGACCTCGGTCATCTGCCGAGACAGCTTCATCTCCAGCTGACGCTGGTTGCCGATCACCGCGGCAGCCTGCTGAACCAGCGCCTGGTGCTGCCGCTGGGCATCCTCGATGGCCTGCTGGATCTGCACCTTGGGATCGGCGTGCTCGTCGATCTTCGCACCGAAGAGCGCCATCAGGTAGTTCCAACCCTTGACGAACGGGTTCGCCATCTCCGCGGTATCCCCTCAGTAGCGTCGCTCCACCACGGCCGGCCGGCTGAACCGGCCGACCGTTGCCGGCCGGTCTCCATCGTCCCAGCCGAACGCCAATGAGGCATCCGTACCGGGCGGTCGACAGCACCGGCGGCTCCTGCGAGCAACCCTACGCGGCCGGGGCCAGCCCGCCCATGGTCAACAAAATCGCGGCTCAGGCCGCGCAGACCACGTCCCGGTCGCGCTCGGTCGGGCGGACCCGGGTGCTGCGCAGGGTGGCCTTGAGCGGCGAGTCCTGGCGGACCGAGACGGCGACCTTGCCGTCGGAGGTGACCTGACGGACACCCCGGTTGGTGCTCTTGGCAGCGGCTTCGGCCGGCTCGTCCGGCATCGAGACGAGCACCTCGGGCATCTGCTCGGCGAGCGCCACGGTGTCGCTCACCTCACGCAGCAGCTCGGAGAGGCGGGCACCGAGGGCGTCGCAGATCGCGGCGAGCAGCTCGCTCGACGGCTCCTTGTGCCCGCGCTCGATCTCGGAGAGGTAGCCGAGGCTGACGTTGGCGGCGGTGGAGACCTCACGCAGCGTGCGCTGCTGGCCCTGCCGGCGCGCTCGCAGTGCGTCACCGATCACCCGGCGTAGCAGGATCATCGCACCTCCCCCTGAGGGATACCTCGCGCTCGCCGCTGGGCGGCCGGCTACGGCGGACCGCGCCGACCCCGAACGTCGGAGCCTTCCCGCAACCGTACCCGTTGCGGGCGCGGGCGACATCCCGCCCCGCCCGTCGGTTCGTCGGGACGGGCACGACGCCGCCCGTGTGGCGTCGGCTCGGGTGGCTCTGACCGTTTCGGCCCTGGCGTTCACGAGGTTGTGGCGGCCAGCCGCTCGGAGAGCAACCGCAGCGCCTCGACCACCGCCTCCGCTCGGACGTGGTCCCGCCCGCCGCCCAGGTCGAGCTGGCGGACCTCGCTGCCGTCCGGTCCGGCGACCGCGACGTAGACCAGGCCGACGGGTTTCCCGTCCTGCGGCTCCGGGCCGGCGACCCCCGTGGTGGCCAGCCCCCAGTCCGCGCCGCACCGCTGCCGGCCGCCCTCGGCGAGCGCCACCGCCACGTCCGGGTCCACCGGCCCCCGGTCGGACAACAGATCAGCCGGTACGCCAGCCAGCGTCGCCTTCAACTCGGTGGCGTAGACCACGAGGCCGCCCCGGTAGACCCCGCTGACCCCGGCGATGTTCACGATCGAAGCGGCGAGCGACCCACCGGTGAGCGATTCGACTGTGGCCAGGGTTTCGTGCCGCTCGGCCAGCCGGTGCACGACCCCCGCCGCAGCACTGCCGACCTCGGTACCGCCCACCCCGTCACCAGCGACACCGGCACCACTCGCCCCGCCACCGTTCACCGACACCCCACCCTCCGTCGCAGAAACCAGTCGTTCCCCACCCACCAGTCCCCAACCCAATCACCCGACCCGACCCCAACCCCACCCGATCGCGGTGATCATGGAGTTGGCGTCACGACACGCCGTCCGGCAGGGCGACAACCTCATGATCAACGGCGGAAAGCGGGGCCCGGGACTGTCAGCGGGGGCGGCGGAGGCGGAGGGCCTGCGCTACGTAGTCGAAGCCGGTGGCGACCGTGACCAGGACGGCGGCGGCCATGATCCAGGGGCCGACGGCGGCGAGCGCGGCCGGCATCGGCCAGAGGTACCAGGCGATGGCGAGGATCTGGAGCGCGGTCTTGACCTTGCCACCTCGACTGGCGGCGATGACGCCGTGCCGGATCACCCAGAACCGCAGCCCGGTGATGCCGAGCTCGCGAACGAGAATCAGCGCGGTCACCCACCAGGGCAGCTGGTCGTACCAGGAGAGCAGCACCAGCGCCGCGCCGGTCAGCGCCTTGTCGGCGATCGGGTCGGCCACCTTGCCCACCGAGGTGACCAGCCCGAAGCGGCGGGCGATCCAGCCGTCCACCAGGTCGGTCGCCGAGGCCACCGCGAAGATCAGGCAGGCCGCCATCCGCCAACCGGTGTGGGTCATCCCGGACATGATCACCGAGGCGGCGAAGACCGGCACCAGCAGCAGCCGCAGGGCGGTCAACGCGTTCGCCGCGTTGACGACGGGCACCACGGCCACCACCCGGCCCGGCGTCGACTCTGTCGCCCCGGTCACCGCCGCACTCCGCTCGGGCCGCCGTGGCGTTCCCGGCACCGCACCACCTGGGTCCCCCGCTCCGCTCGGACCCGCCGTCACCGTGCCGCGCCGGGCGCCGCCGAGATCATCTCATCCGGCACAGCGAGCAGGTCCACCCCTTCGGTGCCGGTCACCGTTGCGCGTACCAGATCGCCCGGGCGCAGCGCGGCCAGGTCGACCCCGCCCTCGACCGGGGCGACGAGGGTGGTGGAACCGTCCACCTCCGGCGCCTGGTGGGCCGCCCGGCCCTCCACCACGCCGTCCTCGATCGAGTCGACAAGCACCTCGACGGTCGATCCGAGCCGGTCTTCGGCCCGCTGCGAGCAGAGCTCGTCGGCGAGGGCGCTGAGCCGGTCGTAGCGCCGCTTGATCGTCGCGGCGGAGACCTTGCCGGGCAGGCCGGCCGCCTCGGTGCCGTCCTCGTCGCTGTAGTCGAACATGCCGATCGCGTCGAGCCGGGCCTCGGTCAGGAACCGGACCAGCTCGTCGACGTCGCCACGGGTCTCGCCGGGGAAACCGACGATGAAGTTGCTCCGGGCGCCGGCGTCCGGAGCAAGGGCGCGGGCACTCGCCAGCAGCTCCAGGAACCGGTCGGTGGACCCGAAACGCCGCATCCGGCGCAGC
The DNA here is from genome assembly GCF_042871765.1 of Micromonospora sp. NPDC005553. Classification (NCBI taxonomy): domain Bacteria; kingdom Bacillati; phylum Actinomycetota; class Actinomycetes; order Micromonosporales; family Micromonosporaceae; genus Micromonospora; species Micromonospora sp. NPDC005553. The sequence continues at coordinate 25,370 of NZ_JBIAJD010000015.1, read as the reverse complement.
ACCGGCTCGCTGGAGTGCTGGAACGACAGGTCGAAGTACGGTGCGACGCCCGGGGTGGTCGCGATCGCCTCGACCAGCCCGGGCCGGGTCTCGGCCGGCTGGAGGTAGCTGGCCCGCACCCGGACGATGCCGGTCACCGCGGCGAGCTGGGGCAGCAGCTTCTCCAGGGCGCGCGGGTCACCCAGGTCCTTGCCGTACGAGGTGGAGTTCTCGCTGACCAGCACCAGCTCCCGTACGCCGGTCTTGGCCAGCCACTCCGCCTCGGCGAGCAGCTCGTCTGGCGTACGCGAGACGAAGGCCCCCCGGAAGGCCGGGATGGCACAGAACGCGCAGCGGCGGTCGCAGCCGCTGGCCAGCTTCAGCGAGGCCACCGGACCGGTGTCGAGCCGTCGACGCAGCACCTGGCGCAGGTGTGCCGGGGTGTGCTCGTCGGTGTCGACGACGGTGCGGGTCACCGTGCCGTGGCCGGGAAGCGACACCCCGCTGTCGCGGCGCTGCACCGGGGTCAGCGGCAGCAGCTCGCGCCGGTCCCGTGGGGTGTGCGCGCTGATCTGCTCGCCGGCGACGACGGCGTTCAGCCGGGCGGCGATGTCGGGGTAGTCGTCGAAGCTCAGCACCGCCTGGGCCTCGGGCAGGCTGTCGGCCAACTCACGGCCGTACCGCTCGGCCATGCAGCCTGCGGCGACCACCTTGGCGCCCGTTCCGGCGGCGGCGAGCAGGGTCTGGATCGAGTCCTGCTTGGCCTTCTCCACGAAGCCGCAGGTGTTGACGACCACCACGTCGGCGCCCTCGCCGTCGGTGGTCACCTGCCAGCCGTCGGCGTGCAGGCGGGCGGCCAGCTCCTCGGAGTCGACCTCGTTGCGGGCACAGCCCAGGGTCAGCAGGGCGACGCGACGGCCGTCGGCGTGGTCAGCGGGAGAAGGAGAGGTGGCAGACACCATCCGAGGGTACCGGGCCGGCCGGGTGAGCCCACGCACGCGGGCTGCGGAGACGGTCGACACGGAGGAGAACGTCATTCCGTCAGCGCGCCTCGGCGCCAACCCGGGTCAGCGCGTCGAGCAGGAACACCTCGGTGCCGGCCAGGCCGGTGCAACAGAAGACGGACATCTGGTCCGCGGTGGTCCGGCCGGGGACCGCGCCGGCCAGGATGCCGCCAAGGTCGCGCAACCGCCCGGCGTACGGGGGTGTGGCCGCGAGCATCGGCGGCTGGTAGTCCGCCGCCTGGGCCGGTGAATCGGTGACCAGCAGGTCGGCGGTGTCCAGCAGGTCGGTGCCGAACTCGCTGCGGTCGCGCTGCTTGAAACCGACCGCGTTGACGTGCGTGCCGGGGCTGAGATCGGCGGCGCAGAGCACCGGGGTCGGGCTGGTGGTCGCCAGCACCACCAGGTCCCGCCCGGTGGCGGCCGAGCCCGGATCTGCCACCGCACGGGCCGGCACGCCCAGTTCGACACGGACCCGGGCGGCGAAGGCCTCCCGGCGAGCTGCGGAGCGGCTGTGCACCACCACCTCGCGCAACGGGCGGACCGCGGCGGCTGCCCAGACCTGGGTCCACGCCTGCCGACCGGAGCCGATCACCCCGAGGGTGGCGGCGTCGCGACGGGCCAGCGCGTCGACCGCGAGACCCCCCAACCCTCCGGTACGACGGGAGCCCAACTCCTCGCCCACCGCGACCGCCCGGATCGCCCCGGTCCGGGCGTCGTGCAGCACCACCAACTGCTCGCCCTGCGGGTGACCGAAGGTGTCGTAGGAGCGGTAGCCGTACCACTCGTCGACCAGGTGCCCGGCGGTGAGCACCATCCGCCCGCCGCCCAGCGGTACGGCGGCCCGCGGCGGCGCGATCAGGCGTCCCTCGTACGCGGCCAGGAGGGCAGCGCGCATGGCGGCGACCGTGGTGGCGGCGTCCAGCGCGGCGGCGACCTCGGGGTCGGCGTAGAGCATGGTCATGGTGGCGATACTGCAAGTTGAAGTCAGGTAGAGGTCAACGGGTCGTGGTGACGGTCACCGTCCCGCCACCGCGGGCGGTGCTAGCGTCGGCACCGGCGGCCGGATGCTCGTGGCCGCTCCGGACGAGTGGTGGGCGTACCCGGTCAGGCCAAGACGCCCCGCGTGACGTGCAGACTCGACTCGTCCCGGCGCGGCAGCCCCGGGCGCTTCCGGTGAGGTGAACGATGGCCTGGCTCGTACTGGTGATCTCGGGACTGTTGGAGACGGCCTGGGCGATCGCCCTGGACCGCAGCGCCGGCTTCAGCCGGCTGGTCCCGTCGGTGGTGTTCGTGGTGACCCTGCTGCTGAGCATGGCCGGGCTGTCGTACGCGCTCCGGGACATCCCCGTCGGCACCGGCTACGCGGTCTGGGTCGGCATCGGCGCGGTCGGCACCGCGCTGGTCGGGATGCTGGCGCTCGGCGAGTCGGCGAGCCTGCCCCGGATTCTCTGCCTCTTCCTGGTGGTCGCCGGCGTGATCGGCCTCAAGATCTTCCACTGAGGTGCCGCGCAGGCAGGCGTGATGGGTGCCAACAGTGGGTATTGATCGATTCGTCACGACAGGCTCTCACTTGGAGGAAGACATGGCCGACATGCCGAGCACCGCCCGTCCCCGCAGCAACGCCGCCCGCATCCTCACCATCGTGGGCTTCGTCTTCGCGGTCCTGGCCCTGCTGCTCAACCCGATCATCTTCGGCGTGCTCGGTGTCATCGCGGGCGTCGTCGGCGCGGTTCTCGGTGACAAGCCGCTCGGTTGGTACGCCGCCGTGGCGAGCGTCGTCGCCGCGATCATCAGCCTGGTGATCATCGGCGCGCTGATCAACAACTGACCACTCTCTTGTCGCGGGCCCGCCGGGATCCGGCGGGCCCGTCGTGCGTCCACTGTCGACAGTCGGTCAGTCCACGTCGCCGCGCAGGCCGGTCAGGACCTCGTCCAGCTCGTCCGGCTTGACCAGCACGTCGCGCGCCTTCGACCCCTCGGACGGCCCGACCACTCCCCGGGTCTCCATCAGGTCCATCAGGCGGCCCGCCTTGGCGAAACCGACCCGCAGCTTGCGTTGCAGCATCGAGGTCGAGCCGAACTGCGAGGTGACCACCAGCTCCACCGCCTGCACCAACAGGTCCAGGTCGTCGCCGATGTCCTCGTCGATCTTCTTCTTGCTCTCCTGCGCCGGGGCCAGCACGTCCTTGCGGAATTCCGGCTCACGCTGGTCCTTGCAGAACTTCACCACGTCGGCGATCTCCCGCTCGGTGACCCAGGCGCCCTGGATCCGGACCGGCTTGGAGGCGCCCATCGGCAGGAAGAGCCCGTCACCACGGCCGAGCAACTTCTCCGCGCCCGGCTGGTCGAGGATGACCCGGGAGTCCGCGAGGGAGGAGGTGGCGAACGCCAGCCGGGACGGCACGTTCGCCTTGATCAGACCGGTCACCACGTCGACCGAGGGGCGCTGGGTGGCCAGCACCAGGTGAATGCCGGCGGCCCGGGCCAGCTGGGTGATCCGGACGACGGAGTCCTCCACGTCGCGCGGCGCGACCATCATCAGGTCCGCCAGCTCGTCCACGATCACCAACAGGTACGGGTACGGACGCATCTCACGTTCGCTGCCCGGCGGGGCCTTGATCTCGCCGTTACGGACCTTGCGGTTGAAGTCGTCGATGTGCCGGACCCCGTTGGCGGCGAGGTCGTCGTAGCGCATGTCCATCTCGCGGACCACCCAGTCCAGCGAGTCGGCCGCCTTCTTCGCGTTGGTCACGATCGGAGTGACCAGGTGCGGGATGCCCTCGTAACCGGTCATCTCGACCCGCTTCGGGTCGATCAGCAGCAGCCGCACCTCGTCCGGGGTGGCCCGGGTGAGGATGGACACCAGCAGGGTGTTGAGACAGCTCGACTTGCCCGCGCCAGTGGCTCCGGCGATCAGGATGTGCGGCATCTTGGCGAGGTTGGCCACCACGTAGCCGCCCTCGATGTCCTTGCCGAGCGCCACGACCATCGGGTGGTGATCGCTGGTCGCCGCGCGCGAACGCAGCACGTCGCCGAGGGCCACGTTCTCCGGGTCGGCGTTCGGGATCTCCACGCCGACGGCGCTCTTGCCCGGGATCGGACTGAGGATCCGTACGTCAGGCGACTTCACCGCGTACGCGATGTTGCGGGACAGCTGGGTGATCCGCTCGACCTTGACGCCGTGCCCCAGCTCCACCTCGTACCGCGTGACGGTCGGGCCACGGGTGAAGCCGGTGACAGCGGCGTCCACGTCGAACTGGTCGAACACGCCGGTCAACGCGGCGATCACCTCGTCGTTGGCCTTGCTGCGGGTCTTCGCTGCGGCCCCGGCACTGAGCATGTTGGCCGGCGGCAGGGTGTAGTCCCCGGAGAGCCCGGTCAACGCCAGCTGCTCGGCCCGGGTCGGGGCGGGCGAGTGCTCCGGCGGCTCGACCGACGGCTTGCGGCTCGCCGGCACCTTCGCCGGAGACTTGCGCGGCAGCACCATGGTTTCCTGGAGGTCCGCGCCGTCCAGGTCATCGAAGTCGTCCGGGTCCAGTGGTGCGGGCATCCGCTTCGCCGGTCGCTTACGCGCCGGCTTGGCGGCCACCTCGTCCGCCTCCTCATCCGCCTCCGGTGCGCCGACCAGCCCACCGGCGAGCAGGCCCAGCCGCTCCGGGATCTTGTTGATCGGCGTCGCGGTCACCACCAGCAGGCCGAAGAGCAGCAGCAGGACGAGCAGCGGCACCGCCACCCAGGCGGTGACCGCCCGCTCCAGCAGCCCACCGACGCCCGCGCCGACCAGGCCGCCGGCGAAGTCACGCTCCAGCGGGTCGACCGGATCCTGCCCGATCTGGAGCAACGCGGCGGTCGACACCAGCAGCGAACCCCAGCCGATCAACCCACGGCCGCGGTGCTCCGGATCGGCCGGCTGACGCATCAGCCGCCACGCACCGATCATCAGCAGCACCGGTACGACAACCGAGATCGCGCCCAGGAACAGCCGGATCGTGTCGGCCAGTCGCGCGCCGACCGGCCCCGCTCCGGACAACCAGAGCGCCACGGCGCTGAGCAGAGCGAGCCCGAACAGGAGCAGCCCGGCACCGTCCCGGCGGTGCTCCGGGTCGAGGTCGCGGGCCGACGCAGCCTGCCGGCCAGCGGCACGCACCGCCCAGCCCATCCCGTGCGCCAGCCCCATCCACAGTGCACCCACCGCACGGCCGACGTAGACCGCCGGGCCGGGCCGGGCCGGCGTGGTGCGACGTCGGACCGGTGCCCGGGTGGTCTTCTTCGCCGGTTGACGGGCACGACTGTTGGTGCCACCGCGCGGCGACGCGCCGCGCCGCCGGCTCGCCTGAGAGGTACGGCCCGCCATAGAGTCACGGTAACGGTGGGGGCGGGCAGATCCCCGCTTTTCCGGGTCGTGTCCGCGCGTCGAAACACGAACCCCACCGCCGGTCGTGATATCCGCCTCAGAAGGGATGCCCCATGGCGTCGCCGGAAATCGAAGGCGATCCGGACGATCCACTGGCCGGGCACCCCGACTTGCTGCGTCCGCTGACCGGTGAACTGGTCGCCGCGGTGCTCGCTGCCCGGGGCCGGTCCGTCGGTCCGACCCCGGACGGCGACCTCGTCGGCCACTTCGACGACAACCTGATCTGGTTCCTTCGCGTCGGCGGGGACGGTGAGCTGCTCCAGATCCGCACCATGGTCGATCCGACCTTCGGCATCGAACGGGTGCCCGACCTGTACGCGTTCTGCAACTCCTGGAACCACGACCGGCTCTGGCCGAAAGCGTTCGTCCATGTCGCCGACGACGGTCGGGCCCGGGTGTACGGCGAGGTGATCACCGACCTGGAACGCGGCGTGACCCCACACCAGCTCGACCAGCTGCTCGACTGTGGCATCTCCACCGGCTGCCAGCTCGCCGTGGCGGTTCGTCGACTGCCCGGAGCGGTGCCGTCGTGACCGGCCGGGACGAGTTCACCGGCAGCCGCGCCGGCACGCCACCCACCGGTGCCGGTGAGCGGCTCGCGCGGGGCCGCGTACCGGCGCTGGAGGCCGCGCTCGCCGAGGCTCGTGACCTTCCCGACGGCCCGGCCCGGCAGGTGGCCCTGGAACGGCTCGCCGAGCGTGCCGACGCGGCCGGCGACGTCCGGTCCGGGATGGACGCACGGTTCGCGTTGATCGAGGCGTACCTGCTGCACGGGGAGCGGTGGCGTCTGGTCGAGCCGGTCCGGCGCTGCCGGGCCGCCGCCGACCACCGGCCCGACGTGCTCACCGAGACGGAGACCGGGCTGCTGCTGCGTTACCAGCGGTACGCGGTGGAGGCGCTGCTCGGCACTCCCCGGGTCGGGCTGGACCAGACCCGGTCCCTGCTGCACGACCTGGCCCACCGCGTCGGCACGGATGGTCCGGACACACCGACCGTGGCGGAGCTGCACTGCCGGATCGCCGATCATCTGGGCGACGAGCCCACCGCCCGGCACTGGTACGAGCGATGGTCCGGAAAACGGCCAGGCCCGGCCGGCGGCTGCCCGGGCTGCGCCTCCGCCCGGCGGGCCGAGCTGCTGGCCGGCTGGGGCGAGTGGAATGCCGCAGTGACCGAGCTCGGGAAAACCGACGGCGACCCGCAGGCCTGCACCGACCAGCCCGAGCGGGATCTGGTCGCCGGTCTGCTGCCGGCACTGCGCATCGGTGAGCCGGAACGGGCGGCGACAGCGCACGTGCGGGCGTACCGCCGGCACCGGCGGGAGCGCGCGGCGTTCCCGCACCTCGCCGCACACCTGCGGTTCTGCGCGCTGGGTGGGCATCTGGAGCGCGGGCTGGCCATCCTGGCCGAGCAGTTGCCCCGGTTGGACCGGCCGACCGACGACCTCGCCGCCATGGAGTTCGCCGCCGCCGGGGCACTGCTCTGCGGGCTGGCCACCGACGCAGGGCTGGGCGGGCGGACGATGCCCCGGCCCGCGTACGGCGAGCGGCCGGCCACCGAGTTGGACGTCGCCACGCTCGGGGCGCTGCTGCTCGGGGTGGCGAACGAGTTGGCTGGCAGCTTCGACGCGCGCAACGGCACGGGGCACCACTCCGGACGGATGGCCGCCTGGCTGGCCGAGCGCCCGCTCGCGGCGCCGGTTCCGCTGCCCAGTGACGACGAGCCTGACGAGCCCGACGACGACCGGTCCGACGTCGGGGTCGACGTCGAGGCCGAGCTGGGCGAACGCGAATTGTCGGCGCTCTCCCTCGGCATGATCACCGGGATCCTGGACGGGCGCGGCGACCGGTACCTGGTGGACGAGGGCGAGGCGGTGGTCGGCCACTGGGAGGGAACGGTGATCCAGTTCCGGCGGGCCGGTGAACGCGGCGAGGTGCTGCACGCCCGCGCCATGGCCAACCGCCGGTTGCCGGCCGCCCGCCGCGCCGAGGCGTACGCCTTCTGCAACGCGTGGAACCACGACCGGCTGCTGCCCAAGGCGTACGCGCACGACCTCGGCGACGAGTTGGTGCTGGCCGGCGACGTGGCCACCGACCTGGCGCACGGGGTCGCCCCGGCGCAGCTACGGGTCCTCATGGACGCCGCCATCGCCACCGGCATCGCGTACGCCGAGGCCGTCGCCGCGCTGCCCTGATTCGCCAGGGGCGCCAACGGTTGCAGTTGCCGCGCGGACTGCACGACATCCGACAGCTCGCAACCGGGAGAACGGCACCGGGGTGATATCGCCGTCAGCCCACCGCAACCCCTCGGGAGTCGTCATGAACCGCCCGCTCCGGTCCGGCATTCTCGGTGCCGCCGTGCTCGCCCTGTCCGCCCTCGCCACCCCAACCGTTGCCGGTGCCGCCCCTGCAAAGCCGACCGTCTCGCCGAGCACGACGGCCGGGAGCGCCGCGCCGACGATCCTGGCCCGGGCCGACATCGTCTTCCTCGGCGGCGACCCGTGGCACCCGTCGGGTCCGCTGGAGGTCAAAGTCGTCAACGAGGGTGGGACAGCGGCGAAGGGCTTCTTCGTGCTCCGCCTGCCACAGAATGCCGACCTGACCGCGGGCGGCGACTGCCGGGCCGGCGACGGTGCGCCCAGGACCTGGGTCTGCGGCGGCGCGGAACTGCCCGCCGGCGGCGATCGGACGTACCGCCTGACGGTGACCTCATCGGCCGCGCAGCCGGTCTTCGGCGCGACCGAGTGGGGTTCCGTGGCCGGTCAGGACGCCACTGGCCGCGCCGACCGACCCACCGAATTCCGGATCAACTGGCCGGACCGCACGACGCTGCGGCTACGGGCCACCGCCGGCCCGGTCGTCGACGGTGCCGCGACCATTCGGGTCCGGGTCACGAACACCGGCACGTTCGACATCGGCGGGTACTCGTTGAACGTCGCCACCCCGGACGGGGTGCGGGTGACCGCACCGGGGTGCTCCGACAGCGGCCGGACGAACGGTGTGGGCTGCGAGATCCTGCGCGAGCGCCGCCTCGCGGACGGTGCCACGGACAGTTTCGACGTACGGGTGGCGGCCACCGGCGGCACGAAGAGCGTTCGGCTCTGGCTCGCGCCCACCAACCGGTACACCAACCCGGACACCTCGGTGACGCTCCGCCTGACCGCTGGCGGATCCGGCGGCGGCGCGGCCACCACCGCGCCACCGACCGACCCGACCACGCCGGCGACCACGGCACCGGCCACGCCCGCCCCGGAGGCAACGGAACTGCCGCGCACCGGCACGACCACCATCGTGTACGGCCTGATCGGCGTGTCGCTGCTGACCCTCGGCGGCGGACTGCTGCTCCTGCGACGCCGGCTCCAGCACGGCTGACCCGCAACGGCGAGCCCAATCGTGAAAACGGCGATGCCCGCCCGCACCTCGTGTGCGGACGGGCATCGTGACGCGTGCGGTCAGACCTCGACGACGGTGGGCACGATCATCGGCCGACGACGGTACTTGTCGTTGACCCACCGCCCCACGGTCCGTCGGACGATCTGCTGAAGCTGGTGCGGGTCGGTGATGCCGTCCGCCGCGGCCCGGTTGAGCGCCTCGGTGACCAACGGCACCACCGGGTTGAACGCCTCCGGGTCTTCGGAGAAGCCCTTCGCGGAGAGCGTCGGGCCGGCGACCACCTTGCCGGTGACCGAGTCGACGACCACCGTGGTGGCGATGAACCCTCCGTCACCGAGGATCCGCCGTTCGGTGAGCAGCGACTCGCTGACGTCACCGACGGCGAGGCCGTCCACGTAGACGTACCGGCTCTTCACGTGCCCGACCAGGCTGGCGCGGCCCTCGACCAGGTCGACCACGTCGCCGTCCTCGCAGATCACCACCCGGTCGGCGGCAACCCCGGACTCGATGCCGAGCCGGGCGTGGGCGCGCAGGTGACGCCACTCGCCGTGCACGGGCATCAGGTTGCTCGGCCGGACCACGTTGAGCAGGTAGAGCAGTTCCCCGGCCGGGGCGTGCCCGGAGACGTGCACCTTGGCCACGTCCTTGTGCACGACCACCGCGCCGGCCCGCGCGAGCCGGTTGATCACCCGGTAGACCGAGGTCTCGTTGCCGGGGACCAGTGAGGAAGCCAGCACGACCGTGTCACCGGGGGCGATGGTGATGTGCCGGTGGTCGCCGCTGGCCATCCGGCCCAGCGCGCTCATCGGCTCACCCTGGGAACCTGTCGACATCAGCACGATCTCGTCCGGCGGCAGCGTGGTCGCCTCGTCGATGCTGATGACCAGGCCGGCCGGGATGTTGAGCAGGCCGAGGTCCCGGGCGATGCCCATGTTGCGGACCATGGACCGGCCGATCAGCGCGACCTTGCGGCCGTGCTCGGCGGCGGAGTCGAAGACCTGCTGCACGCGGTGCACGTGCGAGGCGAACGACGCCACGATGATCCGGCCCTTGGCCTTCGCGAAGATCGAGTCGAGCACCGGGCCGATCTCCCGCTCCGGGGTGACGAAACCGGGGATCTCCGCGTTGGTGGAGTCCGACAGCAGCAGGTCGACGCCTTCGGCGCCGAGCCGGGCGAAACCGGCCAGGTCGGTGATCCGGCCGTCCAGCGGCAACTGGTCCATCTTGAAGTCGCCGGTGTGCAGCACCAGGCCGGCGGGGGTGCGGATGGCCACCGCGAGGGCGTCCGGGATCGAGTGGTTGACAGCGAAGAACTCGCACTCGAACGGGCCGAGCCGCTCGCGACCGCCCTCACGCACGGTCAGCGTGTACGGCTGGATCCGCCGCTCGGCCAACTTCGCCTCGACCAGGGCGAGGGTGAACTGTGAGCCGACCAGCGGGATGTCGGGCTTGTGGGCGAGCAGGTACGGCACCGCGCCGATGTGGTCCTCGTGACCGTGCGTCAGCACGATCGCCTGGACGTCGGCCAGCCGGTCCAGGATCGGACCGAAGTCGGGCAGGATCAGATCCACACCCGGCTGCTCGACATCGGGGAACAACACGCCGCAGTCGACGATCAGCAACTTGCCGTCGTACTCGAAGACGGTCATGTTCCGACCGATGGCGCCGAGCCCGCCGAGCGGGATGATCCGCAGGCCACCTTCCGGCAGCGGCGGGGGTAGCTCCGCCTCGATGTGCGCCTCGGTCACGCGTCCACCTCATTCTGCGACGCCGTTACTCGACGTCCATCGTGTCGTTCGTTCATTCGGGCAGCTCCAGGCCCGCTGCCGCGAAGTCCGCGCGCAGCTGGGCAATCTCGTCGTCGGTGGCGTCCACCAGCGGGGGTCGCACCGGGCCGGCCGGCAGGCCCTGCGCTGCCAGGCCCGCCTTCACCAGGATCGCGCCCTGGGTGCGGAAGATGCCGGTGAACAGCGGCAGCAGCCGCCGGTGCAGCGCCAGCGCGGTCGCCATGTCTCCCGCGTCGTACGCATCGATCAGTTGTGCGGTCAGCCCCCCGGTGAAGTGCGTGGAGGTGCCGACCACGCCCACCGAACCGACGGCCAGCGCCGGCAGGGTGAGAGCGTCCTCGCCGCAGTAGAAGGCGAGAGCGGTCCGGCTGGTCACCCAGCTGGTGGCGGTCAGGTCGCCCTTGGCGTCCTTGACCGCGACGATCCGGCCGTGCTCGCCGAGCCGCACCAGCGTCTCGGTCTCGATCGGCACACCGGAACGGTGCGGGATGTCGTACAGCATCACCGGCAGGCCGGTGGCGTCGGCGACGGCCGTGAAGTGCCGGACCAACCCCGCCTGCGGCGGCTTGTTGTAGTACGGGGTGACCACCAGCAGGCCGTGCGCACCCGCCTTCTCGGCGGCTGCGGCCAGCTCGATGGTGTGCCGCGTGTCGTTGGTGCCAACGCCCGCGACCACCTTGGCCCGGTCACCGACAGCCTCCACCACGGCCCGGATCAGCTGCTCCTTCTCCGCTTCCGTGGTGGTCGGCGACTCGCCGGTGGTGCCGTTGACCACCAGCGCGTCGTTGCCCTGCTCGTCGACCAGGTGGCTCGCCAGCCGGGCGACGCCGTCGAGATCGAGGGAACCGTCGGGGGTGAACGGGGTCACCATGGCTGTGATCAGCCGGCCGAAGGGGCGGGACGCCGGTCGGGCCGCGGCATCGAGGTGGTCGTGCGTCATACCCTCCAACCTAGCGGACGACCAGCCGGAGCCCGCCGGGGAAGGGCTCAGGACGCCTCGTGCGGGCTGGCCGCCACCTCGGTGCCGTCCGACAGCGTGGAGATCACGAAGTCGGCGAACACGTTGGGGGCGACGCCCTGCAGCTGGCGCAGGCACTCGACGGCCAGCTCACGGATCTCCACGTCGGCGTGCTCGGTGGCCCGCATCGCGATGAAGTGCCGCCAGGCCCGGTAGTTGCCGGAGACCACGATCCGGGTCTCGGTGGCGTTGGGCAGCACCGCACGGGCCGCCTGCCGGGCCTGCTTGCGGCGCAGCGTCGGGTTGGGCTCGTCGGAGAAGCGCTGCTCCAGGCCCTCAAGCAACTCGGTGTACGCCCGAACACTCGCCTCGGCGGCCTCCACGAACTTCTTGTGCAGCTCCGGGTCGTCGGCGATGACGGCCGGCTCGACCATTGCCGCGTCCCGCTCCGGGACGTAACGCTGGGAGAGCTGGGAGTACGAGAAGTGCCGGTGCCGGATCAACTCGTGGGTGAAGGAGCGGGACACCCCGGTGAAGTAGAAGGTGACCGACCCGTGCTCCAGCACACTCAGGTGCCCAACCTCGAGGATGTGCGCCAGGTAGCCGGCGTTGGTGGCGGTCGCCGGGTTCGGCTTCTTCCACGACTGGTAGCAGGCCCGACCGGCGAACTCGGCGAGCGCCTGGCCGCCCTCCGCGTCGGTCGACCACGGCACGTCGTCCGGGGCCGCGAATTGGGTCCACGCGATCAACTTGACCTGGGGCTGCACCATGTCCGGCATTCCTGGGACTTTAGTGGTGGGGTGCCGCCCGACCCAACTCAGGCGCGCCCCGTGCAATGTCGATCACTCAGGCAACGACCCACCAACCGACGTCCCCGACTCTTGGGCCGAGGGCGAGGGCGAGGGCGAGGGCGAGGGCGAGGGCCTTGGCCGGGCCGGAGCCGGGAGCCAAGGGCGGGGCCTTAGGCCGGGGGCCGGGGGCCGGAGGCGCGGTCAGTGCCGACTGGACGTTGCCGGAGGTCCGGGGCCGAGGGGCCGGGGGCCGAGGGGCCGGAGGCCGAGGGGCCGGAGGCCGAGGGGCCGGAGGCCGAGAGCGGGGCCTTGGGGCGGGGCGGGGCATCGTCGTCGAGGCCCGGGCGGACAGTTCCGTCGGCGTCCTTTGGAGCTGAATCGTTGGCGACATCAGCCCCGGGATGGATGGGCCGACCAAGCCGACGACCGAGACCCGAGCGCCGCTCAGGCGCCCAAGCGACCCGAACAAGTTGAGCAGTTCGGCAGGGGCGTCCGCTCGCAAGATCGCGCAACATCCTGGATGTAGTGGCATCTGTCACGCCCGACCCCACTACACCCAGGATCGAGCGCGACCTTGGGGCGAGGCGCATCGGCTGCCGTGCGCCACGGGCGCGGATATGCAGGTGCCGACTAGGGTGATCGACTCGGGTTCCCGGAAGTCGGGGTATCCGGGTCAGGTGGATGGCCCGGTTTCCTGAATGCCGAGTCGATCATGGGTGTTCGGCGCAGGAGGAGACCCGTGATGTCGTAAACGAGTCAACTCCAAAGGACGCCAGGACAACGCATGCCGGCCGAGCCCGCATCCGCCCGCCGGCCGCATCCGGGCACCGGCCCGTCGGGCGGCGGCCCATCGGGCGGCGGCCCATCGGGCGGCGGCCCATCGGGCGGCGGCCCATCGGGCGGCGGCCCATCGGGCGGCGGCCCATCGGGCGGCGGCAGGTCGGGCGGCGGCAGGTCGGGCGGCGGCAGGTCGGGCGGCGGCCCATCGGGCACTGGCGCCTCAGACGGCAGCCCCGCGGGCAACAACGCGGCCGGTGGCAGCCCGGCCGGTAGCAGCCCGGCCGGTGGCAGCCCGGCAGGTGGCAGCGCGGCCGGCAGCAACGCGGCAGGTGGCAGCGCGGCCGGCAGCAACGCGGCAGGTGGCAGCGCGGCCGGTAGCAGTGCGGCCGGTGGCAGCGCGGTCAGACGTAGAGCGAGGTGAACGGCGCCCAGGGCAGGTTGCGTAGCACCGAGAAGGCCAGCCACGCGGCCAGGAATCCGCCGATGACCTTCGAGCTGATCCGCAGCTCGGGTAGGCGCCAACCGAACGCCTGGTTTCCCGCCCAGGCCACGAAGAGGTACGCGAGGAACGGCAGCGCGAAGACGAACAGGAAGTGGTGCCGGGCGGCGGCCGGCAGGTCGGCGTGCAGCACGTACCAGAGCGCTCGGGTGCCACCACAGCCCGGGCAGTCCAGCCCGGTGGTCAACTTGAGCAGGCAGGTGGGCGCGGCATCCGGGTCGGCGTAGGTCGGGTTGCTGAGCAGCGCGTAGCTCATGCCGATCGCGACGCAGCCGACCGCGGCCAGCGGCACTGCCCAGCGTGGTGAGCGTTCGTAGAGCCGCAACACGAATCGGGTGAGCCGGTCCGGCTCAGGCGCCGGGTAGCCACCTGGCGGGGTGGTCGGCCAACCCTCCGGACCGGACCCGCCGGGACCGAAGCCGCCGGGACCGAAGCCGCCGGGACCAGCGGCAGCGGGACCAGAGCCAGCGGGACCGAAGCCACCGGAATCGAAGCCACCGGGACCCGTGCCACCGTCGGCCGAAGCCGTGTGGACGGCGCCGGGGGCTGGGTGCGGCTGGTCGACCGGTCCGGGAGCGCTCGTCACGCGCTCACGGTACACCGGACACGCCGGCCAACGCGGCGCTGAGCGGACCAGCCAGATCGCCGGCCGCTGGCGGGGCCACCGCATCCAGGCCGAGCCAACCAGCCAGGCGGTACAGCTCGGCGGCGAGCGCGACGGCGGTCTCCCCCGGGTCGGCGCCGAGTTCGAGCCAGGCGGCCGGCACGAGCAGCACCCCGGCCTTCCGATCGGCCTTCAGGTCGACCCGGGCGGTGAACCGGTCGCCCTGCAGGAACGGCAACACGTAGTAGCCGAAGACCCGCTGTGGCGCCGGAACGTAGATCTCGATCCGGTAGGTGAAGTCGAACAGCCGCTCGGTGCGGGCGCGTTCCCAGATCAGCGGATCGAAGGGGCTGACCAGTGTGTTGCCCCGCACCCAGCGGGGCAATCGGGCGGACGCGTGCAGCCAAGCTGGCTGTCGCCAGCCCGCCACGGTGACCGGCACCACCTCACCGGCCTCGGCCAGTTCGGCGACGGCCTGCCGGGCGCCGGCCAGCGGCAACCGGAAGTAGTCGCGCAGCTCCGGCTCGGCGGCGACCCCGAGGGACCGCGCGGCGAGGGAAACCAACGTCCGGTACGCCTCGGCGTCGGTCGGGGTGGGCGCGGCCAGCACCGCCGCTGGCAGCACCCGTTCGGGCAGGTCGTAGCGGCGGGCGAAGGAGGTGCTGCGCTCGGCGGCGGTCACCTCGCCGGCCCAGAACAGGAACTCCAACGCGCGCTTGACCGCTGACCAGTTCCACCCCCAGTTGCCGGTCTCGCGGGGGGCGTCGTGCTCGATCTCCGCGGCGGTGAGCGGCCCCCGGGCGGCCACCTCGTCGCGGACCCAGGCGACCAGTTCCGGCTGCTCCTGGGCGATCCGCCGCATGCCGCCCCAGGATTCGCTGTGCGCCCGGGCCATTCGCCAGCGCAGCATCGGGTGCAGCTCCACCGGGACCAGCGACGCCTCATGACCCCAGTATTCGAACAGGTCACGCGGGCGTCGGTAGGCGGCCTGGTCGAGCAACGTGGTCGGATAGGGCCCGAGCCGGCTGTAGAGCGGCAGGTAGTGCGCGCGTTGCAGCACGTTGACCGAGTCCATCTGGATCAGCCCGACCCGGCCCAGCACGCGACGCAGGTGCCGGCGGGTGGGCATGCCCGTCGGCGCCGGGTCGGCGAAGCCCTGGGCGGCGAGCGCCACACGGCGGGCCTGGGCGAGAGAGAGTGATTCCGGCGCGGTCATCGTCGGCGACCTTAATTCATCGGTACGACTCCGGTGCGGGAAGCTGGACGTGACGACCAACGGGGCATAGAACGGTGCAATGCTGACCATCCGTCGGGAGGAGCCGGACGACGCCGAGGCGGTCGCCCTGGTACACGTGCACGGCTGGCAGGCGGGCTACGCCGGCTTCATGCCGGACGAGGTGCTCGGGCGGCTCAACGTGGTGGCCTGGGCGCAGCGTCGTCGCGACGTTGGCACCGCCGATCCGGAACACCCGTTCATCACCCTGCTCGGGGAGGTGGACGGGTCGGTGGTGGGCTTCACCACCTTCGGGCCGTACCGCCGCAACCAGGACCGGGACGACCTGGACCCGACGGTCGGCGAGGTGGTGGCGCTCTACGTGGAGCCGGCCCACTGGGGTGACGGGACCGCGGCGGCGTTGCTGGACGCCGCCCGGTGCGGGCTCACCGAACGGGGCTGGGCCGACTACCGGGCGTGGGTGCTGGCGGACAACCGGCGGGCCCGGCGGTTCTGCGAACGCGCCGGCCTGTCACCGGACGGTGAGCGGTCGACCTACCAGGTGCCGCTGGCCGGTGGGGGCCCGCCGGTCGGGCTGGTCGAGCTGCGGTACGCCGGACGCCTCGACGGTTGACCCGTTCGGGGTCAGCCACCGGCGGATCGGCAGGAAAGCCAACAGCGCGAGACTGATCCACACGTAGGCGTTGCTGCCCAGGAAGCCGTCGACGCCGGTGAAGTCCTTCTCCCAGACCCAGACGATCCGGCTGATCAGCAGCGCGTACCCGATGGTCGCGGCGACCAGCAGGACCCGCCGTCGGCGGCCGGCCGGCGCGGCCATCGCGTTGTCGACGAGCAGGATCAACGCGGGCAGCAGCCAGACCAGGTGGTGCACCCAGGTGACCGGGCTGACCAGGCACATCACCGCGCCGGTGAGCGCCAGGCCGGTCGCCTCGTCGCCGGCCGCGACGGCGGCCCGGGACCGCCAGGCCCAGAGCGCCAGGGTGCCGAGCACCAGCAGCAGCCAGAGCACTGTGCTCGGGTGTTCCGGGTCGAGCCGGGCGACCACCCCGCGCAGCGACTGGTTGGAGACGAAGGCCAACTCGCCCACCCGTCCGGTGTTCCACAGGGCCTCGGTCCAGAACTCCCGGGACGCGTCCGGGAAGAGCGCGGCGGCCAGCAACGACACCCCGGCGGCGGTGCCGCTGGCGGTGAGCGCCGCCCGCCACCGCCCGGTCACCAGCAGGTAGACGATGAACACGCCGGGGGTCAGTTTGATCGCCGTGGCGAGGCCGATGCCCACCCCGGTCCACCGGTTGCCGGCCGGCATCAACCGCAGCAGGTCCACCGCCACCAGGAAGAGCAGCAGCGTGTTGACCTGGCCGAAGTTGACGGTCTCCCGCATCGGTTCGAACGCGGCGGCCAGGCACAGCGCCACGGCGAGGGCGAACCACCGGGTCCACCCGGCGCGGCGGGCTATCGGGTCGACGAGCCACCAGATCAGCACCGTGGTGGTGGCCACGCTGGCGAGGACGCTCACCACGATCGCGGCCATCCACGGCAGGTACGCCATCGGCAGCATGACCAGGGCGGCGAACGGCGGGTAGGTGAAGCCGTACTGGGTGTTCGGCTTGAGGTAGTCGTAGATCTCCCCGCCGTCGTGCACCCACCACGTCAACGCGCCGTAGTAGACCTTCAGGTCGAAGAAGCCGTGCCGCACGGCAGCGACGGCGAGGAACCCGGTGACCGCCGCGGCGAGCACAACCACCCCGACGACCTGCGCGGTCGTCCTGTTGGCACCCTGCGCCACCGTCGTCTCCCCCGCCCTGCGTAGGCTTCCGTCCCATGGCTCTCGGGTACGTCCGCCCGGCGCGTCCCGAGGACGCCGGCGAGATCGCACGCATCCAGCTCGCGACCTGGCGGGTCGCGTATCGCCGGATCCTGCCTCGGCATGTGCTCGACAACCTGGACGAGGCGTTCCTCGCCCGGCGGTGGAGCGCCGCCGTGCTGGAGCCGCCCTCGGGCGCGCACCGGGTGCTGGTCGCCGTCGAACAGGCCGAGCAATCGTATCTGGTGGGGTTCGCCGCCTCCGGCCCGGCCGACGGCGAGGCTCTCGCCCCGGGTGAGCCGGCCGACGCGCTCGGCCCGGACGTGGCCGCGGTGACCGACCTGCTGGTGGAGCCGCGGTGGGGTCGGCGCGGGCACGGTAGTCGGCTGCTCGCCGCCGCCGTCGACCTGTGGCGGGAGGACGGCATGAGTCGGGCGGTGGCCTGGGCGTTCGACGGTGACGAGGCGACCCGGAAGTTCCTCACCAGCACCGGCTGGGAGCCCGACGGCGCGGCCCGGGCGCTTGACGTCGACGACATGCTGGTGCCTCAGGTGCGCCTGCACGTGGCGGTGCCCACCGAGCCACTCGCCGAGGACCGCCCCGGCGAGTGACCCGGCCGGGTCAGCCCTTGTCGGAGCCGTCGTTGGCGTCGCGGACGAAGTACCGCTGGAACACCACGAAGATGATCGCCACCGGGATGGTGGCCAGTAGCGCGGCGCCGAGCTTGAGCGGGTACTGGGTGCCCTTGCCGAGGGAGCCGCTGACCAGGTCGGCCAGTCCGCGCGGCAGGGTGAACAGGTCCGGGTCCTGCACCGACACCAGGCTGTGTGGGAACTCGTTCCAGGAGCCCTGGAACGACAGGATGGTCAGGGTGATCAGCGCCGGTTTCGCCATCGGCAGCACCACCGACCAGAAGGTACGGAAGATGCTCGCCCCGTCGATCCGGGCGGCCTCCTCGACACTCACCGGGATCGACTCGAAGAACTGTTTCATGATGAACACGCCCGCCGCGTCGGCCAGCAGCGGCACCACCAGACCGGCGTAGCTGTTGTAGAGGCCGAGCTGGTTGAGCACCAGGAACTTCGGGATGAGCAGCACCACCCCGGGCACCGCCATCACCGCGATGACCGCGGCGAACAGCCCGCCGCGGCCGCGGAACCGCAGCCGGGCCAGCGCGTACCCGGCGAGCGAGTCGAAGAACACCCGACCGAGGGTGACCAGCACCGTCACCAGCAGCGAGTTGCCCAGCCACAGCGGGAAGTTGGTGCCGGCGAAGATCCGTTCGAAGCCGGCCAGTGTGAGCGGGTCCGGGAACGGTGACAGCGGGTTCGCCGCCGCGTCGGGCTCGGTCTTGAGCGAGTTGCCGATCTGGATGACGAACGGGTAGAGGAACACCAGCCCGAAGAAGACGAGCGTGGCGTACCCGAGGAAGCGGGTGGCGAGGGTGCGGGCCGCGCG
Source organism: Micromonospora sp. NPDC005553 (assembly GCF_042871765.1). Classification (NCBI taxonomy): domain Bacteria; kingdom Bacillati; phylum Actinomycetota; class Actinomycetes; order Micromonosporales; family Micromonosporaceae; genus Micromonospora; species Micromonospora sp. NPDC005553. The sequence continues at coordinate 6,669 of NZ_JBIAJD010000015.1, read as the reverse complement.
CTGGTGTCGCCGCGCGGGCGCCGCCGCCGGGCGGTCGGTGAGCACTGCCATCTCAGGACCTCTCCGGTACGCCTCGACGCCGCCAGCCGCGTCGCGGCCGGTCGGTGTCCCGCTCGGCCAGCGCCCGGCGCTGGATCAGCGTGAGCACGATGATGATCAGGAACAGGACGAACGAGATCGCCGCGCCGGAGCCGTAGTCGAAGTCCCGGAAGGCGGTCCGGTACGACAGGTACGCCGGGGTGAGTGTGGTCTTGGCCGGGTCGCCCTGGCTCATCACGTACACCTGGTCGAAGACCTGCCAGGAGCCGATCGTGCCGAGGGTGAGCACCAGGAAGGTGGTGGGTCTGATCATCGGCAGGGTGACGTACCGGAAGCGCTGCCACCGGGACGCGCCGTCGAGGGTGCTGGCCTCGTCAAGCGTTACCGGCACGTTCTGCAGCCCGGCGAGGAACATCAGCATGAAGGTGCCGGACGTGGTCCAGATGACCAACGTGATGATCGACATCATCGCCACGCTCGGGCCGGCCAACCAGTCCCACCAGGTCAGCCCGAACGGGCCGCCGTCGGTCAGTGCCGCCGGTGGCGAGTCCACGCCGACCGCGCCGAACAGCAGGTGCAGCACGCCCCGGGAGTCGGCGAACCACTCCGGGCCGTCGATGCCGACGAAGCCGAGCAGCGCGTTCACCGCGCCGGAGTTGGCGAAGAGGAACAGGAACACCACGCTGATCGCGACCGAGCTGGTGACCGAGGGGAAGTAGAAGGCGCTGCGGAAGAAGCTCTTGCCCTTGAGCATCCGGTTGTTGACAACCAACGCCAGTCCGAGCGCGAGCACCGTCTGGGCCGGCACCACGATCGCCACGTAGTAGATGTTGTTGCGGATGCTCGTCATGAAGTCGCGGCGGGCCAGCCCGTCCTCGGTGAACAACTGGGTGTAGTTGTGGCCGCCGACGAACGGGACGTCGCCGGTGAACGGGCTGCCCTGTCCGTTCCAGTCGGTGAGGCTGACCCAGAGCGCCATCAGGATCGGCAGCAGCAGGAACAGCCCCAGAATGACGATCACCGGCGCGACGAAGAGCCAGCCGGCGAGGTTCTCGTTGCTGCGGATGCCGCCTCTGCGTCGGCGGGGGCCCGACCCGGGCGCGGTCGCCGCGGCGGTCAGTGTCTCGGTTGCCATCTTCCCTCCCTCCCTTCCTCTCTCCGGCCGACGTGCGGCGGGGGCCCCGGTGATCACCCGGGGCCCCCGCCGTCACCTCAGCTGCCGCCGAGCGCCGCCTTGGCGTTCTTGTCGAAGTTTTGCAGGATGGTCTTCGGGTCGCCGTTGGCCAGCGCCTGCAGACCGGTGTCGAGGTCCTTGAGGACGCTGTCCATCTTCGGGGCGTTCACCGGGCCCTGGGCGTACGCGGCGCCGTCGATGAACACCTTGTCGGCCGGGAAGGCGGCGGTGTACTGCTCGCCCGCCGACTGCCGGGACGGCATGACGCCGAACGCCTTGGCGAAGGCCATCTGCTGCTCGCCGCTGGTCATCGCCTCGACGAACTTGATCGCCTGGTCCTTGTGCTTGCTCTTGGCGGCGACACCCCAGCACTGGGTGAAGGAGAGGGTGCCCTGCCCCTTGGGGCCGGCCGGCAGCGCCACGACCTTGTACTTCACGTTCGGGAAGTCGTTCTGCAGGGCACCCTTGATCCAGTTGCCCTCGATGGTCATCACGGCCTTGCCCTTGCCGAACGCCTCACCGGACCAGCCGGCGTCGAGCTGCTTCGGGTACTTGGCCAGCCCGGTCGTGAGCAGGGTTTTGACGTACTGGAGGGCGGCCAGGTTCTCCGGGGTGTCCGCCGTGGGCTGCTTGCCGTCCTTGCTGGTCAGCCAGCCACCGTTCTGCACCATGAAGGCGCCGATCCGGTCCCGGGTGTCACCGATGGCCAGCGGGACCTGCCCCTTCGCCTTGATCTTCTGGGCGACCGCGGTGAGCTGGTCCCAGGTCGTCGGCACGTCGGCGTCGGTCAGCCCGGCCCTGGTCCACAGGTCGGTGTTGATCTGGAGGGCCAGGGTCGAGAAGTCCTTCGGCGCGCAGTAGAGCTTGCCGTCGTACGTGAAGGCGGTGCGCAGGCTCTCGTAGAAGTCGCCCGGGTTGCTGACCCTGTCGCCGTACGGCTCGAGGGCGCCGACGCTCGCGTAGTCGGCGAACTGGGCCGCGTCCACGTAGAAGACGTCCGGCGGGGTGCCGCCGGCGAGAGCCTGACCGAGCTGCTGGGTGAGGTCCTGCGCCGGGGTGACAGTCGCTGTGTTGCCGGAGCTGCCGGCCCACTTCGCGGCGGCGTCCTGCACCGCCTTGGTCTCGGCCTCGCCGGACGAGCCGATCAGGATCTGCAGGCTGGCCGGCCCGCTGGACTGGGCGGTGTCGCCAGAGGAGTCGTCGAAGCCGCTGCCGCAGGCGGCGGAGCCGAGGAGGGCGACGGCGGCGAGGCCGGCCACCGCGGCCCGGGTGATTGTTCGGGGTGCCATGGTTTCTCCTGGTGGGGGGTGTGGAACTACGCGGTGTGCCGCAGCGCCAGCGAGGGCTGAAGCAGCACGGGGGTAGGGGTCTCGCGGTCGCCGTCGAGGACCCCGGTGAGCAGGTCCACGCAGCGGGCAGCGGCGTCGCCGAGCGGTTGGCTGACGCTCGTCAGCCCGACCGCGGCGGCCACCGGCGTGTCGTCGAAGCCGATCACCGACACCTGCGGGTCGACGCCGCGGATCGCCTGGAGGGCACCGAGGGCGAGTGAGTCGCTGGCGCAGACCACGGCGCTCGGCGCCACGGCGACGAGCAGGTCACGCATCAGCCGCTCCCCCTCGGCGATGCCGTCCTCGGTCTCCCGGTGCAGCCCGGTCGGGTCGACGCCGGCTGCGCGCAGCGCGTCGCGCCAGCCGGCCCTCCGGTCGTCGCCGACGCCGGAACCGTCGGGCCAGCCGATGAAGGCGATCCGCCGGTGGCCGGCGTCCAGCAGGCGCCGGGTGGCCTGGGCGGTGCCGGCGGCGCCGTCCACGTCCACCCAGGGGTGCACGTCGAGCGCGTCCCACGGGCGGCCGAAGGTCACGAACGGTACGTCCCGGTCGGCGAGCCATTCGGTACGCGGGTCGCCGTACTTGGTGCCCACCAGCACGAACGCGTCCAACTCGTAGGTGCCGAGCAGGTCGCCGTAGGTGGCGATCTCCCGTTCGTCGTCGGTGGCGGTGTAGAGCAGCACCCGGTAGCCGGCGGCGTCGGCGGTCTCGGTGAGGCCGTGCAGGAAGCGGTCGAGCACGGAGCCGTTGATGCCGTCGCGGGTCGGGTCGATGCGGGCGGCGATGAGGCGGGACCGGCCGGTACGCATCTGTCGGGCGGCCTGGTTGGCCCGGTAGCCGAGCGCGTCGATCGCGTCCTGGACCCGCTGACGGGTCTCCTGCCGCACGATGTGCGGGCTGTTGAGGACGTTGGACACGGTCTGCCGGCTGACTCGGGCGTGCCGGGCCACCGTCGCGATGGTCACCTTTTCGGCCACTTAATCCCTCTCGCCATCTTGAACGATCCAATTTGGATAAGGCAGGATTGGATCGTTCAAGTTTCTGGAATGTTTCGCACTTTGCACCGCCAGGGGCGCGTTGTCAAGATGGCCGCCCCGCACCCCGAGGATCTGGAGCCACACCGTGATCGAACGCCAGCTGCAACCCCTCCTGCACGAGTTGGTAGGGGTGGTCTTCGCCCCGACCAGCGCGCTGGGGGACGCGACCGGGCAGATCCGCCCGACCGGCGTCCAGGGCGTTTTCCACGCCGACGCCCGGGTGCTCTCCCGCGCCGAGCTGCGGGTCGACGAACGGGAACTCGAGGGGCTGACCCGCGGCGACGACGGCCCACACGGTGCACGCTTCGTCGGCCTGGCCCGCTGGCTCGGCGACCCCACCCCCGACCCGACGGTCCGCGTCGACCGCCTGCGCCGGGCCACCCGCAACGGCCTCACCGAGGAGCTGCGGATCGTCTCCACCGCCACTGTCGACGTAAACGCCACCGTCACCGTCGACCTCGGCTGCGACCTGGCACCCATCGAGGCCGTCAAGTCCGGTGGCGCCGCCGCCGCGCTGGAGGCCAAGACCGGCCAGCCAGGCGTGCTCACCTGGTCGGGAGCAGGAATCACAGTCACCGTCACCGCGTCCGACGCGGACGTGCTGGCCGACGCCGAGCGTGCCACCGCGCCACGGCTGGCGTGGGCGGTCCACCTGCCTCCCGGCGGCGAGACCGTGCTGCGCTGGCAGTTGACCGTCGAGGACCCGCGCGCCGTCGTGGTCGGCCCAGCCGGCGAGCCGGAGTGGTCCCGACCCGAGGTGACCGCCGACGACCGCCGCCTCGTCCGACTGCTGGACCGCAGCCTCGACGATCTGCGCGGCCTCCGACTGGCCGAGACCGGCGCCCCCGGGGACGTGTTCCTCGCCGCCGGCGTGCCCTGGTTCCTCACCCTGTTCGGCCGGGACAGCCTCTGGGCCGCCCGGATGATGCTGCCGCTCGGCACCGACCTGGCCGCCGGCACCCTGCGCGTACTCGCCCGCCGGCAGGGCACCCGGTTCGACCCGGCGACCGGCGAAGCCCCCGGCAAGATCCTGCACGAGCTGCGCCGACACGAGTTCACGGTGCCCGGCAACGGCCTGCGCCTTCCGCCCGCGTACTACGGCACCGTCGACGCCACGATGCTCTGGGTCAACCTGCTGCACGACGCGTGGCGCTGGGGCATGCCCGCCGAGCAGGTCGAGCCCCTGCTGCCGCACCTGGAGGCGGCTCTGCGCTGGCTCGGCGAACACGCCGACCCGGACGGCGACGGCCTGGTCGAGTACGTCGACACCACCGGGCACGGGCTGTCCAACCAGGGTTGGAAGGACTCCGGTGACGCTGTCCGATTCCGCGACGGCACCCTGGCCACCGCGCCGATCGTGCTGGCCGAAGTGCAGGGTTACGCGCACGAGGCGGCCGTGAACGGAGCCGCCCTCCTGGACGCCTTCGGCCGACCGGACGCCGACCGCTGGCGCGAGCACGCCGCCGCGCTCGTCGGCCGGTTCCGCAGGAGCTTCTGGGTCGACGGCCGGCACGGTCCGCAGCCCGCGCTCGCCCTCGACCGCGACAAGCGCCCGGTCGACTCGCTGACCAGCAACATCGGCCACCTGCTCGGCACCGGCCTGCTCGACCGGGACGAGGAAGCCCAGGTCGCGCACCTGCTCACCACGGACACCATGGCCGCCGGGTTCGGGCTGCGGACCATGTCCAGCGACGACGCCGGCTTCAGCCCGCTGTCGTACCACTGTGGCTCGATCTGGACCCACGACACAGCGATCGTGCTCGGCGGGCTGGCCCGCGCCGGGCACCGGGAGGCCGCGCTCGGCCTGACCGAAGGGCTGCTCAGCGCGGCCGAGGCGTTCGACTACCGGATGCCGGAGCTGTACGGCGGCGACGACCGCTCACTGGTTAACCGGCCGGTGCCGTACCCGGCCGCGTGCCGACCGCAGGCGTGGGCCGCGACGGGTGCGGTGCTGCTGCTCCAGGCCGCCGCGGGGCTCTACCCGGACGTGCCGGGCGGCACGGTCCGACTGGCACCCCTGGCGGGAGCAGAGTTGGGTGCCGTAGCGGTCGACGGCCTCCGCGTGGCCAACACCCCGGTGCACGTGTCTGTCGACCGCACTGGCGAAGCCACAGTCACCAACCTCCCCACCCCGCTAACCCCAACCCCAACCCCAACCCTCCCCACCCAACGCCGCCCAAAATCCCCAACCCACCCCGCCTAACCCGCCCCAGCCCTTGACCCTCCCCAGCCCTTGACCCCTCCCCGGCGCCCCGTCCCCGCCGGCGCCCGTCCCCGCCCCACCCCACCGGTCGATCATGGAGTTGTGGTGGGCGACAGTTCCGTGTACGCCCCATTTGTGGGGCACCACAACTCCATGATCGACGCCGGCCCAGGCTCGCCGCCCCGGCGATCTTGCAGTTTCGGTTGCCGTTACAGGTGGGATGTTCTCTATGTCGCGACAGGAAGTGCTAGATCGCGGAGGGGGTCAGGGGGCTCGTTCGGCAATCAGCTCTTCGTCGTCGACCGCGCCTGTCGGGTGGAAGCCCAGGGACTCGTAGAGTGCGGCAGCCTGGGTGTTGTCGGGGTGGTACGAGAGGCGGACCGGGGGGTTGCCCTCTCGGGCCGCCAGCCAGGGGGCCAGCGTCTGCACGGTGGCCCTGCCGACGCCCTGGCCCTGCTCGGCGGCGTCGATCAACATCCCGCCGATCCAGTGTGAGCCGTCGTCGTCCACTCCCCACATGACGTGACCGACGACGGTCTCGTCGGCGTACACCGCGAGCGAGTTCCACACCTCGGAGCGGGTGCTCAGCAGCAGATAGCGCGCGCCCAGCGCGGCCACGAAGCGGCGCTGGTCGTCGCGCGGGGCGACGTCGGCCACCGCACGCCAGTTGTCGTCGTCCACCGGTCTCAGCGTCACTCGCCGCCCGCGCCGGTCCAGGTGTCCACCATCAATCATCGGCGGATGCTACCCGGTCGGTCCGCGTGCGGAGATCTTGGACAGTTTCCGTCATCCGGGCGGGCTCAACCGATGGTTGCAACACCCTTCCGTGATTTTCGTTGGGGTGGTTATGGCGTTGAGGTTGAGCCCGCTGGAGCGGGAGCAGATCGG
>NZ_JBIAJD010000014.1:0-60712 GCF_042871765.1 Micromonospora sp. NPDC005553 | reverse complement strand
TGCCAGGCACCATCCACCGGCAGACCCAAGATCCCTACCAACTGACACATGTATCGGGACTTCACCACTGACAGATGTCATGGGACTGAATAGTTCGGCCATGACGGAAACTGTCCAAGATCTGCACGCGCCTCGCTGCGGTGCAGTCATTTCGGGCTGACGGACCCTGTGTGCGATGACGCGCTTCTGGGGCCGCGGTGGCTAGGCTGACCTGAGCAGAATGTCCCGCTGAGGGGGTGAGCCCGGATGGCCCAGGCAGCGTTCGCGCCGGAGCCGACGCCGCAGCACACCGAGCCGTCGTTCGACACGTTGAGCCGCTACAGGTCTGCCTGGACAGCCAGAGCCGCGCTCGACCTCTTACCCGAGAACAACGGTCCACGCGTAGAGGTGCTGCGCGGATGTGTCGTGGTCACGCCGTCGCCCGACTTCGATCGGCGGACCGTTCTGCGGGAACTCGGCTACCTGCTGAGGCAGGCCGTTCGCCGGGTAGATTTGTGGCTCTATCACGAGGTGAACGTCGTGTCGGGCGACGATCTTTTCATTCCAGACATCGCCGTGTTGAAGGTCCCCGGCGGCGGGCGGACGACGATGGACGTTGCCCACGCGGTGCTGCTCGGAGAGATCGTTTCGTTGGGTGACCGACGTAAGGGCGTGATCGACCGGCCCCGCGAGTACGCCGCCGTCGGGGTGCCGTTCTTTCTCCGGGTGGACCTGCGTAACCGGGTGCCGACCATTGCCCTGTTCGAGCTGTCCGACGGGGAGTACCGGCCGTTGGCCGCCGCTGCGGCGGGGAGCACCTTCGCGATGCGGGAGCCGTTCGAGTTCTCCATCGACCCGGCCGAGTTGCTGGACGAGGAGGAGCCGGCGGAGGGGGAGGGCTGAGGCTCCCAGCGGGCGTGCAGCGGCGGTGGGGAAGAATGGCCGGGTGACTACCCCCCGCGACCTTGTTCTGCTCGGGTCCACCGGCTCGATCGGCACCCAGGCCATCGACATCGTCCGGCGCAACCCGGACCGGTTCCGGGTGGTCGCCGTGGGTGCGGGCGGCGGCAACGTCGAGCTGCTCGCCGCGCAGGCCCTCGAACTGGGCGTCGAGGCGGTCGGGGTGGCGAAGGCGTCCGCCGCGCAGGATCTGCAACTCGCTTTCTACGCGGAGGCGAGCCGGCGCGGGTGGGCCACCGGTGACTTCAAGCTTCCCAAGATCGTGGCCGGGCCGGACGCCATGACCGAGCTGGCCCAGTGGCAGTGCGACATCGTGCTCAACGGGGTGGTCGGCTCGCTGGGCCTCGCTCCTACGCTGGCCGCGCTGCGCGGTGGTCGTACCCTCGCGCTTGCCAACAAGGAGTCGCTCGTGGCCGGCGGCCCGCTGGTCAAGGCCGCGGTGACGCGGCCGGGGCAGATCGTGCCGGTCGACTCGGAGCACTCGGCGCTGGCCCAGTGCCTGCGCTCCGGGACGCGGGGTGAGGTGCGGCGGCTGATCGTCACGGCCAGCGGCGGTCCGTTCCGGGGTCGGCGGCGTGACGAGTTGACGCAGGTCACACCCGAGCAGGCCCTCGCGCACCCGACCTGGAACATGGGGCCGGTCGTCACGATCAACTCGGCGAGCATGGTCAACAAGGCGCTTGAGGTGATCGAGGCGCACGAGCTGTTCGACGTGCCCTACTCCGACATCACCGTGATGGTGCACCCGCAGTCGGTGATCCACTCGATGGTCGAGTTCGTCGACGGGTCGACGATCGCCCAGGCGAGCCCGCCGGACATGCGGCTGCCGATCGCGCTGGGCATCGGCTGGCCCGACCGGGTCCCCGAGGCGGCCACCGCCGTCGACTGGACGGCCGCGCACACCTGGGAGTTCGCGCCGCTCGACGACGAGGCGTTCCCGGCCGTCGCCCTGGCCAAGGCCGCCGGGGAGGCCGGGCGCTGCCGGCCGGCGATCTACAACGCGGCGAACGAGGAGTGCGTGGCCGCGTTCGTGGCGGGCCGGCTGCCGTTCCTCGGCATCGTCGACACCCTCGAACGGGTGTTGGAGGAGGCTCCGGACTTCGACGAACCAGGTACCGTCGAGGACGTGCTCGCGGCTGAGTCGTGGGCGCGCGCGCATGCGCAGGAGATCATCGCGGGTTCGGTGGAAGGAGCTTGATGTCGTACCTGCTCGGGGTGGTCCTCTTCGCCCTGGCCATTCTCATCTCGGTGAGCCTGCACGAGGCGGGTCACCTGCTGACCGCCAAGGCGTTCGGGATGAAGGTCACGAAGTACTTCGTCGGTTTCGGGCCCACCATCTGGTCGTTCCGGCGAGGTGAGACGGAGTACGGCCTCAAGGGCATCCCCCTCGGCGGCTTCTGCAAGATCGTCGGGATGACGCCGCAGGACGACGATGTCGAGCCGGGCGACGAGTCCCGGGTGATGTGGCGTTACCCGGTCTGGAAGCGGACGATCGTGATGGCCGCCGGGTCGATCACCCACTTCGCGCTCGCCCTGGTCACCATCTGGATCCTGGCCGTCTCCGCCGGCCTGCCCAACCCCGACTTCCCGACCACCGACGCGCAGGCCCGACAGGAGCCCGCCGTCATTCAGCTCAGCCAGTGCGTGGTCCCGGAGAACGCGGTGCGCGCCTGCACCTCCGCCGACGCGGCCAGCCCGGCCGCCCAGGCGCAGTTGAAGAACGGGGACCGGATCACCTCGATCAACGGCACCCCGGTCAACTCCTACGGCGACCTGCTCACCACGCTGCGCGGGCTCAAGCCGGGCGACACCGCGCAGATCGCGTACGTCCGCGACGGGCAGCCGGCCACCACCAGTACCGTGCTCGCGCAGACGCAGCGTCCGCCGCTGGACAACCCGACCGGTGCCGCCGCCCCGGTGGCCGCCCTCGGCGTCGGGCTCGTCCCCAGCACGCCCACCCGCGTGACGTACGGACCGGTCGGGGCCTTCGGCGCCACCGCCGACTTCACCGGTCAACTGGCCGTCGGCACCGTCCAGGCACTCCAGCGCCTCCCGCAGAAGGTCCCCGCCCTGTGGACCGCCCTCACCGGCGGCGAGCGCGACATCGACACCCCGATCAGCGTGGTCGGTGCCAGCCGGCTCGGCGGCGAGGCGGTGGAGAACAACGCCTGGCTGGTCTTCTTCATGCTCTTCGTGTCGCTGAACTTCTTCATCGGCGTGTTCAACCTGCTGCCGCTGCTCCCGGTGGACGGCGGCCACATCGCCATCGCCTGGTTCGAACGGGCCCGCTCCTGGATCTACGCGCGGATCGGCCGGACCGACCCCGGCCGGGTGGACTACCTCAAGCTGATGCCCTTCACGTACGCGGTGATCCTGATCGGTGGCGCGTTCACGCTGCTGACCATCGCCGCGGACGTCGTCAACCCCATCACGCTCTTCTCAAGGTGAGTGCCTGAAGTGACAGCTATCAGTCTCGGTATGCCCGCCGTGCCGCCTCCGCCGCTCGCTCCCCGCCGGGCCAGCCGCCAGATCATGGTCGGTTCGGTCCCGGTCGGCGGCGGTGCTCCGGTGTCCGTGCAGTCGATGACAACGACCCTCACCTCCGACATCAACGCGACCCTCCAGCAGATCGCCGAGCTGACCGCGTCCGGCTGCCAGATCGTCCGGGTGGCCGTGCCGTCCCAGGACGACGTCGAGGCGCTGCCCGCGATCGCCAAGAAGTCGCAGATCCCGGTGATCGCCGACATCCACTTCCAGCCCAAGTACGTCTTCGCCGCGATCGACGCCGGCTGCGCGGCGGTCCGGGTCAACCCCGGCAACATCCGGCAGTTCGACGACAAGGTCAAGGAGATCGCCCGTGCCGCGGGGGCGGCGGGGGTGCCGATCCGGATTGGCGTCAACGCCGGGTCCCTGGACAAGCGGCTGCTGAGCAAGTACGGCAAGGCAACCGCTGAGGCGCTCGTCGAGTCGGCACTGTGGGAGTGCTCGCTGTTCGAGGAGCACGGCTTCCGGGACATCAAGATCTCGGTCAAGCACAACGACCCGGTCGTGATGATCCGGGCGTACCGGCAGCTCGCCGAGCAGTGCGACTACCCGCTGCACCTCGGCGTCACCGAGGCCGGGCCGGCGTTCCAGGGCACCATCAAGTCGGCGGTCGCCTTCGGAGCGCTGCTGGCCGAGGGGATCGGCGACACGATCAGGGTGTCGCTGTCCGCCCCGCCGGTGGAGGAGATCAAGGTCGGCAACCAGATCCTGGAGTCCCTCGGTCTGCGCGAGCGGGGCCTGGAGATCGTCTCGTGCCCGTCCTGCGGGCGGGCCCAGGTGGATGTCTACAAGCTCGCCGAGGAGGTCACCGCCGGCCTGGAAGGGCTGCCGGTGCCACTGCGGGTCGCCGTCATGGGCTGCGTGGTGAACGGTCCGGGTGAGGCCCGGGAAGCCGACCTCGGCGTCGCCTCCGGCAACGGCAAGGGCCAGATCTTCGTCAAGGGGCAGGTCGTCAAGACGGTGCCCGAGGCCCAGATCGTCGAGACCCTCATCGAGGAAGCGCTGCGGCTCGCCGACGAGATGGGCGCCGAGCTTCCCGAGGAGCTGCGAGGGCTGGTCACCGGCCCGACCGTCACCGTGCACTGATTTTCCAGGTGGAAACAGCGGCCGTTCCCCGTGCGGGGAACGGCCGCTGTGCGTTTGTGCTGATCGTGCGCTTGTGCGCCGTGGTGCTCGTAGCCGCGGTGCTGTAGCCGGGCGCCTTGGTGCTCGTGCGCTGCGGTGCGGGCTGGCGCTGTGGTGCGGCCTGGCGTCACTCGGATTCGGCGAGGATCGCGTACAGCTTGCGCCGGGTCTCGTCGAGCACCTGGGCGGCCCGCTCACGCTGGTCGTCGGTGCCGTTCATCATCACCTGGCGCAGCGCGTTCATCGCCTGCGTGCCGGAGTCGCGGATGTCGTGCCAGCTGCTCACCGTGCCCTGGGCGACGTCCGCCCACGGCGGGGTCTGCGCGGCTTCGGTCGCCTCGGCCTGACCGGCCTCGGTGACGGTGAACCGCTTCCGCCCACCACCGGAATCCTCGGTGCTGGCGACGATCACGCCCTCGTCCTCCAGGAGCTGGAGGGTGGGGTAGATCGAGCCGGGGCTTGGCCGCCACGCACCGCCGGTGCGGGAGTCGATCTCCTGGATCATCTCGTAGCCGTGCATTGGCCGCTCGGTGAGCAGGGCCAACACGGAGGCTCGGACGTTGGGTCGTCGGCCCCGACCCCGACCACGGCCCCGGCCGCCCCAGGGGCCGCCGTGTCCGTGCTCGTGGCCATGGCCGTGCGGACCGGGCGGGACCGGTGGGAAGCCGAACCCCCGCATCCGGGCCTCGTGCATCGGGTGGTGCTGTCGGTGGAACCTCATGGGGCTCTTCCTTCCGTAGGACTATCGCTGATGCATCAACGATATATCGGCAATGCATCGTCGACAACCCCCATCCAACAAACCGTACGTACGTCTTGTTAGGGTGTCGGTCATGCGCCTGCTTCCCCCGCCGGGTCCGGCCCGGGTCCTCACCCTCGGCACTCTGGTCAAGACCGTGGGGCGGGGCCTCTGGCTCGTCGCCAGCGCGCTCTTCCTCACCCGGTCGGTCGGCCTGTCGGCCACCCAGGTCGGCATCGGGCTGACCATCTCGGCCCTGGTCGGTGTGTTGGCCAGCGCCCCGAGCGGCTACCTGGCCGACCGCGTCGGTCCGCGCGGCGTGCAGGTCGGCGCGCTGTTCGTCGCCGGCACCCTGACCGTCGGCCTGATCGCCGTCCGGTCGTTCCCCACGTTCGTACTGGTGGGAGCCGCCACCGCGCTTGCCGACGCGGTCGAGCGGGGTGCCCGCGGCGCGTTGATCGCCGGAGCGATCCCTGCCGACCAGCGGGTCCGCACCCGCGCCTACCTGCGAGCCACCACCAACGTCGGGATCTCCGTCGGCGCCGTCCTCGGCGGCTTCGCCATCGCCGCCGACACCCGGACCGGGTACGTCGCGCTGATCCTGGCCTCGGCGGCGACATCCCTGGCGGCAGCGGTGGTCTTCCTTCGACTACCCGCCGTCGCCCCGGTCGCCGCCCCGACGCACGGTCCTCGGCTGGTCGCTCTACGGGACCGCCCGTTCCTCGCCTTCACCCTGGTCGACGGGCTGATGTCGATGCACTTCAGCCTGCTCACCATCGCCCTGCCGCTGTGGATCGCCGGCCACACCCGGGCCCCGGCCTGGATGATCTCCGCGTTGACACTGGTCAACACCGTGGTGGTGGTGCTCCTTCAGGTACGCGCCGCGGGCACCGCCGCCACACTGCCCGGAGCCGCCCGCGCCGCTCGTCGAGCGGGCGTGGCCATCGCCCTGGCCTGCGTACTCTTCGCCGCCAGCGGCGCGCTGCCCACCGCCGGGGCGGTGGGCCTGCTCGGCCTCGGGGCGCTCGCGCACGTCACCGGAGAACTGTGGCACTCCGCCGCCGGCTGGGCGATCTCCTTCGGGCTGGCACCGGCGGATGCCCAGGGGCAGTACCAGGGGGCGTACGGCATGGGCTATGAACTGGGCAAGATGCTCGCACCGGTGGTGGTGACCACCCTGGCCCTCGGCTGGGGCGTACCCGGCTGGCTCGTACTCGGTGCCCTGTTCCTCCTGCTCGGAGCCCTGGTGCCCCCGGTCGTCCGGTGGGCCGGGCGGACCCGGCCTCGGGTAACCGGTGCCGGCCTTGTCACTCGACCGGCGAAGCGGGGGGCTGATCTGGCAGGCTGATAGCCGTGCTGACGGTGCCGGTACGCCAACTGGGGGAATCGGAGCGCCGCGCGGTCGAGCGACTGCTCGACCATGACCCGTTCGCGGGCGCGCAGGTCGCCGAGCGCATCGCCGCGCGCGGACTCTCGTGGTGGCGGGCCGAGGGCAGAATCCTGGGGTACGGAGCCCGCCGCAACCTCGAATCACTCTGCTGGCTCGGCGGCAATCTCACGCCGGTGCTGGCCAGCGACGCCGCGGTGGCTGCCTTCGCCGACCTGCTCGCGGGCGAGGAGCGGCTCTGCTCCTCCATCGTCGGCCGGGCCGATGCCGTCCTCGGGCTGTGGGGCCGCCTCTCCGACACGTGGGGGCCAGCGCGAGACGTTCGCCCCAATCAGCCACTGCTGGTCACCGACACACTGCCACCCGTACCGGCCGATCCGGAGGTACGCCAGGTTCGCTCCGGCGAGGTCGACCGGCTCTTCCCGGCGGCGGTGGCCATGTACACCGAAGAGGTCGGCGTCTCCCCGCTGGCCGAGGACGGCGGACGCAGCTACCGCCGACGGGTCAACGACCTGGTCCGGACCGGTCGCGCGTACGCCCGCATCGTCGACGGCAAGGTCGTGTTCAAGGCCGAGTTGGCAGTGGTCACCAAACGGACGGCGCAGATCCAGGGCGTCTGGGTGGCACCGGAGTGGCGAGGCCGGGGGATCGCCACCGCCGCCATGGCAGCCGTGGTCCGCGACGCGCTGCTGCGGGTCGCCCCCACCGTCAGCCTGTACGTGAACGACTTCAACCTCCCGGCCCGCCGCGTCTACGAGCGCTGTGGCTTCCAGCCGATCGGCACCCTGGCCACCGTCCTCTTCTGACCCGCTGCGGGTGAGCGTGGTGATGCATCCTCGTAGATCTTGGACACTTTCCGTTCTCGCGGCGAAACGGAAACTGTCCAAGATCTGCTGAGAGCCACCGACACCATCCCGCTCTATCGACGCGCATCCGCTTCCGGGCTCGCCCGACACCCACGGGCAATGACCAACGCGTGTGGCTGCCACAGGGAACGGAAGCGCCGCTGGCCGGCACCCGAGGTTGCGGGTGCCGGCCAGCGGTCGGTGTCCTGGTGCCGTGGTGGTTGCCGTGCTGTGGTGGTGCGGGGTCAGCTGTTCCAGTGCTGGGTGACGAGGTCGGTGGCCTGCTGCTCCCACTGGGCGTAGGCGTCCGGGTAGGCCGAGACCTGCACGGTCTGCGCGGCGTCGGTCAGGGGCATGTCCTGCCATCCGTCGACCTGCTTGAGGCCCTTGAGGAACGCGGTGGTGGAGTACTCGGGGTTGGTGATCTGCTCGGGTGTGCCCCAACCGCTGGTCGGGCGCTGCTGGAACAGGCCCAGCGAGTCGTGGTCATTCATGTCGCCCAGGTGGCCCAGGTTCTCCAGCTTCGACTCCTGCAGGCTCGTCGCGATCGAGATGACCGCGGCCCGCTCCGGCAGACCGGCCTTCTTCGTGGCGGCGATGATCGCCTTGACGTTGGCGGTCTGCTCGTCGTTGAGGCTGATGTGGGACTGGTCGCCCTGCGGCTTCGGCGCGGATTGGACGGCCACCGCGGCGGGCTTGGCGTCCACGGCCGGGCTGGCGGCGTGGGCGGCGATCGGGCCGGCGAAGACACCACCGGCGAACGCGAGACCAGCAACAGACAGCATGCTCTTACGCATGATCGTGTTCATGAGGGGTAGCTCCTTCGGGGGTAGAACACCCACACCGTCAGAGGGGGAACGGCGGTGAGGGTGTGAGCACCTCGTCCGGCGCTGCACTTACAAAGGGGAAAAAGTCTGAGGGGTGACGCCTGGTCGGGCGTCGGAGTCGGCGGCCTGCCGAGCGGGGGGCTCGTGGCGCCGGGACCCTGTGTAACGACCGGGGGGCCGGGGTCATTCCGGGGTCGGCACCCTCATCGCGGCGGTGCCAGCGGTCGTGGGGGTTGTAACGACCGGGGGGCCGAGGTCATTCCGGAATGGCCCACCTGCCGGCACCCTGTCTAAGCGGTGCCCGTCGGTCGTCCGTGGGGACTGCAACGACCGGGGGAGGTTCTCATTCCGACCTGCGCGACCAACCTTGGAAGGTCGGGCGGCGGGCCGTGGTACTGCCATCGTCAGGGTATGTAACGACCCCGCCCCGGCCATGATTCCTGCCCACGAGTGCCCCCGGCCACACCCCAGACGGCCCAGAAACCGACAAAAACTCCATTGGGCGCGTGGGCTCAGGGCAGCAAAATCACCCCTCACCCGCGTGATCCACTCGCGTACGTGGAAGTCGCGCTGTCCCGGCCGCCCGGACACCGCGACATCACAGAACCCGAGTCGATCTAGACCTCTGACGCCGTGCGCCGACCGGCTAGAAGTTCTCAAATCGGTCAAACGCCCACGGAGCGGCCCTGTCCTGGTCATTGGCGGAACTGACGGAAGCCCAGCTCAGGGGCGGGTAAATCGGTTGAGATGACGGGGTGCTGCCGGCAGGCTGAGGTCTCCGCCACCCACGTCCCGGAGGACTTTCCATGCGCCTGCTCCGTGATCTGTGGGGTACGTCGACCCGTCGTGTGACGATCGTGGCCGTCCTGATCGTGCTGGGTGCCGCGGGGCAGGCGGGCGCGTCTGCGCTGGCCGGCGCGGTGTTGGTGCACCGTTCGGCTGGTTTCTTCGCCGTGCTGGCCGTGGCCCTTGTCGCTGTGGTCCTCAGCGACCTCGCGGTGAGTCTGCTGATGGCCGGTCTGACCGCCGACTGGTCCGCCGACGTGCGTCGCCGGCTGTGCCGCGTCGCTCTCGGGCAGGATCTGCCCACCCTGGAGACCACTCCGGTCGGCGAGTTGCTGGACCGCATCGACGGGGACGTCTATCAGGTGGCGTCGGCAATTCGTAACCAGGGCACCCGTCTCGCCCAGGGCCTCTGCGTCGGTCTGTTGTCGATGGTCGTTGCGCTGTTCGTGTGGTGGCCGGCGGGGATCGCGATGCTGCTGCTCACCGTGGCGCTCGCGGTTGGTCTGCGCCGGCCCACGGCGCGGATCGGCCCGGCCCGGATGGCCGAGGAGGAGGCGTGGTCCGACCTGGCGGCCGTGATGGAGGAGGCGGTGCACGGCCAGGACGACGTACGCACCAGTCTGGCGCGGCCGTACGTGCTGCGGTTGTACGCCCGGCGGGCCTCCGCCGTGCTCTCCCGTGGCCTGGTGGTCTGGGTGCTGTCCGCCCGGGTGGCGACGGTGGCCACCGCGACGATCCGGGCGGGCATCGGCGCGGTGGTGCTCGGCGGTGCCTGGGCGTTGGCCACCGGCCGGATCGACGCCGCCCGGCTCACCGCCATCTGGCTGCTCGCCCTGGCCTTCGGGGCGACAGCGGAACACGTCAGCCGGATGGTGCCGGAGATCCAGGAGGCGCTCGGCGCGTGGGCGCGGGTGCAGTTGCTCTCCAAGGCCCGGCAGGAACCGGTCGGCGGGGCCAGCCCGAGCGAGGGCGACCTGCGCATTCGGGACCTGACGTTCGGGTACGGGGAGAGTGCCCGGGGTGCCGCGCTGCGCGGGCTCAGCCTCACCTTCGCGCGCGGTCGCTCGTACGCGCTGATCGGGCGGACCGGCTCGGGCAAGTCGACGCTGGCGAAGGTGCTCACCCGGGCGGTCGACGTGCCGCCGGGCACTGTCTTCCTCGGCGGCACAGACCTGTGTGACCTCGACGTCGAGCAGTTGCGCCGCTGGGTGGCGTTGGTGCCGCAGCGCACCGAGATCCTGGCCGGCACGCTCGCCGAGAACGTGGCGCTCTTCGACGGGGAGTTGCTCGACGCGGCGGCTCGGGCGCTGGACGAGCTGGGCCTGGCGAGTTGGATCGCCGAGCTTCCGGACGGGTTGGCGACCCGGCTGGGGGAGGGCGGGCACGTGCTCTCCGCGGGTCAGGAGCAGTTGGTGGCGTTCGCTCGGATCCTGGTCCGGGAGCCGCACGTGGTGATCCTCGACGAGGCCACCGCGCGGCTGGACCCGGTCACCGAGGCGCGGGTGCAGCGGGCCACCGAACGACTGCTGCGCGACCGGATCGGCATCGTCATCGCGCACCGACTCTCCTCGGTGCGCCGCTGTGACGAGGTGGTCGTCCTGGCCGACGGCGCGGTGGTCGAGGCCGGTCCGTTGGAGACGTCGACGCGCTTCGCGGAACTGTTGGCGACCAGCCATGCCGCCGCGTACGCGACTGTGGCGCCGGCCGGTCGTACCGGCGTCGGCACCGACCTGCTGGTCGGCCCCGGCTCGGACGCGTGGCCGAGCGAGCCGGCGTCGGCGCGGGGCGAGCCGGCCGCGGCGAATGAGCAGGGCGTCGCCTGGCCGATCGAGCCGGCGTCGACGCGGGCCGAGCCGGATGAGCAGGCCACACGGGAGACACCCCCCGACAGCACGCGGGACGCGGTCGGGCCGACCCGGGCCGATCCTCCGCCGCTGCCGCCGGTGCCGCCGGCCCGGACGCTGCGGGAGATCTTCCGACTCTGCACGAACGATCCTCGGTACGGGGCGGCGGCGATCGTGCTGTTCCTCGGGCTCAGCCTGCTCGGGCTGGACGGCCCGGTGCTGCCCTGGCTCTGGGCGGATCTGGTCGACGGGACCGGCAACCCGTACCTGCCGGCGGTGGGGATCGTCGCCGGGTTGCTGGTCACCCTGCCGCTGCCGTTCTACACCCACGTCTGGTTCCCGCAGTGGTGGGTGCGGCAGATGCTGCGGATCGGCCTTCGGCTGGTGCACGGCCAGACCGGGCCGCGCCGGGTCAGCTCACACACCCCCGCCGAGGTGGTGGCGCAGGGTGGGGACACCGAGCGGGTGGTCCAACTCGCCGACAACGTGTTGGACCAGACCGTCGCGCTGGTGCTCGTGGTCGCCATGACGGCGGTCACCGGCAGCGTCGTACCCGGGCTGTTCTTCCTCGGGACGATGGTCGTCTCCGGGCTGGCCGCGACGTTGTTCGGGCCGAAGCTGGAGCGTGCGGCCCGGGCGACGGTGGCGGCGCGGGCCTCCTTCGCCACGGCGCTGGTCTCCGCGCTCTCCGCGGCGCGGACGGTGAAGCTCGCCGGCGCGACCACTGCGGTGCTGCGTCACCTGGCCGGCCTGGACGTGCTCCGTAGCGACCGGCAGCGGCGGGAGATCTCGGTGCAGGTGTGGGCACGCTCCACACCGTCGATGGCCAGTGGGTTGTTGCCGATCGGGGCCTGGGCGCTCTACCTGAACGGTTCGCTCTCCGCCGGGGCGGTGCTGGTGGCCGTCTCCACCCTGGGCGCGGCCCGCTGGTTCGCCTGGACGACGGCGTCGTTGATCTCGCAGCTGCCCTCGGCGCGGGTCTGGACCCGACGCACCGTGGCGATGACCGGGGTGAGCACGTACTCCGCGGGGGTGCCGGAGGTCGACCTGACCGCTGGGACGGCGCCCGCGCCGACCATGCCACCCCGGCATCCGCTGCGCCGGCTGGAGCTGCGTGGCTTCGGGGTGGTGCACTCCGACGGCACGGTGGCCGTCCGGGACGTGGACCTCACCGTGCAGCGGGGGCAGTTGGTGCTGGTCGTCGGGCCGGTCGGGTCGGGTAAGTCCTCGTTGCTGCGCGGGCTGGCCGGGATCGTGCACCACACCGGTGAGCTGGCCTGGAACGGTGACCCGGTCACCGAGCCGGAGCTGTTCCTGCGCCCCAACCAGGTCGGCTACGTCGGTCAGTTGCCCCGGGTGCTCTCCGGCACGGTGGTCGACAACATCGCGCTCGGGCACCAGGTGGACGCGGCGGGGGCGGTCAGCACCGCCCAGCTCGACCATGACCTGGCCGCCGCCGGTGGTGGGTTGGGCCTGCTCATCGGGCACAAGGGCACCCGGCTGTCCGGCGGGCAGTTGCAGCGGTTGGCGCTGGCCCGTGCGCTGGCACCGCGTACCGAACTGCTTGTCGCCGACGACGTGTCGTCGGCGCTGGACGTCACCACCGAGCTGGCGTTGTGGCAGGCGTTGCGCGGCCACGGGGTGACGGTCGTCGGCTCGACGGCGAAGCGCGCCGCGTTGGTCCGGGCCGACCACGTGGTGGTGCTGATCGGCGGCACGGTGGCCGCCCAGGGCACCTGGCAGGACCTGGAGGGCGACTGGTCACACCTGGCGGGTTGAGTGCCGACGGTCGGGCGGCTGCTGGGTGAGCAGCCGCCCGACCGGCAGGATCAGGCGCGGGCGTACTGGGCGGGGCCGGAGTACGCGACGCCGAGCTTCGCGGCCGCCCGGCGCGGCCAGTACGGGTCGCGCAGCAACTCCCGACCCAGCAGCACCAGATCGGCCTCGCCGCTGGCGACGATCTGCTCGGCGTGCTCGGGCTCCACGATCAGGCCCACGGCGCCGGTCGGCACGCCGGCCTCGCGGCGGATCTGGGCGGCCAGCGGCACCTGGTAACCCGGGCCGAGCGGAATGCGCTGGTCCGTGCTCACCCCACCGGAGGACGCGTCGACCAGGTCGACGCCGACGCCGGCCAGCTCACCGGCGAGCACCACGCTGTCCTCGATAGTCCAGCCGCCCTCGACCCAGTCGGTGGCGGAGATCCGGGTCAGCACCGGCACGTCCTCGCCGACAGCGGCGCGCACCGCGCGGGCCACCTCCAGGGTGAGCCGCATCCGGGCCGCGCGGTCGCCGCCATACGCGTCGGTGCGGCGGTTGGTCAGCGGCGAGAGGAACTCGTTGAGCAGGTAGCCGTGAGCGGCGTGGATCTCCACGGCGGCGAAGCCGGCGTCCAGGGCGCGTACGGCTCCGGCCGTGAACGCGTCGACCACACCGGCGATGCCGGCCTCGTCGAGGCTGGTCGGCGTCCGGTAGTCGGCGGTGAACGGCTCCGAGCCGGGGGCGACGGGCGTCCAGCCGCCCTCGGAGTCCGGCACGCCACCGCGCTCGGGCGCCCAGGGCCGGTAGGTGGAGGCCTTGAAGCCGGCGTGCGCGAGCTGCACGGCCGGCACCGCGCCATGGGCGGCGACGAACGCGGTCACCGGTCGCCAGGCGTCGACGTGCGCATCGGACCAGAGGCCGGTGTCCTGTGGGCTGATCCGGCCCTCGGGGAGTACGGCGGTCGCCTCGGTCAGCACCAGGCCGGCCCCGCCGACCGCGCGGCTGCCGAGGTGGATCAGGTGCCAGTCGGTGGGCAGACCGTCGGGGCCGGCGGAGTACTGGCACATCGGTGCCATGGCGATCCGATTGGGCAGTGTGACCCCGCGCAGGGCCAGGGGAGTGAACAGGGAACTCATCGGGTCATCCTCTCCGACACGGCGACGGGCCCCCGGGGAGAGGGGCCCGTCGCCGTAGGGGTTGATCGGTCAGGCAGGAACGGGGGTGAGCTCGGGCCGGGTGTCGGCGACCGGCTCCGGGTCGGTCAGGTCACGCCGGCCGGCGGACTCGTACGCGGCGCGGTCGAGAGTGCCCTCGCGGGCGGCGACCACTGTCGGCACCAGCGCCTGCCCCGCGACGTTGGTGGCGGTGCGGATCATGTCCAGGATCGGGTCGATGGCCAGCAGCAGACCGGCGCCGGCCAGCGGCAGGCCCAGCGTGCTGAGGGTCAGGGTGAGCATCACGATCGCGCCGGTCAGGCCGGCGGTGGCCGCCGAGCCGACCACCGAGACGAAGGCGATCAGCAGGTAGTCGCCGATGCCGAGCTGCACGCCGAACACCTGAGCCACGAAGATCGCGGCGAGGGCCGGGTAGATGGCGGCGCAACCGTCCATCTTCGTGGTCGCGCCGAAGGGCACCGCGAACGAGGCGTACTCGCGGGGGACGCCGAGGCGCTCGACGGAGCGCTGGGTCACCGGCATGGTGCCGACCGAGGAGCGGGACACGAAGGCCAGCTCGATCGCCGGCCACGCGCCGGCGAAGAAGCGCAGCGGGTTGAGGCGGCCGGCGAGGATCAGCACCAGCGGGTAGACCACGAACAGCACGATGGCGCAGCCGACGTAGACGGCGGTGGTGAACTTCGCGAGGGGAGCCAGCAGGTCCCAGCCGTACGAGGCGACGGCGTTGCCGATCAGGCCGAGGGTGCCGATCGGGGCGAGCCGGATGACCCACCAGAGCGCCTTCTGGACGATCTCCAGCAGGGAGCGGTTCAGCGCCACGAACGGTTCGGCGGGCTCGCCGACCAGCAGCGCCGCGGCGCCGATGACGACGGCGAGGAAGACGATCTGGAGGACGTTGCCCTCGACGAACGCGCCGACCGGGTTGGTGGGCACGATGCCGGTGAGGAAGTCGGTCCACGAGCCGGTGTTCTTCGGCGGGGCCGCGCCACCCAGGTCGAGGGTCACGCCCCTGCCCGGGTTGGTGAGCAGGCCGAGGCCGATGCCGATGCTCACCGCGATCAGCGCGGTGATGCCGAACCACATGAGGGTCTTGACGGCGAGCCGGGCGGCGTTGGCGACGCCACGCAGGCTGACCACGCTGACCACGATGGCGGTGAAGACCAGCGGCGGCACGGCCAGCTTGAGCAGTTGGACGAAGAGGCTACCGACGGTGTGCAGGGTGCTGGTCAACCAGCTCAGGTCGTTGCTGCGGGCAAGGAAGCCCAGCGCGACGCCGAGCACGAGGCCGAGCAGGATCTGCACGGAGAAGGGAATTTTGCGCAGGCTGAAGGGCATGAGGATGTATCCAATTGTCCGGTCCGATCGGGGCAGGCGTGGGAACGCGGCTAGCCCGGACAGATGCCACTGGCCTGCAGTCGGAGATCGACATACAGGCGGACAGTGAGGCCCCAGAGATTGGTCATCGCTGGCCGACGATACGCCGATTCCCGCTCATCGGAAGGACCGGACGGCGTGAGGCTCCTTACAGAGGGCCAGCGCGGTGGCGGTGCCCAGGCCCCACAGCACCGCCAGGGCGAGGATCAGCCGTTCCAGCACCCCCACCACCGGGCCTCGACCGATCACGAGCATCGCCAGCCCCACCGTGGCACAGAGCGGCAGGGCCAGCACGGCGGCGACGCCGGCCAGCCGACGCACCGTCCGGCCCGCCGGCACGGAGACGGCCAGCGCGATCATGGCGAAGACCACAGCGGCGGTCGCCGCGATGCTCGCGCCGCCGTGCACCAGGTCCGCCGTCGTCGCGCGCTCGAACGGCGGCAACGGGCAGCCGCCGGAGCAGGTCACCGCCCCCGACACGGCGGTGAACACGGCCCCGGTGGCGAGCAGGGCCGGGGCCGCCGCCCACACCCCGGGAGGCAGCGCCGCACCGATCAGCAGCAACGCGCCGGCAAGGGCCAGGATCCCGATCCGGTACGTCGCGGCGTGGGCGCTGCCGGCAATGCCCGCCTCGCTGACGTACCCGGTGAGCCCTGGACCGGGACCGGCGACCACGGCGAGCGTCACCGCCACCGCACCGGCCAGGGTGCAGCCGGCCGCCGCGGACCCGGCGACCCGGCGGGCGACCTCGCCGCGGGCGCTCGGCAGGGTCGGGGCGGCCGGCCGACCCGGCTCAGCCACGCCCGTGCGGCGTGCTCCAGCCGGACTCGTCCGGCCCGAGTGGCACGATGCCGCTGGGATTGATCTCCCGATGCGTGCCGTAGTAGTGCCGCTTGATGTGGTCGAAGTCCACCGTCTCACCGAAACCCGGCGTCTGGAACAGGTCCCGGGCGTACGCCCAGAGCACCGGCATCTCGGTCAGCTTGTCGCGGTTGCACTTGAAGTGCCCGTGGTACGCGGCGTCGAAGCGCACCAGCGTGGTGAACAGCCGCACGTCCGCCTCGGTGATCGCGTCGCCCATCAGGTAGCGCTGCCCAGCCAGCCGCTCGGAGAGCGCGTCCAGCCGGGCGAAGAGCGCCCGGAACGCCTCGTCGTACGCCTGCTGGGAGGTGGCGAACCCGCACCGGTAGACCCCGTTGTTCACATCGGTGTGGATCTCGGCCATCAGCGCGTCCATCTCGGGGCGCAGTGCGACCGGGTAGAGATCCGGGGCGTCGGGCGCGTGCAGCCGCCGCCACTCGGTGGAGAAGTCGAGGGTGAGCTGCGGGTAGTCGTTGGTGACCACCCGGCCGGTCACTGTGTCGACGAGTGCCGGCACTGTCACCCGGCCGGTGTAGTCCGGGTCGGTGGCCAGGTACGCCTCGGAGAGGAAGCTCACGCCGAGCACCGGGTCGAAGCCGTCCGGGTCGAGGGCGAACGCCCAGCCCTGCTCGTCCCGGATCGGGTCGACGGTGCCCAACGAGATCGCGTCGTCCAGCCCGAGCAGGCCACGCACGATCCTCGCCCGGTGCGCCCACGGGCAGGCCCGGCACCAGATCAGCCGGTAACGGCCGGCCTCCAACGGCCAGCGGTCCTGCTCGTCCGGGCCGCCGCCGGGTGGCGAGCTGGAGTCGGCGGTGACCCGACCGGTGAACCGGTTCGGCTGGCGGACGAACGCGCCGCCGCCACTGGTCTCTGCGCTGAACTGGGCCCGGGCCATGCCGTCAACCTATCCGCTGCCGGCGTGGATATCCTGGCGGCCGGCAGCCCTCGTGACCCGGTGGGCGTGCCCCACCCCCGCCGTCTGCACCCCCTAAGGACTCGCGATGACCGTGGCATACCTGGTGGCCGGTGTCCGCACCCCGATCGGTCGGTACGCGGGCGCGCTGGCCGGCGTCCGCCCCGACGACCTGGCCGCGCACGTGATCCGGGAACTGGTCGCCCGCCACCCGTCGGTGGACTGGGCGCGGGTCGATGACGTCGTGCTCGGCTGCGCCAACCAGGCCGGCGAGGACAACCGCAACGTGGCCCGGATGGCGGCGCTGCTGGCCGGCCTGCCCGAGGAGGTGCCGGGCAGCACCGTCAACAGGCTCTGCGGTTCGGGCCTGGACGCGCTCGCCACCGCCGCCCGGTCCATCGTCGCCGGGGACGCGGAGCTGGTGATCGCCGGCGGGGTGGAGAGCATGAGCCGGGCGCCGTTCGTCATGCCGAAGGCGACGTCGGCGTACTCCCGCTCGGCCGAGGTGTACGACACCACCCTCGGCTGGCGGTTGGTGAACCCGCTGATGCGTGACGGGTGGGGGGTCGACTCGATGCCGGAGACGGCGGAGAACGTGGCCGCCGAGTACGGCGTCAGCCGGGCCGAGCAGGACGCCTTCGCGTACCGCTCGCAGCAGCGTGCGGCCAGGGCGCAGGCGGACGGCCGGTTCGCCGAGGAGATCGTGTCGGTGTCGGTGCCGGCGGGTCGTCGGGAGACCAGGCTGGTCGAGGTCGACGAGCACCCCCGGGAGACCTCGCTGGACAAGCTGGCCGCGCTGCCCACCCCGTTCCGCGACGGCGGCACGGTGACCGCCGGCAACTCCTCGGGCGTCAACGACGGCGCTGTCGCCCTGCTGGTGGCCAGCGAGGCGGCGGTCGCCCGGTACGGCCTGACCCCGCTGGCCCGGATCGTCGGCGCGGCGGCGGCTGGTGTGCCGCCCCGGATCATGGGGATCGGCCCGGTGCCGGCCACCCGCAAGCTGCTCGAACGCGTCGGCGTCGAGGTGGGCGCTGTGGACGTGCTGGAGTTGAACGAGGCGTTCGCCGCGCAGTCCGTGGCGGTGTTGCGCGAGCTGGGGTTGCCCGTGGACGCCGAGCACGTCAACCCGAACGGTGGTGCCATCGCGCTGGGGCACCCGCTCGGCGCCAGCGGCGCGCGGCTGGCGCTGACCGCCGCCCTGGAGCTGCGCCGTCGCGGCGGACGCCGGGCTCTGGCCACCATGTGCATCGGCGTTGGTCAAGGCATCTCGCTGTTGTTGGAGTCAGCCGCCTAGAGTGGTCCACACCACACGACCCGCGGGTCGACCGGTGGCCACGCGTGCCCGCTGCGCGCCCCGACGCCGGTGCCGTCCCGCGCTGCGGCGATGAACTGGGGAGCACGCAGATGCCGGACGGACTGCCGACCGAGATCGATCTGACCAGGCCGAGCGCGGCCCGGGTGTACGACTACTTTCTGGGTGGAGCGCACAACTTCGAGATCGACAGGCAGTTGGCGGAGCAGATCGCCAGCATGACCCCGAATCTCGCCGCCACCATGCGCTCCGGTCGGGAGTTCCTGCGCCGGGCCGTCCGGGTGCTGCTCGACGCCGGCATCGACCAGTTCCTCGACATCGGCTCCGGAATTCCCACCGTGGGCAACGTGCACGAGGTGGCGCAGGGGGTGAACCCCAAGGCCCGCGTGGTGTACGTCGACATCGACCCGGTGGCGGTCGCGCACAGCCGGGAGCTGCTGGCTGGCAACGACCTGACCGGGGTCATCCACGCCGACCTGCGTGAGCCGGAGCGGATCCTCGCCGAGACCCGACAGCTCGGGCTGATCGACTTCAGTCGTCCGATGGGCATCCTGCTGGCCGGGGTGGTGCACTTCATCCCGGACGCCGACCGGCCCGAGGCGATCCTCGCCACCCTGCGGGCCGCCGCCGCGCCGGGCAGTTTCCTGGTCGTCTCCCACTCCACCTTCGAGGACCAACCGCAGGAGATGCTGGACGCCCAGCGCCTCTCCGCCCGCACCGCCACCGAGATCACCCTGCGCTCCCGTGCTCAGGTCACCGGCTTCTTCGGCGACTGGACCGTCCTGGAACCGGGTGTGGTGCACATGCCGCTCTGGCGCCCGGACTCACCGTCCGACGTGGACGAGCACCCGGAGCGGTTCGGCGCCTTCGGGGGCGTCGCCCGGTACGACCAGCCCGCCGGCTGATCTCGTGGCTGCCGTCCCGGACCCCGCCGGGGCCGATGCCGGCCGGGACCCCGGCGGGGTCGATGCCGACCGGGACCCCGGCGGGGTCGATGCCGGCCGGGCGGACGCCCAGGGGTTCGCCGCCGACTGGGCCCGCGCGGTGCGTCGGCTCGGTTTCGTGCCGCTCAGCGTGGCCGAGACCGAGCGGCTGCTGCTGGCGCACACGATCCGGCTGGCCCAGGCGGTACGGTCGGAGCCGTTCAGCGCTGAAGCGGCCGAGGAGGTCGGGCGGGCCCTGGTGGAGGCGCACCTCACCGAGCCGCAGGCCCTGGAGTGGACGCTGCACGCGTTTGGCGCGACCTTCGGGCACCGGGTGCTGTGCGACGGTGACCCGCCGGCCGACCTCGCCGACCGGATCGCAGCGGTGCAGGGCGGACTGGCCGCCGGGTTCGCCCGTGCGCTGCGCGACCGCACCTTCAGCCAGCAGGAGCGGATCGCCAGGTCGGCCTGGCAGGCGCGCGACGAGGTCGAGCAGGCGCTGCGCGAGAGCGAGGCACGGTTCCGGGCGGTGTTCACCGGCGCCGCGATCGGGATCGGGATCGCCGGCGTGGACGGTCGGATCATCGACGTCAACCAGGCGTTCGCCGACATGCTCGGCTACTCGATCGAGGAGCTGCGCGAGACCAACGTGACAGGGCTGGTCCACGCCGACGACGCGGCCGGATTGTGGGAGCTCTACCAGGAGATGATCGAGGGGAAGCACGACGCGGCCCGGGTGGAGAAGCGTTACTACCGCAAGGACGGCACGACGGTCTGGACGGATCTGGCCGTCTCGCTGATCCGACACGAGGGTCGGCCCCGATTCACCGTCGCGATGATCGAGGACATCACCGAGCGGTACGAACTCCAGCAGCGGCTGCGCTTCCAGGCGCTGCACGACCCGCTGACCGGGCTGCCCAACCGGACGCTGTTCTTCGAGACGTTGGGACGGGTGCTCGACACCGCGGACGCCGGGCAGCGCGTCGGGGTGTGCTTCCTCGACCTGGACGGCTTCAAGGCGATCAACGACAGTCTCGGCCACGACCTCGGTGACCGGCTGCTCGTGATGATCGGCCGACGGCTGGCCGCCTGCGTGGCCGACCACGGCCACCTGGTCGCCCGGATGGGGGGCGACGAGTTCGTGATCCTCGTCGACGGGGGCGACGACACCGACGACCCGGTCTCCGTGGCGGAAGCGGCGCTGGCCGCCGTCGCGGCCCCGGTCCACGTCGGTGAGCACCAGTTGGCCGTCTCGGCCAGTGTGGGCATCGTCCAGTGCCCGGCCTCGGAGACCAGCGCGTCCGAGCTGATGAAGGCCGCGGACACCACGCTCTACTGGGCCAAGGCGGCGGGCCGGGGCCGGTGGGCGGTCTACGACCCCGAGCGCGGCGCGCGGGACATCGCCCGTGCGGCGTTGGTCGCCGGGCTGCCCGCCGCGCTGGAGCGGGGCGAGTTCGTGCTGCACTACCAGCCGATCGTGTCGCTGCTGGAGGGCACCATGCTCGCGGTGGAGGCGCTGGTCCGTTGGGAGCATCCGGAGTTGGGCCTGATCGGGCCGGACCGGTTCATCGGCCTGGCCGAGGAGACCGGCCTGATCGTCCGGCTCGGCGAGTGGGTGCTGCGGCGGGCCTGCGAGGACGCCGAACGGTGGTGGCGGGAGTTCCCCGACGCCAGGCTGGTGGTCAGCGTCAACCTGGCCGCCCGGCAGGCCGACGAACCGGCCATCGTGGACACCGTCGCCGATGCCCTGCAGACCAGCGGGTTGCCCGCGGAGCTGCTCCAACTGGAGCTGACCGAGAGCGCCGTGATGGGCAGTGCCGGCGAACCCCTGCGCAGCCTGCACCGGCTCGCCGCGCTCGGTGTCCGGCTGGCCGTCGACGACTTCGGCACCGGGTACTCCAACCTGGCGTACCTGCGCCGGTTGCCGATCCACTGCCTCAAGCTCGCCGGTCCGTTCGTGGAGGGCATCCGCGCGGACGGGACCGACGTGGCGGCCGACCACCGCGACGAACGGATCGTCGACGCGTTGGTCCGGTTGGCGCACGCCCTGGAGCTGTGGGTCACGGCCGAGGCGGTGGAGACCGGCGTGCAGGCGGAACGGCTGCGGGCGCTGCGCTGCGACACCGGGCAGGGCCGATTCTTCGGTGCGCCAGCACCGGCCGACGTGATCACCGCCCGGCTGCGCGGCGGAGCGTCGTCGTGAGCGAGCGCAGCGAGCGAACCAGCAAGCTCAGCAGCGTGGCGCGAAGCGACGGCACGCAGCGCAGAGGGGGATCGTTCCGGTCCGGAGGGTGGCGACGGAGGATGGCGGCGTGGACCTGACGGACTCGCAGACGGCGGTGACGGTGGTGGCCGGGCTGGCCATCCTGGCCGGGTTGGCCGGCGTGGTGGTGCCGGGCCTGCCGGCGCTGCCGCTGTGCTGGGGTGGCGTGCTGCTCTGGGCGATCTTCGGCGGCGCGGGCCTGGTCGGCTGGGCGGTGTTCGCCGCCGCCACGCTGGTCGCCGGGGGTGGCGCGGTGATCAAGTACGCGTGGCCGGGCCGGAACCTGAAGCGCACCGGTGTGCCGACGTCCACGCTGCTCGCCGGTGGGGTGCTCGGCATCATCGGGTTCTTCGTGGTGCCGGTCGTCGGCCTGGTGCTCGGCTTCGTCGCCGGGGTGTGGGCGGCCGAACGGCTCCGGCTGGGCAGTAATCAGCTCGCCTGGCCCTCCACCGTGCAGGCACTGAAGGCCGCTGGCCTGTCGATGCTGGTGGAGTTCCTGGCCGGCCTCCTGGTCGCGGCCCTCTGGGTAGCCGGCCTCCTCCTGACCTGACCTGACCCAGCCTGAGCCCCGCGATCTTGCACTTACTGCGCTGACATCCGGCGCATCACGCTGATATCGGCAACTGAAACTGCAAGATCGGCGCGGTGCAGGGGGTGTGACGCGCGGCGAGGGGGAGTGGGGCGCGGGGCACTTTTCGGGTACGGCGGAATGGCCGTACGTGAGAGAGAGGCGTGCCCCGCGCCACCGGGTCGGGCGGTCCGAGCGCCCGGGGTAGGCCCTGTCGGGCCTGGTCACTGGTCCAGGATGCCGGCCGGGGTGGCCGGTCGGCAACGCAATTAGCCCGACGGCGGTGAGATTCCCACCGACTACGTATTGACCGCCTTGATCGGCCGGGACGACACTTTGCCCACTCGCACGCGGAACCACCTCAGGGAGGTGTGCAGTGGCCACGACGCCCGTGCCGACCGCCGAGCAACCGATGGACGACGACGCCCGACGGCTCGCTGAACTCGGCTACAAACAGGAGTTGCGCCGGAAGTGGAGCGGCTTCTCCAACTTCGCCATCTCCTTCTCGATCATCTCGATCCTGGCCGGCTGTTTCACCACCTTCGGCCAGGCGTGGAACAACGGCGGGCCGGTCGCCATCTCCTGGGGCTGGCCGCTGATCTCGCTGTTCATCCTGATCATTGGCTTCTGCATGGCGGAGCTGGTGTCGGCGTATCCGACGGCGGGTGGGATCTACTGGTGGGCTGCCACCATGGGTCGCCCGGTGCACGGCTGGTTCACCGGCTGGCTGAACCTGATCGGCCTGGTGGCCGTCACGGCCTCGGTGGACTACGGCTGTGCGACGTTCCTCAACCTCACCCTGTCGGCGCTCTTCGACGGTTGGGCCGGGACGCTGCGTCAGGCGTTCGTCCTCTTCGTGATCATCCTGGTGCTGCACGGGCTGATCAACATCTTCGGGCACCGGATCATCGACGTACTCCAGAACGTCTCGGTCTGGTGGCACGTGGCCGGCGCGGCCGTCGTGGTGGCCATCCTGGTCTTCGTGCCCGACAACCACCAGAGCTTCCAGTTCGTGTTCACCGAGCGGTTCAACAACTCCGGGTTCGGCGACGGGGACATCGGTGGGCTGACGTTCTGGTTCTACGTGCTGCCGCTGGGCTTCCTGTTGACCCAGTACACGATCACCGGCTTCGACGCCTGCGCGCACGTCTCCGAGGAGACCCGGGGCGCCTCACAGGCCGCGGCCCGTGGGCTCTGGCAGTCGATCTTCTACTCGGCGGTCGGTGGCTGGATCCTGCTGCTGGCGTTCCTCTTCGCGGCCACCGACGTCGAGGCGATCAACGCCGCGGGCGGTTTCTCCGGCGCCATCTTCGAGTCGGCGCTGACCCCGGTCTTCTTCAAGATCGTCATCATCATCTCGACCATCGGGCAGTTCTTCTGCGGCATGAGCTGCGTGACCTCGATGAGCCGGATGGCGTACGCGTTCAGCCGGGATCGTGCCGTACCCGGATGGCGGCTGTGGTCGACAGTCGACCGCAACGGCACCCCGGTAAAGGCGATCATCGGCGCCACCCTTGCCGGCCTGGTGCTGACCCTGCCGGCGCTGTACGAGAGCTCCGCCGGTATCCCGATCGCCTTCTACGCCGTCGTCTCCGTCGCGGTGCTCGGGCTCTACCTGTCGTTCCTCATCCCGATCGCGCTCCGCCTGCGGATGGGCGACCGGTTCGTCCCCGGGCCGTGGACGCTGGGCCGCAAGTACAAGCTGTTCGGCTGGATCGCGGTGATCGAGATCGCGATCATCGCCGTCTACTTCGTGCTGCCGATCGTGCCCGCCGGGGTGCCCGGCAACGACGGGTTCACCTGGTCGGCGGTGAACTACGCGCCGCTCGCCGTCGGCGGGGTGCTGCTCGTGGTCGCCGTCTGGTGGTACGCCTCGGCCCGCAAGTGGTTCACCGGCCCGGTTCGTACCGTCGAGGAATCCGCGAGGGCGGCCGACCCGGCACCGGCCGACGGCCCGGTCTGATCGGCACCTGGCGGGACGGACGGTGCTGCCGTCCCGCCGGGTTTGCGGCCCTTGCCACCGGGGGCATTGACGGTGATCCGGTTTGCCAGTAGACCTTGGTGATGGAGGCCCGCGAATGAGGAAAGCACCGCTCACGCTGGAACAACTGCGGGTCGCCGTCGCCGAGGGCGAGATCGACACCGTGGTGCTGGCCCTCGTCGACATGCAGGGCCGGTTGCAGGGCAAGCGGTTCCACGCGCCCTTCTTCCTCGACCAGGTGGTGGAGGGCGGCAGCGAGGGCTGCAACTACCTGCTCGCCGTGGACGTCGACATGAACACCGTCGACGGATACGCCATGTCGAGCTGGGAACGCGGCTACGGCGACTTCGCGATGGTTCCGGACTTCGCCACGTTGCGCCGGGTGCCCTGGCAGCCCGGCTCCGCACTGCTGCTGGCCGACCTGACCTGGCTCGACGGCTCGGGTGACGTGGTCGCCTCGCCCCGGCAGATCCTGCGCCGGCAGCTGGACCGGCTGGCCGAGCACGGGCTGACCGCGTACGCCGGCACCGAGTTGGAGTTCGTGCTGTTCCGCGACTCGTATGAGGACGCCTGGCAGCGCGGCTACCGCGACCTCACCCCGGCCAACCAGTACAACGTCGACTACTCGCTGCTCGGCACCGCCCGGGTGGAGCCGCTGCTGCGCCGCATCCGCGTCGAGATGGCCGGCGCGGGGCTCACCCCGGAGAGCGCCAAGGGCGAGTGCAACCTCGGGCAACACGAGATCGCCTTCCGGTACGACGAGGCGGTGGCCTGCGCTGACCACCACGTCATCTACAAGAACGGCGCCAAGGAGATCGCCGCCCAGGAGGGGATGGCGATCACCTTCATGGCCAAGCCGAACGAGCGGGAGGGCAACTCCTGCCACATCCACTTCTCGCTCCGGGACTCCTCCGGCTCATCGGCGATGCTCGGCGACGGACCGGCGCACCTGTCGCAGACCGGGCAGCGGGTGCTCGCCGGGCTGCTGGCCACCATGCGCGAGTTCAGCCTGCTCTTCGCCCCGAACATCAACTCGTACAAGCGCTACCAGCCGGGATCGTTCGCCCCGACCGCGCTGCGCTGGGGTGTCGACAACCGCACCTGCGCGCTGCGGGTGGTCGGGCACGGGCAGGGCATGCGCGTGGAGAACCGGGTGCCCGGCGCTGACGTCAACCCGTACCTGGCGATCGCCGGGCTGGTCGCGGGGGCGCTGCACGGCATCGACGGCGAGCTGGAGCTGGGTGCGGAGTGCACAGGCAACGCGTACGACGACCCGGAGGCCGAGCGCGTCCCCGGCACGTTGCGCGACGCTCTCGCCCTGTGGGAGGAGTCGACGGTTGCCCGCGAGGCGTTCGGCGCGGAGGTGGTGGCCCACTACGCCAACCAGGCGCGGGTCGAGCTGGCCGCCTTCGACGCCGCTGTGACGGACTGGGAGCTCAAGCGTGGCTTCGAACGCCTCTGACCGCCGCCACACCGCGTCGATCATGGACTTGTGGTGGGCGGAAGGCCCCCTGGGGCGGCTTTTGTGGGGCACCACAACTCCATGATCGACTGGGATGACGAGGGGTAGCGGTGTGACGGTTTTGGTGGATCCGGCGCGTGGGGTCGGGTTTCGGGAGGTTGTGGCGGCCTCTGTGGAGGACGTGGACGCCGCTATTGCGCGGGCGGGCGCCGCATTTGCTGGCTGGCGGCAGGTGGGGGCGGGAGACCGGGCGCGGTTGCTGCGGCGGTTCGCCGCAGTGGTCGACGCGCATCTGGACGAGTTGGCAGTGTTGGAGGTGCGCAACTCCGGGCACACCGTCGGCAACGCCCGGTGGGAGGCGGGCAACGTCCGCGACGTCCTGGACTACTACGCCGGCGCGCCCGAGCGGCTGAGCGGGCGGCAAATCCCGGTGCCCGGCGGGTTGGACGTCACCTTCCACGAGCCACTCGGTGTGGTCGGCGTGATCGTGCCCTGGAACTTCCCGATGCCGATCGCCGCCTGGGGGTTCGCCCCGGCGCTCGCCGCCGGCAACACAGTGGTGCTCAAGCCCGCCGAGTTGACCCCGCTCACCGCGCTGCGCCTGGCCGAGCTGGCCCGCGAGGCCGGCCTGCCCGACGGCGTCTTCACCGTCGTCCCGGGCGAGGGCTCGGTGGTGGGGGAGCGGTTCGTCACCCACCCGGCGGTCCGCAAGATCTGCTTCACCGGCTCCACCGAGGTCGGCACCCGGATCATGGCCGGCTGCGCCGCCCAGGTGAAGCGACTCACCCTGGAGCTGGGCGGCAAGAGCGCGAACATCGTGTTCGCCGACGCCGACCTGGAGCGCGCCGCCGCGACCGCGCCGGGCGCGGTCTTCGACAACGCCGGCCAGGACTGCTGCGCACGGTCGCGGATCCTGGTCCAGCGTTCGGTGTACGACAGGTTCCTGGAACTGCTCGAACCGGCGGTACGCGCGGTGCGCGTCGAGGATCCGTCCCGCGACACCGCCGAGATGGGCCCGCTGATCTCCGCCGCCCAACGGGACCGGGTCGCCGGCTACCTCGACGGGGCGAAGGTCGCCTTCACGGGCTCCTGCCCGGACGGCCCCGGGTTCTGGCACGCGCCAACAGTGCTGCTGGCCGACTCACCGGCCGACCGGCACTGGCGGGAGGAGATCTTCGGCCCGGTGGTCTCGGTGCTGCCGTTCGACGACGAGGCGGACGCGATCCGGCTCGCCAACGACACCGAGTACGGGCTCTCCGGCTCGGTCTGGACCCGGGACGTGGGTCGGGCCCTGCGCCTGGCCCGCGCCGTCGACGCGGGCAACCTGAGCGTCAACTCGCACTCCTCGGTGCGCTACTGGACCCCGTTCGGCGGGATGAAGCGCTCCGGGCTCGGCCGTGAGCTGGGCCCGGACGCGCTGCTGTCCTTCACGGACGTCAAGAACGTGTTCATCGCGACGGAGGAGTGACGCCAGTGCAGGGTCGGTTGCAGGACCGGGTGGCCGTGGTCACCGGAGCGGGCAGCGGCATCGGGTTGGCCACAGTGCGGCGGTTCGCCGCCGAGGGGGCCCGGGTGGTCTGCGTGGACATCGACGTGGCCGCCGGCACGAAGGCCGCCGAGGAGTGCGGCGGCGAGTTCGTGGCCACCGACGTGGCCGACGAGTCGGCGGTGCGCGACCTGTTCGACGGGGTGGCCGACCGACACGGCCGGGTGGACATCGCGTTCAACAACGCCGGCATCTCGCCGCCCGACGACGACTCCATCCTGGACACCGGCCTGGACGCGTGGGAGCGGGTGCTGCGGGTCAACACCACGAGCGTCTACCTGTGCTGCAAGTACGCCATCCCGCACATGCGTCGGCAGGGCAAGGGCTCGATCATCAACACGGCCTCGTTCGTGGCGTTGATGGGTGCGGCCACGTCGCAGATCGCGTACACCGCGAGCAAGGGCGGGGTGCTGGCGATGACCCGGGAGTTGGGTGTGCAGTTCGCCCGTGAGGGCATTCGGGTCAACGCCCTCTGTCCCGGCCCGGTGGCCACCCCGTTGCTGCTGGAACTCTTCGCCGCCGATCCGGA
The DNA here is from genome assembly GCF_042871765.1 of Micromonospora sp. NPDC005553. NCBI lineage: Bacteria > Bacillati > Actinomycetota > Actinomycetes > Micromonosporales > Micromonosporaceae > Micromonospora > Micromonospora sp. NPDC005553. The sequence continues at coordinate 33,008 of NZ_JBIAJD010000014.1, read as the reverse complement.
GCGCGCGGCCCGCCGGCTGGTGCACGTGCCGATGGGACGCTTCGGGCAGCCGGAGGAGATCGCCGCCGCGGTGGCGTTCCTGGCCAGCGACGACGCCTCGTTCATGACCGCCGCGCAGTTCGTGGTCGACGGCGGCATCACGGGCGCGTACGTCACGCCGCTGTGAGCGCGGGGAGTGAGCCGGGTCTGCGAGCCCCGCAGTCGCGAACCCGGCCAGCCCGACGCCCGCTGATCGGGGTCAGCGCGTACGTCGAACCCGCCGACTGGGCCGTCTGGCGGGGTGTGCGGGCGGTGCTGGTGCCGGAGGCGTACACGCGGGCGGTGGCGGCTGCGGGCGGCCGGGCGGTGGTGCTGCCGCCGGACGACGTGGACGCCGACGTGGTGGCTGTCCTCGACGGGTTGCTGTTGGCCGGTGGTGCGGACGTCGGCTCGGGGCGGTACGGCCAGCCGCCCGACCCCCGTACCGAGGACCGACCGGACCGGGACGCCGGCGAGTTGACACTGTTGGCCGCCGCGCTCGCCGCCGAGGTGCCGGTGCTGGGCGTGTGTCGGGGGATGCAGTTGCTGGCGGTGGCGTACGGCGGCACCCTGCACCAGCACCTGCCCGACGTGGTGGGTCACGAGGCGCACCGCCCGGCACCCGGGGTGTACGGCGCGCACGCGGTGCGGTTCGCGCCGGGGAGCCTGGCCGCGTCGGTGCTGGCCGGGGTCGACCAGGTCAACTCGTACCACCACCAGGCGGTAGCCGATCCGGGCCGGCTCACGGTGACCGGTTGGGCGGAGGACGGCGTGGTCGAGGCGGTGGAGGACCCGGCCCTGCCGTTCGTGCTCGGGGTGCAGTGGCATCCGGAGAACGAGTTGGACCCCGCCCCGATCCCGGCGTTGGTGCGGGCGGCCGGCCGGCGGGTGTGACTGAGATCGCCCCCGCCCGTCAATGGCCCCGGTGGGAGGATCGACGCATGGGCAAGGTCTATCCGGAGATCGACTCTCGACTACGTGACTTCATCGTGGCCCAACCGCTCTTCTTCGTGGCGACCGCCCCGTCCGGGGTCGAGGGGCACGTCAACGTGTCACCGAAGGGCATGCGGGGCACCTTCGTGATCCTCGGCCCGCACCGGGTGGCCTACCTCGACTATCACGGCAGTGGGGCGGAGACCATCGCCCACCTGCGGGACAACGGCCGGATCACGCTGATGTTCTGTGCCTTCGACGGCCCGCCGAAGATCGTCCGGTTGCATGGTCGGGGCAGCAGCGTCGCGGTCACCGAAGACGCCTTCGCCGATCGGCTCGCCGAGTTTCCCGCACCGCCGGATGTCCACGCCGTCCGGGCGGTCATCACCGTCGAGGTGGAGCGGGTCAGTGACTCCTGCGGATACGCGGTGCCTCTCATGGACTTCCGGGCCGAACGCGATCTGTTACTCACCTCACACTCCCGCCGCAGCGCCGATGATCTGGTCGCCTACCGGGCCACCAAAAATGCGGCAAGCATCGACGGACTTCCGGTCTTCTGACTCGTCAGAGCACTTCGGCCGCCGTCGTTCGACGCCGCCGGCCACCCGCACTGTCCGGTGCCCGACGGCCCAGGCGTACGTAACCAGCGTCCATCGCCCGTGATGCGTTACGTTGCTGGTCCGCTGGGGTACAAGTCGAGGCACAGCGGGTGAAGATCAACGGTCGAGGGGTACGGCCGGGGCGGGGAGGCTGCATGAGCTCGGCCCAGGGGGGCGCGGACATCGGGCATCCGGCCCTGTCCGGTCGCGAGACCCCGCCGATGCTGGCGGCCGCGTTCGCGGCCGGCGGCGAGATGGGCGAGCGGTTGGCCTCCTTCGACTGGTCCTCCGGCCCCCTGGGCGGGCCCGCTCAGTGGCCCCCGGCGCTCTCCAACGCCGTCGGGATGATGCTCGCCTCCAGCGCGCCGATCGTCATGTTCTGGGGCGACGAGCAGTTGGTCTTCTACAACGACGCCTACCGGCCGACCATCGGCGGCAAACACCCGGACGTGATCGGCCAACCGGCCCGCGCGAACTGGGCGGAGACCTGGGCGGTGCTCGGCCCCCTGCTCGACGACGTCCGGAGCACCGGCCGCTCCTACCGGGGCGAGGACCACCCTTTTCTGCTGGACCGGTACGGCTTCGTCGAGCAGACCTACTTCAACGTCTCGTACGACCCGATCCGCGGTGACGACGGCTCGGTCAGTGGCGTCTACTGCATCGTCAGCGAGACCACCGGGCGGGTGCTCGGCGAGCGTCGACTGCGCACGCTGGCCGAACTGGGTGCCGAGCTGAGCGACATCGGCAACGCCACGGAGCTGGGCCGGACCGCCGCCGAGGTGCTCGGCCGGCACCGGGCCGACGTGCCGTTCGCCCTGATCTATCTGGCAGACGACAGCGACCAGCTCACCCTGGCCGGTTCCACCGGCACCACCCCGCCCGCCGCCGATGTCACGGCGCACCTGTTGGCCCGGCTCAGCGCCGATGACGCGCCCGCCACGATCGAGGTCACCGCGCTGCTCGACGCGCTGCCGGTCGACGCCGCGGACCAGGCCCTCGTGTTGCCGCTCACGGCGACCAACCAGACGGTCGGCGCGCTGGTCGTCGGTGTGGCCCGCCAGTTGCCGCTCGGCGACGACTACCGCGACTTCCTCGACCTGGTCGCCGCCCAGATCTCCCGGGCGGTCGACACCCAGCGGGCGTACGAGCAGGAACGGGCCCGCGCCGCCGAACTGGCAGCGCTGGACCGGGCGAAGACCAACTTCTTCGCCAACGTCAGCCACGAGTTCCGCACCCCACTGACCCTGGTGCTCGGCCCGCTGGAGGACATGCTGGCCGATCCGGCGCTGCCCCCCACCGACACCGACCGGCTCACCATGATGCACCGCAACGCGCTGCGCCTGCTCAAGCTGGTCAACACGGTGCTGGACTTCTCCCGGCTGGAGTCCGGTCGGCTCGCCGCCCGCTACCAGCCCACCGACCTCGCCGATTACACCGCCCGGCTGGCCAGCACCTTCCGCTCGGCCACCGACCGGGCCGGGTTGCGACTGGTGGTGGACTGTCCGCCGCTGCCGATGCCGGTCCACGTCGACCGGGACATGTGGGAGAAGGTCGTCCTCAACCTGGTGTCGAACGCTGTCAAGTTCACCTTCGACGGCGAGATCCGGGTGCGGGTCCGGGCCGTGGAGGGCGCGGCCCGGCTGGAGGTGACGGACACCGGCATCGGGATCGTGACGGACGAGCTGCCGCACGTCTTCGAACGGTTCCACCGGGTTCCCGGGGCGCGGGCACGTACCCACGAAGGCACCGGCATCGGCCTCGCGCTGGTCCGGGAACTGGTCGAGATGCACGGCGGCGAGGTCGGGTTGACGAGCCAGGTCGACGCGGGCAGCACCTTCACGGTGACCGTTCCGTTCGGCTCTGCGCACCTGCCGGCGGACCAGGTGGCGGCGTTCGACCCGCTGCCGGTGGGTGAGCCCCAGCAGGCCCGGCTCTTCGTCGCGGAGACCGCGCTGTGGGCCGGCGTCGCGTCGACACCGGACCTCGACCAGCAGCCGTCGGAGGGCGTCTCGGCCGGCCGGATCCTGGTCGTCGACGACAACGCCGACCTCCAGGAGCACGTCAGCCGGCTGCTCTCCCCGACCTGGGACGTGGTCACCGCGAACGACGGGCTCGACGCCCTGCCGCTGGCCCGCGAGGGTGGGTTCGACCTGGTGCTCACCGACGTGATGATGCCCCGGCTGGACGGGTTCGGGCTGGTGAGCGCGCTGCGCGCGGACCCGCGTACCCGGCATGTGCCGATCGTGCTGCTCTCCGCCCGCGCCGGCTCCGCGGAGGAGGTCGCCGGTCTCGCCGTCGGCGCCGACGACTACCTCACCAAGCCGTTCTCCGCGCAGGAACTGGTCGCCCGGGTCCGGGCCAACGTCGAGCTGGGCCAGCTGCGCGGGCAGATCATCCGCCGGCTCCGCGCGCTGGCCGACGCAGCGGTGGCGGTGAACTCCGCCCGATCCACAGCCGACGTGCTTCAGGTCGCCGCCCGGCACGCGTTGAGCCTCGCCGAGGCGGCCCGGGTGGTCGTCTCCGCGGCCGAGGCGCGCTTCGAGGCGGACGGCGGCGGCACCACCGCCACCGACCCGTCGTTCGTGGCCGAGCTGACCGGCACCGCCGGCAAGCAGCTCGGTGAGCTGCGGGTCTGGCGGGCAGCCGGCGACGAGGCGCAGGCCGACGACGCCGCGTTGACCGAGCTGGCCCGGCTCGTCGGGGTGCGACTGGAGAACGCCCAGCTCTACGAAGCCGAACACCGCATCGCCACCACCCTGCAGCACAGCCTGCTGCCCCGGTCGCTGCCCCAACTGCCCGGCGCGGTGATCGCCAGCCGCTACCTGCCCGGCAGCGCCGACGTCGAGGTCGGTGGCGACTGGTACGACGCGATCGCGCTCAACGGCGACGAGCTGGTGCTCGTCATCGGCGATGTGGTCGGTAAGGGCGTGCCGGCCGCCGCGGCGATGGGGCAGCTGCGCAACGCGCTGCGGGCGTACGTGCTGGAGGGCTTCGATCCGGGTGAGTCGCTGACCCGGCTCAACCGGCTGGTCGGCTCCACCGAGGGCCGCTCCTTCGCGACGGTGGTCTGCCTGCTGTTCAACCCCGGCACCGGGCGGCTGCGATACGCGAGCGCCGGTCACCCGTTTCCACTGTTGATCACCGGAGGTGACGTGGCGTTCCTGCACGACCGGGCGCTCGGCCCACCTGTCGGTGCGCTTCCCAACGCGACGTACGAGTCGGTGGAGGGCGAATTGCCGGCCGGCACCCGACTGCTGCTCTACACCGACGGGCTGGTCGAGGACCGTCAGCTCGGCATCGATGCCGCACTGGCCCAGTTGCGCATCGACGCGGCCACCCCGAGCGAGCACGTGGTGGACCTGATCGACGCGGTGGTCGAGCGGGTCACCGGGCGGCCGCGCCGCGACGACGTGGCGGTTCTCGCCCTGGAGGCGGCGGAGCTGAACCGCTTCGCGCTGCGGCTACCGGCGGACCCGACCCGGCTCAGCGTGCTCCGCAAGCGGCTGGAGGATTTCCTCGTCGCGCACTCCGTCGGCGAAACCGACAGGTTCGACCTGACGGTTGCCGTCTCCGAGGCCGCCGCCAACGCCATCGAGCACCCGGTCCACCCCGCCGAGGCCATGATCAGTGTGGAGGTGGCCATCGACGGTCGGACGGTGACGGCCACCGTGCGCGACAGCGGGCAGTGGCGGGAGTCGACCGGTTCCGGCTTCCGGGGCCGCGGACTGGACCTGATCAGAGCGCTGGGTGAACTGTCGGTACGGCGTACCGCCGAGGGCACCGAGGTGACGCTGCGCCGGCAGTTGCAGGACTGACCGCGCGCCCGGCGGCGGCCGGCTGCCTAGGCCGGGTCGAGCCAGCCCTGTTCGCCCAGGCCGGAGATCTCCAGCACCCGACGGACCTGCCGGGACGGGCGGACGCTGAGCCGCCCCGGAAACTCCTGAGCGAGCCGGACCAGGGCGTGGATGGCGGCCGAGTCGAAGAAGGTCACCGCACTCAGGTCGAGAGTGATCTTCCCGGCGGCGGGCTCGCGCCGCGCGGTCTGGAGCATCGTGTCCGCTGTCGCCATGTCGACCTCGCCGGCGACCACGACGTGGAGGTGGTCACCGTCGATTTCTGCGCTGGCGGAGAAGACGGGTGGTGCTCCCCCTTGATCCACGCTGACACCATGGCACAGCCACCCTGGCAGGGCAACAACCTCCACCGGGCGGCCGTGGCGCGGGTCACCAGCGGCCCCGGCGATAGGCTTGCGGCATGACCGTCCGTCCGCCGCTGACACCAGGCACGCTCTCCCCGATGCGACCGGTGCCGTCCCAGATCGCCCGACCGGAGTACGTGGGCAAGACGCGTCCGCGGGAGTGGCGTGGCTCGCACGTGCAGACGCCGGAGACCATCGAGAAGATGCGGATCGCCAGCCGGCTCGCCGCCCAGGCGACCCAGCTCGCCGGCGAGCACTGCAAACCCGGCGTGACCACCGACGAGATCGACAAGGTGGTGCACGAGTTCCTCTGCGACCATGGCGCGTACCCGTCGACGCTGGGCTACAAGGGCTTCCCGAAGTCCTGCTGCACCAGCCTCAACGAGGTCATCTGCCATGGCATCCCGGACACCACGGTCCTGCACGACGGCGACATCATCAACGTCGACGTGACCGCGTACATCGGTGGGGTGCACGGTGACACCGACGCCACCTTCTGCGTCGGCGAGGTCAGCGAAGAGGCCCGGCTGCTGGTCGAGCGGACCCACGAGGCGATGATGCGCGGCATCCGCGCCGTCGCCCCGGGACGCCAGATCAACGTGGTGGGACGCGTCATCGAGTCGTACGCCAAGCGCTTCGGTTACGGCGTGGTGCGCGACTTCACCGGCCACGGCATCGGCGAGGCATTCCACAGCGGCCTCTACGTGCCGCACTACGACAGCCCGCGCCCCACCGACATCATGGAGCCCGGCATGACGTTCACCATCGAGCCGATGATCACCCTCGGCACCTACCAGTACGACATGTGGGACGACGGGTGGACAGTGGTCACCAAGGACCGCAAGTGGACGGCACAGTTCGAGCACACCATCGTGGTGACCGACGACGGCCACGAGATCCTGACCCTGCCGTGAGCGCGAGGAACGCAGCGAAGCGGAGTCCCGCAGTCGCGAACGAAGGGCATGCGCCGTGACCGACACCCCAGCGGCGCTGCGCGAGGCGCACCACGCGGACGTCTCCGGCGGCTGGCTGCGCCCGGCCGTGTTCGGCGCGATGGACGGCCTGGTCACCAACATCGCCCTGATCGCCGGCGTCGGCGGCGGTGGAGTGTCGCCTCGCAGCATCGTGCTCACCGGCAGCGCCGGCCTCGTCGCCGGTGCGATCTCGATGGGCCTTGGCGAGTACACCAGCGTGCGCTCCGCCAACGAGCAGGTCGCCGCCGAGGTGGCCAAGGAACGACGGGAACTGGAACGGCACCCCGAGGCGGAGGCCCGGGAGCTGGCCGACGCGTGGGTGGCCCGGGGCCTGCCCCGGGACCTCGCCACCCAGGTCGCCGAGGCGGTGCGGCGCGACCCGGAGGAGGCGCTGCGGGTGCACGTCCGCGAGGAGCTGGGCGTCGACCCCGACGACCAGCCCAGCCCGTGGGCCGCGGCGATCTCGTCGTTCCTGTTCTTCTCGATCGGCGCGCTGGTCCCGCTGCTGCCGTACCTGCTCGGCGCGACCGAACTGTGGCTGGCGCTTGCCGTCGGCGGGCTCGGGCTGTTCGCCGCCGGGGCCGTGGTGGCCCGCTTCACCCACCGTCCCTGGTGGACCAGCGGGCTGCGCCAGCTGCTGCTGGGCGCCGCGGCGGCCGGCGCCACATACCTGATCGGCTCGCTGATCGGCGTACCGGGCGGGCTGTGACGCGCCTCAGGTGCTGAGCAGCTCGTCGATCGTGCCGTCGACCGCACGACCACGGGCGGTCAGCTCCTCGGCCTGCCGGTCCAGCACCACACCCACCTCGGTCATGTCCGCCCCGGCCAACCCGGTGCGTCGCACCGCGTCCCCCGGGTCCCGGAAGTAGGTGCGACTCAGCAGACCGGTCACCGTGGCCGCCGCCAGCCGGGCCTCGGCGAGCATCAGCAGAGCCTGATCGGTCTCGTACCACTCGGCCAGCCGGGCCGCCCGGGAGTGCGCCGCGCTGCCCCTGTACCACGCCTGGCGGGCCGCGGTGCTGAACTCCGCCGGCCGGGCCCGGGCCAGCCGGCCGAGGTGCTCGTCGCGCAGCGTCCGCAACCAGCCCGTCGGATCGTGCAACGCCTGCGTGGTGACGTACCGGTCGGCGGTCAGCGGCCAGAGCGGCGAGAGCACCCGCGCCTGGGCCAGGTAGTCCTCGGCGGCGGCCACGGTCAGGTCGACGAGCACCCCGTCGACCCGCCGGGTGGCCGGCGACGGGCCGGTCCCGGGCCGATAGGTGACCACCAGCAGTCCGGCCTCGCGGTCCCCGCCGCCGTCGTCGTCCCCGTGCGCCAGAGGCCCGTGTACCGCGATCGCGAGCGCGTCGGCCGGGAACCGTCGCTGGATTGCCTCGGCGACCCGCTCCGCGACCGTCCACCGTCGATCGTCGAGGCCCCGGTCGACACCGGCCCGCTCACTCACCGGGCCAGCTCTGTTCGCGGCTGCGGGGCTCGCAACCCCGGCTCACTCCTCGCGCTCACGGGACCGCCTCTGTTCGCGGCTGCGGGGCTCGCAACCCCGGCTCACTCCTCGCGCTCACGGGACCACCTCGCCTCAACTGCCGAGCGTCAGCCTAGCCAGCCGACGGCGGCGCTTCGGGCGCGCCGCGCCCGGTCGGGGCCAGCCGGAAGATGTGGATCTCCCGGCCACCGGCCCGCTGCACGTACGTGTGGTACGCGGGCCACGCGCTGACCAACAGCTGCCACAACCGGTCCCGTTCGGCGCCGGAGGCCCGCTGGGCCCGCACCGCGACCCGCCGGCCCTTCACGTCCACCTCGGCGGCCGGATCGGCGAGCAGGTTCATCGCCCAGCCGGGGTGGTGGGTCTGCCCCCAGTTGGAGCCGATCACCACGTACGCGTCGCCGTCGGGCACGTAGAGCAGCGGATTGCTGCGGGGCTTGCCGGAGCGGCGACCCGTTGTGGTGATGAGCAGGGAGGGGAGCAGGCCGAGCGCGACCACCCGACCCCGGGTGAGTCGACCAACCATCCGGTCGGCCGGAACCAGCAGACGCGCGGCGGCGCCGAACCAGCGATGATGACCGACTTGACGGACGACATTCCTGAGCACTGACACGCCGGTCAGTCTGCCGGCTGCCCGGCCCCGGCGGCACCCCCACGCGGTCCACTTTCGGCTGCCCGGCGGACCGGTCAGTCCAGCCGCCGTTCGATGGGCAGTCGGGCCCGGGTGAACAGGCCCGCCCCGAGCATCGCCACCACCGGCACCAGCACCAGGACCCCGAGCGCGGGCCACGGCACCAGAAAGGGGTACGGATCGGATATCGGCCAGTCACTGGCGTACTGCCGGTTCACCGAGACCAGCACGATCGCGGCGGTGCCGAGCCCGGCCACGATGCCGAGCACCGAACCGATACCGGCGATGACCCCGGCCTGGCAGATCGCCAGCAGCCGGCGTACCGCTGGGGCCGCGCCGACGGCCGCGAGGGTGGTCAGTTCAGCGCGTCCCTCGGCGGCGGCGAGCGCGGTGGCGATCCCGGCCGCCCCCACGGTGATCAGCCCGGCCGCCGCCGCGAGCAGCAGGAGCAACGGTGAGACGTCGCGTGGGGCGCCGCCGTACTCGACGTTCAGCGAGAACGTCCCGAAGGTGCGCAGCGCGGCGGAGAACCGCGCCTGTTGCTCCTCGTCCGGCGGGGTCGTGGTGCCGACCACCCAGCCAGCCGGGGACCAGCTCATGTCGAGTTGTCGGGCCGCGTGGGTGGACAGCAGCAGGCGGGACGAGCCCGCCGCCTGGGGCAGCGCGTACCCCGGCAGGTCGCGGACGACCGTGGCCGGAGTGTCCGTTTTTCCGTCCGTGCTGAAGACGCGGACGGTCACCAGGCCGTCGTGCAGGTAGCGCGGGTCGGTCACCACCACGCCACCGGCATGCAGTACCGCAGTGGCGGCGGCGGTCGTCGCCGGGTCCGCGCCGGTGAGAAGTGGCAGCGCGAATCCGTCGTCCACCCCGGCCTGGATGTAGCCGCCGACGTAGTCCGGCTCGCGGATCTGGCAGCGTGGGTCGGCCCGCGCCTGCTGGCGGTGTGCGGCGGGAAGATTGTCGCCGGGCTGAAATGGACAGGCTCGGCTCGGCGGGAGGACGGGCGTCACGTCGCAGTAACGGGCACCCGTCGGGGCGCAGTTGGGCTCGTACACGGTGGCTACCGCGTCGACCCCCAACTGGTCCCGGGCCGCGTCGGCGACCTGCGCCAGGGTGGGCTGGCCGTCCGGCCGGTTCGCGTACATGAGCAGGTGACCGGTCGGCAGCGCCGGCCGGTAGGCGCGCGCGTCGCGGGCGCCGTCGCTGGCCAGGTATCCGCCGAGGGCGACGCTGCTGGCGACGGCGGCCATCACGGCGCAGATGGCCGGTGCCGCGGCGGCCCGGTTGCGGCTGGCATCGCGCAGTGCGATCCGTGGTGCCAGCGGCAGCACCCGGCCGAGGCGGGCGAGCGCCCCGAGCAGCGTGGGCGTGCAGCAGACCAGGCCCAACTCGCCGAGGATCAGCCCGGTGAGAACCACCGCCGGGGAAGTCTGGGTGGCTCCGAACGCCGCCAGCCCCGCCCCGCCGACCACCAGTGCCAGTCCGAGAGTCAACCACCGGCCCGGGGATTTCGCCGGGGTGCGTCGTCCGGCGAGCCCGGCGCTGACGTCCTGCCGGGCGGCGGTCCAGGCCGGTGCCAGCGCGGCGAGCACTCCGGCCAGCACCGCGACGCCACCGAGCAGGGCCAGCGCGCTCGGCCAGCAGCGGTAGCCGCCGAAACGGGCGCTGAAGACGTACTGTTCCATCAGCGGGCGACCGGCGAACGCCGCGCTGACGCCGAACAGCAGGCCTGCGGCGGCCCCCAGCACGCCCAACACCACACCGTCGGCCAGCACGACCCGGCGAAGTTGGGCGGCGTCCCCGCCCGCCACCGCGACCAGTGCCAGATCCCGCCGTCGGCGACGGACGCCGACGGCGAAGGCCGGCCCGACCAGCAGGACCACCTCCAGCAGCCCGAGGCCCGCGATGAGGACGCCGGTGCTCAGGTCGTTGGCGCCGCTCTGCCTGATCGCCCCGAACCACGTCCGGTCCGCAGTGGTCCCCGAGCCGACCGGGCTTCGGGCGGTGACCACCACCCCCCGCTCGTTGAGCCGCGACACCAGCGCGGCGTCCACTGCTCCGGGCAGGTCCGCCAGCCAGACGCTGTCCGGCTCCGGGCCGGTCGCCTGCACGGCCCCCGGGTGCAGCGCCACGACCGGCCCGAGGTCGTCGGGAAATTCGACCACCCCCACGACTGTGTACGCCCTGCTGCCGTCGGCGGTGGCCACGGCGTGGCCGAGGCGCAGACCCAGGCGGCGCAGCGCCACCGGACTGACGGCTACCTCACCGGCCTGCTGTGGTGCCCGGCCGGCCCGGAACCGCACCAGCCCTCGGGCCAACGGGTCGGTGAGGTCCAGCGCCCGCCCGTTCACGGCCTCGTCGCGGCGCGGGCCGCGCAGTGTCAGCGGGACGCTGGGACGGAGCTCGGTGACCCGGCTGCCCGGCCCCAGCAGAGTGGTCATCTGGGCGGCGGTGACCCGCGCGGGGGGCTCACCGTCCTGCGTGGACCATGTCTCACCCCAGCCGTCCTGCCGCACCGGGCTGCCGGCGATCCACTGCAACTCCGCGTCGGCCACGCCGAGCCGGCGGTCGACGCGTTCCGGTGGGGTCAGCTCGGCCATGTCGTAGCTCGCCGCCAGGAAGGCCAGCGCCGCCACCGGCAGGGCGATCATCGCGAGCACCAGGGCGGTCCGCCGCCGGGACCGGCGTGACTCCCGCCGGGCGATTCGCAGCGCGGCCCGCCAGGAGCCGGTCAGCTCGGCGAACCGCCGCCGGCCGACCGGGGCGGGCGGCGTGACCGGCCGTGGCGTCGCCGTGCCGGCCCGCCCGGGGGCCCGCATCGGACGGCGAACGGTCACCGGTCGCTGCCGGACAGCAGTTGCTCGACACTGCCCAGCGGTGCCGTCGTGTCGACCAGCACGCCGTCGCGGAGGAACACCACCCGGTCCGCCCAGCCGGCGTGCCGCGCCTCGTGGGTGACCAGCACCCCGGCGGCGCCCGCGTCGATCCGGCGGCGCAGCAGGTGCAGCACCGCCTCACCGGTCTGGGAGTCCAACGCCCCGGTGGGCTCGTCGGCGAGGACCAGCCGACGGTCGCCCACCAGCGCGCGGGCGATGGCCACCCGCTGCTGCTGCCCGCCGGAGAGCTGGTCCGGGAAACGGTCTCCCAACGCGGGCAGCCCCACCTCGGTGAGCGCGGCCATGGCCAGTGCGCGGGCCCGACGTCCGCTGGTCCCGTCGAGTTCCAACGGGAGCGCCACGTTCTCCAGCGCGCTCAGACTGCCCAGCAGGTTGAGCTGCTGGAAGATGTAGCCGATCCGACGGCGGCGCAGCTGGGCCAGCCCGCGGCGGTCCAGGGCCCCCAGCGGCTGCCCCTCGACCCGGACCTCGCCGCCGGTCGGACGGTCCAACCCACCGGCGAGAGCCAGCAGCGTCGATTTGCCGGAGCCGGACGGTCCCATCACGGCGACCAGCTCGCCGGGCCGGACGACCAGGCTGACGCCGCGCAGCGCGTGCACCGCCGCCGGCCCGGAGCCGTGGGTGCGGTGGACGGCGCGTAGCTCCAGCACCGCGTCGTCCGATCCGCTCACCGTCTTGCCTCCTCGCCGGCCCATCGAGCCGCGTCCCGCGCGTCGGCGTCATCGAGTCGGGTAGTGGGAGGCGCCGGACCGCTGGGTTGGTGCCGGACCAGACTGGTCTCGCAGTGGTCCAGCCAGCGCACCTCGGCCTCGGCCTGGAACACCATCGAGTCGAGCACGAGGCGCCAGGGAAGGTCCTCCGGCCGGTTGCTGCCGTACTTCAACCGGGTCAACTCCTGAAGGGCCCGCATCGTCGCGCTGCGTTGGGCCTGCACCACCGACCGGACGTCGACCCCCGGGGTGGTCAGCGCCAGCGCCAGTTTGATCGCCAGTTCGTCACGGGGGCGGTCGTTGCGACTGATCGGGGTGGCGAACCACAGCGCCAGGTCCGCCCGGCCAGCGTCGGTGATCTCGTACGGGCGCTGCCCGCCCTCGCTCTCCGGCAGCGGGCGCACCAGACCGTCCCGTTCCAGCCGGGACAACGTGGTGTAGACCTGCCCGATGTTCAGCGGCCAGGTCGAGCCGGTCGACTCCTCGAACGCGGCGCGCAGCTGGTACCCGTACATCTGGCCGCGTTCGAGCAGGGCGAGCAACCCGTGACGGATGGACATGGCAACGGAGTATGCATACCTGGTATGCGTACCGCAACCGGAGTGGACTGGTTCAGGTCGGACGACCGGGAAACGGGACAGTCAGCGGGGTCAGCCCGGCCGTCTTCCGCCACCGGGTGGCCCGCACGGCGTACTCGACCAGGGCGGCCAACGCCTGGTCCCGGTCGGCGCCGGTGGTGGATGCCAGGGCGGCCCGCCAGTGCGCGGCCGTGCGCTCCTCCACCTCGGCGGCGAGCCGCAGGGCGCTGGCCCGGTCGGTGACCGGGAACGGCAGGGCGTACCCGGCGCGGTCCGGCGGGACGACGCCGCCGGCTGTGGTGAGCTGCACGACCAGCGCGTCGCGCCGGCGTCGATGCGCGGCCTCCGCCTGGCGCGCCGCGTCCCGCGCCGCTCCGCTGAGCCGGACACCGATCCGTCCGTAGGCGTAGATGGCCGCGTACTCGGCGGACAGGGCGGAGGCGAGTGCCTCCCCGGCGGACGGCTGCCTCACTTCAGTGCCTCCTGGTGGGTTGCCCGGGCGGCGACTATCGACCCGAGCAGCGCCGCCCGCTCCGCGGGCGCAGCGGCGCAGGCGGCGGCGGCGGACTGCTGGGCGGTCTTCTCCAGCGCCCGCAGGGCGGCGCGCGCGCCGTTCGGATCGGCGGCCGGGGCGGTGGTCGGGGTGGCGGGGGCCGCCGACGGCACTGTCACGCCGATCACCCGGGCCAGCTCGGTGGCGTGCGCGGTGTGCGTCTCGGCGATCGGGTTGAGCCGGTCGGCGAGCTCGGGGTGGGCGGTCGCGGTCGCCCGGTACGCGGCGGCCAGCGCGAGTGACTCGTCCACCATCGGCCGCAGCGGGTCGGGCGGTGGGGCCGGTTGGTCGTCGCGGTCGAAAAGATCACAGCCGGTCAGCGGCGTCACGGCACCGCCGAGCACCAGCAACGCCCCGGCGCTCAGGAGCTTTCGCCGGGAATGTCCGGATGCTTGGTCGCGCTGTGTCGTTCTGCCGATCCCCACCGGGCAAGTCAACACCATCCGTGCCGCTCCGGGGGTCACCGGCGTCGGTGCGCCGCCCGGTCCGCCGCCCGGCAGGCGCGTTACGCTCTGCGCAACCACCGGCGTGTCCACTCCGGTGGCGTGCCGGCATGGCGGGAACACCGGTCCCCGTCGACCAGGGAAAGGGTGCGGAGATGACGCAGCGTGGCCGTGCCACCAGGCCGACGGGTCAGCCCCGCGGTGCTGCGGGCCCCCGCGGCGGTGACCTCGCCGCGCGGCGGGACCGACTGCGGGCCGTGATCGAGCCAGTGGTCAACGACGCCGGCTACGACCTGGAGGACCTGTCGGTCTCCCGGGCCGGCCGCCGGCACGTGGTGCGCGTGATGGTGGACACCGACGGCGGGATCGACCTGGACGCCGTCGCGGACGTCTCCCGCAAGGTCTCGGCCGCGCTGGACGCCGCCGAGGAGACCGGTGGCGACATCGTCGCCGGCGAGTACCAACTGGAAGTCAGCTCGCCCGGCGTCGACCGGCCGCTCACCCTGCCCCGTCACTGGCGGCGCAACGTGGGCCGACTGGTGAAGGTCACCGCCCGGGGCGCGGCCACGCTGCCCGGCCAGCGCGGCGAACAGCCCGCCGGTGACCGTCAGCTGACCGGCCGGGTGGTCGCGGCCGACGACGAGGGCGTGCACCTGGAGACCGACGACGGCCGCGCCGCCTGGGCGTACGCCCAGCTGGGCCCCGGCCGTGTGCAGGTCGAGTTCACCCGGCTCGCCGAGCTCGGTGAGCCGGAGGACGAGATCGACGACGCGGACGATTCCGACGAGTTCGACGATTCAGACGACATCGACGACGAAGATGATGTGGAGGACGAGGAGAGGTGAACATCGACCTCGCGGCGCTGCGCGCACTCGAGCGCGAGCGGGAGATCCCGTTCGACACGATTCTCGCGGCGATCGAGACCGCGTTGCTGACCGCCTACCGGCACACCGACGGTGCCGAACCGTACGCACGGGTGGAGATCGACCGCAGGTCGGGCGCCGCCCTGGTGTACGCCCAGGAGATGGATGCCGACGGCAGCCTGGTGCGGGAGTGGGACGACACCCCGCACGACTTCGGCCGGATCGCCGCCATGACCGCCAAGCAGGTGATCCTCCAGCGGTTGCGGGAGGCCACCGACGAGGTGCACTTCGGTGAGTACGTCGGCCGTGAGGGTGACCTGGTCACCGGCGTGGTGCAGGCGCACGAGACGCGTACCGAGAAGGGCATCGTCAGCGTCGACCTGGGCAAGCTGGAGGGCGTGCTGCCGCAGTCCGAGCAGGTGCCCGGCGAGCGGTACGCGCACGGCGAGCGGGTTCGCTGCGTCGTGGTGCACGTGGCCAAGGGCATGCGCGGTCCGCAGATCACCCTGTCCCGGTCGCACCCGGCTCTGGTCAAGAAGCTCTTCGCGCTGGAGGTGCCGGAGATCGCCGACGGCACCGTCGAGATCGGTGCGATCGCCCGTGAGGCGGGCCATCGCACGAAGATCGCCGTCCGCTCCACCACCCCCGGGGTGAACGCCAAGGGCGCCTGCATCGGCCCGATGGGTCAGCGGGTGCGTGCCGTGATGAGCGAGCTGCACGGTGAGAAGATCGACATCATCGACTGGTCGGACGACCCGGGCACCTTCGTCGGCAACGCGTTGTCGCCGGCCAAGGCGCTGCGGGTCGAGGTGGTCGACCTCGCCAACCGCGCCGCCCGGGTGACAGTTCCCGACTTCCAGCTCTCGCTCGCCATCGGTCGGGAGGGGCAGAATGCCCGACTCGCGGCCCGATTGACCGGTTGGCGGATCGACATTCGGTCCGATGCGGAGCAGACCGCACCGGCCACGCGTGGGGTGTCCGATCATGTGCGGGAGCCGGGCGGAGCGATCTCGGGCAGCTAGGGGTAGACTTCCTCCAGTGGTACGACGCGCGCTGCCGGAGCGCACCTGTGTGGGTTGCCGGCAACGTGCGCCGGCCAGCGAATTGCTGCGGATCGTCGCGGTCAGGGACGAGGCTGGTCACAGCCTCCGGCCTGATCCGCGCCGCAGGCTGCCGGGTCGGGGAGCGAACATGCACCCGGATCCGGCCTGCTTCGCGCTGGCGGTGCGGCGCCGCGCCTTCGGGCGTGCGCTGCGCAGCACCGAGGTCCTCGACCACGGTGCGCTGGCGGAGCACGTCGATGCGCCAACCACTACGTCCGGTCAGCCCGACCGGGCGAGGGTCGCTAGCAGGGTAGGACGACCGACATGAGCACACGATGAAGTCCCTGAAATGACCAGGCTTCAAGTGCACGAGTGAGGTCGCTGCGGGTGCTGCCCGCACGACCTCGGAGTGAGGAGTGCAGTGGCAGGCAAGGCCCGCGTTCACGAGCTTGCAAAAGAGCTCGGGGTCGAGAGTAAGACCGTTCTCGCCAAGTTGAAGGAAATGGGCGAGTTCGTGAAGTCCGCGTCCAGCACCGTCGAGGCGCCCGTCGCCCGGCGGCTGCGTAACGCATTCGTCGCGTCCGCCGGAGCCCCGGCTCCGGCCGCCCCGTCGGCGCCCGCGTCGACGCCGGCTTCAAACCCGACCCCGACGCCAACCCCGGCCCCGGGCGCGCCCCGGGTCTCGGCCAAGCCGATGCCGCCTCGGCGGCCGGCCGCGCCGGCACCCGGTCCCAAGCCCAAGGGTCCGGTTCCCGGTGCCCCGCAGTCGGCGACCCCGGTCGCCAAGCCGGCGAGTGCCCACGACATCGAGGTGGCGGCCGCGGAGGCGCGTGCCGCCGCGCTGAAGGCTGAGCAGGAGGCCGCGGTCAAGGCCGCGCAGGCCGCCCGCCAGCAGCAGCGGGACAACCCCGTTCGCCGGGAGCCTCCGGCCGACGGCGGTAACCGTCCCGGCCCTCGGCCCGGTCCCGCGGCGATGCCGCCCCGTCCCGGTTCCCCGGCAGCTCGTCCGAGCACGCCGGCTCCGGGTCCGGGTGCCCGCCCCGGCGGTCGTCCGCCGGCGCGTGGCGCCGGTAACAACCCGTTCGGCATCCAGGGTGGCCAGCAGCAGCGGCCCCCGGCCGCCGGTGCGGGTGGCCCTCGGCCCAACACCCCGGCGGGCATGCCGCCGCGGCCGAGCCCGAACTCCATGCCGCCGCGGCCCAGCCCGGCGTCCATGCCGAGCCAGCGCCCGGCTGCTGGTCGTCCCGGCCCCGGTGGCGCTGGTCGCCCCGGTGGCGGTGGCGCCGGTCGTCCCGGTGGCGGTGGCGGTGGTTTCCGTGGCGGTCCCGGCGGTGGCGCCGGTGGCGGTGGCGGTTACCGCGGCGGCCCTGGTGGCGGCGCGGGTGCCGGCGGTGGCGGTGGCTACCGTGGCGGTCCCGGCGGCGGTGGCGGTGCTCCCGGCGGCGGTTTCCGTCCGGGTGGTCCGGCCGGTGGCGGCGGTCGTCCGGGTGCGGGCGGTCGTGGCCGTGGCGGCGGCGCCGCGGGTGCCTTCGGGCGTCCGGGTGGTCGGCCGACGCGCGGTCGCAAGTCCAAGAAGCAGCGCAGACAGGAGTTCGACAACCTGTCGGCTCCGACCATGAGCTCGGGTGCTCCCCGGGGTCAGGGTCAGATCGTCCGGCTCTCCCGTGGGGCCTCGCTGTCGGACTTCGCCGACAAGATCAACGCCAACCCGGGTTCGCTGGTCCAGGAGATGTTCAACCTGGGCGAGATGGTGACCGCGACCCAGTCCTGTTCTGACGACACCCTGCACCTGCTGGGTGAGCACCTGGGCTTCGACATCCAGATCGTCAGCCCGGAGGACGAGGACCGCGAGCTGCTCGCGCAGTTCAACATCGACCTCGACGCGGAGGTGGCCGAGGAGCGTCTGGTCAGCCGTGCGCCGGTGGTGACCGTCATGGGTCACGTCGACCACGGTAAGACCAAGCTGCTCGACGCCATCCGTAAGGCGAACGTCGTGGCCGGTGAGGCGGGTGGCATCACCCAGCACATCGGTGCGTACCAGGTCCACGTCCCGCACGAGGGCGAGGACCGGGCGGTCACGTTCATCGACACCCCGGGTCACGAGGCGTTCACCGCCATGCGTGCCCGTGGTGCCCAGGTCACGGACATCGTGATCCTGGTCGTCGCGGCCGACGACGGCGTGATGCCGCAGACCATCGAGGCGTTGAACCACGCCAAGGCGGCCGACGTGCCGATCGTGGTTGCGGTCAACAAGGTCGACAAGCCGGACGCCAACCCGGACAAGGTCCGCCAGCAGCTGACCGAGTACGGCCTGGTCGCTGAGGAGTACGGCGGCGAGACCATGTTCGTCAACGTGGCAGCCAAGCCGGGCATCGGCATCGAGGAACTGCTCGAGGCCGTCCTGCTGACCGCCGACGCGTCGCTGGAGCTGACCGCTCCGATCGACGGGCCGGCGCAGGGTGTGGCCATCGAGGCGCACCTGGACAAGGGCCGCGGTGCGGTGGCGACGGTGCTGGTGCAGAAGGGCACCCTGCGGGCGGGCGACTCGATCGTCGCCGGTGGGGCGCACGGCCGGGTCCGGGCCATGCTCGACGAGAACGGCAACCAGCTTTCCGAGGCTGGTCCGGCGCGTCCGGTGATGGTTCTGGGTCTGACCGCGCCGCCCGGTGCGGGTGACACGTTCCTCGCCGCGGCGGACGACCGCACGGTGCGGCAGATCGCCGAGCAGCGGCAGGCACGGCGGCGGGCGGCGTCCTTCGCCAACTCCCGTGGCCGGGCCACTCTTGAGACGCTCATGGAGCAGCTCAAGGAGGGCGAGAAGACCTCGCTCAACCTCATCCTCAAGGGCGATGTCTCCGGTTCGGTGGAGGCCTTGGAGGACGCGCTGTTCAACCTCGACATCCCCGAGGAGGTCCAGCTCAAGGTCCTCGACCGGGGCGTCGGCGCGATCACCGAGAGCAACGTCATGCTCGCGAGCGCCTCGTCCGAGCCGGTCACGATCATCGGCTTCAACGTGCGGGCCTCGAACAAGGTCCGTGAGATGGCCGACCGCGAGGGCGTGGAGATCCGGTACTACACCGTCATCTACCAGGCCATCGAAGAGATCGAGGCAGCGCTCAAGGGCCTGCTCAAGCCGGAGTACGAGGAGGCCGAGCTGGGCAGCGCGGAGATCCGCGATGTCTTCCGCTCGTCCAAGATCGGCAACATCTCCGGTTGCATCGTCCGGTCGGGCATCATCCGACGCAACGCGAAGGCTCGACTGCTTCGGGACGGGGCGGTCGTGGCGGACAACCTCACGATCACCTCGCTCAAGCGGTTCAAGGACGACGCCACCGAGGTCCGCGAGGGCTTCGAGTGCGGTCTGACCCTGGGTGGTTACAACAACGTCCAGGTCGGCGACGTCATCGAGACCTTCGAGATGCGGGAGAAGGTTCGCGCCTGATCCGGCAGTGACACGCTGATCAAGGGGTTTACGCCACTCGGCGTAAACCCCTTGATCATGCGGGGCGGGTTGGCGGTATCGTCCGGGGCGATGTTCACCGGAACCGCGGTCTTCGACCTGCTGCTGCCGGGCGACTCCAGGTCGCTCAAAGCCAAGAGATCATATGTACGGCCGATCGTGGCGGCGCTGCGCCGCTTCGAGGTGTCGGCCGCCGAGGTGGGTGCGCTCGACCTGCATGGTCGAGCGCAACTGGCGGTGGCCGTGGTGGCCGCCGAGACGGCGCACGTCCGCGAGGTGCTCGACTCCTGTGAGCGCCTGGTGGCCAATCGCCCCGAGGTCGAGTTGCTGTCGGTTCGACGCCGGCTCTACGGTGCGGACGACGACTGACCATGGTGCCGGCTGTGCCGGGCGACCGGAGCGGCCCCGAAGGTAATGTTCGAGATGTTGGCCGGTCGGCCGGCGGCCTCCGGGTCGCCGGGTCGACCGGAAGCAGGACGCCGTGGAGGTGGCGAGATGTCTGATCCGGCCAAGGTACGCCGGCACGCGGAACGGGTGCGTGAGCTGGTCGCGTCGGTGGTGCGGAGCCAGATCAAGGACCCGCGGCTCGGGATGATCACCATCACCGACGCCCGGATTACCGCTGACCTGCGTGACGCGACGGTGTTCTACACGGTGCTCGGGGACTCGGTGGCCCAGGCGGACACCGCCGCGGCGCTGGAGAGCGCCAAGGGGATGCTGCGCAGCACTGTCGGCAAGGCGCTCGGGCTGCGCCACTCGCCGACGCTCGCGTTCGTCCTCGACGACGTACAGGACCAGGTCAAGCACATCGACGACCTGCTCGCCGCCGCCCGCAACGCCGACGCCGAGGTGCAGCGGCTCGCCGCCCAGGCGAAGTACGCGGGCGAGGCCCAGCCGTACCGGGTGGATGACGAGGACGATGAGACGGACGAGGCCGACGAGGCCGACGTCAAGGAGACCCCGCGGGGTGGGGAAGCGCGGTGACCAGCACCGCCAGCGCAGCGTTCGTCGCCTCGACCGGGCTCGGCCCGACCGAGGCGGCGTGGGCCGAGGCCGAGGCGTTGGTGCGGGCTCTCCCGCCGACCGCCCGGGTGCTGCTGATCTGCCACATCAATCCGGACGGCGACGCGCTGGGCAGCATGCTCGGCTTCGGTCTGGGCCTGCGGCAGCTCGGCGTACGCGACGTGCAGGCGACCTTTCCCGGGCCGCCGGAGGTGCCGGAGCCGTTCCGAGGGTTGCCGGGTCTGGACCTGCTGGTCCCGGCGGACGCCGCCGACCCGGCGCCCGATCTGGTGATCTGCTTCGACGCGGCGAGCGAGTCGCGTCTCGGCGAGTTGGCCGGGCGGTTGTCGTCGGCGGGTGCGGCGTTGGTGCTCGACCACCACGCCTCCAACCCCGGTTTCGGCACCGTCAACCTGGTCGACCCGGGGGCTGCGGCCACCTCTGTCGTGGTCGAGCAACTGCTGGCCCGGCTCGGGGTGGTGGTGGATCCGGCCATCGCCGAGTGCCTCTACGTGGCGCTGACCACTGACACCGGTTCCTTCCGGTTCGCGGCGACCACTCCGGCGGTGCACGAGATGGCCGCCCGACTGCTGGCGACCGGGATCTCACCGGGTGACATTTCCCGGCAGGTCTTCGACACGCGGCCCTTCGGCGCGGTCCGCCTCTTTGGCGAGGTGCTCGGCCGGGCTCGACTGGAGCCGGCCGCCGCCGGAGGTCGGGGTCTGGTCTGGACCTTCGCCACCCTCGATGACCTGGCCCGGCACGACCAGCAGCCGTACGTGCTGGAGGCGCTGATCGACTCCGTGCGCTGCACCGCCGAGGCGGATGTGAGCTGTGTGGTGAAGCAGACCAGGCCGGCCGAGTGGGCGGTGTCGATGCGCAGCAAGGGCGCTGTGGACGTCAGTCGGGTCGCGGTGGCGCTGGGTGGTGGTGGGCACACGTTCGCGGCCGGGTTCACCGGTCGGGGCACCGTCGAGCAGGTGGTCGAGTCGATCCGCGGTCAGCTGGACGCTGCGCTTACCGGCTGACGCGCCTTCGGCCGCCATCGATCTGCCGGTCTCGAAGATCAGGGTCAGCTCCGGGGAGTGTTGGTCTTCCCGCCTTCCGTGATACCGGGAAGAATTGCGGGATGGAGCAGCCGCACGACCTCACCGTGGAGGCCCCCCGCGCCTGGGACCGGCCCGCCGTCTCCGTTCCCGTCCTCGTCTGCCTCTCGCTCGTCGGTGGCCGGTTCGCGTCCTTCTCGACCGAGGCGAATCTGTTCACCCTCGGGACGGGTGGGGTGCTGATCTGGCTCGGTCTGAGCAACCGGGTGCCCCGCCGGCCGGCGCCGCGCCGACTGGGCGCGGGAGCGGCCTGGTGGGCGGTGCCGGTGGTGGTCTTCGGGGTCTTCGAGGGCGTGACCTTCGTGCTGGCCGCCGGCGATGACTTCCCCACCTTCTCCCGGCTGGCCGACCCTCTTCTGGAGGATCAACTGACCAGGTCGGCAGCCTGGTTCGCCTGGTTGGCCGCCTTCTGGGGGCTGGTGCGGCGATGATGCGCGCGCTCGCGATCGGCGGCTTCCTCGCCGCGCTGATCCTCTTCGCGGTGGTCGAGTGGATGGCCCGGCGGGAGGGGTCGCGGATCCCCACCCTTGGCGAGGTCTGTGCCTACGTGATGCGCTACGAGGTCGGTTCGGTGCCGGTGGGCCGGATCGGTCTGTTCGGGTTCTGGTGGTGGCTGGGCTGGCACTTCCTGGCCCGCTGAGCCGGGTTGCCGACCGTCCAAATGGCGGGAACCGTAAGCAGTATGTGGACCTGAACGATAACTTGGGAGAAGGCCGGTGCCGCCTGGCGGTGCAGGTCATGGGCGGTGGTGCCACACCCCGCACTGCCTCCCTCCAGGGTCGGATCGACCCGGGCTCACGCTGCCCAGTCGGCTGCTCCGGTAACCCCGGACCGCCGTGGGGCGCTCAGCAGGACCGCCCGTGAGGGCCGCCGTGTGTCGGCGGCTCACGCCCTGGGAAGAGGAGCGCCACCATGCCGAACAAGCCCAAGCCCGAGACCACCACCGACGACGCCCGCGAGCAGGCCCGCCGCGCACTGCAGACGTCGATGGACACCCGCCAGTGATCCGACCCCGCCGACGGTGATCCCTCGGATCGGTGCGGGGCGGGAGATTCGGCCAGCTCCGGGCGCACCGGCGAAGGTAAGTAGTCGGCGGGATTGCGATCCTTACCGCAGCCGTGCCAGGATCGGCCGCGATGAGCCAGACCGCCACCACCGCCCACCAACCCGCCTCGCCTCGGCGGATCGCCGCGCTCGCCCTGCCGGCCCTCGTGGTGCTCGCCGCCGAGCCGCTCTACGTGCTGGTCGACACCGCAGTGGTCGGTCACCTCGGCCGGGTGCCGCTCGCCGCGCTCGCCGTCGGCGGCACTGTCATGACGCTCACCGCCTGGGTCGGCACAGTGGTCGCCTACGGCACCACCGGACGCACGGCCCGCCGCTTCGGCGCGGGTGACCGGGCTGCCGCCGTCGCCGAGGGCGTCCAGTCGTCCTGGTTGGCGCTCGGTGTCGGTCTGCTGATCGCGATCGGCATGCAGTTTGGCGGGGGCGCGCTCGCCCGTACCCTCGCCGGTGGTGGTGGCGAGGTCGCCGACGCCGCCGCCCAGTGGTTGCGGATCGCGGCCCTCGGCGCTCCCGGCCTGCTCCTCGCCGCCGCCGGCAACGGCTGGCTGCGCGGCGTGCAGGACACTCGCCGCCCCCTGTACTTCGTGCTCGGCCCCAACCTGCTCTCCGCGCTGCTCTGCCCGCTGCTGGTCTATCCCGGCGGGTTGGGTCTGGTCGGCTCGGCCGTGGCGAACGTCGTCGCGCAGACGCTCTGCGGAGTGCTCTTCGCCGCCGCCCTGGTCGGTGAACGGGTGTCGCTGCGCCCTCAACCCCGCGTGATCCGCCAGCAACTGGTGCTCAGCAGGGACCTGCTGATCCGTGGGCTGGCGTTCCAGGCCAGCTTCCTGTCCGCGACCGCCGTCGCCGCCCGCTTCGGCGCCGCCGCCGTCGGTGCCCACCAGATCGCCCTGCAACTCTGGTTCTTCACCGCCCTGGTCCTCGACGCCCTCGCCATCGCCGCGCAGTCCCTGGTCGGTGCCGCGCTCGGCGCCGGCGACGACGCGGGTGCGCGGGCGCTCGCCCGCCGGGTCGGGCTGCTCGGCGGCGTCTGCGGCGTGGGCTTCGCGCTGCTCGTCGCCGCCGGCGCGGGCGTGGTGCCGTCGTGGTTCAGCTCCGATGCCGGGGTACGCGAGCAGGCCATGGTGGCCTGGCCGTGGTTCGTCGTCATGCTGCCGCTGGCCGGGGTGGTGTTCGCCCTCGACGGCGTGCTGATCGGCGCCGGCGACGTACGTTACCTGCGCAACCTCACCATCGTGGCGGCGCTCGGCGGCTTCCTGCCGGCCATCTGGCTGGCGTACGCGCTCAATCTCGGGCTGGGCGGCATCTGGGCCGGGCTCACAGTGTTCGTGGTGATCCGGCTGGTCGCCCTGTTGCTGCGACTGCGCAACGGCAGGTGGGCGGTGACCGGCGCGGTCCGCTGACCGGGTCGCCGGGGCCCACCTGTCAGCAGCGCGTGGTGGTCGGCGCGGGCGCTGCCAGGTCGAAGATCGTGCCCGGGTCGCCCGCGGGTATCCGCTTCCCGTGCAGGGCAGCCAACCAGTACTGCTCTCGGATCCAGCCGTCCCGCAGTTGACCGCAGTCCGCGTTCCAGGTGATGGCCTCCGCTGAACCGAGCCACAGGCCCTTGGAGGATGCCTGCACGTCGTCCGGGTGCGGCATCTGCCAGACCACCCGGTCGCGGACCGCCACCACAGCGGCACCGGCAGGTGCCCGCGGGTCCACGTTGAACGGGTACGCCCACACGAACTCCGTGGAAACCTCCAGCAGTCGGATCCCCTTCTCCTCGGTGGTGGCCCGGTAACTGATCCGGCCCGCGGCTCGCGCGCCGGGCTTCCACTGCGACGGCGACGCCATCCGGGTCGCGTACCGCAGGAAGCTATTGCTGGCGAAGTCCGGCCGGAGCTGCTCGCGGGCGTCCGCGGCGAGCAGTGCGAGGAACGGCTCTGGATCACCCATGAACATCGAGGTGTCGAGCCGGCTCTGGATCAACGCTTTGCGCACCGACTCCAACGCGGTTCGCACCTGGGCAGCGGTGAACGGCCCGGTGGCCTTGGCCGCCGGCATCCGTACGGCCTCCTCGCCCGGCGCGAAGGCGGCCGCCGGCGACCCGGCGAAGAGGTCCCGGGGCTCGCCGACCCTGCTGACCGGCGGGGTGGGGCTCGGGGTGGGGCTCGCCGAGGTGGAGGCCTGGACGTCATCCGCGATCCGGCCGACCAGGACCACCCCGCCGACGACCATCAGCAGTGCCAGCACCAGCCCGAGGCCGAGCAGCAGCGCGCCGTTGTGCCGGGCCGAGAAGAAGCGGACCCGGTCCCACCCGGTGGGCTGGTGCTCGACCTGCGGTGACCGCAACCACTCCGGTAGCTGGACCGGGTTGACCTGCGCTACCGCGGTGGACGGCGGTGGCGGGTCGACCGGGTCCGCCGGCGGGGTGTTCTCCACGCTTCCTCCGTCAGTATTCGCCGCTGGTGGCCAGCGCGAGCAGGTAGTAGGCACCGGTCACCAGGGCGGTGCCGAGGACGGCGGCCACGACGAACGACAGCACGGCGACGATGTGCGGATGCGACTCGCTCCACCGGGTCCGGCCGCGCCAGCGCCACACCGCCCGGCGGGCGGCCCGCAGCGCCGGCCAACCCTCGATCAGGTCATCGACGTAGCGCATCGGGGTACGACGCTGCGGCGTCGGCTGCCGCATCCACTGCGGCAGGTCGACCCGGGCGCGGTGCTCGTGGCCCGGAGGTCGGTCGGAGGTCATCGGCGGTCCTGATCTCGGGGCGACGGCAGCGGGCGGATGATCTTCGCATCACGACGGTCGGTCGGTTGCCCCGCCCGACATTCCGCCAGATGGACGCCCTGTCCCCACAAAACGACTCAGGACGCGTTGGCAGAGGCTCGGGTCACGCGGGGCGTGCCCACGCCCCGCGGAGTACGGGCCATCTGGCAGGCTTGGCCGACGTGAGCACCGATGGTCTGATCGTGGTCGACAAGCCCGGCGGCATGACGTCGCACGACGTGGTGGCGCGCATCCGCCGACTGGCGAAGACCCGGAGGGTCGGGCACGGCGGCACTCTCGACCCGATGGCGACCGGCGTGCTGGTGATCGGTGTCGGCCGGGCCACCCGGCTGCTGACCTACGTGATCGGCGCGGGCAAGAGCTACACCGGCACGATCCGGCTCGGCCAGACCACAGTCACCGACGACGCCGAGGGCGACGTGACCGCCACCGTGCCGGCCGGGCAGGTCACCGACGACGCGATCTCCTCGGCGCTGGCCGGACTGAGCGGCGAGGTCGACCAGGTGCCGAGCGCGGTCAGCGCCATCAAGATCGACGGGCAGCGGGCGTACAAGCGGGTCCGCGACGGGGAGAGCGTCGAGCTGCCGGCGCGGCGGGTCACCATCTCCCGGTTGGAGGTGCTGGCGATCCGTCGCACCGAGCCGGACGTGGTGGACGTGGACGTGGACGTGACCTGCTCCTCCGGCACGTACATCCGGGCCATCGCCCGGGACGCCGGCCTGGCGCTCGGCGTCGGCGGGCACCTCACGGCACTGCGGCGCACCGCGGTGGGCGGCTTCACCCTCGCCGAGGCGGCGACCCTCGACGAGCTGGAACAGCGCGCTCCGGACGTGGTGAACCTGCCACTGGACGCGGCGGCCGACCGGTTCTTCGCGCGCCGGGAGGCCACGCCGGACGAGGCCCGGGTGCTCGCCCATGGTGGGCCGTTGGACCCGGCCGGCCTCTCCGGGCCGTACGCCGTCTTCGGGCCGGCCGGCGGCCTGATCGCTATCGTCAGCGAGCGGGACGGGCGGGCCCGCGCGGAGATCGTGCTCGCACCGGCCTGACAGCGCAGCGCAGGTCCGTCGGCCCGCAGCCGGCGGTGTCGACCCGCCGGCCGGCGGGACAGCAGAGAGGAACGGCATGCAGCGGTGGCGGGGCTACGACGCGGCGCCTGGCGGATGGGGACGCTCGGTGGTCACCATCGGCGTCTTCGACGGTGTGCACAAGGGGCACCAGGCGACCATCGGGCACGCCGTGGCCCGGGCCCGCGAGTTGGGCGTGCAGTCGGTGGTGGTCACCTTCGACCCGCACCCGGCCGAGGTGGTCCGCCCCGGTTCGCACCCGGCGGTGCTCACCGAGCCGGCCCGCAAGGCCGAGCTGATCGAGGCGCTCGGCGTGGACGTGCTCTGCGTGGTGCCGTTCACCCCGGAGTTCTCCCGGGTGCCGGCCGAACAGTTCGTGCACGACGTCCTGGTCGAGCACCTGCACGCCGCTTTGGTGGTGGTCGGCGGCAACTTCCGCTTCGGGCACCGGGCCGCCGGCGACGTGGCGTTGTTGGAACGGCTGGGTCAGACGTTCGGCTTCGGCGTGGAGGGCGCCCCGCTGGTCGCCGAGGCCGGCACCGTCTTCTCCTCCACGTACATCCGGTCGTGTGTCGACGCGGGTGACGTGGGCGCGGCGGCCGGCGCGCTGGGCCGCCCACACCGGGTGGAGGGCGTCGTGGTCCGCGGCGACCAGCGGGGCCGGGAGCTGGGCTTCCCCACCGCCAACCTGCTCTGCCACCGGTACGCGGCGGTGCCCGCCGACGGCGTGTACGCGGCCCGGCTGATCCGCCGCGGTCAGCACGAGCCGCTGCTGGCGGCGGTGTCCGTGGGTACCAACCCGACCTTCTCCGGCCGGGAGCGACGGGTGGAGGCGTACGCGCTGGACTTCACCGGCGACCTGTACGGCGAGCGGCTGGCCCTGGACTTCGTGGCGCACCTGCGGGGCCAGATCCGGTACGACTCGATCGAGCCGTTGATCGCCCAGATGAATCAGGACGTCGAGCGCACCCGGCGCGTACTGGCCTGATCGTGCCGGGGTGCCGGGCCGCCACCGAGGCCCTTCGCCGGGTGTTACCGGCGAGTGCTGGTAGTCTTGCCGGGACGTCGGGTGACCGGCGTGGGGCCTCGCGTGCCTGCTCGACGCCGCGGGTGCGAGGTACCGGTCCGTTCCCGGTCCATCGGGACGACGGACACCCACTTGATCAACCCATCGAAACAGGGAGAACATGGCGCTCGATCAGGAAGCCAAGGCCAGCATCCGCGCGGAGTACGCGACCGCCGAGGGCGACACCGGTTCGCCGGAGGTCCAGGTAGCGGTCCTCACCAAGCGGATCGCCGAGCTGACCGAGCACCTGAAGGTGCACAAGCACGACCACCACAGCCGCCGTGGGCTGCTGCTGCTGGTCGGCCGTCGCCGTCGGTTGCTCAACTACGTCCAGAAGAAGGACATTGCCCGCTACCGGTCGCTCATCGAGCGGCTCGGTCTGCGCCGGTGACGTGACGGGGGAGTGGCCGCTCGGCTACTCCCCCGTACCGCGTCCCACCTGAAGAAACACGGGCCGCGCGACCACCCGAGAGGGAGCCGGTCAGCGTACCGGTCTCCGGTAGTGGCCCCCGGGAACCCGGCATCATGCCGGCCACCCGGGCGCTTCGATCGAAGACCGGCCGGCTGAGCAGCTCCCCGATGTCGTGGGCCCACGACGCGAAGGAGCACGACAGCACATGACCGAGACCAAACTCGGCACCGAATCCCGCACCGCCGTGATCGACAACGGGTCCTTCGGCACCCGCGAGATCACCTTCTCCACCGGTCGGCTGGCTCGCCAGGCCGCCGGTTCCGTCATCGCCCAGCTGGGCGAGACGGTTGTTCTCTCCGCCACGACCGCCGGTAAGCACCCGAAGGAGCAGTTCGACTTCTTCCCGCTGACCGTCGACGTCGAGGAGCGGATGTACGCCGCGGGCCGCATCCCCGGCTCGTTCTTCCGCCGTGAGGGCCGGCCGAGCGAGGACGCGATCCTCACCTGCCGCCTGATCGACCGGCCGCTGCGCCCGTCCTTCGTGAAGGGCCTGCGCAACGAGGTCCAGGTCGTCGAGACCATCCTCGCGCTCGACCCGCAGCACCCGTACGACGTCGTGGCGATCAACGCCGCCTCGATGTCGACCAAGCTCTCCGGCCTGCCGTTCTCCGGCCCGATCGGGGCGACCCGCGTCGCCCACATCGACGGCCAGTGGGTCGCCTTCCCGACCCTGGAGGAGCTGGCTCGCGCCACCTTCGACATGGTCGTGGCCGGCCGCACGCTCGAGGACGGCGACGTCGCGATCATGATGGTCGAGGCCGAGGCCACCCCGAACGCCGTCGCCCTGATCTCGGCCGGTGCCACCGCCCCGACCGAGGAGGTCGTCGCCAGCGGCCTGGAGGCCGCCAAGCCGGCGATCCGTGAGCTGTGCCGCGCGCAGAGCGAGCTGGCCGAGGTCGCCGCCAAGCCGGTCACCGAGTTCCCGGTCTTCCTGGACTACCAGGACGACATCTACGACGCCGTCGCCGAGTTCGCTCGCGGTGACGTGGCCGAGGCGATCACCATCGCCGGCAAGGCCGACCGCGAGGAGGCCCTGGACCGGGTCAAGGCTCGGGTCGCCGAGGAGCTGGGCGCTCGGTTCGAGGGTCGGGAGAAGGAGCTCAGCGCCGCCTTCCGCTCGCTGACCAAGTCCGAGGTGCGCAACCGCGTGCTGCGCGAGCAGGTCCGCATGGACGGCCGCGGCCCGCGTGACATCCGGGCGCTCACCGCCGAGGTCGGCGTGCTGCCCCGGGTGCACGGTTCGGCGCTGTTCGAGCGGGGCGAGACCCAGATCCTGGGCGTCACCACGCTGAACATGCTCCGGATGGAGCAGATGGTGGACACGCTGTCCCCCGAGAACCGCAAGCGCTACATGCACAACTACAACTTCCCGCCGTACTCGACCGGTGAGACCGGCCGGGTCGGCTCGCCGAAGCGTCGCGAGATCGGCCACGGTGCGCTCGCCGAGCGTGCGCTGATCCCGGTGCTGCCGTCGCGCGAGGAGTTCCCGTACGCCATCCGGCAGGTGTCGGAGGCGCTCAGCTCCAACGGCTCCACCTCGATGGGTTCGGTCTGCGCGTCGACGCTGGGCCTGCTCTCCGCGGGTGTCCCGCTGAAGGCGCCGGTCGCCGGCATCGCGATGGGGCTCATCTCCGACGAGGTGGACGGCAAGACCCAGTACGTGACGCTGACCGACATCCTCGGTGCCGAGGACGCGTTCGGTGACATGGACTTCAAGGTCGCCGGCACGCCGGAGTTCGTCACCGCACTCCAGCTCGACACCAAGCTCAACGGCATCCCGTCGGACGTGCTGGCTGCCGCGCTGCAGCAGGCGAACGAGGCCCGGCAGGTCATCCTCGGTGTCATGAAGGCCGCGATCGAGGCTCCGGCCGAGATGTCGGACTACGCGCCGCGGGTCACCACCGTCAAGATCCCGGTCGACAAGATCGGCATGGTGATCGGCCCGAAGGGTCAGACCATCAACGCGATCCAGGACGAGACCGGCGCCGAGATCTCCATCGAGGACGACGGCACGATCTACGTCGGCGCCACCAACGGCCCGTCGGCCCAGGCGGCCGTCGACCGGATCAACGGGATCGCCAACCCGACGCTGCCGAAGCAGGGCGAGCGCTTCCTCGGCACGGTGGTCAAGACCGCCGCGTTCGGCGCGTTCATCTCGCTCCTGCCGGGCCGTGACGGCCTGCTGCACATCTCCAAGGTGGGCGACGGCAAGCGGGTCGAGCGCGTCGAGGACTTCCTCAACGTCGGTGACCGGGTCGAGGTCGAGATCGCGGACATCGACGCCCGCGGCAAGATCTACCTCGACAAGGTCCGCCCGGAGGGCACCGAGGCTCCGGCCGCCGGTGAGGCCGCCGCTGGCGACCGGCCGGCTGGTCGGGACCGGGGCGACCGGGCTCCGCGTGACCGTGGCGACCGTGAGCGTGGCGGCGACCGTGGCGGGCGTGGCCCGGAGCGCGGCGGCGAGGGTGGCGGCGGCGAGGGTGGCGAGGGCGGCGAGCGTCCGCGCCGTCGGACCCGGCACAGCTGACCGTCGCACAACGCATCACCCACCCCTCGTCGAACCGGGAGCAAGTCGTGAGTCGGGCCATCAGCGCGCCGTTTCCACCGGATCGACGGGGGGTGGCCCCCGGCTGGCGGGCCAGCCAAGCGAGTCGAGTTCGGGACACCGGGGCGGGCCGCTCCGGCGGCACCGCCCGCGCGGTGACCCGGACGCTCAGCGACGACCCGCTGGGCGGCACGGTACGTCGTACCGTGCTGCCCAGCGGTCTGCGCGTCCTCACCGAGGCGATTCCGGCGATGCGCAGCGTGTCGTTCGGCATCTGGGTGGCGGTCGGCTCGCGTGACGAGACCGGCCCCCAGGCCGGTGCCGCGCACTTCCTCGAGCACCTGCTCTTCAAGGGCACCCACAAGCGGACCGCACTGGAGATCTCCTCGCAGATCGAGGCGGTGGGTGGCGAGACCAACGCCTTCACCACGAAGGAATACACCTGCTACTACGCCCGCGTGCTGGACGAGGACCTGCCGCTGGCGATCGACGTGATGTGCGACCTGGTAGCGGACTCGCTGTTGGAGCCGGCCGACGTCGAGACCGAGCGTGGCGTGATCCTGGAGGAGATCGCCATGCACGACGACGAGCCGGGTGACGAGGTGCACGACCTCTTCGTCCAGGCCGTCTACGGCGATCACCCGCTGGGCCGGCTGATCTCCGGCACCTCGGAGACCGTCACCCCGATGACCCGGCGGCAGATCCAGACCTTCTACCGGGGTCGCTACACCGCGCCGCAGATCGTCATCGCCGCCGCCGGCAACCTCGACCACGCCGCAGTGGTCAAGATGGTCCGTCAGGCCGTGCGCGGAACCCCGCTGGACAGCGACCCGGCCGGCCCGGCGCCGCACCGCGCGGCGACCCCGGCGGTACGCACCAAGCCGGCGACCACACTGGTGGAGCCGAAGGAGACCGAGCAGGCACACGTCATCCTCGGCTGCCCCGGCATCGACCGGCTCGACGAGCGGCGGTTCGCCCTCGGGGTGCTCAACAACGTGCTCGGCGGTGGCATGTCCAGCCGTCTGTTCCAGGAGATCCGCGAGCAGCGTGGCCTCGCGTACTCGGTCTACTCCTACGCCAGCCAGTACGCCGACACCGGCCTGTTCGCCGTCTACGCCGGCTGCGCGCCGGGCAAGGTGGACGAGGTGCTGGCCCTGACCCGCGCCGAGTTGGCCCGGGTGGCCGCCGACGGGTTGACCGAGGCCGAGGTGGCCCGGGGCAAGGGGATGAGCAAGGGCTCGTTCGTGCTCGGCCTGGAGGACACCGGTTCCCGGATGAGCCGTCTGGCCAAGGGTGAGTTGCTCTACGGCGACCTGATGCCTGTCGACGAGCTGCTCCGCCGGGTCGACGAGGTCACAGTGGAGGACGTGAACGTGCTCGCCGCCGAGCTGCTCAACCGGCCGATGTCGCTGGCCGTGGTGGGCCCCTTCGGCGCGGGCGACTTCGCGGTCTGAGTCCTTCCGTCGCCAGCGCGGTCTGAGTCCTTCCACCGTTGCGCGGTCTGAGTCCTTCCGCCGCGGCGCGTTGCGGCCCTTTCGCGCGTGGCATCCCGGCGGGTGGATGCCCCGGATCCGGCCGGAAGGGCCCGTCCCGATTGGGATAGGTTGTGCCCCGTGACTGACGAGCAGGAGGAGACCCCCGCCGGGCTGGTGCGGGTCGGCGTGTTCGGAGCCCGTGGCCGGATGGGCATCGAGGTCTGCAAGGCTGTCGACGCCGCCGACGACCTCGCCCTGGTGGCGTCGATCGACCAGGGTGACGACCGTTCCGCCGTCTCCACCGCCGAGGTGGTCGTCGACTTCACCACGCCGGACGTCGTCATGGGCAACCTCCAGTGGTGCATCGAGCAGGGCATCAGCGCGGTGGTCGGCACGACCGGCTTCACCGAGCAGCGGCTGGAGCAGGTGCGCGGCTGGCTGGCCGACAGGCCCGAGGTGGGCGTGGTCATCGCCCCGAACTTCGGTATCGGCGCGGTACTGATGATGCAGTTCGCCGCGCGGGCAGCCCGACACTTCGAGTCCGTCGAGATCATCGAGCAGCATCACCCGCGCAAGCTGGACGCCCCGAGTGGCACCGCCACCCACACCGCCCGGCAGATCGCCCGGGCCCGCGCCGAGGCCGGCCTCGGCCCGGTCCCGGACGCCACGAAGGACGAGGTGCCGGGTGCGCGCGGCGCCGACATCGACGGGGTACGCGTCCACGCGGTGCGCGCCACCGGCCTGGTGGCCCACCAGGAGGTGCTGTTCGGCGGTACCGGCGAGACGCTGACCATCCGGCACGACTCGTACGACCGGGTGTCGTTCATGCCGGGTGTGCTGCTGGCCGTCCGCGCGGTGCGCAACCGCCCCGGCCTCACCGTCGGCCTGGACGCCCTGCTCGACTGAGCTCAGACCTTCCCGCTCCCTCGTTGCTGGCACAGATCTTGGACAGTTTCCGTCAGCGGGGCGGGCTCAACCGGTGGTTGCAACACCGAGGAGCTGGGTCATTTTCTCACCTGGGGTGGCCCAGCCCAGGGTCATTCGGGGGCGGTCGTTGAGT
>NZ_JBIAJD010000013.1:0-78212 GCF_042871765.1 Micromonospora sp. NPDC005553 | reverse complement strand
TCACATCGTTCTGTGTCGCGGTCATCACGGCACCCTCCTCACCAGGCACAACGCCTGGCAGGTCAGGCCGGAAACACCTTTAGATCCACAGACCCCCCGGATGACGGAAACTGTCCAAGATTGACGGTGCGTCGCGGATCGACTGGCTGGGTAACCGGTGTCGATGGACGTTGACAACGGGGAGCGTCGGGTGGGTGTGGCCGCCGGACGCCGCGGGAGATGGAAGCGGTTCTTCGAGCGGGCGCCCGGCTTGCAGCTCATGGCCGTCTACTGGGTGCCGATGACGGTGCTCATCGGGCTGCCGGTGCGCTGGCTCTTCGACAGGCAGGAGCCGCTGGTCGAGGCCGTGCTGACCGGTGCGCTCAACCTCGTCTGGGTCGGCCCCGCCGTGTACTTCAGTCGGTGGAGCGCGGGCGAGCAGGCCGCCCGGCGCGATCCGGAGGGGTACGCGCTGCGCCAGGCAGTGCACACCAGCGCCGTGCCCGCGGACGAAGCCACGCGGGCCGCACTGCCCCGCTATCTGGTCGAGCAGCGGCGAGCCACCTGGGCAGCGCTGCTGGCCATCCTGGGCATCTGCCTCGGGCTGGTCCTGCTCGCTCTGCTCGCCGCCGACAGCAAGGGCTTCGCGGTGATCTTCGGCGTGGTCGCCGCTGTCAGTGTGGCCGTCGCCGCACGCACCCTGACCCGGATCCGTCGGCTGGCACCCCTGCTGTCCGCGCCCAACCCACCACAACCGCGCGGGTAGGACGATTTCCCGCCCGCCGCCCGCCGCCCGCCGCCCGCCGCCCGCCGCCCGCCGCCCGCCGCCCGCCGCCCCGCCGGGAACCGGCTGTCGGTTCGGCTGTCGGCAAAACCCACTGCCGCTGGTAGGTGTGGGTGCGCGAGGATGAGCCACCCCTTTCGACAGGAGCGCCGATGGCGACCGACCTGACCGCGCCGCGTACCGCAGCCCGACCCGACGTCGCGTCGATCCAGCGGCGTACCCTGCGGCTGCTCTTCACCACCCAGATCATCGGCGGGATCGGCGTGACCATCGGCATCTCCGTGGGCGCGCTGCTCGCGGCACGGATCGCCGGGACCGCGGTGGCCGGTGTCGCGCAGAGCGCCGGGGTGGTCGGTGCCGCGCTGCTCGCCGTCCCGGTCACCCGGATCATGGCGCGGCACGGCCGCCGGCCGGGCCTGGTGCTGGCGTACTCGGTCGGCGCCGTCGGTGGCCTGCTGGTGGTGCTGGCCGCGGCCACCCACTGGGTGCCGCTGCTCTTCCTCGGCATGCTGCTCTTCGGCGGGGGCACCGCGGCGAACCTCCAGGCCCGCTACACGGCCGTGGACCTCGCCGAGCCGGTCCGTCGTGGGCGGCAGCTCTCTCTGATCGTCTGGGCCACCACCATCGGTGCGGTGGCCGCGCCGAACTTCGCCGCGCTGGCTGACCGCGTCACCACCGGGTGGGGGTTGCCCCCGTTGGCCGGCCCGTTCGCGTTCAGCGCGGCCGCGTTCGTGCTGGCTGCCGTCGTACTCCTCGGGTTGCTCCGGCCCGACCCGCTGCTCACGGCGCGGCGGCTCGCGGCGGCCGACGCGCCGGCCGCCGATCTGCCGCCGGCCGCCGACGCGACGGCGACCGCTGTGGCGGCCGAGGCGCCGGCGGCGGGTGGCGGCGCGACGCCGGCCGCCGCGCCGGTCACTGTGCGCGTGCCGCGCGGCGCCGGGATGCGTGCGGCCTGGTCGGTGGTACGCGGACAGCCCGCCGCCCGACTCGGCATCGCCGCCGTGGCGGTGGGTCACCTGGTGATGGTGGCGGTGATGGCGATGACTCCGGTCCGGCTCGGTGAGTCGCACGCCGACGCCGACGTGTTGCGGCTGGTCGGCATCGTGCTGAGCCTGCACATCGCCGGCATGTACGCGTTCTCCCCGGTGGTGGGTTGGCTCACCGACCGGCTCGGTCGACGGGCGGTGATCCTCGGTGGGGTCGGGCTGCTGCTGGCCGCCTGCGCGGTCGCCGGCACCGCCGGGCACCACACGCCTCGGCTCTCGGTCGGTCTGGTTCTGCTCGGGTTGGGCTGGTCGGGGACGATGGTGGCCGGCTCGACCCTGCTGTCCGAGTCGGTGGCGGCCGCCGTGCGGCCGAGCGTCCAGGGGCTGTCCGACCTGATCATGGGGTTGGCCGGGGCCGGGGCTGCCGTGGTCAGCGGGTTTGTCATGCAGTTCGCCGGTTATCCCGTGCTCACCCTGCTCGCGGCGGTCGCGGCGGCGCCCCTGGTGGCGCTAGCGTTGCGCCCGGTGCCGACCGGGGCACCGGACGAGGAGGGCTGATCACTGTGCGGCTGACCGACTTCTGGACGCGGCTGGACGAGGCGTTCGGGCCCGGCTACGCGGCCAGCATCGCCCGCGATCAGGTGCTGTCCCAGCTCGGCGGGCGGACCATCGAGCAGGCCCTGGCATCGGGGGAGCAGACGCACGTGGTGTGGCGGGCGGTCTGTGCCGCGTACCCCGACCGGGTGCCCGCGCGACTACGCTGAGCAGCCTTTTTGCCGGTTCCGCGTGTCGCTTGTCGAGTCGTACACCTGTTCGGCTATTGTCCACAGCGGGGTGCTCGTCCACAGCTCGCGGCCCGTCGGCTGGTTTTCTGTCGGACCTAGCGCCTAGCGTGTCCGCGTGACGCGAAGCTCAGCAAAGACGCCGGCGAAGGCAGGGGTGGCAACCATGGCAGCAGGGCCTGACCGGGAGAAGGCACTCGACCTTGCTCTCGCTCAGATTGACAAGCAGTTTGGCAAGGGCTCGGTGATGCGGCTGGGTGACCGGCCGGTCGTCCAGACCGCAATCATTCCGACCGGCTCCATCGCGCTCGACGTGGCCCTCGGCATTGGCGGCCTGCCCCGTGGCCGGGTGGTCGAGATTTACGGCCCCGAGTCCAGCGGTAAGACCACTGTGGCACTGCACGCGGTGGCCAACGCCCAGCGCAACGGCGGCATCGCCGCCTTCATCGACGCCGAGCACGCGCTCGACCCGGAGTACGCGAAGGCCCTCGGCGTCGACACCGACGCGATGCTGGTCTCCCAGCCGGACACCGGCGAGCAGGCGCTGGAGATCGCGGACATGCTGATCCGCTCCGGCGCTCTGGACATCATCGTGATCGACTCGGTGGCGGCCCTGGTGCCACGCGCCGAGATCGAGGGCGAGATGGGCGACAGCCACGTGGGCCTCCAGGCCCGGCTGATGAGCCAGGCGCTCCGGAAGATCACCGGTGTGCTCAGCAACACCGGCACCACGGCGATCTTCATCAACCAGCTGCGGGAAAAGATCGGTGTCATGTTCGGCAGCCCGGAGACCACCACCGGTGGTCGGGCGCTGAAGTTCTACGCCTCGGTCCGGCTCGACGTGCGACGCATCGAGAGCCTCAAGGACGGCACCGACGTGGTCGGTAACCGCACCCGGGTCAAGGTCGTGAAGAACAAGGTCGCCGCGCCGTTCAAGCAGGCCGAGTTCGACATCATGTACGGCAAGGGCATCTCGCGTGAGGGCTCGCTGATCGACGTCGGCGTGGAGCAGGCGATCATCCGCAAGTCCGGAGCGTGGTACACGTACGACGGCGACCAGCTCGGCCAGGGCAAGGAGAAGGCCCGGGAGTTCCTGAAGGAAAACCCGGACGTGGCCGCCGAGATCGAGAAGAAGATCCTGGAGAAGCTCGGCGTCGGGGTCGGCGCGGGTGACGCCGCCGGTGGCCCGGAGCTGCCGCCGGTCGACTTCTGACCGGTCGCTGACCCATGGCAGGACGACGCGCTCGTACGGGGCGGGGCTGGGATGCCAGTCCGCCTCGTACGGGCGACGCTGCTGATCCGCCGCGTCCCCGCCGGGGGCGCCGGGCCGAGTCGTCGGCGGATGAGCCCACGCCCACGCCCCGCGACGAGTCCGAGGTGGCCCGCGAGATCTGTCTGCGCCAGCTTGCCGTCCGGCCCCGCACCCGGGCCGAGCTGGCCGGGGCGTTGGCGAAGCGGGGCATCTCCGAGGAGGTCTCGGCCGAGGTGCTCGACCGGTACGACGAGGTCGGCATCATCGACGACGCCGCGTTCGCCCGGGCCTGGGTGTCCAGCCGGCACGCCGGGCGCGGCCTCGCTCGCCGGGCACTCGCCAACGAGCTGCGGCGCAAGGGCGTGGACGGCGAGGTGGCCACCGAGGCGCTGGGTGAGCTGGACGAGGAGACCGAGGCGGACACCGCCCGTGGTCTGGTGGAGCGCAAGCTGCGCACCGCCCGAGGCGAGCCGGATGCGGTCTTCCGCCGGCTGGTGGGCATGCTGGCCCGCAAGGGTTACCCGCCCGGTGTGGCCATCCGGGCGGTGAAGGACGCGCTCGCCGCGCAGAGCGCCGAGGCGGCCGAGTTCGCCGAGCAGATCGACGCCGACGCGCTCGCCGACGCCGAGGGCGAGTTGGAGCGCGACAACCGTCTGGTCGAGTGAGCGGTCCGCTGCGACTCCCGATGGAGGTGCGGGCCCGATGTTGAAGGCATGTCTGAACGGCGGGCACGGCCGGGAGGCCCATCCGGCCGTGCCGCTGACGGCGGCGGAGTTGGCCGCCGACGCGGCCCGTTGCGCGGCGCTCGGCGTGGCGGCCGTCCATGTCCATCCCCGGGACGAGGCCGGTGCCGAGTCGCTGCGGCCGGCGGTGATCGCCGACGCGCTGACCGCGATCCGTGCCGCTCGGCCGGGGCTGCCGGTCGGGGTGAGCACCGGCGCCTGGATCTCGCCGGATCCGGCTGCCCGCGTGGCCGCCGTCCGGGCCTGGCCGGTGCTGCCCGACTTCGCCTCGGTCAACGCGCACGAGCCCGGTGCCGAGGCGGTCGCGGCCGCCCTGCACGAGCGTGGTGTGCTCGTCGAGGCAGGGCTGTGGACGCTCGACGCGGTCGCGGCGTACCGGCGGTGGCGGGTGCCGGCCGGGCGGGTTCTGGTCGAGTGCATGGCCGAGGACGTGGCTGTCGCGTTGGCCGACGCCTCCCGTATTCTCGCCGCGCTGCCGGCGGGCGCGCCGCCGGTGCTGCTGCACGGCGAGGGTCCGGCGACCTGGCCGGTCCTCGCCGAGGCGGTGCGCCGGGGTCTGGACACCCGAATCGGGCTCGAGGACACCCTGTGCCTGCCGGACGGTTCACCCGCCGGGGGCAACGTGGCACTGGTCGTCGCGGCGGTGGCGGCCGGAGCCGACTGACGTCTGGTGAGACGGTTCCGTCACACCTCGCTTGGCGCCGGCCGCGTCCGACAGCCGGGCTGGACGGCGCTGAGCAGGCCCGACACGTCAAGGCCTCGGCACGCCTCGCGGAGTTTGTCCCCTCCTGTCCGCCGAGATATCAGCGCGCGGTGACGGTTCAACTTCTCTCCGTTCGGGGGGTTTGATCATGAGTCCTTGACCAGAACACCCCCGGAGACCTAGCCTCGCCATACAGGCTCACATTGCCCGACCAGCGCAGGCTAAGCGCACAACATAGATCGCGTAACAGAACAGCATCACTTTGGCCGACTCCGCGGCCTTTGGCGGCAGTTCCGGACAGGCCGGTCCGGAACGCTGCGACAACTGCACCCGGCCGCCGACGCTGCCCCCTGGGCACCGCCGGCGGAGAAAGCTACCCACGGCCAGCCGCTCCGGTCGGGCGTCCACAGCCGCAGGAGTGTGCCCCCGGCACGGTCGCTGCGGTCTCGACGTTAGGGGAGGCGGCCATGGCGGGGCGGCGGCACAGGTTCAGCGGTAGACCCGACGGGGTCCCGGCATGAACGCGTTCGACGTCGTGCTCCTCGCGGCCGTCCTCGTCCTCGCGGTGGTGGTGATCGGGGCCGTGCTGGTCGGCATCCGAACACTGCGCCGGATGGGCGCCGCGCCGGCACCGGAGGATCCCGCCTTCATCGCCGAGAAGGACCGCCAGGAGCAGTCCCTCGCTGCCCTACGGACCGCGGCCGACGAGGCGAACAGCACGATCGACGTGGCGAAGTCAGCGGCCGCGGCGGCCCGCACCGAGGCGGCGGCTGCGAAGGCCGAGGCGAAGGCGGCCCGCGCCGAGGCACGGCGGGTCCTCGACGACGCCCGGGCCGAGGCGGACACCGTTCTGGAGCGCGCCCACAAGCAGGCCGAGGCGGACGCCGAACAGTTGCGGACGGCAGCCCGGCGCAGCGGCGAGCGGGAGGTCGCCGTACTCGCCGCCACCACCCGGGAACAGGCCGCCGAGGTGGAACGTCGGGCAGCTCGGATGGACGAGCGGGAGCGGATGCACACCGAGGAGGTGGAGCGGTTCGCCGAACGGGAGCGGCAGCTCACCGCCGCGAAAGCCGCCCTCGCCGCCCGGGAGGCCGCGCTCGCCCAGCGCGAGGCCGAGCTGACCGAGTCGGAGGAGCTGCGCCGCCGGGAGCTGGAGCGGATCGCCGGGCTCACCGCCGACTCCGCGCGTCTGGAGCTGGTCGACGCCATCGAGACGTCTGCCAAGCGGGAAGCGGCGCTGCTCGTGCGGGACATCGAGTCCGACGCGCGCAACACGGCCGAGCAGCGCGCCAGACACATCGTGGTGGACGCGATCCAGCGGGTCGCCAGCGAGCAGACCGCGGAGAGCGTGGTCAGCGTCCTGCACCTCCCCGGTGACGAGATGAAGGGGCGGATCATCGGCCGGGAAGGGCGCAACATCCGCGCCTTCGAGTCGGTGACCGGCGTCAACCTGATCATCGACGACACCCCCGAGGCGGTGCTGCTCTCCTGCTTCGACCCGGTTCGTCGCGAGGTGGGTCGGGTGACTCTGGAGAAGCTGGTCCTGGACGGGCGCATCCACCCGCACCGGATCGAGGAGGTCTACGACCTGGCCCGGCAGGAGGTGGAGCAGCTCTGCCTCCGGGCCGCCGAGGATGCCCTTGTCGAAGTCGGCATCACCGAGATCCACCCGGAGCTGGTGACCCTGCTCGGTCGGCTGCGCTACCGCACCTCGTACGGGCAGAACGTGCTCAAGCACCTGGTCGAGACCGCCCACATCGCCGGCATCATGGCCGCCGAGCTGCGGTTGGACGTGCCGATCATCAAACGGTCGGCGTTCCTGCACGACATCGGCAAGGCGCTCACCCACGAGGTGGAGGGCAGCCACGCCATCATCGGCGCGGACCTGGCCCGCAAGTACGGCGAGCACGAGGACGTGGTGCACGCCATCGAGGCGCACCACAACGAGGTGCCCCCGCAGACCATCGAGGCCGTGCTCACCCAGGCTTCCGACGCCTGCTCGGGTGGTCGGCCGGGCGCGCGCCGGGAAAGCCTGGAGGCGTACGTCAAGCGGCTGGAGCGGATCGAGGAGATCGCGGCCGGCAAGCTCGGCGTGGACAAGGTCTTCGCCATGCAGGCCGGCCGGGAGATCCGGGTGATGGTCAAACCGGACGACGTGGACGACATCGGGGCGGCCGTGCTGGCCCGCGACGTGGCCAAGCAGATCGAGGAGGAGCTGACCTATCCGGGTCAGATCCGGGTCACAGTGGTCCGCGAGTCCCGGGTCACCGAGATCGCCCGCTGAGAGGCCTGCTGCCCAGGAACAGCAATATCGGGGTGTCCCCTTCGTGGGGGCACCCCGATATCAAGAAGACCGAGTCAATCACGAGCCGGACGGCTCGGTCAGTTGCTGGACGCTGCCGCCCAGCGTCGCCGGTCAGCCCTGCGGCTCACGGACGGTGTAGTCGTCGAGCGGAGCGGCGCCGGTGGCGATCCGCCGCTTGGTGCGGAAGCCGCGCTGACGGCTGCGCCGGTCCAGCCAGTTGGCCAGGGCGGTGAGCAGCGAGTTGATCACGATGTAGATCGCGGCCACCACGATCGCCGCGGCGACGATGTTGCCGTTGTTCGCGGCGAGGTCGTTGACCCCGCGCTGGAGCAACTCTGGGTAGGCAACGATGTAGCCGAGCGCGGTGTCCTTGAGCAGCACCACGAGCTGGCTGACGATGACCGGCAGCATCGCCCGGGCGGCCTGCGGGACGAGGATCAGCTGCATGACCTGGCTCTTGCGCATGCCGATGGCGTACGCGGCCTCGGACTGGCCGCCCGGCAGCGAACGGATCCCGGCCCGGAACGCCTCCGCGAGGACCGAGCCGTTGTACAGCGTGAGCCCGATCACGACGGCCCAGAAGGCGGTCACCGGCCCCTTGATCACGAATGGCACGCCATAGAAGATGAAGAAGATCATGATGAGCAGTGGGACGGCGCGGAAGAACTCGACCACGGCACCCGACGGAACGCTGATCCAGCGACGCTCGGAGAGCCGGCCGACCGCGAAGATGATGCCGAACGCCAACGAGAGCACCATGCCGACCGCGGCCGCCCAGAGCGTGGCGAGTAGACCGGGCCCGATGAACTGGGTCCAGGTGGCGGCCTCGGTGAAGGGCTTCCAGAGCTGCCCGTCCCACTGGCCCGCCTCGTCGAACTTCGCGTAGATCCACCAGAGCAGCCCGGCCAGGGCGACACCGAACACGACGGTCAGCACCGCGTTGCGGATTCGGGCCCGAGGCCCCGGGTGGTCGTAAAGGACGGAGTCGGTGCTCATCAGCGCTTCACCGCCAGTCGGTTGGCCAGCCAGCCGAAGACGTAGCCGGTGGGGATCAGGAACGCGGCGAACGTGCCGGCGAAGACCAGGAAGATCATGATGACCGCGTCGCCGTTGTCATTGATCAGCTGCTTCATCACGTTTGAGGACTCCATCAACCCGATCGTGCCGACGATCGTGGCGTTCTTGCAGAGCGCGATCAGGATGCTGCCCAGCGGCGCGATCACCGAGCGAGTTGCCTGGGGCAGAACCACGATCCGTAGGGTCTGGGCGAAGGTGAGGCCGACGGCTCGAGCCGCCTCGGCCTGCCCGGCAGGCACCGTGTTGACTCCGGACCGTAGCGCCTCGCAGACGAACGCGCCCGTGTACACCGACAGGCCGACGACGCCGAGCCAGAAGTTATTCAGGTCGAGGTCGTCGGAGAGGCTCAGGCCGAGATTGGAGTACAGCCCGAAGTAGCAGAAGAAGACGACCAGGGTGAGTGGCGTGTTGCGGAAGATGTTGACCCAGGCCGTCCCGAAACCGCGCAGCACGGGGACCGGCGAGACCCGCATGGCGGCGAGCACCACGCCGAGCGTCAGCGCGAACAGCGCCGAGGCGCCGGTCAGCTTGAGGATCCAGATGAAGCCCGACAGGTAGGCGTCGAAGTTCGTCGGATCAGCGAATACGTGCATGCAACGGCTCCCAGGGGCAGGTCGTCGGCGTCGTCACGGGCCGGGGGCCGACACCCATGATCGGATGTCGGCCCCCGGGACCGGTCAGACGCTGCCGCAGTTGGTCAGCTTGGTGGTGTCCAGCTCGGGCGCGGCCTTGCCGCTCTTGCCCAGCGTGGCGTCCCAGGCGGCCTTGTAGGTGCCGTCCGTGGCGGCGGCCTTCAGGATCTCGTTGACCTTCTCGCAGCCGTCCTTGTCGTCCTTCTTCAGCCCGATGCCGTACGGCTCGCTGGAGAAGGTCTTGCCGACCACCTTGAACTTGCCGGCGTACTGCGACTGGGCGGCGTACCCGGCGAGAATGATGTCATCGGTGGTGACCGCGTCGACCTGGCCGTTCTCCAGCAGCGGGAGGCACTTCGAGTACGCATCGAACTGCTGCAGCTTGGCCTTCGGGTAGTCCGACTGGATCCGCTTGGCCGGGGTGGAGGCCGAGACCGAGCAGACCTTCTTGCCCTCAAGTCCTTCCGGGCCGGTGAGGGTCGAGTCGGCCTTGACAAGCAGGTCCTGGCCGGCGACGAAGTACGGGCCGGCGAAGTTCACCTTCTGCTTGCGCTCGTCGTTGATGGTGTAGGTCGCCACCACCAGGTCGACGGTGCCCTGCTGGATGAACGGCTCCCGGTTGGACGAGACCGTCGTCTTCCACTCGATGTTGTTCGCGTCGACTCCGAGACCCTTGGCAATGATCTTGCCAATCTCGATGTCGAAGCCCTCGTACTGGCTGCCGGTCTGCAGACCCAGGCCCGGCTGGTCGGCCTTGACGCCGATCACGAGCTTCTTCTGGTTCTCCGCCTTACCGACGATGCCCTTGGCGCCCGAGCTGCCGGTGCTGCCGCCCTCGTCCCCGCCGCAGGCGGTCATGGTGACGGCCAGAGCCGCGACCGCGGCGACTGCCGCAATGCGCTTGATACGCATACTCTTCTCCTTCTTCAACGGAGCCCACCGAGTACGGCGCGCTCCACTACGGACGCCTAGTGCGTGAGGATCTTGGAGAGGAAGTCCTTGGCCCGCTCGCTGCGCGGGTTCGCGAAGAACTCGGCCGGGGACGCGTCCTCGACGAGCTTGCCGTCGGCCATGAAGATGACGCGGTTCGCCGCGTGCCGGGCGAAGCCCATCTCGTGGGTCACCACGACCATCGTCATGCCGTCGCTGGCCAGCGAGGTCATCACGTCGAGCACCTCGCCGACCATCTCCGGGTCCAGCGCCGAGGTCGGCTCGTCGAAGAGCATCGCCTTGGGCTGCATGGCCAGTGCCCGAGCGATGGCCGCCCGCTGCTGCTGGCCGCCGGAGAGCTGGGCCGGGAACTTGTCCGCCTGGTTGGCGATGCCGACCCGGTCGAGCAGGGCCAGGCCGCGCTCGCGGGCGGCGGTCGGCTTCTCCTTGCGGACCTTGATCGGTCCGAGGGTGACGTTCTCCAGGATGGTCTTGTGCGCGAAGAGGTTGAACGACTGGAAGACCATGCCCACCTCGCTGCGCAGCTTCGCGAGGGGCTTGCCCTCGGCCGGCAGCGGCTGACCGTCGAAGGTGATGGTGCCCGAGTTGATCGGTTCCAGTCGGTTGATCGTGCGGCACAGCGTCGACTTGCCGGAGCCGGACGGGCCGATCACCACGACCACCTCGCCCCGACCCACCGACAGTGAGACGTCGTCCAGCACGTGCAGCGGCCCGAACCACTTGTTGACCGCGTCCAGCACGATGAGCGGTTCGCCCGTCGTCACGTCGTCCACCGTCCCCTGTCGTCTCCCGGATCGGGGTCGATTGACCCCCGGTGCGGCCACTGTAGGCGGCGTGATGTGGCAGAACGCAACCCAGCGGGTCACGGAGCGGTAACACCGGTCACGATCGTTCTCGGGCGTCCGATTTTGGTCACCGGATGGGTGGGCGAGGTGGCGATCGTGGCGCCTTGTCGCGATCATGGGTGGATGACCGAACCCGTACGGTTGACCAAGTACGCCCGCGGCGGTGGCTGCGCCTGCAAGATCCCGCCGGGCGAGCTGGAGATCATGGTGGCCGGTCTCGGCCCGGCGACCGGCACCGCCGAGTTGCTGGTCGGGTTGGACCACGGCGACGACGCGGCGGTGGTGCGCCTGGACGAGCGGACCGGCCTGGTGAGCACCGCCGACTTCTTCACCCCGGTGGTCGACGACGCGTACGACTGGGGTCGGATCGCCGCTGCCAACGCGCTCTCCGACGTGTACGCGATGGGCGGCACCCCGCTGGTGGCGCTCAACCTGCTCTGCTGGCCGCGCGACGTGCTGCCCCTGGAGTTGGCCCGGGAGGTGCTGCGCGGCGGTCAGGACGTGGCGCGGGAGGCCGGCTGTCACCTGGCCGGCGGGCACAGCGTGGACGACGACGGCCCGAAGTACGGTCTCGCGGTCACCGGCACTGTTCGCCCCGAGGAGCTGATCACTCTCGACGCCGGTCGGGCCGGGGTGCCGTTGTCGCTGACCAAGCCGCTCGGGGTGGGTGTGCTGAACACC
The DNA here is from genome assembly GCF_042871765.1 of Micromonospora sp. NPDC005553. Classification (NCBI taxonomy): domain Bacteria; kingdom Bacillati; phylum Actinomycetota; class Actinomycetes; order Micromonosporales; family Micromonosporaceae; genus Micromonospora; species Micromonospora sp. NPDC005553. The sequence continues at coordinate 66,492 of NZ_JBIAJD010000013.1, read as the reverse complement.
CGGCACAAGGCGACGGGGGAGAGCTTCCCGGAGGCGGTGGCCACGATGAGCGCGCTCAATCGGGAGGCCGCCCGCGCGGCGGTCGCCGCCGGCATCCGGTGCGGCACCGACGTGACCGGGTTCGGGCTGCTCGGGCACGCCTCGAAGCTGGCCCGGGCCAGCCAGGTCACGGTGGCCATCGACACCGCCCGGGTGCCCTATCTGGCCGGCGCGCGGGAGGCGCTGCGCGACGGGTTCGTCAGTGGCGGCAGCCGGCGCAACCTGGAGTGGGTGACCCAGTGGACCGACTTCGGCTCGGCGGACGAGGCGGCGCGGCTGCTGCTGGCCGACGCGCAGACCTCCGGTGGCCTGCTGGTCGCCGGCGAGGTGCCCGGCGCTGCGGTGGTGGGCGAGCTGCTGCCCCGCGGGGAACACCTGGTCGTCCTGCGCTGACCGTGGGCGGCCGACCCGCTGCGGGACACGCGGTGGCGGTGGTGCGAATGCCGCACGATACCCGATAAACTGTCACCTTCCCGCTACTCCGAGCAATGCCGCTCAGGGAAATTTTGCCCGGAATGGTCACAGACCGGTAACTTGCCCCCGGCTGGGGTCAAATGCCCCCCACCATCGTGTGTAAGGCCCGATCCGGAGGCCGGTGGGGACGAACGCAGCGAGGAGGCGGAATGACCGAGCTGTGGAACTGGAGAATCGACGGGGCTCAACCCGTGGAGGTCTACCCGGCGCTGGCGGAGGCGCTTGGTCGGGTGGTGATGCCGCTGGCGGTGGCCGACCCGGCGCGGCTGCCGGCGTACGCGGTGGTGTGTGACGTCTGGCAGGCGCCGGGCGAATTCGCGACGGTGGTGGACTGCTACGGAGTGCCCGAGCAGCTCTCCGAGCACGCGAGCATCGCCGCACTGGCCCGATTGCTGGGCCGCAACTGCCTGTTGCGCGACGACACGCTCGACGCGGGCCGGCACCTGCTCGTCGCTCCGGACGGCACGGTGCGTCCGGTGCACTTCGACGTGCGGGACACCGAGGACGGTGAGGTGCTCAGCAGGCTGCGGCTCTGCTCGCTGGGTGACCCGGGTTGTCGGGGCTGGTCGCAGTGTCACCGCTCGCGCTGGGCACCCGACACTGTCGCACCGGTGCTCGCCGCGGCCTGACCCTCTTCAGGGTCAGGCCCGGCCGGGCGCCGTGCCGGTCAGCGGCGATCAGCTGGCGGCGGTGGCCGACCGGTCGGTGGTGCCCCGCACCACCAGTTGGTCGAGCAGGACGCGCGTCGCCTCGGCCACGGCGGCCACCGCGGCGTCGAACGCGGCGGCGTTGTGCGCGGCGGGCGCCCGGAAGCCAGAGATCTTCCGGACGTACTGCAACGCTGCCGCCTCGACGTCCGCGTCGGTCACCTGCGGGGTGAACGGCTCACGCAGCGTCTTGATGCTCCGGCACATGTGAGTTCCTCCTCGGTTGGTGCGCTACTTGACCAACGATGACATCGTTGGGGCTGTTGCCTATTCTGGTGGCGCGTCAGGGCCCTCGGGCCGTCCATCACACCTCCCGTGGCGCGTCCGCGGGACCCGGAGAATCCTTGTGGACAACGCACCCACCCGCCCATCCCGTCCGGGCCTGGACGATCTCACCCGTAGCCTGCACACCCCACTGGACCGGGTTGCCGTGGAGCACGCCGATCTGGTCGAGGCGGTGCGCAGGCGGGTCGTCACCAACGACTCCGTGCCCTCCGGCACGGTGCCCGTCGCCGCCTTCAACTCGTCCATCTGACCGATGGCCTGCCGGTGCGATCCACCCGGAGTGGGCGGTCCATGCCGACGGATCAGCCAGTTCGTACTGAAGGTGCACAGTCGGTGCGATCTCAGCTGCGACCACTGCTATGTCTACCAGCACGCCGACCAGACCTGGCGTGGTCGACCGGTGCGGATGCCGCTGGCCACGGTTCGGGCCGTCGCGCAGCGGATCGCCGAGCACGCCCGCGAGCACGAGTTGCCGGTCGTACACGTGGTGCTGCACGGCGGTGAGCCGTTGCTGCTGGGGTCCGCGGGGTTGCGGGAGGTGCTGGCCGAACTGCGCGCGGCGATCACCCCCTGGACGCGACTCGACCTGCGCATGCAGACCAACGGCGTGCTGCTCGACGAGGAGCTGTGCCGGCTGTTCGTCGAGTACGACGTGCGGGTCGGGGTGTCCTTCGACGGCGACCGGGCCGCCAACGACCGCCACCGGGTCTTCGCCCACGGCGGCAGCAGCCACGAGCACGTCCGCCGGGCGCTGGCCCTGCTCCGTCGGCCGGAGCACCGCGCCAGCTACGCCGGCATCCTCTGCACGATCGACGTCCGCAACGATCCCGACCGGGTGTACGAGGCTCTGCTGGCCGAGAGCCCGCCCCGGGTCGACCTGTTGCTGCCCCACGCGACCTGGGACCATCCGCCGCAGCGCCCTGGCCCCGAGCCGACCCCGTACGCGGACTGGCTGGGGCGGCTGCACCGGCGGTGGGTGGACGACGGACGGCCGGTGTCGATCCGGATGTTCGAGGCGCTGCGCCCGGGTGGCGGCGGCACCGAGGCGTTCGGCGTGGCCCCGGCCGACGTGCTGGTCGTCGAGGCGGACGGGACCTGGGAGCAGGCCGACTCACTGAAGACCGCGTACCACGGCGCGGCCGGCACCGGTTTCGACGTGTTCGACCACTCGGTGGACGAGGTCACGCGGCACCCCGGGGTCGCGGTACGGCAGGACGGCGTGGCCGGGCTCTGCGCGACCTGCCGGGCCTGCCCGGTGGTCGACAGGTGCGGCGGTGGTCTGTACGCGCACCGCTGGCGGACCGGTTCCGGCTTCGACAATCCCTCGGTGTACTGCGCCGACCTGCTGCGCCTGATCGACACTGTGGACGCCTACCCGCCGCCCACCCCGCCCATCCCGGCCGACGGGTCGACCACCTCGCCCGTCGACGAGTTGCTGGACGACCTGGCTACCGGGCACGGGTCGGCGTCGACGCTCGCGTTGCTCGCCGCCACCCAGCTCTCCATCACCCGGGCGCTGCTGGCGGCCTCCCAGGACGGATCCGGCACCACGCCCGCCTGGGAACTGCTCGTCCACCTCGACCAGTCGGCGCCGGAGGCGGTCCGCGCCGTCCTGGCGCACCCCTTCGTCCGGCCGGGGCTGGTGCGTCGCCTTCACTCGTCGGCCCCGCCCGACCTCGGCGCGGCAGTCGACCCCCTGCCGGCGCTGGCCATCGCCGCGGCGATGCGGGCCGGCGTCCCGGCCGCGTTGCACGTGCCGGTACGGGCCGACACGATCACGTTTCCCGCGCTCGGCAGCCTGGTGCTGCCTGGTCTGGGGGAGAGTGCCGAGGTGACCGTCCGACCCGGCGAGTTCCGGGTCAGGGGTGGGTCGGTCGAGCAGACGGTGCTCCTCGATCCGCTGGCGCCGCCGTCGACCGGATGGTTCCCGACCCGGGACGTGGCGGTGCCCGGTGGCCGGCTGCTCATCGAGGACGGTGATCCGTACCGCGACTGCTACGGCCAGCCGGTCCAGTCCCGCCTGGACGGTCCGGCGGCGCGGGCGTTGGGCCGTACCCTGGCCGAAGCCTGGCGGGTCGTGCACCGGGACGTGCCGGCGCACGCGGCGGCGCTCGACGGCGGCCTGCGTGCCGTCGTTCCGTTGGCGCCCGACCCGGCGCGACCACTGCGAAGCGCCACCGCCCGGCACGCGTTCGGCGCGGTCGCCGTCACACCCCACCCTGACCCGGAGACGATGGCGGTGCTGCTCGTGCACGAGTGGCAGCACGCGAAGCTGGGTGCGGTGCTCGATCTGTACGACCTTGTCGAACCTGGCCAGGGTGCCCAGATCCGGGTGCCGTGGCGCCCCGACCCGCGGCCACCGGAGGGCGTCCTCCAGGGCGTCTACGCGCACCTCGCCATCACCCAGGTCTGGCAGTCCCGGGCGGTCACCGACGGCGGCGACGCGTCGGCGCACGCTGCCCACTTCCTGGCGTGGACCCGGGACGGTGCGGACGCGCTGCTGGCCAGCCGGTCGCTCACCGCGGCGGGTGAGCGGTTCGTCGGCCGGCTGCGCCACGCCTTGGAGGAAACCCGTGCCGGGGCCGGCTGAGCGTCTGCCGTCCACACTGGGCCGTCTCCGCCTCGCCGACGACCTGCGGGCGCTGGGCGTCAACCCAGGTACCTGCCTGCTGGTGCACTGCGGCCTCCGTCGGGTGGGTCCGCTGGAGCACGGCCCGGCGACCCTCGCCGGCGCGCTGCGCGACGTCCTCGGCCCGGCCGGCACACTCCTGGTGCCCACCCACACCGACGGTAACTCGACCACCTCCCGGGCCCACCTGGCGGCCGTCGCCGGAATGAACCGCGCGCAACGCGACCGGTACGAGGCGGCGCTACCGGGCTGGGACCGCCGGACCACCCCGTCGCAGCGGATGGGGGTGCTCGCCGAGTACGTCCGACGTGCCCCCGGTGCCGTGCGCAGCGACCACCCGCAGACCTCATTCGCCGCGCTCGGCCCGCAGGCCCGGCAGCTCACCGACGGCCACGACCTCACCTGCCACCTCGGGGAGCGCTCACCAATGGGCGAGCTCTACGCGGCCGACGGGCAGATCCTGCTGCTCGGCCTCGGCTACGGGGCGTGCACCGCACTGCACCTGGCCGAGTACCGGCTGCCGGTGCCGCCACCCGAGCGCGACTACCACTGCTTCCGGCTTGTCGACGGGCGGCGGGTCCGCCTCGACTTCCGGGCTCTCGACCTGGACGACCGGGACTTCCCGGCGGTTGGTGCCGCGCTCGACGAGACGCCGTTGGTTCGGCATGGTCGGATCGGGCAGGCAAGCGCACGCCTGCTGTCAGTGCGTGCCGCCGTGGACTTCGCGATCGACTGGTTCAACGTGCACCGGCTGGCGGCGCGCCGGTGAACCGGGAGGGCGGCACCGCTGACCGCCGCAGAGCCTGACCTGAGCTCGTACCTGGGCGAGCAGCCGCCAATTGGTCAGATGTACGACACCAGCGGTCTGGTCCGATTCCTCGGGCTCGGCAAAGACCCGTGCGGCGCGCTGCCGATACCCGCCACAGTGGCCTTCGTCGTAGAGTGACGAGGCGGCAACCGGGTCTGTCCTCGGCATTGACGAACGCCTTAGGCTGAAACTCCGGTCGCTTTCCGGACGGCGGAGGAACGACGGTGAGCGAAGCGGTAGCAGTCGCTGATACGCGAACCCCGCTGTTCTTCGTGAGCTATTCACGTCCGCAGATCCGGCGCGCCGGTAACACCCCCCAGGAATACCTCTCGCGGTTCTTCGACGACCTCTCCACCCACGTCAGCGAGCTGGTCGGCCTGCCGACCGGGGTCGACCCCGGATTCATGGACAGCTCACTGGGCGGCGGTGAGCGTTGGACCCCCGAGTTGTTGCGCGCCGCCGGGACCTGCCAGGTGTTCATTCCGCTGGTGTCCAGCTCGTTCATCAGCAGCACGTGGTGCGCCATGGAATGGCACGCCTTCGCGCGGCGTCAGATCGAACCACGCGCCCCGGGCAGCTCCGCGCACGAGACGGCGATCGTGCCCGTCAACTGGTCACCGACCACCGAGTCGACGCTGCCGCCGAGCATTCGTGCCATCCAACGGTTCTCGCCGACCGCGTTACCTGATGACAACACCGTCGCGCGCCAGTACGAGCAGGAAGGGGTCTACGGCTTGCTGACCATGCAACGGGAGCAGGCGTACCGCGCGGTGGTGTGGCGTCTCGCCCAGCGGGTGGTGGCGATCCATCGGGCCTATCACGTCCACCCGCTGGTGCCCGCGGGCATCGATGAGCTGCGCACGCTCTTCACCGAGGAGGCAGCCGCATGACGCCGCTCACCGCCGAGGGGCGGGCACCGACTCGCCAGACCTACTTCTTCCTGAGTTACGCGCATTCCGCGCCGCTGCTGGGTGCCCGCACCGACACCGACGTCTGGGTCGACCGGTTCTTCGCGGATCTGTCGGGTGAGGTGGGTCGGCTGGTGTCCCCGCGACCGGGCGTGGAGATCGGTTTCATCGACCAGTCCATCCCACCGGGCGCCGACGTGAAGGCGGCCCTGGCGGACGCACTCGGCGCGGCCCAGGTATTCGTGCCGCTCTACTCGCCGGGCTACTTCAACCGATCATGGGCGCTGGGCGAGCAGGAGTCCTTCCTCACCCGGCTGCTCCGCGCGGCCGGCGAGCCGGCGTCCCAGGTCGTGCCGGCCGACCACGTGGCGCCGGTCCTCTGGATCCCGGTGCCCAGCTGGGAGGAGCATCCCCAACTCGACGCGGCACTGGATCTGGGTCGGGACGTGCCCGAGTACGCCGAGAACGGCATGCGTGCGCTCTGCATGCTCGGCGCGTACCAGCAGCCGTACCAGATCCTGCTCGGGCGGCTGGCCCGGCGGATCGTGGAGCCCACCCAACGCATCTGGCTGCGTCCGTCCCGGGCGCCCACTCTCGATGTGTCGCGGCGGATCGCGGCCAACCCGGACTTCGTGGTGACGGTGCTGGCACCCACCCGGGACCGGCCGCCCGAGGGGCGGGAGGCGTCCTGGTACGCGGAGAGCAGCCGGCTCTGGCGTCCCTTCGGGGCCCGGCAGGAGCTTCCGGTGGCCGAGTACGCCGCGAGCATCGCCGAGCGGCTCGGACTGTCGGTGCACACGAGTGACTTCGCCGACGCCGGGGACCTGCTCGAGATCCGCCCCGGCGCGCTCCTGATCGACCCGTGGTTCACCGAGCTTCCCGGCGGCGTACCCGCTCTGCGGGCCGCCGCGCGGGCGCTGCCGCCGTGGGTGGTCCCGCTCGTGGTGACCGACGCCGACGACCCGCGCGACGCGCACCGCGGCGCCGACCTGGCGCGGCTGGTCCTGGGCGTGCTGCAGGACGCGGGCGCGACGCGAGCGCGGTGGGTCGGGCGGACGGACGAGTTCGCCGGGCTGATGCCAACAGTGGTGACCGAGGCCCGGCGGCTCTACCTGAAGCACGGCGCGGTGTTCCCGGCACCGGGGCCTGTTACCCGGCCGCCCAGCCTCCGCAACCCGGCCCCGTCATCGTTCGAAGCCCCGGAGATGCCCGATGAGCACTGAGCGCGACGGTCAGATAGTCACCTTCTACTCGTTCAAGGGCGGAACGGGCCGGACGATGGCGCTGGCCAACGTCGCGTGGATCCTCGCTGCCAACGGCAAACGGGTGCTGGTCACCGACTGGGACCTGGAATCGCCCGGACTGCACCGCTTCTTCCACCCCTTCCTGGACGTGTCGACGATCGGCGGCACGGCCGGGGTCGTCGACCTGATCCGGGACTACGAGTCGGAGACCATCCGCGAGGCGGTACGGCCGGAGGGCTGGGTGGAGCAGTTCGCCCGGGTCAACCGGTACGCCTTCTCGCTGGCCTGGGAGTTTCCCGGCGGCGGCGGGTTGAACTTCCTCTCCGCCGGCCGGCAGAACAGCGATTACGCCGTTTCGGTGAACGGGCTGGACTGGGACACCTTCTACCACCGGTTGGGCGGTGCGCAGTTCTTCGAGGCCCTCCGCGAGGACATGAAGCGCGAGTACGACTACACCCTGATCGACAGCCGGACGGGGCTCAGCGACGTCGCCGACATCTGCACCCTGCACCTGCCGGACACCCTGGTCGACTGCTTCACCCTCAGCGACCAGGGCATCGAGGGTGCCGCTCAGGTCGCCAGAACTGTCGCCGTGCACCCCTCGCGCCGCGGCATTCGGATCCTTCCCGTGCCGATGCGGGTCGACCAGGCGGAGAAGGAGAAAGCCGACGCCGGGCGTGCGCTCGCGATGCACCGCTTCGCCGGTCTGCCCACCGGGATGACGGAGGAGGATCGGCGCCGCTACTGGGCGGCGGTTGAGGTGCCGTACCGGCCCTTCTACGCGTACGAGGAGACGTTGGCGACCTTCGGCGACACGCCGGGCTCGCCCACGTCGCTGCTGGCGGCGTTCGAGACGCTGACCGCGCAGTTGACCAACGGCGAGGTGCACGCGATGCCGCCGATGGACGAGTCGGTGCGCGAGCGGGAGAAGGCCCGCTTCCGGCGTCGCCACAAGCTTCCCGGCGACGACCTCATGCTCCGCTACGCACCGGAGGACGCGGTCTGGGCGGAGTGGATCGAGCGGGTGCTCAGCTCGGCGCAGATTCGCGTCGTCGACGGAACCCAGCCGATCGAGAGCGGCGTTCGCCTGCCGGCCCGTACGCTGACCATTCTCTCCCCGGCCTACGTGGCCCTGCCCCCCGCCGCGTTGCCTCCGCGGGACCCGACCGTCGACACCACTCCGCTCGCGGTCTACGTGAGCGATCTGCGGCCACTCGCGGAGTTCGCGGTGGCCTCCTCCACCCAACTGGCCAACGTCACCGCGGCGACCGCCGCCGAGCGGCTACTTCGGCTGGTGGGGGGCCCGTTGCCGCTCCGCCTCGATGGCCGGGCGGACGGCGGCCTGCGTTTCCCGGCCGCCGAGCCGGCCGTCTTCGAGGCCCCGAACCGCAACGCGCGGTTCACCGGACGGGAGAATGAGCTGGCCCTCCTGCGCCGACACCTGACCGGACCGGTTGCCGTGCCGGTCGCGTTGCAGGGGATGGGTGGGGTCGGCAAGACCGAACTCGCCCTGGAATACGCGCATCGGTTCAAGTCCGCCTACGACGCGGTGCTGTGGATTTCCGCTGGCGCGACGGAGTCGATCGGCGCCGACGTGGAGAAGTCGCTGGCGGCCTTCGCCGACCGGCTCGGCGTCGGTGGCAACCCGGACCAGGCGGACAACGCACGCGCGGTGCTGGAGGCGCTGGGGCGGGGTGAGCCCGGGCGGTGGCTGTTGGTGATCGACAACGCCGAGGAGGTCGACCCGTTCAAGCGATTCCTGCCGCGCGGCGGGCACGTGTTGCTCACCTCGCGCAACCAGGGTTGGGGGGAGCGGGCCACGCTGATCCAGGTCGACGTCTTCGCCCGTAAGGAGAGCGTCGCCCACCTGCAACGTCGGGTGCCCACCCTCACCGAGCAGGAGGCGGACCGGATCGCCGACGCGCTCGGGGACCTGGCGGTCGCGGTAGCCACGGCCGGCGCCTACCTGGCCGACACCGGTACCTCGGTCGACGCGTACCTGGAGCAGATCGAGCGGCAAGGTCCCAGCGCCCTCTCCGTGGAAGCCACCTGGGATCTTTCGTTGGCGCGGCTGCGCGCCCAGTTCCCGGCGGCCTACCGGCTGTTGCAGCTCTGCTCGGTGCTGGCCCCCGAGATAGACCTGGGCCTGCTCTACAACGACGAGATGGTGAAGACGTTGGCGCCGTTCGATCCCGCGGTGTCGGAGCCCATGATGATCGGGCGGCTGGTCCAGCGGATCAACCGGTCGGCGCTCCTCACGATGAACATGTCCGAGCAACGGATCCTGGTGCACCGGTTGCTCCAAGCGGTGGTCCGGGGCGGAATGACCCCGGACGAGATCGCCGACACCCGACACCGGGCGCACCTGGTGCTGGGCAAGGCGTGGCCCGGCGGTGACGCCGACGATCCGCGTACCTGGGACAGGTTCCGCAGGCTCTGGCCGCACATCGAGGCCTCCGGCGCGATGGGCAGCAAGGACGAGTCGGTCCGGGAGCTGATGATCGACCGGGTGCGGTATCTCTGGCGTCAGGGAGAACTCGATGCGGCGAACGCGTTCGCCAAGGAGGTCGACGCGGTCTGGTCAAAGCGGCGGGACCGCCTCTACGGCACCGAGGAACTCGCCACGTTGCGTCGGCAGTTGCTGCACCTGCGCTTCAACCGTGCGAACGTGCTGCGGGCGCTTGCCCACTACGTCGAGGCCCACGACCTGGACCAGGAGACTCACGAAGCGCAACGGGCGCTGCTGGGTGACAGGCATTCGCACACCCTGATGACCGCCGGCAGCCTGGGTGCGGATCTGCGGGCCCTCGGCCGCTACACCGACGCGATCGAGCGTGATCAGGAGACCTACGACGCGTGGAGTGAGGAGTTCGGCGAATACCATCCGCGCACGCTCTTCGCGGCCAACAACCTCGCACACTCCTACCGCCTGGTGGGCGACTTCCGCTCGGCCCGCAGTCGGGACGAGGCGGTGTTCCAGCTCCGCCGGCAGGTGCTCGGCCCGGAACACCCGTACACAGTGCACTCGGCCGCCCAGCTGGCACGCGACCTGCGGGAGGCCGGTGAATACGCCAACTCGGCCAAGATGCTGCGCACTGTGCACGAACAACTCGCCAGCCTGAAGGAGATCGGCAGCGAGGCGGGGGACACGCTGAACGCTCAGGTCAGTCTCGCGGTGTCGCTGCGGAGCGCGGGCCAGTTGGCGGAGGCGGCCGGACTGCTCGACGCGGCGTACCCGGTGCTCGAGGAGAAGTTCGGGCGGGACAATCCCGAAACGCTGATCTGCCAGGCGGCGCTGGTCGCGAATCTGCTGGCATTCGGCGAGACCGAACGCGCGGTGGCCGAGGCGACGCAGGTGGCAAGGATCTACGAGCAGCGGCTCGGGGCCACCCACCCGCACACCCTTGGCGCGTTCAGCAACCTCGCCGTGGCGCAGCGGGCCGTGGGCCGGGTTGCCGAGGCCCGCGCGACGGCCGAACGGGCGGCCGGTGCCCTGCGCGAGGCGCTCGGTCCGGACCACCCGCACACCCTCGCCGCTGAGGAGAACCTCGGCATCTGCCTCGCCGAGGAGGGGGACCGGGACGCCGCACTCGACCACCTCCGGGCAACCGCCGAGCGTTGGCTGGCCGCGTCCGGGTCGCGCCATCCGGACGCCCTGCGTTGCCAGGCGAACCTGGCACTCGTCGTGCGCGAGAACGTGGGCGACCGGCCGCCGACGGCCGCCCCGGTCGTCTCGTTGGGCGAGGTCGTCGGGGCCGACCACCCGGGCGTGCGGGCTCTGCGGGACGGGCGCCTGGTCGCACGGATCATCGACCCTCACCCGTTCTGAGTTCCAACGACACCAGACCGGGTCCGCCGCGTCCCCACGGAGCATGCCGATGAACAACGATCGCGAAGGCCAGGTCGTCACCTTCTACTCGTTCAAGGGGGGAACGGGTCGGACGATGGCGCTGGCCAACGTGGCCTGGATCCTGGCCGCCAGCGGCCGGCGGGTGCTCGTCGCCGACTGGGACCTCGAGTCACCCGGTCTGCACCGCTTCTTCCATCCGTTCCTCGACGCCGAGGCGATCCAGGGCACCAGCGGTGTGATCGACATGATCCGTGACTACGAGTGGGAGACCACCCGGGTCGACGACCGACCGGACCGCTGGATGGAGCAGTACGCCCGGGTCGGGCGGCACGCGTTCTCGCTGCGCTGGAGCTTTCCCGGCGACGGTGGTCTCGACTTCCTTTCCGCCGGCCGGCAGAACAGCGACTACGCAGTCTCGGTGAGCGGGCTGGACTGGGACAACTTCTACAACAGGCTGGGTGGGGCGCAGTTCTTCGAGGCGCTGCGGGCGGACATGAAGCGCCAGTACGACTTCACTTTGATCGACAGCCGGACGGGGCTCAGTGACGTCGCCGACATCTGCACCCTGCACCTGCCGGACACCCTTGTCGACTGCTTCACCCTCAGCGACCAGGGCATCGACGGCGCGGCCCTGGTGGCGCGCTCGGTCCGGGACCGGTACCGGCGGCGCGACATCCGGGTCCTGCCGGTGCCGATGCGGGTCGACGAGGCCGAGAAGGAGCGGGCGGAGGCGGGTCGCCTGCTGGCCATGCGGCGGTTCGCCGGGTTGCCGGCCAGCATGACCGAGGCGGAGCGGCGGCGTTACTGGGCGACGGTCGAGGTTCCGTATCGGCCGTTCTACGCGTACGAGGAGACACTTGCGACGTTCGGTGACCCGCCGGGCTCGCCGATGTCGTTGTTGGCCGCGTACGAGACGTTGACCGGGATCCTCACCGACGGCGCGGTGACCGCGCTACCCGTGATGGACGAGTCGGTGCGGGACCGGGGCAAGGCCCGTTTCCGCCGTCGCACCGAAGCGATCGACGGCCAGATCGTGCTCCGGTACGCGCCGGAGGACGCCATCTGGGCCGAGTGGCTGGAGCGGGTGCTCAGCTCCGCCGGGCTGCGGGTGGTGGACCTGACAGCCGCCGTCGGATCCGCCGGGACGCCGGCCCCGCGCACGCTGACAGTGGTCTCGCCAGCGTACGTGGCGACGCCGTCCGGCGGTCTGCCCGACCGGGACACGAGCACCGGCTCCACGGCCCTCGCCGTGTACGTCGCCGACCTTCGTCCGCTGGCCGAGTTCCCGTCCCAAAGCTCCACCAACATCGTCAAAGTGAGCGCCGCGACCGCCGTGGAACGGGTGTTGCGGCTGGTCGGCCGGCCGATGCCGTCGTCGGCGGACGGCCCGGCGGGCGGGAGTGCCCGCTACCCCGGCGCCGAGCCGTTGGTCTTCAACGCTCCGAACCGGAACGCCCGGTTCACCGGCCGGGAGGACGACCTGGCGCTGCTGCGCGCGCAGTTGCAGAGCGGGGGTAGCGCGGTGGTGCTGCCGGTCGCTCTGCAGGGCATGGGCGGCGTCGGCAAGACGCAGGTGGCTTTGGAATACGTGCACCGGTTCAAGGCCGCGTACGACGTCGTCTGGTGGATCGTGGCGGACCCGCCGCAGTTCGTCGACACCGCCCTCGCCGACCTTGCCGGCCGCCTCGGCATTCTCGTCGGGCCGAGCCTGTCCGACACGGTCCGGTCGGTGCTGCAGGTGCTCGGGCGCGGTGAGCCGTACGAGCGGTGGCTCGTGGTGCTGGACAATGCCGAAGAGCCCGACCAGATCGAGCCCTTCCTGCCGCGAGGCCCCGGGCACGTCCTGCTGACCTCCCGCAACCGCGCCTGGGGTGACCGGGCGAACCCGATCCAGGTGGACGTCTTCGACCGCACCGAGAGCGTGGCGCACCTCGCCCAGCGGGTGCCCACGATCAGCGCCGACGAGGCCGACCGGGTGGCGGAGGCGCTCGGCGACCTGCCGATCGCGGTGGCCGCCGCAGGCGCCTGGCTCGCCGACACCGGCACGTCGGTCGCCGACTACCTGCGGCAAATCGAACGGCACGGCCCCACCGCCCTCTCCATCGAGGCGACCTGGGACCTGTCTTTGAACCGGCTGCTGGAACAGGCGCCGGCCGCGTACCGGCTGCTGCAGCTCTGCTCGGTGCTGGCCCCCGAGATCGCCCTCGAACTCATCTACAGCGACGAGATGGCGGCTGCTCTCGTGCCGTTCGACCCGTCCGTTTCCGAGCGGCTCGTGCGCGGCGCCCTGGTCCAGCAGATCAACCGCCTGGCACTGCTGAAACTGGACGTCCAGGGCGGTCACGTCGAGGTGCACCGGCTGTTGCAGGCGGTGGTCCGCGACCGGATGACCGACGACGAGATCACCGCCGCCCGACACCAGGTGCACCTGGTGCTGGCCGCGTCCCGACCTCGTGGCGACGTGGACGACCCGAGCACCTGGGCTCGGCTGCGCATGCTCTGGCCGCACCTGGAGGTCTCCGAGGCGCTGACCTGCCCCGACGAGCCGGTGTGTCAGCTGCTGATCGGCCGGGTTCGTTATCTGTGGCAGCGCGGCGGTCTGGACCAGGCCGACGTGTTCAGCCAGGAGGTGGACGACATCTGGAGCGCCAGGCTCGGGGACACGCACGACGAGGTCGAGCCGTCGGCGCTGGGCCGCCAACTGCTGCACCTCCGGTTCAACCGGGCGAATATCCTGCGCAGCCTGGGCCGTTTCACCGAGTCCCGGGACCTGGACGAGGCGGTGCTGGCCGAGCAACACCGTCTGCTGGGTCCGATGCACCCGCACAGCCTGATGACCGCTGGCAGCCTCGGCAATGACCTGCGGGCGCTCGGCCACTACGCCGAGGCTCTGGAACGGAGCCGATCCACCTACGCCTCCTGGCTCCAGGTGTTCGGCGAGGACCACCCCGGGACGTTGAGCGCGGCAAGCGACCTCGCCGTCTCGTACCGGCTGGTCGGCGACTACCGGTCTGCCCGTCGCTGGGACGAGGAGGTGCACCAGCGGCGGCGGCTGGTGCTCGGCCCCACCCACCCCCACACCCTCGTCTCCGCCATGCGCCTCGGCATGGACTTTCGGGATGCTGGCGAGTACGAGAGGTCGGCCACCCTGCTACGCGCGGTGTACGACACGTACTGCGAGGTGCTCGGGCCGGATGACGGCCAGACTCTAATGGCGCAGGTCAACCTGGCGGTGTCCCTTCGCAGCTGCGGCCGGGGGAGCGAGGCGGCACCGATGTTCGAGACGGCCTACCGCCAACTCGATGAACGCTTCGGGCCGGACAACCCGGACACGGTGGCGTGCCGATCGAGCCGCGCGGCGAACCTGTTGGCGGTCGGTGATGCGGCCCGGGCATTGATCGAGTTGACCGCCGTGCGCCAAGCGTTCGAGGAGTTGCTCCGGTTCGGCCCGGAGCACCCGCACGTTCTGGCGACGGTGAGCAACATCTCGGCGGCGGAACGCGCGCTCGGCCGCAAATCGGACGCGCTCGCGTCGGCGGCCCAGGCGGCTGGCGAGTTGCGCAAGGTACTCGGCGCCGATCACCCGCACACGCTCGCGGCGGAGATCAACCAGGCGGTGTGCCTCGCCGAGGAGGGTGACTGGGAGTTGGCGCGGGACCGGCTGCGGGAGACCGCCGGGCGGCTGGCCAAGGTGATCGGTGCGGACCACCCCGACACGCTGCGTTGCCTCGGCGATCTAGCCTTGACGGCGAGGCGGGCCGGCGAAGGCCCCGTCAACGAGGACGTCGGCGTCGTGGCGGACCGACTGGCCGAGGTGATCGGTCTGGAACATCCCAGCGTGCAGACCCTGCGCGAACGGAGGTTCGTGGTCCGGGTGATCGACCCACACACCATCTGAGCGGGGCGTTCGGCGGGCGGCCGGTCGGGCCGACCCGCCGGTCCCGGCCGGCCGGTCAGAGCCGTGGGCTGGTCGCAAGGGCCGGCGTGGCCAGCCAGTTCAGGGTCTGCGGGAGGATCTCCACCGCCCCGAAGTGCGCGGAGCCGGGCTGCACCTGCACCTCGGCGCGCGCGATCCGCGAGGCGAGCCAGTGCGAGTGCTCCACCGGGGAGAAGCGGTCCTGCTCGCCGTGCCAGAGCCGGACCTCAGCGCGGATCGCGCTCAGGTCGAACCCCCAGCCACGCCGGATCGCCAGCACGTCGTCGATCCAACCCTCGGGGCCGTGTCGCAGCGCCTCGGAGTACATGTCGGTCAGCAGTCGGCGGATCGCGACGTCGTCGACCACCCGGATGTCCTCGTCGGGCAACTGGGGGCGGAGGAAGTCCAGCAGCGTCATCGGGTCCCGCCGCCCCTCTTCCGCGCGGACCGTCAGGTTGAGCGTGAGCGCGGCCAGGTCATCGTCGGCCTGCCCGTAGTCCTTTATGTTCGTCTCGGCCATCCCGGCGTACCAGTCCAGGTCGGGCGCGCCGGCCGGAGCGAGCCCCACCAGTACGGCGGCCCGGGTGACCCGGTCCGGCAGGAGCGCGGCGCAGGCCAGAGCATGCGGCCCGCCACCGGAGCGGCCCACCACCGCGAACCGCTCGATGCCGAGGTCGTCGGCGATCGCCGCCACGTCGGCCGCGGCATCGGCCACCCGCCGCCCCTCGTGCCGGTCGGAGTCGCCGTACCCGGGTCGGTCATAGCAGACGAGGTGCACGCCGAGGTGGTAGACGACGATGCCGCGGGGTCGGGGGCCACTGCGGCTGCCCGGGGTGCCGTGCAGCAGGAAGACCACGGGCCCGTCTGGCGCGCCCGAGGTCTCCACGGCGAGGTGCCGCCCGTCCGGCGTTATGACGGTGCGTTGTGCCGCATCTTGTCGCGTCACGTGTGGCCTCCCGCGGGTCGTTCTGCGCTGCCCAGCTGAGCGGAGCCGCGCAGCGGCCCTGAGTACGAAGACCCCGAATCGCCCGGGGTCACGTTCTGTGCCGAAGCGTACTGTCCGCCGTAAACCCTCACCATGGGCCGCCGGGTCAACGCCGCAGGACGGGACAACGCCGGTCGGAGGTGCCACCGGACCGGGCCGCTACCCTGGTAGCCCGAGGGGAAGGGGCACCAACAGGGTGGCTAGGACCTACAACGTCGTCACGTACGGCTGCCAGATGAACGTGCACGACTCCGAACGCATCTCCGGCCTGCTCGAGCAGGCGGGATACGAGCGTGCACCCGCTGGCGACGACACCCCGGACATCGTGGTCTTCAATACCTGCGCGGTGCGGGAGAACGCGGACAACCGGCTCTACGGCAACCTCGGTCGTCTGCGCCCGGTGAAGGACAAGCACCCCGGGATGCAGATCGCTGTCGGCGGCTGCCTCGCCCAGAAGGATCGGGGCGACATCGTCCGCAAGGCCCCCTGGGTGGACGTCGTCTTCGGCACCCACAACATCGGCGCGCTGCCGGTGCTGTTGGAGCGGGCCCGGCACAACGCCGCCGCCGAGGTGGAGATCCTGGAGTCCCTCGACGTCTTCCCGTCCACGCTGCCCACCCGCCGCGAGTCCACGTACGCCGGCTGGGTGTCGATCTCGGTGGGGTGCAACAACACCTGCACGTTCTGCATCGTGCCGGCGCTGCGCGGCAAGGAGAAGGACCGGCGTCCCGGCGACATCCTCTCCGAGGTGCGCGCCCTTGTCGACGAGGGCGTGCTGGAGGTGACCCTGCTCGGGCAGAACGTCAACTCGTACGGCGTGGAGTTCGGCGACCGGTACGCGTTCGGCAAGCTGCTGCGGGCCTGCGGCGACATCGACGGGTTGGAGCGGGTGCGGTTCACCAGCCCGCACCCGAAGGACTTCACCGACGACGTGATCGCCGCGATGGCCGAGACGCCGAACGTCTGCCACTCGCTGCACATGCCGTTGCAGTCCGGCTCCGACGACGTGCTCCGGGCGATGCGCCGGTCCTACCGCTCCGAGCGCTACCTGGGGATCATCGAGAAGGTCCGCGCGGCGATGCCGGGCGCGGCGATCACCACCGACATCATCGTCGGTTTCCCCGGTGAGACCGAGGCCGACTTCCAGCGCACCCTGGACGTGGTCCGGGAGGCCCGGTTCTCCTCGGCCTTCACCTTCCAGTACTCGAAGCGGCCCGGCACCCCCGCCGCGACAATGGACGACCAGCTACCCAAGCAGGTGGTGCAGGAGCGTTACGAGCGGTTGATCGCCTGCGTCGAGGAGATCACCTGGGCGGAGAACAAGCGCCTCGTCGGTGAGACCGTCGAGGTGCTGGTCGCGGTCGGCGAGGGCCGCAAGGACGAGCGGACCGGCCGGATGTCCGGTCGGGCCCGCGACGGTCGACTTGTGCACTTCGCGACCGAGACCGCCGACGGGGAGTCCCTGGCCGGTCAGATCCGGCCGGGCGACATCGTGCACACCACTGTCACGTACGCCGCGCCGCACCACCTGAACGCCGACGGCGCGCCGGTGGCGCACCGTCGCACCCGGGCCGGCGACGCGGCCGAGGCGGGGCGCTCCCCGCGTACCCCTGGGGTGTTGCTCGGTCTGCCGACGATCGGCGCACCGCCGGTCGTGGCTGCCCCCGCCGCTGGCTGCGCCACCCACTGACCACGCGGAAGGGGCCCCTGGACGAGGGGCCCCTCCGTGGTCAGACGGTGATCTTGCCGGCGCCGGCGCCGGCCGTCACGATGGACTTGACGTTGCTCGCGGTGTCCAGCTGGTACGAGTACGGGATGCTGGCGACGCTGCCGCCGGTCTGGCCGGTGGGCGAGTTGACGAAGTGGTTGTTGCGGGCGACCAGGCTGCCGGGCCCCGAGTCCCCCTCGCCGAGGTGGTACGGGTCGTCGACGTTCTCGAAGTAGTTGCCCTCGACGAGCACGCCGGCGTTCTCGGTGGACGCCACGCCGTAGCCGCCGTTGGCCCGGTAGTAGTTGTTGTAGACGTGCACCGGGTTGCCGAAGCGGACCCGGGGGTTGCGCTGGTTGCTGCCGTCGAACCAGTTGTGGTGGTAGCTCACCCGCAGGTGGCCGACGTCCTGGCTGGCGTTGTCGTCGCTGTGACCGAGCAGCATGGTCTTGTCGTGGCTGAAGACCCGGTTCCACGAGACGGTGACGAAGTCCGAGCCGCGCTTGATGTCGACGGCGCCGTCGTACCCGTTGCTGAAGCTGTTGTGGTCGATCCAGATGTTGGTGGCCGACTCCTGCACGTTTATCGCGTCGTCGTTCCAGTTGCGGAAGGTCAGGTTGCGAATGATCACGTTGCGGTCACCGCTGATGTTGAGCCCGCAGCCGACGATCGTCGCCCCGTAGTTGCCGATGATGGTCTTGTTGGACCGGACCCGCAGCATCCCCGAGCAGGTGATCGTCCCGGTCACCCGGATGACGGCGGCGCCTGTGGCGTTCAGCGCGCTGGTGAGGCCCGAGGCGTTGCTGACGGTGGTCGTGGCGGCGTTGCCGCCACCAGTGGTGCCGCCGTTCTGGGTGGCCCAGCCGACCAGCGCCGACGGCTGCTGGCCGGGCGGGGGAGTGGTCGACGGTGGCGGGGTGGTCGGCGGTGGGGTGGTCGGTGTGGTGCTGCCGGTGCAGGCGACGTTGTTCAGGCTGAAGCTGCTCGGAGCCGGGTTGCTGGAGTTGTTCCAACTCGCGTTGAAGCCGAACGAGGCGCTGGCGTTCGTCGCCAGGTTGCCGTTGTAGTCGACGTTCGTCGCGGAGACCTGGCTGCCGCTCTGCGTGACTGTGGCGCCCCACGCCTGGCTGGTCTGCTGACCGGCCCCGTACGACCAGCGCAGCGTCCACCCGGAGACCGGGTCGCCGAGGTTGGTGACTGTGACGTTGCCGGTGAATCCGCCCGGCCACTGGCTGGCGACCGAGTAGGCCACCTGGCAGCCGGCGGCCGCCTGGGCCGACACGGAGGTCAGGAGCCCGGCGGTGACCAGGGTGGCGGTGGCTGCGGCAGTGGTGGCGATCAGCGTCATTCGACGCCGTCCTGTGCGCATGCTGCTTCCTTTCGGTGAGGCGGACGGAGGTGTCGCGACGCCCATGCCCGTGGGCGGCGAATCTCGGCCGGGACCTGTGGTCCTCGGGCCCGCCGGTGCAGGTTCGTGAAGGAGAGCGGCTCCCGCGCTCGCACCCACCAACGAAGAGGCAAGCGCTTTCCCGATGAAAACATAGAAGAATCTGAATGTAAATGGCCGGGACGGCCGATGCGCTGCACACCGGCCGTCCCGGCAGCAATGCACCGGCCGTCCCGGCAAGCAGCGCACCGGCCGCCCCGGCAGTGGCGCACCGGCCGTCCTGGTGGATCAGCAGGCGGTGCCGTTGAGTTTCACAGTGCCCGGCGCGCTCGCCGTGCCGTTGGCGGTGAAGCCCACCGTGACCGACCCGCCTGCCGGCAGGGACGGAGCGTGGCTCGGAGCCGCCGCGGTCACCGTCGTACCGGACTGCGTGACAGTGGCGTTCCAACCGCTGCCCAACGTCACCCCGGACGGCCAACTCCAGGTGACCGACCACGGGTTCACCGCGCCCGAGCCGGTGTTCTTCACCGTCAACTCGCCCTGGAAGCCGCCCTGCCAGGCGTTGACCTGCCGGTAGGTGGCCGTGCAGGCGCCGGTCGGCGGGTCCGTCGGCCCGCCGGTCGGCGGCCCGCTGGTGCCACCACCGGACGGCGCGATCAGGTACGGCTGGAGGATCGCCTGCTTGACGGTGTTGACATTGGTCCAGTCGTCCAACGCGATACCGCCGGTGTCACCCGAGTTGGGGTTCCACGACCAGTAGGTGAAGGACATCCCGGTCACCCCGGTCCCGGTGTACGCCATCAACTTCTCCAGCCACACCTTGTCCTTCGGGTCGACCAGGGTGCTGCCGAACTCGCCCATCATGATCGGGGCGATGTTCTGCTTGTAGAGGTAACCGAAGTACTTGTCCCAGATGGCCGGCATGTTCGCCGGGTAGTCCGGGGCATCGAACCAGGTCTGCCGGTACACCGAGGTGGCGTACTCGTGCGGCGAGTAGACCAACCGGTTCGCCACACTCAGCCGGACCGGGAACTGACCCGCTTTCGACAGGTTGCCACCCCACCAACCGCAGTCCTCGTCGTTGCTGGTGTCGCCGTCCCAGACGTTGGAGAGGCCACCACTCGGGCAGCTCACCCCCTCCACGAAGATCAACCAGTTGGGCTGGACGCCGAGGATGGCGTTCCCGGCCCGCTCGGCGGCGAGCCGCCAGTCCCGGGTGGTGTCGCCACAGCCCCAGCACGCGCCGGTGGCCGCCGGGTTGGTGCCCTCCGCGTGCGGCTCGTTGTGCAGGTCGGCACCGATCACCGTCGGGTTGCCCGCGTACCGCTGAGCGAGCATCTTCCAGTCGTTGATCCAGGTTGCCTCGGAAACAGTCGACGTGTACCAGAGTGGTGACTGCCCGGCCGCCGTCGGCCGGTGCCGGTCCAGAATGATGCGCATGCCCTTGCTGCCGGCGTAGTTGATCACCTTGTCCAGGATCTGCAACGGCGACAGCCCGATCAGGTCCGGGTTGACGAAGTCGTTGATCCCACTGGCGGTCGCACCCGGCTTCAGGGCGTCGTTCGAGTACGGCACCCGCAACGTGTTGTAACCCAACCGGGCCATCGTGTCGAGCTGCCCCCGCCACGGGTTGTTCGACCACAGCCCGTGGAAGGTCTTGTTGTCGGTCTCCATGCCGAACCAGTTGATGCCGGTCAACCGGACCGTCGCACCGGTGCTGTCCACGATCTGGTTGCCACTGGTATGCAGATAACCCGTACCGGTGCCGGCGGCGACGGCCGGGCTGGTGCTGACAGCGGTGGCGAGGAAGACGCCAGCCGCGACGGTGACGAGCGCGGTGAGCGCGCCGCCGAGAGCCTTGGGACGGAACAATTCAAGCTCCACTTCGGAGATCCGGCGCCGTCCAGAAACGACGCCGGCGGGCGGCCGTCCGCACGTCACGGTCCCTCAGGGGTACGCGGACAGCACGCGACGGACCATGTCACGCGGACGTGGTCACTCGCGGAAGCTCACCGGCGACCCTCGACGGCGGATGCTCCGCCTTCGTCGCCCTCGCGCCGGTGGCCCTACCTGGCTCCGTCGCTCATTCTGATCAGCCCACGTCAATGCGTCAACATCAGGGATGTTGCTGTCTCCGGCCTGTCCGAGGCAGCAACATCCGGGAAACTGCGCGCATCTTGACGCGGTAGCGGCGACGCGGGCCCGGGTGAGCGGGGGTTCGGAGCGCGGAACGCGGGGCCTGTCTCGCGCGCATACCGGAGGCCGGACACGCGGGAGCCCCCGGTCCCATCAAGGGAACCGGGGGCTCCGGACGTCGTCAGCTCAGCCGGCCTGCTCGGCGAGTTGGAGGAACTGCCGCTTGGAGGCGAGGGCCTGCTCGGCCTCCTTGATCCGGCGTGCGTCCCCGGCGCTCTGCGCCCGGGCCAGCCGGTCCTCGGCTTCCGCGACCTGCGCCCGCATCTGGGCGAGCAGCGGGTTGTCCTCCTTGGTGGTGCGGCGCCACGCCGAGTCCATCACGTCACGGACCTTGTCGTCGATGACGCGCAGTCGACGCTCCAGCCCGGCGGCCGCTTCGCGGGGCACACGGCCGGCCTCGTGCCACTGGGCCTGGATCTCCCGCAGCTTGGCCTGGGCGCCCTTCGGGTCGGCGTCGATGTCCAACGCCTCGGCCTCGGCGAGCAGGGCCTGCTTGCGCTCCAGGTTGCCGCGCTGCTCGTTGTCCCGTGCGGAGAAGACCTCGCTACGCCGGCTGAAGAAGGCGTCCTGCGCACCCCGGAACCGTTCCCAGAGCTTCTGCTCGGCCTCCTTGGAGGCGCGCGGGGCGGCCTTCCACTGGGTCATCAGGTCCTTGAGCTGGTTGGCGGTGGCGGCCCAGTCGGTGGAGTCCGCGAGCTTCTCCGCTTCGGCGACCAACTCTTCCTTGGCGGTCTGGGCCTGCTTGCGCTGCGAGTCGAGGGAGGCGAAGTGGGCGCCGCGGCGGCGGGTGAAGCCGTCCCGGGCGGCGGCGAACCGCTTCCACAGCTCACCGTCGGCCTTCTTGTCGACCCCGCGGATGGTCTTCCACTCGTCGAGGATCTCCTTGAGCCGGTCGCCGGCGGTCTTCCACCCGGTGGATTCGGCGGCCAGCTTTTCGGCTTCCTCGACCAGCGCGGTCTTGCGGGCCAGGGCCTCGCCGCGGGCGGCGTCCCGGGCGGCGCGCGCTTCGCCGGCCTTCTCCTCGGCGAGGGTCGCCAGCTTGTCCAGGCGGGTGGCCAGCGCGTCGATGTCGCCGACCACGTTGGCCTCGGGCAGCGTGGTCCGGATCCGCCGGATCGTGCTCAACGAGTGCCCGGCGTCCGCCGCACCCGACTTGAGCCGCGCCTCGGTCAGGTCCACCTCGGTCACCAGGTCGGCGAAGCGTCGTGCGAAGTGTGCCAGGCCCTCCTCCGGTGCTCCCGCCTGCCAGGATCCGACCACCCGCTCTCCCTCGGTGGTCTTGACGTACACGGTGCCGTCCGCGTCCACCCGTCCGAAGGCAGTCCAGTCGCTCATGTGCCCATCCTCGTTCTCCCGGCGTCGAGGGATCGATCCCCCGCCGCCGCCACGGCGCAGCCAAGTTACTTCCGGCATTGTCACAGGTCCGACCCGGTCCGCGTCGAGCGCCTATCGCCGACCGTGACCATACGGTGTCCTAGGGGCCGAATGACCGGATCGGCGCGGAGACGCACCGGGGATTCCCGCTACGGTGGACGGGTGCCACTGGTCGCCGCCGCCGTCTGCCCGCATCCGCCCCTGCTCGTGCCCGAGGTGGCCGGCTCCGCAGCCCCGGAGTTGGACGATCTGCGGGCGGCCTGTGACACCGCCGTACGCCGGCTGTTGACCACCGATCCGGACATTGTGGTCCTGGTGGGCACCGGCCCGGTGACCGGCCCGATCCGCACCCCGGCGACCGGTTCCCTCCAGCCGTGGGGTGTCGACCTGGACGTGCCGATGGTGGCGGGCCAACCGGACCGGGGCGCGGTGCTGCCGTTGAGCCTGACCATCGGTGCGTGGTTGCTGGCCCGGCACGAAACCCGACCGCCGGTGACGGCCGTGCAGGTGGCCGCCGACGCCGGCCCGGCCGAGCTGGCCGCGCTCGCCGACGAGGTCGGTGCCGCCGGTGACCGGGTGGCGTCGCTGGTGCTCGGGGACGGGTCGGCCTGCCGCGGGGAGAAAGCACCCGGGTACGACGACGCGCGTGCCCTCCCGTACGACCAGAGGGTTGCCGAAGCGCTGGCCGACGCGGACCTGGACGCCCTGCTCGACCTCGACCCGGTGGTGTCGACGGAGCTGAAGGCCGCCGGTCGCGCCCCCTGGCAGGTGCTCGCGGGCGCGGCCCGCGCGGCCGGTGGTGGGTGGCGCGGCGAGTTGCTGCACGACTCCGCTCCCTACGGGGTGGCGTACTTCGTGGCGTCCTGGGAGCGGGCGTGACAGGCCTGGTCGTCGCCGTGGTCGGCCCGACCGCGGCCGGTAAGTCCGCGCTGAGCATCGCGTTGGCGCATGCGCTGAACGGGGAGGTGGTCAACGCCGACTCGATGCAGCTCTACCGGGGCATGGACATTGGTACGGCGAAGCTGACCCTCGCCGAGCGGGACGGGGTGCCGCATCACCTGCTGGATGTCTGGGAGGTCACCGAGGCGGCGAGCGTCGCGGAGTACCAGCGGCTGGCCCGCGCGGCGGTGGACGACATCCTGTCGCGGGGGCGGGTGCCGCTGCTGGTCGGTGGCTCCGGGCTGTACGTGCGGGCGGTGCTGGAGCGCTTCGAGTTCCCCGGCACGGACGCGGCGCTGCGGGAGCGGCTGGAACGGGAGTTGGCCGAGGGCGGCCCGGCCCCGCTGTACGCGCGGCTGCGCGCCGCCGACCCGGTCGCCGCCGAGAGCATCCTGCCGGCCAACGGCCGGCGGATCGTCCGGGCCCTGGAGGTGATCGAGCTGACCGGCGCGCCGTTCGCCGCCTCGTTGCCGCAGCCCACGCCGTACTACCCGTCGGTGCAGCTCGGCGTCGACCTGGACACCGGTCTGCTGGACGAGCGGATCGCGCTGCGGGTGGACCGGATGTGGGCCGACGGCCTGGTGCCGGAGACCCGGGAACTGGTCGGACGCGGGCTGCCCGAGGGGCGGACGGCGAGTCGGGCGCTCGGCTACCAGCAGGTGCTGCGCCTGCTCGCCGGTGAGCTGACCGAGGCGCAGGCGCACGACGAGACGGTCCGGGCGACCCGGCGGTTCGTCCGCCGGCAGCGGTCCTGGTTCCGCCGCGACCCGCGGATCCACTGGCTGGACTCGACGGAACCAGACCTGATCGGGGCCGCCCTGCGTCTGGTGCCGGCCGCTGCGCGATGATGGGGGCGTGGAGTTCACCAAGGGCCACGGCACCGGCAACGACTTCGTCCTCCTTCCCGACCCGGACGGTCAGCTCGACCTGACCCCGGAGCTGGTCGCGGCGCTCTGCGACAGGCGTCGGGGCATCGGCGCGGACGGCGTCCTGCGGGTGGTCCGCGCGGCCAAGCATCCGGACGGCGCGGGTCTGGCCGGCGAGGCCGAGTGGTTCATGGACTACTGGAACGCTGACGGCTCGTTCGCCGAGATGTGCGGCAACGGCGCTCGGGTCTTCGTGCGCTACCTGCTCGACAGCGGGTTGGCCACGCCCGCCGGCGCGGCGTTGCCGGTGGCAACCCGGGCCGGCGTCGTTCGCGCGCTGGTCGAGGGCGACGCCGTGTCCGTCGAGATGCGTCGACCCCAGGTGTACGACAGTTCTGCCGCCACCCTCGGCGGGCTGACCCTGACCGGTGCGGTGGTGGACGTCGGCAACCCGCACCTGGTCTGCGTCCTGCCGGCCGGCGTGGAGCTGTCGGCGCTGGACCTGACCGTCGCGCCCGGGTTCGACCAGGCGGTCTTCCCGAGCGGGGTGAACGTCGAGTTCATCGTGGCGGGCGACCCGGTCGACGGCACCGACGAGCACAGCCTGATGCGGGTGTACGAGCGCGGCAGCGCCGAGACCCTGTCCTGCGGGACCGGTGCCTGCGCGGTGGGCGCGGTGGCACTGCGCGACGCCGGCCTGGACACCGGCGTGGTCGCCGTCGACGTCCCCGGCGGTCGCCTGACGGTGACCGTCACCGAAACCTCCTGCTGGCTCTCCGGCCCCGCCGTCCTGGTGGCGACCGGCGAGATCAGCCTGTCCGCGCTCGCGGTGTGAACAGTCGGTCGAGGTGGTAGGTCAGGATCGCCAGCGCGCTCGCGCCGTCGCGTTGACCGCCGAGCACGCTGGAGCCCAGCCCGTTCGTCAGCGCCAGTAGCCCGGCGGCGACCGCGTCACAGTTCAGCTCCGGGTCGACGTCACCGTCCTGCTGGGCTTGCCGGAGTTGTCCGGCGAGCAGCCGTTCGAGCTTGTCGGGGTACGTGGTGCCGTGCCGTTCGGCGAGGTCCGGCTCGGTGAACACCAGCGCGTAGTAGCCGGTGTAGGCCCTGGTGAGCTGGTGGCCCTCGGGGTCCGTCGGGAGGACGGCGGAGAGGGTGCCGACGACGACGGTGCGCGGGGTGACCGGGCCGAGTGCCCGAATCCGTGCCTCGACGCGGGCGGTCAGCTGTTCGCCGAGATAGCCCAGCGCGGTCATCAGCAGCTCGTCCTTGGTGTGGAAGTAGTACTGCACCAGCCGTAGCGACACCCCGGCCTCGGCGGCCACCTCCCGCATGCTGGCGGACTGCAGTCCCCGGCTGCTGGCGATCCGCAGCAGCGCGTCGCCGATCTGCCGACGCCGCTGTTCATGGTCGACGCGCTTGGGCACTGGGCGGTCCGTCCTGTTCGGTCAGCGAGCTTTGATGGTACGGTCGTACCATGAAAAACCCCGGGGAGACGGAGTCATCGTGACAGTCGCACGGATCGGCGAGTTCACCAGCGATCGCGCCCGCGTCCGGTTCCTTGACGCGTACGAGCGGACCCGGCGTCGGGTGTGGCCCGCCGGCGCGGTTGCCGTCGACCTGCCGACGAGCTTCGGTCACACCCGGGCCTACCGATGGGGAGCCGGAGACGCTACGCCGTTCGTGCTGCTGCCCGGAGCCGGCGGCAACGCCCTGAGTTGGCACCCGCACGTACGCCGTCTCGGGCGGCACCGGCCGGTGATCGCCCTCGACCCGGTTGGCGAACCCGGCTGCTCCGTGCAGTCGCTGCCGCTCGACGACGGTCGGGACTGGGCGCGCTGGCTGTCCGAGGTCCTCGACGGGATGGGCGTGGACCGGGCGTACCTCGTCGGCTCGTCGTTCGGTGGTTGGGTGGGGTTGCAGTACTCCCGGCACTCACCCGGCCGGGTGGCGGGCCTTCTCCTCCTCGACCCGGCCGGCTTCGGCACCGTCAACGGCCGGTTCCTCGCCTGGGTGGTGCTGGGCGGCCTGGCCGGCCTCGCCCCCGCCCCGGTCCGCCGCGGCGCGGCCCGGCTGCTGCGCAACGCGACCCTGCGCGACGACGACCTGATGGGGCTGGCCCGCGCCACCTTCGGCTTCCGCCGCCGGCACCCGGTCCCACCGGCGCTCACCGACGACGAGTTGCGTGATCTCGCGGTGCCGGTCCTGGCGCTGCTCGGCGAGCGCAGCCAGCTGTACGACGCCCCGTCGGTGGCCGACCGGATCAGTGGCCTGATTCCGGGCGCCCGGTCGGAGGTCGTTCCCGGCGCGGGTCACGACCTGCCGCTGAGCCACCCGGACCTCATCGCCGCCCGCGCCGCCACCTTCGCACCCACCACCCAACCCCGACCCCCCGCCCCCGCCCCCGAAAGTTGATCAAGAGGTTTGCGTCAGAATCAGCGCGATTCCTGACGCAAACCTCTTGATCAACAAGGTGGGGGAGTGGGGTTGGGGGGCCGGGGTTACGGGGTGGCGCTGGCGGTGGCGGCGATCTCGGGGAGGTCCGCGGGGCCGGGGTCGGCGGCCGGGAGCGGGCTGGGGTTGTGCGCGGCGGCGCGGACGGCGGCGGCGACCGCCGGGGCGACCCGGGAGTCGAACACGCTCGGCACGATCACCGTCGGGTTGATCTTGTCTTCGCCGACCACGTCCGCGATGGCCCGGGCGGCCGCGAGGGCCATCTCCTCGGTGAACTCCTCGGCGTGCGCGTCGAGCATGCCGCGGAACACCCCGGGGAAGGCGAGCACGTTGTTGATCTGGTTCGGCTGGTCCGAACGGCCGGTGGCGACCACTGCGGCGTGCTTGCGCGCCTCCCGGGGGTCGACCTCCGGGTCCGGGTTGGCGAGCGCGAAGACGATCGAGTCCTTCGCCATCTGGGCGATGTCGTCGCCGGTGAGCAGGTTCGGCGCGCTCACCCCGATGAACACGTCGGCACCCCGGATCGCTCCGGGAAGGTCGCCGGAGTAGTTCTCCTTGTTGGTGTTCTCCGCCAGCCACTGCCACGCCGAGTTGAGCCCGGTCAACCCGCGGTGCAGGGCGCCCTCCCGGTCGCACGCGATGATGTCGCCGACGCCCTGGCGCAGCAGCAGCTTCATGATCGCGGTGCCGGCCGCGCCGGCTCCGGAGACGACCACCCGGACGTCCGCGAGTTGCTTGCCCACCACCCGCAGCGCGTTGGTCAGCGCGGCCAGCACGCAGATCGCGGTGCCGTGCTGATCGTCGTGGAAGACCGGAATGTCCAGCGCCTCGCGCAGCCGGGCCTCGATCTCGAAGCAGCGCGGCGCAGCGATGTCCTCCAGGTTGATGCCGCCGTAGGCCGGCGCGATCGCCTTGACGATCTGCACGATCTCGTCGGTGTCCTGGGTGTCCAGCACCACCGGCCAGGCGTCCACCCCGCCGAAGCGCTTGAACAGCGCGGCCTTGCCCTCCATCACCGGCAGCGACGCGGCCGGGCCGAGGTTGCCCAGCCCGAGCACCGCCGAGCCGTCGCTGACCACAGCGACGGTGTTGCGCTTGATGGTCAGTCGCCGGGCGTCGGCCGGGTTCTCGGCGATCGCCATGCAGACCCGGGCAACCCCGGGGGTGTACGCGCGGGACAGCTCGTCGCGGTTGCGCAGCGCGACCTTCGAGGTCACCTCGATCTTGCCGCCCAGGTGCAGCAGGAACGTCCGGTCCGACACCTTGCGTACGTCCACGCCGTCCAGCGCGGTCAGCGCGTCGACCACCTGGTCGGCGTGACCGGCGTCGGCGGTGTCGCAGGTGAGGTCGACGATGACGTTGGTCGGGTCCGAGTCCACCACGTCCAGCGCCGTGACGATCGCCCCGGCCTCGCCGACGGAGGTGGTGAGCCGGCCGATCGAGGAGGCGTCCGCGGTCACGGCGATCCGGATGGTGATCGAAAATCCGGCGCTGGGCATTCGGGTGATGGCCACGGGATCCCTCCGTAACGGCTGTGCGGCCGTTCGGCCGCCGCCCGCATTTCTACCGGGTTGTCGCGGCCGACCAGCATTCGCCCCCACTTTTGGCGACCTTCACCATGGGCATATAGCAGGTGCGTTCGGCGTTGTGTCATGTCAGGATTACGTTCTACTTATCAAAACGGACAGGAGAACCGCTTGCGAGACCAGGAGAGCTTTGTCCCCGTCGAGGACGAGCTCGACGACGTCACCACCGGCGAGATGGAGCTGTCGGAGCGGCAGTCCCTCCGACGCGTCCCGGGCCTGTCAACCGAGCTCACCGACGT
Organism: Micromonospora sp. NPDC005553; assembly: GCF_042871765.1. NCBI lineage: Bacteria > Bacillati > Actinomycetota > Actinomycetes > Micromonosporales > Micromonosporaceae > Micromonospora > Micromonospora sp. NPDC005553. The sequence goes on along the minus strand of NZ_JBIAJD010000013.1, from coordinate 37,901 downwards.
CACCGAGGTGGAATACCGCCAGCTGCGGCTGGAGCGGGTCGTCCTGGTGGGCGTCTGGACCGAAGGCACTGTCACCGACGCGGAAAACTCGCTGACCGAGCTCGCCGCGCTGGCCGAAACCGCCGGTTCGCAGGTGCTCGAAGGGCTCATCCAACGTCGTACCCGACCTGACCCGGCCACGTACATCGGCCGTGGCAAGGTCGACGATCTTGGCGCGGTGGTGCTCGCCACCGGCGCCGACACGGTCATCTGTGACGGTGAGCTGTCCCCGTCGCAGCTGCGCAACCTGGAGCAGCGCACCAAGGTCAAGGTCGTCGACCGCACCGCGCTGATCCTCGACATCTTCGCCCAGCACGCCAAGAGCAAGGAAGGTAAGGCGCAGGTCGAGCTGGCCCAGCTCGAATACCTGCTGCCTCGACTGCGCGGTTGGGGTGAGACGCTCTCCCGGCAGACCGGTGGTTCCGGCCGGGGTGGCGGCGCCGGCGGCGGTGTGGGTGTCCGTGGTCCCGGTGAGACCAAGCTGGAGACCGACCGGCGGCGCATCCGGCACCGCATCTCCCGGCTGCGGCGCGAGATCAAGAGCATGAAGACGGTACGCGTGACCAAGCGTTCCCGCCGTTCCCGTAACTCCGTTCCCGCGGTGGCCATCGCCGGCTACACCAACGCCGGCAAGTCCAGCCTCCTCAATCGCCTGACCGGCGCGGGCGTGCTGGTGGAGAACGCGCTGTTCGCCACGCTGGACCCGACGACCCGCAAGGCCACCACCTCGGACGGGCGGCTCTACACCCTCTCCGACACCGTCGGCTTCGTTCGACACCTTCCGCACCAGATCGTCGAGGCGTTCCGCTCGACGCTGGAGGAGGTCGCGCAGGCGGATCTGGTGGTGCACGTCGTGGACGGCGCCCACCCGGATCCGGAGGAGCAGGTCCGGGCGGTCCACACGGTGCTTGCCGAGGTCAGCGCGGACCGGCTCCCCGAGCTGTTGGTGGTCAACAAGACCGACGCCGCTGACGAGGACACTCTGCTGCGGCTCAAGCGGCTCTGGCCGGACGCGATCTTCGTGTCCGCGCACTCCGGGCGGGGCATGGACGAGCTGCGCGCGGCGATCGAGGAGCGGCTGCCCAGTCCGGCCGTCGAGGTCCGCGCCGTGCTGCCGTACGACCGGGGCGACCTGGTCGCTCGGGCGCACCGTACGGGTGAGGTGCTCAGCACGTCGCACCTGCCGGAGGGCACTCTGCTGCACGTCCGGGTCGGCGCGGAGCTGGCGGCGGAGCTGACGGCCTTCGACGTGGAGCGGCAGGGGCAGGCGGCCGGCAGCCGGTCCTGACCGGCCACGGCGTCATCCCCCGGAAACGCGCGGCATGCGACACTGGCCGAATGCGCCGCGTTGTTTCCTCGGTCACGGTTGCCCTCGGCCTGCTCGGGGCAACCGTGGCGCTCGCCGGAGCCGCCGCGGCGGCTCCCGCCCCTGGGGCGTCCGGGCCGCCCGCCGCGAACCCTGGCCAGAAGCGATGCACGATCACCGACGAACGCCTACGGGAGCTGTCCGGGCTGGTCGCCACCAAGAGTGGCTACATCGTCATCAACGACGGCACCGACGTCGCGGAGCGCAAGCGGGTCTTCTTCCTCGACAGCAAGTGCAAGATCTCGAAGGAGCCGGTCCGCTACTCGGGGCAGGGTCCGTTCGACACCGAGGATCTCGCCCTGTCCAAGGACGGCCGCACCCTCTGGATCGCCGACACCGGTGACAACCCCGACTCGAAGGAGCGCCGCAGCCGCGTCGCGCTCTGGTCGATGCCGGTCACCGGCGCCAGGCAGCCGACGCTGCACCGGCTCTCCTACCCCGAGGCCAAACCGCACGACGCTGAGGCGTTGCTCATCGGCGACGACGGAAAACCGCTGATCATCACCAAGGTGACCAGCGGCAAGGCCGAGATCTACACGCCGTCGGCGGCCCTCAAGAGCGGCGACACCGATCCGGTGCCGATGCGTAAGGCCGGCGAGCTCACGCTGCCGAAGACCCAGACGGAGAACACCCTCAACACGTTCGGCCGGATCGCCATCACCGGCGCGTCCCGGGCACCGGACGGCTCCCGGGTGGTTCTGCGCACGTACGCGGACGCCTTCGAGTTCGACGTGACCGGTGGCGACATCGTGGGTGCGCTCACCACCGGCAAGCCGCGGGTGACGCCGCTGGCCGACCCGTTCGGCGAGGCCATCAGCTACACCCCGGACGGAAAGTCGTTCCTCACCGTCTCCGACGCGGGCCGGTTCACCGAGGACGAGCCGATCGACATCCTCGGCTACACCCCGTCCACGTCGACGGCCGCGCCACTGGCCGCCGAGGACGGTGCCAAACCGGCCGCCTCGAAGTCCTGGACCGACGGGCTGAGCCTCGACGACATCACGTACCTGGTGGGGGCGGTCGGGCTGATCGGCCTGCTGTTGGTCGCCGCAGGAATCTTCGGCATCGTTCGCGCCCGCCGTCGGCCGCCGACAGCTGACGCGTCCGACCCGTCGGAGCCGGACGATGAGCCGTTCGGCCCGCGTGCCGGCCGTGCCGTTGACGGGTTCCCTGCCGACGATGACCGCAGGGGTGGTGTGTACGGGGGCGGCGCGCCGGCCGGCGGCGCCGTCTACGGCGGTGGTCCGGGTCGCGGCGGCCCGGCCCCGGCGGGTGGCGCGGGTCGTGGTGGCCCGGCCCCGGCGGGTGGCGCGGGTCGTGGTGGCCCGGCCCCGGCGGGTGGCGCGGGTCGTGGTGGCCCGGCCCCGGCGGGCGGTGGGGTGTACGGCGGTGGCGGCCGGCCGGCCTCGGCTGACGGCGGCTACGGTGCGCCGCGACCGGACGGCGGCGGTGCTGGCGTTTACGGCGGCGGTGGTCGTCCCCCCGCTGGCGGCGGTGGTCGTCCCCCGGCTGGTGGTGGTCGTCCCCCGGCTGGTGGTGGTCGTCCGCAGGGCGGCGGTGGCCGTCCTGGCGGTGGCGTGTACGGCGGCGGTGACGGCGGTCAGCCCGGTCGCGCGGAGCCGCCCCGGCGCGGTGGGCCGGAGCCCGACCACCGGGGCCAGCGGCCCAGCCGGCGACGTGACGAGGACGCGCCCGTCGACCCGTACGGGCAGTATCCCGGGGGCGGTCGCGGCCCACGGGGCGACCGTTACTGATCGGACGCTGTAGCGCTCACCCGGTCTGACGAGCGGTGTGGGTGAGCGCTGGTGGCACCCACCCGCCGATCGGTCAGATCCGGCGTAGCACCGCCACGACCCGGCCCATGATGGTGGCGTCGTCGCCGGGGATCGGGTCGAAGGCCGGGTTCTGCGGCATCAGCCAGACGTGCCCGTCGCGCCGCCGGTAGGTCTTCACTGTCGCCTCGCCGTCGAGCATGGCGGCCACGATCTCGCCGGAGTCGGCGGTCGGCTGCTGCCGGACGACCACCCAGTCGCCGTCGCAGATCGCCGCGTCGAGCATCGAGTCGCCCTTGACCTGGAGCATGAAGACCTCGCCCTCACCCACCAGCTCGCGGGGGAGCGGGAAGATGTCCTCCACGGCCTGCTCGGCGAGGATCGGCCCACCGGCGGCGATCCGACCGAGCATCGGCACGTACGCCGGGGTGGGCCGCTGTGCCCTCGACAGCTCGTCGTCGATCACCTCGCTGGGGGCGCGTACGTCCACCGCGCGCGGCCGGTTCGGGTCGCGGCGCAGGAAGCCCTTCTTCTCCAGCTCCTTGAGCTGGTAGGCGACGCTGGACGGCGACACCAGGCCGACCGCCTCGCCGATCTCGCGGACGCTCGGCGGGTAGCCGTGGCGCTCCACCCAGGTGCGGATGAATTCCAGGATGCGCCGTTGGCGGGCGGTCAGGTCGACCGTCGCCGGGTCGGGGAAGGCGCTGACCACCGGGGTGACCGGACGCACGGCGGGCTGACCCGTCCGGCTGCGCGCGGCGCTGCGGCGTCGGGTGGCCGGGGGGCCCGCCTCGGTGATCTGCTGCGGGCTCTTCGGCCGGCTGGCCCGTTCCTCGGTCACGTCCGTCCTCCCTGGTCGGCGCTGGGTGCCTCGTCGGCTCGTGGTGCGTGCGGTGGTGCCACGTTGTTCATGACCGTATAGGTGAGATCAGTCATTTTCAAACATCTGTACGACCTCTCACCGGCGTGTCGGGGTGAAAAAGCGCTCCGCTCGTACGGATGTTCTGATAAATGGTACGTCAGGTAGCACTGGTGTTCGATCCTGCATCATTTCCCGGCTGGGTCCGGCCGGCTGGCCGGTAACCCGGGCGGCATCGTGACGTTGGGTCTTCGGGCGTTGTGCGGTGCGTTGATGACCGGATGGTCCGTGACGCGCCGGACACGCCGACCAACTTGACCCGGCTTCCGCAGCGACATACCGTCGACCCCTAGATGTAGTAGTGACACGGGCGTAAGTTGCCTACAGGTTGGGTCTGACTACCGACCGCACTCCCGTAAGGTTCATCACGGCGGGCGCTGTGAGCGCATCACACCGCCGTGGTGAGTCGTGCCCGGGCGTGCCCGGTACGACGCGGTTGATCACGATTAGGAGGTAGGCGATGCGGTGTCCGTACTGCCGGCACGCTGACTCCCGGGTGGTCGACTCGCGGGAGGCCGACGACGGCCAGCTCATCCGACGGCGGCGATCCTGCCCGGAGTGCGGCAAGCGGTTCACCACCGTCGAGGAGGCGGTCCTCGCTGTCGTCAAGCGCAGCGGGGTGACCGAGCCGTTCAGTCGCACGAAGATCATCGGCGGGGTGCGTAAGGCGTGCCAGGGCCGGCCCGTGGACGACGACTCCCTCGCGCTGCTCGCGCAGCGGGTGGAGGAGTCGGTCCGGGCCAAGGGGGCCGCCGAGATCCCCAGCCACGACGTGGGCCTGGCGATCCTGGGTCCGCTACGCGACCTGGACGAGATCGCCTACCTGCGGTTCGCCAGCGTCTATCGCTCGTTCGACTCGCTCGCCGACTTCGAGCGCGAGATCGAGACGTTGCGGGCCGCGGCGCGAGCCCGGGAGCAGGGCCGGGCCGATGCGGTGGAAACCGCCGGCCGTACCAGCTGAGTCTTCACGGTTTTTCACAGAGATTGGGACGCGCGGTGGGGCACCGCGCAGACGAGGGGGGCGACGGCGTGACAACTAGCCGTTCACGAAACAAGGCAGGCGCGGGGCTGAAGATCGAGCGGGTGTGGACGACCGAGGGGGTCCACCCGTACGACGAGCTCTCCTGGGAGCGCCGTGACGTCGTGATGACCAACTGGCGGGACGGCTCGATCAACTTCGAGCAGCGTGGGGTGGAGTTCCCGGAGTCGTGGAGCGTCAACGCCGCGAACATCGTCACCACCAAGTACTTCCGGGGAGCGGTGGGGACCCCGGAGCGCGAGTGGTCGCTCCGGCAGCTGATCGACCGGGTGGTCACCACGTACCGCACCGCTGGTGAGGAGTACGGCTACTTCGCGAGCCCGGCCGACGCCGAGATCTTCGCGCACGAGCTGACCTGGATGCTGCTGAACCAGGTGTTCAGCTTCAACTCGCCGGTCTGGTTCAACGTCGGCACGCCGTCGCCGCAGCAGGTCAGCGCCTGCTTCATCCTGGCCGTCGACGACTCGATGGACTCGATCCTCGACTGGTACAAGGAGGAGGGGCTGATCTTCAAGGGCGGCTCCGGCTCCGGGGTCAACCTGTCGCGCATCCGTTCGTCCCGTGAGCTGCTCTCCTCCGGCGGCAACGCCTCCGGCCCGGTCAGCTTCATGCGCGGCGCGGACGCCTCCGCCGGCACCATCAAGTCCGGCGGCGCGACCCGCCGGGCGGCCAAGATGGTCATCATCGACGTGGACCACCCGGACATCCAGGAGTTCGTGGTCACGAAGGCGCGCGAGGAGGACAAGATCCGCGCGCTGCGTGACGCCGGGTTCGACATGGACCTCGGTGGCTCCGACATCGTCAGCGTGCAGTACCAGAACGCCAACAACTCGGTCCGGGTCTCCGACGAGTTCATGTCGGCGGTCGAGAACGGCAAGGGCTTCGACCTGCGCGGCCGGCTGGACGGCTCGGTGATCGAGACCGTCGACGCCAAGAACCTGTTCCGCTCCATCTCCCAGGCAGCCTGGGAGTGCGCCGACCCCGGTCTGCAGTACGACGACACGATCAACGACTGGCACACCTGCCCGGAGACCGGGCGGATCACCGCGTCGAACCCGTGCTCGGAGTACCTGCACCTGGACAACTCCTCGTGCAACCTGGCGTCGCTCAACCTGATGAAGTTCCTCCGCGCCGACGGTGGCTTCGAGGTGGAGAAGTTCGTCAAGTCCGTCGAGTTCGTCATCACCGCGATGGACATCTCGATCTGCTTCGCGGACTTCCCGACCGAGAAGATCGGTGAGACGTCCCGCGCCTACCGGCAGCTCGGCATCGGCTACGCCAACCTGGGTGCCCTGCTGATGGCCACCGGCCTGCCGTACGACTCGGAGCAGGGCCGCTCGGTCGCCGCGTCGATCACGTCGCTGATGACCGGCACCGCCTACCGCCGTTCCGCCGAGCTGGCCGGTGTCGTCGGCCCGTACGACGGCTACGCCCGCAACGCTGAGCCGCACAAGCGGGTCATGCGCAAGCACGCCGCGGCCAACGACGAGATCAAGCCGACCAGCCCGGTGGCCACCGCGATCGTCCGCGAGGCGACCAAGCAGTGGACCCAGGGCAACAAGATCGGCGACAAGAATGGGTGGCGTAACGCGCAGGCCAGCGTGCTCGCCCCGACCGGCACCATCGGCTTCATGATGGACTGCGACACGACCGGCGTGGAGCCGGACCTGGCGCTCGTCAAGTTCAAGAAGCTGGTCGGCGGCGGCTCGATGCAGATCGTCAACCAGACGGTGCCGCGCGCCCTGCGCAGCCTCGGCTACCCCGAGGAGCAGGTCGAGGCGATCGTCGAGCACATCGCCGACCACGGCCACGTGGTGGACGCCCCCGGCCTCAAGCCGGAGCACTACCCGGTCTTCGACTGCGCCATGGGGGAGCGGACGATCGCCCCGATGGGTCACGTGCGGATGATGGCGGCCATCCAGCCGTTCGTCTCCGGCGCGATCTCCAAGACGGTCAACATGCCGGAGGCGGCCACCGTCGAGGACGTCGAGAAGATCTACTTCGAGGGCTGGAAGCTCGGCCTCAAGGCGCTGGCGATCTACCGGGACAACTGCAAGGTCGGCCAGCCGCTGTCGGTGGCCAAGTCCAACAAGACCACCGAGCCGGCCGCCGTCGAGACCGCAACCGCCGCGCCGGCCGCGGTCGAGAAGGTCATCGAGTACCGGCCGGTGCGTAAGCGCCTGCCGAAGAAGCGCCCGTCCGAGACGGTCAGCTTCTCCGTCGGTGGCGCCGAGGGCTACCTGACCGCGTCGTCCTACCCGGACGACGGCCTCGGTGAGGTCTTCCTCAAGATGTCCAAGCAGGGCTCGACCCTGGCCGGGGTGATGGACGCCTTCTCGGTGGCCATCAGCATCGGCCTCCAGTACGGCGTGCCGCTGGAGACGTTCGTCAGCAAGTTCACCAACATGCGCTTCGAGCCGGCCGGCATGACCGACGACCCGGACGTGCGGATGGCAGCCTCGGTGATGGACTACATCTTCCGTCGCCTGGCACTGGACTTCCTGCCCTACGAGCGTCGCGCCGAGCTGGGCATCTTCACCGCGTCGGAGCGGGCCGCGCAGCTGCGGGCCGAGGCCGACGCGGAGAGCGCCGCGGCGATGGGCGCGGAACTCACCGTGATGGCGTCCTCGGCACCGGTGGAGACCCCGGCGAAGCCGGAGGCGCTCGCCCAGCCGGCCCAGGAGATGGCCGACGTGGCCGCCGCCAAGCCGGCTCCGAGCGTGGGTTCCAGCACCGAACTGCTGGAGGCCGTGATCGGCAAGGCCGCCGACGCGCCGCTCTGCTTCACCTGCGGTACGAAGATGCGCCCCGCCGGTAGCTGCTACGTCTGCGAGGGCTGCGGCTCCACCAGCGGCTGCAGCTGACGTACGCGAATCGCGGCGCTGCCCCGGTCTCCGTGCTGGAGGTCGGGGCAGCGCCGTTTGGTTGATCGTAGGCCCGCGCAGGGGCTATGTGTCTGTTGGCGAAACCCAGTACGGCACCTCCGATGCGCGAGTCGATTCACGAGGCCTTTTCCAAAGCGGTTCACGCTTCGGAAATCTGAGGCGCGCAAACTCTCAATTCTTGGCCCGCCTCAATGGGGTGAGTGTTAGGCAACGACATGTTGCCAGAAGTATGGCGCAAAGACGCTCAACGGATTCTCCACCGCTGCTTGTTCGTCGAGTGTTTTGCGAATTTGGGTAGCGATCTGAGCTTTGAATGATTCAAGTTGAGGAACGAGCGAGTAGATGTCCGTTGTATCTATAACGACGGTTCGAACTTGTCCCACGTCGAATGGTAGTGGATCAGCGGCTCGACTAATTTGCACGATCGGCTTCCGTACCGCGTGCCTTAGTGCGAGTTCATAGAAAACGTTCGGGTTGTGGAACGACAGATCTGCTATCACCAGCTTGCTGCGAACGATGTATTCGATGATTTGGCGTGTAATCATACCGGCGTTGCCGATCTGGTCCGCGCGCACAAGCTGGAGTCCGAACTCGGACAATGCTGGTTCAATCAAGGAGCCCATGAAGAGGTCTGAATGCCTTCGATGCTCGGACTCCTCCGTGCCAATAGGGGTGATGTAGAAGCAGGTTTTTCCAAAATCCTCAGTGTTGCTACCGGGCTTCGCCTCGTTCCGAGGGTTCGGTAGGGCGGGGATTGTTTGTAGAAGTGATGCATTGTTGGTGCGAGGCAGAAAGTCGTCGAGCACCGTATCTATGCTAAGTACGCGCTCAGCTCCGCTTATTGAGCGCAGCACTCCCGTGAATTTCATGTTCACGGTGAATGTCTCAATGCATTTCGTTAGGTCGTCATCTGGTACGCCCAAGTCCCGCGCTTTGTCCATCAAGACTGCTTGTGCGGGAAGTCGGTTTCCGTTGTAAGTCTGGAAAAGTGTATTAAAAACTTCTATCTGCTCGATGGCCAACTTGAAGCGGGCGCGTGCCTTGGTTGACGGCGTGACATCATCTGCCACCGCCAGCAGGCCGTCTTCGGTCAGAGATAGGTGCTCGGCGCTGTAGCCCCCAGTGGTTAGGTGGTATTTTGCGCTGTTGGTCACTAACTGGCGAGTGGGACCGCTATCCGGGCTCTTTCCCAGGCTGTCGAACAACGTGAGCCTGCGAACCGGCTTGCCTGCCCCATATTCGTATATGGCTTTGGCGAGATCTAAGGCATCTTCGAAAGTTGCTGCTGGGAAGAGCGGTGTTCGACGAGTCTTCTTAGGTTCTGCGGAAGTCTTCTTGTTGGACGCTTTGCGGGCGGTTGTGGCCTTCTTTGTGGCTGCTTTTCGGGGCCGCGCGGCGGCGATCTTAGGAGACGGGCGGGTGCTGGAAGGTCCGTTGACCCGCTGCAGGTAGGGCCTCTGCTTGTCGGATTGATCATCAACAAAATGCGAAGACTGCTCGGATGCTGATGATCCACTTGCGGCGGAGTCGACATTTTCCAGCGTCGAACCGTTGGGTGAGGTGTCCACGCCTGCAGCCTAGGGGGACCACAGCCTTGTTTGCCGTAGGCGGGCCGCCACTGCTTCAATGATCAATCCGAGGCGTTGCAGTTCGTTGCGATGTCCTCGTCGTATACAGGGTGGTGCTACGTCTCGTAGGTCTTTGCGTTGAGCGGAGCCACCTGAAGGGTGTCCTTGGGCTGCTCGCTGACCTCTGCCAGGCGTAGGAGTTGATTGGGCATCGTCTTCGCGTCACCGATGCTTCCGCGTAGAGCCGACTCCCTGAGGATGAAGCTCAGATCGGGCCCGTCGTCCTACCGGAGAATCGACTGCCGTTCCCTGCGCACGGCAACCTGCCGGTCGACCTCATTGGTGGGCGGGCGTGGGTGGGCGGTCGCGTTCATGGCGCGGATGTAGGCCTCGACCTGAAGGACTCCGGGGATGACCTCTGGCTGGTGCCAGCAGATCTCTGACGCGTCACCTTCGAGGTCTAGGTACTGGCGGAACCATTCCGAAGCGGCGTTTCGATGTGTGCTGCCGAGTCAACGGTCGTCGTCGCCCTCGGTCGGACGTGGTGGGCGGTTGTGTTTGGCCCACTCGTCTACCTCGTCCGCGTCCCAGATGGTCGTCCCGATCAGGCGGGCCATCGGCTCGGGGAAGCCAGGGCGGCGGGTGATCTGCAGTACCCGCTGCCGCGACACGTTGAACAAGGCGGCCAACTCGCCAGGCCCGTACAAGCGCGGTCGCTTCACGGCCTGAAGGTAGGGGCAACTTTAGCTTGACTATCGTCACTTGCAGATTGACAAGACAGCACCGTGTGGTGTGTGGTGGAGTGGTCACGCCAGGCGACGGCGGGATAACTCGCCGGGAGGTCGGGTGCCAAAGCGCGTGCCGTACGACGACTACCTGCTGGCGGTGGCGCTGACCTTGGCTCGGCGGCATCGGCCGGTCTGGTCGTGGCGACGGTGGCGGTGGGTGTGCCGGTGTGGCGCTGATCTGCCGTGTCGGGCCCGGCACCGCATCCCGATCCGACGAGGCCACTGGCCAGGGGAGGAGCAGGAGTGACCGAGGATCAGGTCGGACAAATCTTGTCCGTGCACCTGCCCGGCGTCGACGGGCTCTGCGCCGGCTGTCGCTGGTGGTGGGCGCGGCTGTCCCCGTACCCCTGCTGTCAGGCGGTATGGGCGGTCCGCTGGCACGCCCGGTCGGCCATCCGGCGTTTCCTGGACGGTCTGCGGTGACCACCCACGGCCCGGTTCTTCCGGTGTGGACCTGCGGCGGCTGCGCCGCGCCCTGGCCCTGCCGAACCCGGCGCACGGAATTGCATGCCGAGTTCGAGGGCGCACCCGTGTCGTTGGCCCTCTACATGGGGTCCTACCTGGTCTGGGCGGCCGAGGACCTGACCTGGGTGCCTGCCGGGCTGCTACACCGACGTTTCCTGGGCTGGGTCCGGTGAGTCTGATCCGGCGGGGCGACGAGCGGTTCCACTACAGCGACAACTCGCACAAGTGGATCCCGCCGAACCCGGACTACGACCAGGAGGTCTGGGACGAGATGGTCCGGCAGCACCAACTCCAGCACCTGGAGGAGATCTCCAACCGCAGGAAGCCGCCTCGATCAAGTGATGAGAAATAGGTCGAAAGATGGCCTCGGGACCTACTTTTCATCACTTGATCATGGAATCGAGCGAAGCGGGCTACTGGTTTGCTCGTTCGGCGGCGCGTACGGCGTTGCGGAACAGCATCGCGACGGTGGTCGGGCCGACCCCACCGACCCGGGGGGTGATGGCACCGGCCACCTCGGCGCACGCTTCGTCCACGTCCGGCAGGAGGCGCCGCCCGTCGTAGCGGACGCCGGCGCCGATGACGACCGCGCCGGGCTTGACATGCTCAGGCTTCACGATCCCGGGTACGCCGGCGGCGGCCACGAGGATGTCGGCGCGGCGGGTGTAGCGGTCCCAGTCGGGCACGCCGGTGTGGACGACGGTGACGGCGGCGTTGGCGGTCGGGCGCTTCTGGGCGAGCAGCATGGCCAGGGGGCGGCCCAGGGTGGCGCCGCGACCGAGGATGACGACCTCACGGCCGGCGACGGGAATCTCGTAGTACGCCAGGAGGGCTTCGATGCCGGCGGGGGTGCACGGCAGCGGGCCGGGCAGGCCGACGGCGAGACGCCCCATGTTCAGTGGGTGCATGCCGTCGACGTCCTTGTCCGGGTCGATGGTCTGCAACGCCGCGTCGTAGTCCAGATGCCCCGGCACGGGGTACTGCACGAGCAGCCCGTGCACGTCCGGATCGGTGTTGAATCGGGCAATGGCCTGGTGCAGCTCGGCCTGGGTGGCGGTGGCCGGCAGATGCACGTGCGGGGAGGCGAACCCGAGCGCGGCAGCCTGACGCTGCTTGATGGCGATGTAACCGGCGCTGGCGTCGTCGTCGCCGACGAGGATGGTGGCGAGGCTCGGTGTGATCCCGCGGCTGCGCAGCCGGGTCGCCGCGGCGGCGGTCTCGGCCAGGACGGCTTCGGCGACTGGTGCACCCGGCAGGAGCCGGGCCGCGCCCGATGAGGTGTGGTGCTCGGCGGATGGGCTGGTCGTGGTCATGACGGTTCCTCGACGCAGGCGCCCAGGCGGTCGACGCCCGCGAGAGGCTCCCCGATGGTTGTGACCATCCCCGTGCCGCCAGTCGCCGGTGCCTCGATCATGCCCCATCACCAGGGCAACTGCCCAGTTGGACCAGCACCGCCGCCGTCAGCGGCGGGTGGGCTCAGTCGGTCGGCAGCAGCGGGCGCATGAACGTCCGCTCGTACCGCACGACACAACCCGAGTTGTCCCGGATGCTGTCGGCCGCGAGGAACTCCGGGTCGTTGCCGAACCGCGCGCGGTAACGCTCGTAGGCCGCCAGGCTCTCGAAGCTGAACAGCGCCTCGGCCTTGTCGCTGGCGCCCTCGGCGGGCAGGAAGTAGCCGTGGTGCACGCCACCGTGCGTGGCCACCAGCCGCATCCATGCCCGGGCGAAGTCCTCGAACGCTTCGATCTGCGCGGGATCGATGGTGTAGTGCACGACACAGGTGATCACGCCGTCACCCTACGGCCGGATGTTCGGTAACACTCGTGCTCCGCCTGACGAAGAAGGGGTGTGAAGGCTACGAGGGAGGACGGCCTGTGAATGAGCCGAGCCGAGCCGACGATGACATCTCCGGCATCGGAGCCGATCCGCTGGCTTTCGAGGTCTTCTACCGCCGGCACCTGGAGGCGGTGGGCCGTTTCGTGGCGCGGCGGGTCGACGACCCGCATCTCGCCGCCGACCTCACCGCCGACGTGTTCCTGGCGGTGATCGAGTCGGCGGCCGGCTACCGGCCGGAGCGGGGCAGCCAGATCGGCTGGCTGTACGGGGTGGCCCGCAACGTCATCGGCGACGAGCGGCGTCGGGCGGCCCAACGGCTGCGGGTGACCGGCCGACTGGCCGGACGACGGGACCTCGGCCCCGATGACATCGCGCGCATCGAGGAGCGGATCGACGCCGAGTCGGCGGCCCGCCGCACCCACAGGGCGCTGAGCGAGCTGCCCGAGGGCACCCGGACGCTTGTCGAACTCGTCGCCGTGGACGGCCTCAGCGTCGCGGAGGCGGCGACAGTGCTCGGGATGTCACCGGTGGCCGCCCGGGTCCGCCTGCATCGTGCCCGCCGCATCGTCCGCGCCGTGCTCGCCCGCCCGGTCACCACCCTCGCCTGATGAGACGGAGATGACGATGAACGAGACCGAACGGTCGCCGCAGGGGTTCGAGGAGCAGCTTCTCAGGGATCTGACCGCACACGTCGCCCAACGGGCCGAGGAGGCGTCGGCGGTCCGTCCGGCCGGACGCCGTGCCCAGTTCCTGCGCGGTTGGCGTCTCGTCGGAGCGCTCGGACTGGCGGTGACGCTGACGGCCGGTGCGTTGGCGGTCCAGACCATGAGGCTTGGCGATCAGCCGCCGCCGACTGCCAGCGCCTCGGAGATCTTCCACCTGGCGGCCGACGCGGCCCGGCAACAGCCGGAGCTCACCGCCCGACCCGACCAGTACGTCTTCACCGAAACCCTGGCGACGATCCGGGACCTGCCGGACAGCGGGCCCTACCAGACCATCCGGAACCAGCTGTGGCAGTCGGCTGGCGGAGTCGCGTACACGAAGGGACGCTACCGACCGGAGGCTGATCCGAACGGGTGGGGCGAGCTGAGGGAGCTCCGCATCGACGATGCCGCCGATCCCACGAAGGAGCTTGACGCGTTCCAGCCGCCGGCGTACCACGGCGACCTGCCCACCGACCCGGACGAGCTGCTTCGCTACCTTCGGGAACACCCGGTCGACCTGCATCTCCCCGAAGGGGCCGACGAGGAGGCCGTCTACGGTGACGAGAGCATGGCGTACACCACGGCGCGGTCGATGCTCAACGGCTACGTGCCGCCCCGCGCGCTCGCGGCGCTGTACGAAGTGCTGGCCCGGGAGCCCGGCGCGACAGTCATCTCCGCCGACGTGGTGGACGCCGCAGGCCGGCACGGGGTGGCGATCCGGATGCCCGGCGTGATCGCTGGCAACGTGGACCTGCTCTTCGACCGCGACACCCACGTCTTCCTCGGGCGCCGCCACTCGGTGATACGCAACGGCAAGGAGTCACTGGAGTCGGCTGCCGCGCTCCTGCGGGTCGCCATCGTCGACCGGCCGGGCCAGGTGCCGTGAGCCAGCCGGTCACGGCCGGCCGGTCAGGGCTGGGCGAACAGGGGGCCGTAGTTCGAGCGGAACATCTGCTCGCCGAGGCGGCGCATCACCAGGTCGCGCAGCGCGGGCGGGAGCCCGGTGGCCTTGTCGCGGCGATGGGTCTGGCTGAGCACCCAGTCGGTACGCGGGCGGCGCCGCGCCTCGTACCCGCGCAGGGCCTCGGCAACGGACCCGGCGGTCGCCAACGACGAGGCGAGCACGACCGCGTCCTCCAGGGCCATCGCCGCGCCCTGGGCCATGTTCGGTGAGGTGGCGTGGGCGGCGTCGCCGATCAGCAGCACCGGCCCCCGGGACCAGGCGTCGAGCACGACCTCCTGGTTCGGCCCGGCGTGCAGGGTGCTGTCGTCGTAGTCGAGGGCCTTGAGCATGGTGGCCACCGGCTCGGTGAACGTCTCCGCCAGCTCGTCGCGCCAGCCGGGCCGGTCGGCCACCGGGCCGTCGTTGTAGTAGCAGTACGTCCGCTCGGCGCTGATCGGAATGGTCAGGAACTGCCTGCCGCGCCCCAACTGCACCGACCAGACCGGCTCGTCGTCGATGCGGGGGGCGACCCACCGGTACGCGTACTGGCCGAGGTCGCGGGCGGCCTGACCGTCGAAGGCGAGCCGGCGGACCGTCGAGTTCACCCCGTCCGCGCCGAGCACCAGGTCGTACCGTTCGGTGGCACCGTCGTCGAACTCGACGGCGGCCTGGTCGCCCTCCGCGAGGAGCGCGACCGGTTGGCGGCCCCAGCGGATCGGGGTGTCGCCGACGCCGGCGAGCAGCGCCCGGTGCAGTTGTGCTCGGGGCAGCGACACGCACGGCCCGACGCCCCGCCACAGCGCGGCCACGTCGATGTCGAATAGGCGACGCCCGCGCTGGTTGGCGCTGCGCTGCCGGGTGATCTCCACGGACACGTCGGCGACCGGCTTCCGCAGACCGAGTACGTCGAGCATCCGGGTGGCGTTGCCGGTCAGGTAGATCCCGGTGCCGGAGTCGGTCGGCCCGGATGCCCGCTCGACCACGTCGACAGTGGCACCCCACTCGCGCAGCGCGGCAACCGCCGCCAGCCCGGCGACACCTCCGCCGACGATCAGCACCCGGACGCCGTCACCCCGCACGACACATTCCTCCCCGTTGCCCCTGCGCGACCCCGCTGAGCTGCTGCTCAACCGTCCAACCGCGGCAGCACTCTACGAGGCGGGTGAGCCGGCGCACGGGAACGGGGGCTGAAATACCGAGGAATGGGCTGCGACGATGAGGCCATGACGACCGCTGAGACGTACGCCGAGTTCGGCAGCCGCGAGGCGCGCGGTGTGTCGCCCACGTATGAGCGCCTGTCGCAGGCGGTCGCCCGCGACGATGACCTGCTCACCCTGCTCGACGGGCTGCCGCCGGCCAAGCGGCAGCCGAATCTGCTGTTCGGCGTCGTCCGTTGGCTCGGTGGTCCGGTCGACGACCCGGCCGCGTTCCACGACTACGTGGTGACGCACTGGCCGGCCATCGAGACGCAGATGCTCACCCGGGCGACCCAGACGAACGAGGCGGGCCGATGCGCGGTCCTGCTGCCGGTGCTCGCCGCGCTGCCGCAGCCCCTCGCCCTGCTGGAGGTCGGTGCGTCGGCCGGGCTCTGCCTCTACCCCGACCGGTACGCGTACCGCTACGGCGACCATCAGGTGGGCTCCGGTGAGCCGCTTCTCGACTGCACGGCCGACAGGTTGGTGCCGCCGGCAGGCGTACCCCAGGTGGTGTGGCGGGCCGGGCTCGACCTCAACCCGCTCGATGTGACCGACAGCGACGACGTGTCCTGGTTGGACGCGCTGATCTGGCCGGAACAGGCCCATCGGCGGGCCCGGCTGCGCGCCGCGGCGGCGGTGGCCGCGGCCGACCCGCCGTTGTTGGTCCGCGGTGACCTGGTGGACGATCTGCCGGCGCTGGCCGCGCAGGCACCGACCGATGCGACGCTGGTGGTCTTCCACACGTCCGTGCTCTATCAGGTGCCGTCCCCGCGCCGGGACGCGTTCGTCCGGTTGGTCGGCGAGCTGCCGGGGCACTGGGTGGCGAACGAGGCGCCCACGGTGCTCCGGTACGACGGGCTGCCCGCCCCGCCGAGCGACGCGCTGCACAACGTCCTCGCGCTCGACGGAAAGCCGCTGGCCTGGACCAGGGGCCACGGTCAGGCGCTCACCTGGTTCGGCTGACGCCGCCCAGCCGACCCCGCTCCCTAGCCTCCAGGCACGGTCAGCTCAGCGGGCCGGCTCGGGCATCCGGTGGCGTAGGGCCCGGATGAACCAGGCCACCGCAGGCGCCGTCGCATCGCCTGTCGACCAGCCGTTGAGCACCGCCAACAGGTCGAGGTAGCGGTCCCGGCGGGGGTCGTTGGCCGGCACCAGCCGGTCGAGCAACCGCCGACGCAGGTCGGCCTCGTCGGAGCGACCGTGCAGGCTCGCGTACCGGTTGCTGACGGCCGCGACCACCGGGCCGGCGTCCGGGCTGGTTGGGTCGAGGCCGGCCGCGAGGGCGGGTGCCACCGCGTCCCGGACCAGCGCGACGGCGTCCGGGCGGGGCAGCCCCGGGATGTCGTGGTCGGCGGCGTGCTGCCGCGCGAGCCGCCGCATCCGGGCCCGGAACTCCCGGTCCCGGCACAACTCGGCCAGCTCCAGCCACGCCTCGACCTGCTCAGTGCTCGGGTCGTCGGGAAGCTCCGGTGTCATTGAGACGATCACACCCGGGTACGCGGTCTGGTCGCCGAGACCGGCGAAGACGCCGTCCAGGAAGTCGGTGACCAACTGCCCGCGTTCGCGGGTGGTGAGCTGGGCCAGCCGGTGCAGCTCGTCCACCTCGGCCGGGCTCGACCCGCGCCTCGCCGCGACGGTGAGCACCGCCTGGCGCAGCCGCAGCACCCGGATCTGCACGGCCAACGCCTCGGCGTGCGCGGCGGCCACCTCGTGCAGGGGCACCTCGTCGTTCACCACCCGCCGGATGGTGGCCAGGTCCAGGCCCAGGTCACGCAACGTCCGGACCAGCTCCAACCGGGCCACGGCCGCCGGGCCGTACCGCCGGTAGCCGGCCGGGCTCCGATCGGTCGGCGGCACGATCCCGCTGTCGGCGTAGTACCGGATGGTCTTGACGCTCAGGCCGGTCCGTCGGGCCAGCTCGCCGATCGTGTGACGCGTCTCCCCGCTCATGCCCCCACCCTCGCGTCTCCCCCCGGTGGAGACTCAAGCACCATCCGAGCCGGCGAGGAATGCCCCGACCGTCGCGGTGAACGCCTCGGCGTCGTCGAGCCACGGGTAGTGCCCGGCGCCCGGCTGGACGACCAGCGTGGCGCGCGGACTCAGCTCGGCGAACCGGGCCACCAGTCCCGGCGGCGCGGCCAGGTCGACCGCACCGGCGAGCAGCAGCACCAGGCCTCGATGTGTGGCGAGCGCCGTACGACAGGCCGGCGGGTCGAAGGCGCCTTCAGAGCTGAAGATCCGCGCCGCCTCTTCGTTGCGCTGACCATCCTCGGCCGCCTGATGCGCCCGTGCCGTCTCGTCCCACCGGCCGTAGAGGAACGGCGCGATTGCCTGCCGGGCGTCCGGGTCGGCCTGACCTGAGAGGACCGACTCCAACGCCGCTGCCGCTGCTGGAAACCACGGCTCGTCGGCCCGGGGCTGGATGACCTCCTGGCGCTGGGCAGCGGTCACCTCCAGCCCGACCGCTCGGATGCTCGGGTTGATGAGCGCGAGTCGGCCCACCCGATCGGGGTGCCGGGTCAGGTATCGCAGAGCCAGGTTGGCGCCGGCGGAGTGCCCGAGCAGATCCAGCCGGTCGAGGCCCAGGTGTCCGCGTAGCGCCTCCACATCGTCGACCATGCGGTCGCAGCGGTAGGTCGAGACGTCCGCTGGGGCCTCCGAGCGGCCGGTGCCCCGTGGATCGAGGATGACAAGCGTCCGGTGTGCGCCCAGACCGCCGAGGTCACCGAGGTACGCGGAGTCGCGCATCGGCCCGCCCGGCAGGCAGACGAGCGGGTCTCCAACCCCGATCGTCCGGTACGCGAGGGTGGTCCCGTCGATCCCGGCGAAGGTGCTCATCATCGGTCAGCGGACCCGCTGGTGGCGGAGCAGGACCACGCCGTTGCCGAAGACGCGGCTCTCCACCAGCCGCAGACCTGTCGGAGTCTCGGCGTCGGGGAAGAGTCGGCGGCCCCGACCGACAAGCACCGGGTGGACGTAGATCCGGTACTCGTCGATCAGGTCGTGTCGGGCGAACGTCGCGGCCAGGTCAGCCCCACCGAGCGCCAGGTCGCCGCCCGGTTCGGCGGTGAGTTTGCGGACCTGCTCGACGTCGACCTCGCGCACGACTGTGGAGTTCCAGTCGGCGTGGTCGAGGGTGCGCGAATAGACGATCTTCGGCATGTCCCGCCAGATCCGGGCGAACTCGCGCTCCGGGCCGCTGGCGGTCGGGTCCTGATCGGCGGTCGGCCAGTAGGCGGCCATCAGCTCGTAGCTGACCCGGCCGTTGAGGAACCCGCCCATCGGGGCGATCACGTCGTTGAAGTGCTGGTGCAACTCCTCGTCGACCTGGTGCCAACTGATGTCGCCACCCGGGCCTTCGAAGAACCCGTCCAACGACAGCCTCATCTGCACAACGATCTTCCGCATCGCGTCTCCTCCGTAGGCGTCGACGGGTGTCGAACCCGATCGTCGTCGGACCGTACGACGAAACGCGACCACGCCGGGGGCATGTCGCCGGATTCCAGGCAGCGGGAGGCCGACACCGCACCGTCCCTAGACTGCTGCGGTGAGCGAAGAGCGGAAACCCCTGGCCGGCCGGCCGCTCACCGAGCCGCACCCCTCCCGGCTGTCGCCGGAGCACCCCGACCGGGCCCCGATCCTCGCCGCGCACACCGCCGCATTGGCCGCCGGTGAGGCTGGTTACCTCGACCCGGCGAGCGGGCTGTTCGTGCTCAGCGCCGGCTTCCTGGCCCGTCGTGGCACGTGCTGCGGGCGCGGCTGCCGGCACTGTCCGTACGTGGACGATCCACCGTCGGAATAGGCGTGAGCGGGGGCTTTCGCCCGACACCGACACCCCGTACGGTGTCCGACGGACACCTGGCGGGCGCCTTCCGCCGTCGGTCGGCGAGAGGGTGGAACGTGCGCGGGCGGATCATGGTCGCCGGGCTGGCCGGGCTGCTGGTGAGCGGGTGCGCCGACGAGGCGGAACCGGTGGCGGTGCCGCCACCGGCGCCGATCGCTGTGGACGTGGCGGCGGCCTCCTCGGGCGGCGCCTGCCGTCTGCTGGACTTCGGGGTGATCGAGCAGGTGGTGAAGGTCCGCTTCGACGTGGCGGCGGCCAGCGCGCAGGGCGACACCCACACCTGTGTGGTCCGGGCCGCGGGTGCCACCCTGCCGGAGCTGGCGCTCAGCGTGACCGAGACCACGATCGACAAGACCACCTTCGGCGCGGACGTGGTGCCGGACAAGGCGGCGAAGGTCACCGGGCTGGGTCAGCAGGCGTACAAGCGGACCACCGCGGCGGCGAGCGGGCACGGGCCGGTCGCCGAAGTCGGCTGGCTGGCCGGCGACGGAAGGCTGGCCACGGTGAGTTGGACCACTGCCCGTGGCAGTGAGCGCTCGGCGGCGGAGAAGCTGACCGGTGACCTGACCACGTTGGCGAAAAAGGTGGACACCCGGGCGTTGTGACGCCCGGATGCCCGGTTGATCAGTTGGCGGCGACGAAAACCCGGGAGGCGACCTCGCGGGGCAGCCGCACCCGGTCACCGGAGCGGTCGATCGACACCCCGTCGCGCTCCTGGGCCACTGTCACAGTGGCGCCCGGGTCGACACCGGCGGCGTGCAGCTGACGCAGCACGTCGCCGTCGGTCTGCACGCTCTCGCAGATCCGGCGGACGACCACCGGCCCGGAGAGGCCGGGGAAGGCCAGGTTGCGCTCACCCTCGGCGGCCTCGGTCGCTTCCGCCTCGGGGGAGCCCAGCTCCTCCAGACCCGGGATCGGGTTGCCGTACGGGGAGCGGGTCGGCCGGTTGAGCAGGTCGTAGACCCGCTTCTCCACCGCGTCGCTCATCACGTGCTCCCAGCGGCAGGCCTC
This sequence comes from Micromonospora sp. NPDC005553, assembly GCF_042871765.1. Lineage (NCBI taxonomy): Bacteria > Bacillati > Actinomycetota > Actinomycetes > Micromonosporales > Micromonosporaceae > Micromonospora > Micromonospora sp. NPDC005553. The sequence goes on along the minus strand of NZ_JBIAJD010000013.1, from coordinate 17,526 downwards.
CTCGTGGGCCTCCTCGTAGGGCATCCCGATGACGTTGACCAGCAGCAGCTCGGCGAGGCGGTGCTTGCGCATCACGGAAACGGCGGAGCCGCGACCCAGCGCGGTGAGCGTGAGGTGTCGGTCACCCTCGACGGTGAGCAGGCCGTCGCGCTCCATCCGGGCGACGGTCTGGCTCACTGTGGGGCCGCTCTGTCGTAGCCGCTCGGCGATCCTGGCACGCAGCGGTGGCACCCCCTCCTCTTCGAGTTCGAGGATGGTGCGCAGGTACATTTCGGTCGTGTCGACCAGGTCGTGAGACTTCATAACGTCAGCGGCCCTCCGGTGCACGATGGTACCTCGGGTAAACGGCCGACGACCGTCGCCGAACCGCATGCCGTCCAGCCGAATGGTGTTGGATGTCGCCATGTCCGGTACCCAGGAGCCGTTGGTCGAGGTCGACCGGCTCGCCGCCGAGCTCGACCAGGTCGACCCGCCCACCCTGCTCGACGTCCGCTGGCGGCTCATCGGCGCGCCCGGGCACGACGACTACCTCGCCGGCCACCTGCCGGGGGCTGCCTTCGTCGACCTGGACACCGCGCTCTGTGGGGTGCCGGGCGTCGGCGGCCGGCACCCGTTGCCCGACCCGGCAGCGTTGCAGGCGGCGCTGCGGGCCGCCGGCGTCCGCGCCGGTCACCCCGTGGTGGTGTACGACGGCGGCGACGGCATGGCCGCCTCGCGGGCCTGGTGGACGCTGCGCTGGGCCGGCCACCGGCCGGTGCGCCTGCTGCACGGTGGCTACCCGGCCTGGGTCGCCGCCGGCCGACCCGTCTCCACCGATGCGCCCGCCCCACCCCCCGGTGACATCGTGGTGCGCCCCGGGGATCTCCCGGTGCTCGACGCCGGGCAGGCCGCCGCGTTGGCCGCCGCGGACGGTGCTGTGCTGCTCGACGTACGGGCGGCGCCCCGCTACCGGGGCGAGGTCGAGCCGATCGACCCGGTGGCCGGGCACGTGCCGGGAGCGGCGAACCTGCCCGCCGGGGAGTACGTCGGGCCGGACGGACGTTTCCTGGCCGCCGACGTGCTGAGTGAGCGGTTCGCCGCCGCCGGGGTGACCGAGGGGCGGGCAGTCGGGGCGTACTGCGGCTCGGGGGTGACCGCCGCCCAGGCGGTGCTGGCGCTGCACCTGGCCGGCCGGACGGACGCCGCGCTCTACGTTGGATCGTGGAGCAACTGGGTGGCGGACCCGGCCCGACCGGTCGCCTCGGGGTCGACACCCGGCCGCTGACCAGCGCGTGCGGTGGGCCCGCGCCGATCCTCGTGCGACGATGGGCTCATGTCCGACGACACTGTGGTGGTGTGGGACGAGTCGCTGCTCGCCTACGACATGGGTGACCATCCACTCGACCCGGTCCGGGTGGAGCTGACCATCGCGCTCGCCCGCGAGCTGGGCATCCTGAATCGGCCAGGGGTGCGGATGGTCAAGCCGGAGCCCGCCGACGATGCCCTGCTCACCCGGGTGCACGCGCCGGCCTACCTCGCCGCGGTGCGCAACGCGCCGCGCGACCCGCTCTTCGCCGGGTACGGGCTGGGCACCTCCGACAACCCGGTCTTCGAGGGTATGCACGAGTCCAGCGCGCTCATCGCCGGCGCGACGGTTGCCGCCGCCGAGGCGGTCTGGCGCGGCGACGCCCGGCGGGCGGTGAACGTGGCGGGTGGGCTGCACCACGCGATGTCCGCCCGAGCCTCCGGCTTCTGTGTCTACAACGACCCCGCAGTGGCCATCGCCCGCCTGCTCGACCTGGGCGCCGAGCGGGTCGCGTACGTGGACGTCGACGTGCACCACGGCGACGGCGTGCAGGACATCTTCTGGAACGACCCGCGGGTGCTGACGGTCAGCCTGCACGAGACCCCGCTGGCGCTCTTCCCGGGCACGGGTTTCCCGGACGAGACGGGTGGGCCGGGTGCGCAGGGCACCGCCGTCAACATGCCGTTGCCGCCGGGTGTCGACGACAGCGGCTGGCAGCGCGCGTTCCACGCGACAGTGCCGTCGGTGCTGCGCGCGTTCAAGCCGCAGATACTGGTCAGCCAGTGTGGCGCCGACGGCCACCGGCTGGATCCGCTCGCCGATCTCAACCTGACTGTGGACGGGCAGCGGGCCACCTACCTGGCGCTGCGGGCGCTCGCCGACGAGCTGTGCGACGGCCGGTGGGTGGCCACCGGCGGCGGCGGGTACGCGCTCGTCGAGGTGGTGCCCCGGGCCTGGAGTCACCTGCTGGCAGTGGCCACCGGTGACCCGATCGACCCGGCCACGCTCACCCCACCCGCGTGGCGGGACCTGGTCGTCTCCCGAGGTCTGGGCCGGGAGGTGCCGCTGCGGATGACCGACGACGCCGACCCGTCGTACGAGCCGTGGCAGCCGACCGGCGAGCCGAACGCGGTGGACCGGGCGATCGCGGCCACCCGCAAGACGGTCTTCCCGCTGCTCGGGCTCGACCCGCACGATCCGCGGGACTGAGCCGGGCCGTTCGGTGACGAGTCTGGACCAGCCGGTCGACGTGCTGCTCAGCGATGGCAGCACTGTCCAGTTGCGACCGATCGACCCGGCCGACGCGCCGGGCATCGTGGCGATGCACAGCCGGTTCTCCGAGCGCACCCGCTACCTGCGGTACTTCTCGCCGTACCCACGCATCCCGGAACGGGATCTGATCCGTTTCGTCACAGTGGACCACCACGACCGGGAGGCGATCGTGGTGCTGGCCGCCGACCAGATCGTCGCTGTCGGCCGGTACGAGCGGCTCGGCCCGCAGGCCCCCGAGGCCGAGGTGGCCTTCGTGGTGGAGGACGCCTACCAGGGGCGGGGGATCGGCTCGGTGCTGATGGAGCACCTGGCCGACGCGGCCCGCCGCAACGACATCATGAGCTTCGTCGCGGAGGTGCTGCCGGCCAACGGGACGATGTTGCGGGTCTTCGCCGACTTCGGCTACCAGGTCCAGCGCGAGTACGCCGACGGCGTGGTCCACCTGAGCTTCCCCATCGCGCCCACCGAGGCCAGCCTGGAGGTGCAGCGCGGCCGGGAGCACCGCACCGAGGCCCGCTCGATCGCCCGGCTGCTCGCCCCGCGCGGCATCGTCGTCTACGGTGCCAGCGCCACCGGCCAGGGCGTCGGCGCGGCGGTGCTCGGGCACCTGCGCGACGGTGGGTTCACCGGTGCGGTGGTGCCGGTGCATCCGAGCGCGTCGACAGTGGCGGGCCTCCCCGCGTACCCGTCGGCTGTTGCTGCCGGAGCGCCGGTGGACCTGGCGGTGGTGGCGGTCCCACCGGAGGCGGCGACCGCTGTGGTCGCCGACGCCGCCGCCGCGGGGGTGCACGGCCTGGTGGTCATCTCGGCCGGCTTCGCCGAGGCCGGCGGCGAGGGCGCGGCCACCCAGCGGGCGCTGGTCCGCGCGGCGCACGCAGCCGGCATGCGGGTCGTCGGCCCGAACTGCCTGGGCGTGGCCAACACCGACCCGACGGTACGCCTCAACGCCACCCTCGCCCCGGCGTTGCCGCCGGCCGGCCGTGTCGGCATCTTCAGTCAGTCCGGTGCGTTCGGGGTGGCGCTGCTCGCCGAGGCGGACCGGCGAGGCCTCGGGCTGTCCAGCTTCGTCTCGGCCGGCAACCGGGCCGACGTCTCCGGCAACGACCTCCTGCAGTACTGGCAGGACGACAGCGGCACCGACGTGATCATGCTTTACCTGGAGACCTTCGGGAACCCGCGCAAGTTCGCCCGGCTGGCCCGGCGGATCGGCCGCGCCAAACCGGTGGTCGCGCTCGCCTCGCCGGCCCGCCCGCCAGGGGTCGGAGACGCCGCCGGGCCGGACGAGGTGGCGGTGGGGGCACTCTTCGCCCAGTCCGGGGTGATTCGGGTGGACACCGTGCCGGAGCTGCTCGACGTGGGTGTGCTGCTGGCCAACCAGCCGTTGCCGGCCGGCGGCCGGGTCGGTGTGGTCGGCAACTCCTCGGCCCTCACCGGGCTCGCCGCGACCGCCTGCGTCGGGCACGGGCTGAGCGTGGCAGACGGATATCCCCGCGACGTCGGGCCGAGCGCCGGCGCCGCCGCGTTCGCCGCCGCGCTCGCCGAGACGGCCGCTGACGAACGGGTGGACGCCCTGGTGGTGGTCTTCGCCCCGCCGCTTCCCGGCCAGCTGACCGAGGTGGACGCCGACGTGACCGCCGCGCTGCCGGCCGCCCTCGCGTTGGGCAAGCCGACAGTGGCGACGTTCCTGGTCGGGCGGCTGCCACCGGGGGTGCCGGCGTACGGCGGCGTGGAGGAGGCGGTCCACGCGCTCGCCCGCGCCCACCGGTACGCCGAATGGCTCCGCCGCCCACCCGGGGTGGCACCGGAGCTGCCCGACGTCGATCGGGCCGCCGCGCAGGCCGCGCTGCGGGCCGATGGCACCGACCCGGGTGCGCTGCTGGCCGCGTACGGCATCGACGTGGTGGCCTCGGTGTCTGTCGACTCGGTCGACGCTGCTGTCGACGCGGCGGCGCGGCTGGGCTTCCCGGTTGCGCTCAAGGCGGCCGCTCCCGGGCTGCGACACCGACTCGACCTCGGCGCGGTCCGGCTGGACCTGCCCGACGAGCCGACCCTCCGCCGGGCGTACACCGACCTGGCGGCGACCTTCGGCGCGGACGCGCTGGTGCAGCCGATGGTCCCGCCCGGCGTGGCCTGCGTGGTGGAGGTGGTGGAAGACCCCGCGTTCGGGCCGGTGGTCGGCTTCGGCCTGGGAGGGGTCGCCACCGAGCTGCTCGGCGATCGGGCCTGGCGGGCGGTGCCGCTGACCGACACCGACGCGGCCGAGCTGGTCGACGAGCCTCGGGCGGCGCCGCTGCTGCGCGGGCACCGGGGAGCCGCGCCGGTCGACCGGGCGGCCCTGGCCGATCTGCTGCTACGGGTGGGTCAGCTCGCCGACGAACAACCCCGGGTGCGCTCGCTGACCCTCAACCCGGTGCTCGCCCGCCCGGACGGCATCTCGGTCCTGCACGCGCAGGTGGGGGTGGGTGGCGTGGTCGCCCGTCCGGACACCGGCCCCCGCCGCCTGTGAGCGTGCCCGGTCAGGCGCGGCTGGAGATCTGCTGGACGCCCCAGGTGTTGCCGTCCGGGTCGGCGAAGAAGACGAAGCCCACATTGTCCAGTGGATCCGGCACCGGCCGGGGGTTCTGACCGATCACCTGGATCTCGCTGACCTCCACACCCCGTTCGACCAGCTCCTCGTGGGCTCGCTTCAGATCGGGCACCACCAGTTGCAGGCCCTTGAGTGAGCCGGGCGGCATCTCCGGGACGACGCCCTTGCCGATCACGACCGAGCAGCCCGAGCCGGGCGGCGTCAGCTGGACGATGCGCGCGTCGTCATTGATCACGGTGTCGTGGTCCACGGTGAAGCCGAGCTGCTCGGCGTAGAACGTCTTCGCCCGGTCCACGTCGGAGACCGGCACGATCACCACTTCGAGTGTCCAGTTCATGGGTGCTCTTTCTCTGTCGTTGTTGAGTGCAGCAGGTCGGCCAGGCGGGTGAAGCTCTGCCCGACGCCTCGCGTCATCGGGTAGCGCAGCACGGTGTCCCGTCCCGTCGCGGTGGCGTAGAGCAGTGTGGTGGTGACCGTCGTCTGACTGGCCAGCTCGGTGATCTCGTGGCTGACCAGCGTCTCTCCCGGGTAGGACTGGTCGTCGAACAGCTCGGTGTAGACCAGACGGTGCGGTGGCTCGATCTGCCGGTACACCCCAGCCTGGACCATCTGCGCGCCCTCCGGGCCCTGCGACACGAACCGCCATTGCCCGCCCACCCGCAGGTCGACATCGCACTCCGTCAGCCGCCAGCCGCGCGCGCCGTACCACCGAACCAGCAGTTCGGGTTGGGTGAAGGCCGCGAACACCAGGTGCGCCGGTGCCTCGAACAGCCGACTCAACACGATCTCCCGGTCGCCCGAGGTGTGGACGACGAGCGGGTCATCGACGCCGCTCACCCGTGCGACTCGTTCGGTCGGGGGCGTCGAGGGGCGGAGTCGGGTTGGTCGACGGCCTGGAGTTCGCCGAGTAGCGCGTCGAGGCGCTGATAGCTCTCCGCCCAGTAGTCGCGGTAGTCGGCGAGCCAGGCTGTCGCCTCCCGCAGCGGTCGGGCCTCCAGGCGGCAGGGTCGGCGCTGGGCGTCCCGTCCCCGGCTGACGAGCCCCGCGCGTTCCAGCACCTTGAGGTGCTTGGAGATGGCCGGCTGGCTCATCGCGAAGGGTGCTGCCAGCTCCGTCACGGTCGCCTCCCCAGCCGCGAGTCGGGCGAGGATTGCCCGCCGAGTCGGGTCGGCCAGCGCCGCGAAGGTCGCGTCCAGCAATTCGGTGCCCACCACGTATAACCTCCTGGTTTCATAACCAAACGGTTTCTACCGTGGATGGTGACGTTGGTCAAGCACCCCGACAGCACGGAAGGCCCCGGCGAACCGCCCGGGCCTTCCGTGGGAACCGGGTGCGTCAGCAGGCGTACGCCTCCAGGCGCTGGGCCCGCTCCGGGGCGCGCAGCTTCAGCAGCGTCACCTTCTCGATCTGCCGGATCCGCTCCCGGGACAGGCCGAACTCCCGACCGACCTCGTCCAGGGTGCGCTGACGGCCGTCGTCCAGGCCGAACCGGAGGCGGATGACCGCCTGTTCCCGCTGGGACAGGGTGGAGAGCACGACGCTGACCTCGTTGCGCAGCTCGCCCTGGGCTGCGGCGTCGCCCGGCTCGGTCCGCGGGTCCACCGAGGCCACGAAGTCGCCGAGCGCGCTCTCACCGTCGTCGCCGACGGCCTGGTCCAGGCTGACCGGCTCCCGGTCGTAGGAGATCAGCTCGATGACCTGGATCTCGGGGACCTCCAACGCGCGGGCCACCTCGGCGACAGTCGGTTCGCGGCCCAGCGTCACCGCCAGTTCGCGGCGGGCCCGGACCATCCGGTTGACCTGCTCGACCATGTGCACGGGGATGCGGATGGTGCGGGCCTGGTCGGCCATCGCGCGGGTGATGGCCTGCCGGATCCACCAGGTGGCGTATGTGGAGAACTTGTAGCCCTTGGCGTAGTCGAACTTCTCAACGGCCCGGATCAGACCGAGGTTGCCCTCCTGGATCAGGTCGAGAAACGCCATGCCACGGCCCGTGTAGCGCTTGGCGATGCTGACCACCAGCCGCAGGTTCGCCTCCAACAGGTGGTCCTTGGCCGCCCGACCCTCGGCGACGATCAGCTCCAGGTCGGCTCGCAGCTCCGCGGAGACCGGGGTGCAGGTGGCCAGCTTCTCGTCGGCGAACAGGCCGGCCTCGATGCGCCGGGCCAGGTCGACCTCCTGCGCGGCGGTCAGCAGCTTCGTCCGGCCGATTCCGTTGAGGTAGGCCCGGACCAGGTCGGTGGAGATGCCGCGCTCGTCGGTGGCGTCCAGGTCGACGAGGGCCTCGGGGGCCCCGTCAGTGTCGGTCGTGGTGGCCGGGCGCGTCCGGTGTTCCGTCATCTGCAGGACCATCTCTGTCTCTCCCCGTTTCCACGTCGGTGCCGTGTTCCCGGCCCAGTGGTGCCGGTGTGACAACAGCTTGGCGGGCGGGGCGTAAAACGGGAGTGAGGCGATCGGGCACCCGACAGGAATCGCGTCAGATCGCTGGTGCGGTGTGTCGTCGGAGTGTGTGGTTGCCCGCCCCGGCTACGTTGCGGACGGCCGGCCATCTCTGGCCAGCCGGAAACGACAGTTGGAGGACGGTGTGGTCTTCAAGCGGCTCATGAAGGCGATGGGCGTCGGTGGTCCGTCGGTGGAGACGGTGCTGGCCAACCCGAACTGCCGCCCGGGCGGCCAGTTGGAGGGCCGGATCCAGGTGCTGGGCGGCGACCACCAGGTCGACATCGACCACGTCACCCTCGGCCTGGTCACCCGGGTCGAGGTGGAGAGCGGCGACAACGACTACGACACCACTCAGGAGTTCCACCGCCAGCAGGTCACCGGCGCGTTCCGGCTGGAGCCGGGGCAGCGCTACGACCTCCCGTTCCGCTTCGACGTGCCGTGGGAGACACCGGTCACCGAGCTGTGCGGGCAGCACCTGCACGGAATGACGATGGGCCTGCGTACCGAACTGGAGGTCGCCCGCGCTGTCGACAAGGGTGACCTGGACGCCGTGTCGGTGCACCCACTGCCGGCACAGGAGCGACTGCTGGACGCGTTGCTGCGGCTGGGATTCCGGTTCGCGCGCGCCGATGTGGAGCGCGGTCACATCTACGGCGTACGCCAGACGTTGCCGTTCTACCAGGAGATCGAGTTCAGCCCGGCACCGCAGTACGCCCGCTCGATCAACCAGTTGGAGGTCACCTTCATCGCCGACGCCCAGCAGATGCAGGTGGTGCTGGAGGTCGACAAGCGCGGCGGCGTCTTCACCGAGGGTCGGGACGCCTTCGGTCGGTTCACTGTCGACCACGCCACCGCCGACCGCACCGACTGGACCGCCGAACTCGACAACTGGCTCCGCCAGTCCCTGACCCGCCGAGGCCTCTTCTCCTAACCCCACCCCACCCCCACCCCGCCATCAACCGTGTGGGGTGGGTGGGGGCGGGGGGTTAGAGGTCTAGGAGGAGGGTTTGGGGGCCTATGTTGGTGCTTTCCACCACCATGTGGGCGCGGAAGCGGCCGGTCTCCACCTTCGCTCCTCGTTCGCGTAGGGCGTCGACCACCGCTGTCACCAGTGGCTCGGCGACCTCGGCGGGGGCGGCGGCGGACCAGCTCGGCCGGCGGCCCTTGCGGGCGTCGCCGTAGAGGGTGAACTGGCTGACCAGCAGGATCGGCGCGCCGGTGTCGGCGGCGGACCGCTCCCCGTCCAGGATGCGTACCTCGTGCACCTTGCGGGCCATCGTCTGAGCCGTCTCAGCGGTGTCGGTGTGGGTCACGCCGAGCAGCACCAGCAGGCCGTTCTCGATCGCACCGACAACCTCGTCGTCCACCGTCACGCTGGCCCGCCCGACGGTCTGCACCACCGCCCGCATCAGACGTTCACCGGCTCGATGAAGCCGCGCTCCACCAGGTGCGCCACGATCGGGCCGGCGGCCTCGGCCATCTCGTCGGGCTCGACGTCGTGCGCGGCGGCGAGCAGGGCGAGCTGGTCCCGCAGTGGCAGCCGGCCGTCCGCGCCACCGACCAGCGCCAGTACCAGCGGGTCGATCTCCTCGGTCCAGCGCAGGCCGTGCGGCATCGCGAGGACCTGACGGTCCACCCCCCAGCCCTCGTCGCCCATGGTGGCCTCCTGTCGCAGTTGGAGGCCCTCGGCGGCCCGGTAGCGCTCGGCGAGCAACGCTTCGGTGTCGCGTACCCGGAGGAAGTCCTGGCGGTCGAACCAGGCGGCGACCTGATCGCCCAGCGGCGGCTGCACCTGCTGGCGCAGATCCTCCACCCGGACCACCGGGTCGGCATGCCCGCCACGACGCAGCGACACGATGCCGAAGCCGATGCCCTCCACCTTGTGCGCGTCGAACCAGTCCAGCCAGGCGGCCATCCGCTGCGGGTCGGCGGTCTCGGCGGCGTCGGTGAGCCACAGGTCGACGTACGCCATCGGGTCGGCCACCTCGCGTTGGATCACCCAGGCGTCCAGGCCGGTCCCGGCGAACCAGCCGGCCACCCGCTCGTCCCACTCCTCGCCGGCGACGTGCACCCAGTTGGCCAGGTACTGCATGGTGCCGCCGTCGGTGAGCAGGCCCGGGGCGGCGGCGGCCAACTCGGCGCCGACCGCGTCACCGACCCGGCCGGAGTCGCGGTACACGTGCGTGGTGGTGCCCGGGCCGACCACGAACGGTGGGTTGCTCACCACCAGGTCGAACCGCCGACCGGCCACCGGGGCGACCAGGTCGCCGCGGAGCAGCTCCCAGTCCTGACCGTTGAGGGCGGCGGTGGTCGCGGCGAAGCGCAGCGCCCGCTCGGAGAGGTCGGTGGCGGTCACCGATTCGGCGTGCGTGCCCAGGTGCAGGGCCTGGACGCCGGATCCGGTGCCCAGGTCCAGCGCGGTGCCGACCGGTCTGCGCACGGTCGCGCCGATCAGCGTGTGGGTGGCCCCCCCGATCCCGAGGACGTGCTCGGCGTGCAACGGGCGACCCGGGCGGGCGCTGGCCGGCACGTCGGCGAGCACCCACCAGTCCTCGCCGTACGGCTCCAGGTCGACGCCGGCGCGCAGGCCGTCGCTGTACCGCTCGACCAGCCCGCCAGCGAGGGCCTCCGCCAGGCTCAGCGGTGTCAGCGCGGCGGCCACCGCTTCCTCCGGCTCGGTCTGGTCGCAGATGAACACCCGGATCAGGGTGCCGAGCGGGTCGCCGTCCTCGGTGGCGCGCAGCGCGGCCCGGTAGTCGTTGCGGGCGACCGCCGCAGTCGCCTGCGCGCCCAGCCGCTCGGCGATGCCGTGGCTGGTGAAGCCGGTCCGGGTCAGCGCGGTGCGCAGCGCGTCGACACCGGCGGGGGAGAGCAGCATGTCGTGTTCGTCCACCCCGACATCCTGCCTCCCGTCGCGTCCCGGGTGAGCGTCACCCGCCGGAAGGTGTCGGAGCGTCGGTGTACGCCCGGGTCGGTGCGCCGGGCAGGATGGTCGGCATGACGCTCGTGCTGCCCATCGACCCCGAAGCAAACCGGCTGCTGGAGCGCAGCCCACTGGCCCTGCTCCTCGGCATGGTCCTGGACCAACAGGTGCCGATGGAGAAGGCGTTCTCCTCGCCGTACGTGCTGGCGCAGCGGCTCGGCCATGAGCTGGACGCGGCGGAGCTGGCCGGGTACGACCCGGAGGCCCTGGTCGCGCTCTTCGCCCAGCCGCCTGCGCTGCACCGGTTTCCCAAGGCTATGGCGGCCCGGGTTCAGGAGGTCTGCCAGGTGCTGGTGGAGCGGTACGACGGTGACGCTGCGCTGCTCTGGGCCGAGGTCGCCGACGGGCCGGAGTTGCTGCGCCGGGTCTCCGCGCTGCCCGGCTTCGGCAAGCAGAAGGCGCAGATCTTCGTGGCCCTGCTCGGCAAGCGGTTCGGGGTGACACCGCAGGACTGGCGGAAGGCGGCCGGGGACTACGGCGATCCGGGCGCCTACCGGTCGGTGGCCGACGTCACCGACGCCGATTCGCTGCGTCGGGTGCGGGAGTTCAAGCAGCAGATGAAGGCGGCGGCCAAGGCGAAGACCGCCGGCGGCTGACCCGCCTGGTGAGGCGTGGTCGGCTCAGGCGGCGGTGGGGTGCGCCAGCGAGGCCAGCGCGCGCCGGACGTCGGCCAGCGAGACGGTCGCCGAGTCGTCCAGGTCGGCCAGGCCGGCCTCGATCCACTGGCGCATGAGCGTGGTGACCCCGATGCCCCGGGCGTCGGCGGCAGCGCGGACCCGCTCGTAGGTGTCCAGTGGCAGCCGCACCGAGCGGCTCACCATCGGCACGTCGCTGTCGGGGGTGGGCAGCTCCGCCGCCGGGCTCTCGTCGATCAGCTCGGCGATTCGTTCGCCGCCGCCGTGGAACTGCTTGGTCGCGTCGTTACGGTGCATCGTCACGGCCTCCTCATCTACCGAGATCTCCGCACGGCCTCGTCGTAGCGCTTGGACTCGACGTCGCTCAACTCGCGGGCGGAGAGAATGTCCCAGTCGTTGTCGGTGCCATCGGCCTCGGCGAGCAGCACCGCCAGCCTGCGGCCCCGACGGGCGGCGGCGTAGACCACCATCACGTCGTCACCCAGATGACGGATGACCCGTCGGGCGCTGTGCAGCGCCTCCCAGACTTCCCCGGGTGTGACGTCGTAGACCCTCAGGTTGGCCAACGCCTCGTCGGTGAAGCTGAACCTGCTGCCCACATCGCGGAGCGTACCACGGGCGTAACACGTGGCGGGATGAGTAGAAGTTCGCTGATCACGGACCTGCGGTGACAGGATGAGGCGTAACCCCCTCGAGGAGGTCCTTGGTGAAGCGTCAGGCGTACCAGCCGATTCTGATCACCGACGCCTCGCGCAGCCAGGACGATCAGCTCAACAGTCGCCAGCGCCGCTATGTCCTGATGATGGGCATCCGGGTGCTGTGCATCATCGTCGGCGCGATCCTGGTCGGTGCGAACGCCCCACTGCTCTGGCTCTGGCTGCCACTGTGCGGCCTCGGCATGGTGCTCATCCCCTGGCTGGCCGTGCTGCTGGCCAACGACCGGCCGCCGAAGGAAGAGCACCGGCTGGCGAACCGGTTCCACCCCCGTCAGCAGGACGACACCCCGCCGATGAGCCTCACCGCCGAGGAGCGCCCACACAAGGTCATCGACGCCGAACCCTGACCCGCGAACGGGCCAGGGTTCGAGCAGCCGGGGCGGTGGCCGTGCGCCGGCCGCTACGCCTGTGGCCGAGCCCCGGCGGTGGAGACGGCCAGCGCGCCCAGGTCAGTGGCGCGACCCAGTGCCGCGGTCGGAGTGGCACCGGCGAGCCACGCGGTGAGCAGACCGGCCGCGAAGGCGTCCCCCGCACCCGTGACGTCCACCACCGCCACCCGGTTGGCCGGAGCCACGCAGACCGGCGTGGTGCGATCCACCCAGACCGCGCCGGCCGCACCGCGCTTCACCACCACCCGTCGAGCCGTCGCCGACAGCGCCCGCCCCTGCGCCGCCGGGTCCAGGCCGCCGGCCAGCACCGTGGCCTCGTCCGCGTTGACCAGGAGCAGGTCGATGTCGCGTACCCAACTCAGGAACACCGCCGCGCCGACCCGCCGCAACGGCGCCGCGGAGGCTGCGTCGACGCTGATGGTGAGCCCGCGCTCGCGGGCGGAGGCCAACGCCCGCAGCCCCGCGCCGCGCGACTCCGCGTCCAACAGGGTGTACGCGGACAGGTGCAGATGCCCAGCGTCGGGCACCGCCGCGAGGGCCTGCTCGACGTGGGCGGCGCTCAACCGCAGGTTCGCGCCCCGCTGGCTGACCATGGTGCGCTCGTCGTCGGCGGCCAACACGATGACGGTGCCGGTCGGGGCGCCGTCGATCCGCTCGATGGCGCAGTCGACGCCGGCCCGTTCCAGCTCGGCCACCCGGTCCCGCCCGGCGTCGTCGTCACCGACGGCCCCCACGAGCGTGACGTCCACCCGCTGCGCGGCGATCCAGGCGGCGGTGTTGGCCGCCTGACCGCCGCCGCCGAGACTGATGGTGGCCCCGGTGTCCGAGCCAGCGGCCAGCGGTCCGGACAAGACGGCGACCACGTCGGTGATCACGTCCCCGACGACGACCATCCGGGCCGGTCGGGTCATGCCGGGACGGCGGTGCCGCGGGCCACCGAGGCGACCGCGATCCGCGCGGCCAGGTCGGCGTTGCGCAGGATGATCCGTACGTTCACCGCCAGGCTCGCACCCTCGGTTGCCGAGTGGAAGTGCGCGAGCAGGTACGGCGTGACCGCCTTTCCGGTGATGCCGTCCCGCTCCAGCAGGGCCAGGCCCTCGGTGAGAGTCCGGTCGTGCAGCTCCGGGTCGAGCTGTTCGTCGACCGGCAGCGGGTTGGCGATGAGCAGCCCGCCGGTGTGAACGGCGTGTTCGTCCCGGGCGGCGAGCACGGCGGCGACCTGCTCCGGCGAGTCCACCGACCAGTCCAGGTCGAAGCCGGCGTCGGTCAGGTAGAAGCCGGGGAACCGGCGGGTGCGGTAACCGACGACCGCGACCCCGAGGGTCTCCAGGCGCTCCAGGGTCGCGCCCACGTCGAGGATCGACTTGACCCCGGCGCAGACCACGGCGATCGGGGTCTGCGCCAGGGTGACCAGGTCCGCCGACTCGTCGAAGGTGTGCTCGGCCTCCCGGTGCACCCCACCCAGCCCGCCGGTGGCGAACACGCCGATGCCGGCGGCGGCGGCGACGGCACTGGTGGCGGCGACGGTGGTCGCGCCGTCCGCGCCGGTCGCGGCGGCGACCGCGAGGTCGCGGACGGAGAGCTTGGTCACGCCGTCGACCGTGGCCAGCCGGGTCAGCTGTGCGTCGTCCAGGCCGACCACCAGCTCACCGGCGATCATGCCGATCGTCGCCGGAACGGCCCCGGCCTCCCGAACCGTCCGCTCGATCTCTCTGGCCACGCGCAGGTTCTCCGGTCGGGGAAGCCCGTGCGAGACGATGGTGCTCTCCAGGGCGACGACGGGTCGGCCGTCGCGCTGGGCTTCGGCCACCTCGGTGCCGTAGCTGATGCGAAAGTCAGTCACACGGGCACCGTACGGGGTGGGGCCCCCGCAGGGCTCAAGTGGACCCGGCCGTGATGACCTGCCAAACTTGTCCGTCGGAGGTGCAGACGTGAGCACAGAGGTTCTCGAGCGTCCGGAGCTGAAGGACGCCGATACCGGTCCCGAGATGTTCCATTACGTCCGCAAGGAGAAGATCGCCGAAAGCGCCGTCATGGGCACTTTCGTCGTCGCTCTCTGCGGCGAGACCTTCCCGGTCACCAAGGCGGCCAAGCCGGGTTCGCCGGTCTGCCCCAAGTGCAAGGAGATCTACGACTCGTACCGTGAGTGAACCCCGGCCGGTGCTCCGGCCGGCGACGTAGCCTGCGGCGGTGACCACCTCCACCGCCCTGCTCTTCGCCGACCTGACCGGGGTGGCGGTGTTCGCCGCGTCCGGGGCCTCGGCGGCGGTGGCCAAGCGACTGGACCTGTTCGGTGTCGCGTTCGTCGGCTTCGTCGCCGCCCTCGGCGGTGGGATCTTGCGGGACCTGGTCATCGACGAGGTGCCGCCGCTGGCTTTCGCCGACTGGCGGTACGCGGCCACTGCCGCGATCACCGCGCTCGCCGTCTTCTGGCTGCACCCGCAACTGGCCCGACTGCGCACCACGGTGCTGGTGCTGGACGCGGCCGGTCTGGCGCTGTTCACCGTCACCGGCACGCTCAAGGCGCTCGACGCCCGGGTGCCGGCGGTCGGGGCCTGCCTGATCGGCATGCTCACCGCCATCGGCGGCGGGCTCGGCCGCGACCTGCTCACCGCCGAGATCCCGGTCGTGCTGCGCCGGGAGATCTACGCGCTGGCCGCGCTGGCCGGTTCGATCCTGGTGGTGCTGCTGTACGTCACCGGGCAGACCGGGCCCGTCCCGCTCACCGCCGCCGCCGTCCTGGTCTTCGGGCTGCGCCTGATCGCGCTGCGTCGACGCTGGTCCGCGCCGGTGGCGACGCTGCGCCCGCCGCGCGCCGACGGGGCGGATCCGCGCACCGACCGGGAATGGTGAGACGGTCGGGCCGCTGATCGCTCGGGTGCGGGATTGTGACCAGCGTGGCGTCGCCTGGGCCCGACGGCCCGTGCTGGTTATGCTGAGTCGGCCTTCGCGGCAGCTTCTGCGCGGAGGCGTTTTCATGGGCGGCGGATCCTCGTGGCCCTCGCCCGGGGTCCGCCATAGTGCGGTCGGAGAGGAGCTTCGCGTGGCAGCCCGGACGCCGGTGCTCGAGACGTTCCCGGCGCTACGCGCCTGGCAGCGCAAGGCGATGGTGGAATACCTGCGTCGCCGTACCGAGGACTTCACCGCGGTCGCCACTCCCGGCGCCGGCAAGACCACCTTCGCCCTGCGGATCGCGGCCGAGTTGCTCGGTGACGGCACCGTAGAGGCGGTCACTGTGGTCGCCCCGACCGAGCACCTGAAGAGCCAGTGGGCAGACGCGGCAGCCCGGGTGGGCATCCAACTCGACGCCGCCTTCCGCAACGCCGACCTGCACTCCTCGGCCGACTTCCACGGCGCGGTGATCACCTACGCGCAGGTGGGGATGGCCCCGCAGGTGCACCGACGGCGCACCATGACCCGACGCACCCTGGTCATCCTCGACGAGATCCACCACGCCGGCGACTCCCGCTCCTGGGGCGACGGGGTGAAGAACGCCTTCGAACCCGCCGTACGCCGGCTGATGCTCACCGGGACGCCGTTCCGCTCCGACGACAACCCGATCCCGTTCGTCAGCTACGAGCGGGGCGGGGACGGGCTGCTGCGCTCCCGCGCCGACTCGGTGTACGGCTACTCCGACGCGCTGCGCGACGGGGTGGTCCGGCCGGTGCTCTTCCTGGCGTACTCCGGGGAGACCCGCTGGCGTACCAACGCGGGGGAGGAGCTGGCGGCCCGGCTGGGCGAGCCGATGACCCAGGACCTGGTGGCCCAGGCGTGGCGTACCGCCCTGGACCCGGCCGGCGACTGGATGCCGCAGGTGCTGCGGGCCGCCGACGCCCGACTCACGGTGCTGCGCAACGCGGGCATGGCCGACGCCGGTGGTCTGATCATCGCCACCGATCAGCAGACCGCCCGCTCGTACGCCAAACTCATCGAGCAGGTGACCGGTGAGAGGGCCGCCGTGGTGCTCTCCGACGACCAGGGCGCGTCCGCGCGGATCGCGACGTTCGCGGCGTCCGACCAGCGGTGGATGGTCGCGGTGCGGATGGTGTCCGAGGGGGTCGACATCCCACGACTGGCGGTCGGGGTCTACGCCACCAGCGCCAGCACGCCGCTGTACTTCGCCCAGGCGATCGGCCGGTTCGTGCGGGCCCGCCGGCCCGGGGAGACCGCGTCGGTATTCCTGCCCAGCGTGCCGCACCTGCTCGGGCTGGCCAGCGAGATGGAGACCGAGCGCGACCACGTACTCGGTAAACCCAAGGAAGCCGACGGTTTCGACGACGACCTGTTGGAACGCGCGCAGCGCGACGACCAGGCCAGCGGGGAACTGGAGAAGCGGTTCGCGGCCCTCTCGGCCACCGCCGAGCTGGACCAGGTGATCTTCGACGGCGCGTCGTTCGGCACCGCGGCCCAGGCCGGCACCCCCGAGGAAGAGGAATACCTCGGCCTGCCCGGTCTGCTCACCGCCGACCAGGTTTCGCTGCTGCTCACCAAGCGCCAGGCCGCACAGCTCGCCGCCCAACGCCGTCGTACGGCCGACGGGGCCGCTCAGCCGGCCGCTGCGGCCACAGCAGCGCCGCCCGCACCCATGAGCGCCGCCC
Organism: Micromonospora sp. NPDC005553; assembly: GCF_042871765.1. NCBI lineage: Bacteria > Bacillati > Actinomycetota > Actinomycetes > Micromonosporales > Micromonosporaceae > Micromonospora > Micromonospora sp. NPDC005553. The sequence continues at coordinate 619 of NZ_JBIAJD010000013.1, read as the reverse complement.
AGCGTCGCGTGGCGCTCCGGCGCCAACTGAACGCTCTGGTGGCCGCCCGACACCACCGCACCGGCCAGCCGCACGGCAAGATCCATGCCGAGCTGCGCCGGCTCTGCGGCGGGCCGCCAAGCGCCCAGGCCACCATCGAGCAGCTTGAGGAACGCATCGCCACCGTGCAGACCCTCTAGACGCGGCCGGCCGTGGCTGGCCGTGGCGGGCCGGTGGCCGGTCGGCTGCGCCCGTACCCCCGCAGGTCCTGGCGCGGCCCGGCGCGGGCCCGGCGGCTGCTGGGCGTGCTTCTCGACGGCAAGAGCGTGGAGAAAGGCTATGGATGCCCCTGTGCGGGCGTCCCGATCTCAAGATCGCGCACCATCCTGGTTCTAGTGGCTTCCCGGGGTTCCGTGGCCACTACATCCTGGGTCGCGTGCGATCTTGGTAGCCGGGGGCGCCAAACCCGGGGTTCCGATCTCCAAAGGGGCGGCGTTCGTCGTCAAGATCTGCGCAGGATCAGGGATGTTGCGGTCTACGGCGTGCTTGGGCTCAAGTGGTTGTTGCAACGGGGTGGATTCTCGTCAGGATGAGGGGTCATGCCGGGGCAGAGGTTGGCGTCCGCGGAGCGGGCGCAGAT
>NZ_JBIAJD010000012.1:0-82269 GCF_042871765.1 Micromonospora sp. NPDC005553 | reverse complement strand
CGTGAGGGTGTGGGAGAGTAGGACGCCGCCGGACAATCTTCCAGAGAAGCCCACCCCATCAGGGGTGGGCTTCTCTGCGTCTCCGCCCCCTTTTTTTGTGGGTCATCGGTCTCCCCTGCCCCTGGAGACTCGTCAAGGTCACGCTTGATCCTGGTTGTAGTGGCCTCACGGCGTGTGGATACCACTACATCCAGGATGTTGCACGATCTTGCGGCCGGCGGGGCAGGCCGCGTACTCGGTCAGTCTCGGGTCTGCATGCCGGCGCGGAGGTTGCGCAGCAGGCCGCCGGCGTCGTTTACCGACCGGCCCGGGAACATCGCCATGACCACGCTGCCGTGGTCGGCCCAGCCGCACACCGCGAAGTCCCCGCCCTCGCCGCTGGTGCTGCCACACTTCAGTACCCCGCCGAAGTCACCCGCGGGCAGCTCCCGCAGACCGTTCACCGCGCCGGTCTCGTCCGACATCAGGCGGAAGAGGCTGTCCAGGTCCCGTTCCGGCTGCCAGAGCAGGGTGGTGCCCCCGAAGATGAGCACTGAGCGCTTGTCGTCGGCCGGGTCGCGGTAGACAGTGCCGAAACTGCGGTCCAGTTCGATGTTCGCCGCCAGGCCGCTGCGTAGATAGTCGGCCGTGCTCTTCGCCCGCTCGCTGTCGTCGCGAGTCAGGCCCGCCACCCGATCGGGTGAGGCCAGTTGGGTGTCCTTCTGCTGCGCCACCCGCCACCCACCGACACCAAGAACGCCGGCACCGGCGAGACCGACCACCAGCGCGACCGTCCAACCGATCTTGCGTCGGCGTGACCAACCGCTGGACCGCTCGTCGGGGTCGCCTCCGGAGTCCCGGGTGCTCAGCTGGATCGGCTCTTCGGTGAGCTCGACCGGCTCGCGGCCGCCGTCGCGCGACCGCTCGGTGAGATGTGCGTCGGACATAGCCGACACCGTACGCGAACGGCAGGTGGCGCACGTCAGGTCTGCGGAAGCCCTCCGTAGACTTGTCCGGTGACCGAGAGACTGGATGCCCAACGCCCCGACGCCCCGACCCTTGCCGGCCAGTACCAGCCCGGCGAGGTAGAGCAGCGACGGTACGAGCATTGGGTAGCCGGCGGGCACTTCCGGGCCTCCGCCGACAGCGACAAGCCCCCTTTCACCATCGTCATCCCGCCGCCGAACGTCACCGGCTCGCTGCACATGGGCCACGCGTTCGAGCACACGCTGATGGACGCCTTGACCCGGCGTAAGCGGATGCAGGGCTTCGAGGCGCTGTGGCTGCCGGGCATGGACCACGCCGGCATCGCCACCCAGAACCTGGTCGAGCGTCAGCTCGCCGCGGAGGGGCTGTCCCGGCACGATCTCGGCCGCGAGAAGTTCGTCGAGCGCGTCTGGCAGTGGAAGGCCGAGTCCGGTGGCGCCATCCTCGGCCAGATGCGTCGCCTCGGCGACTCCGTCGACTGGGACCGCGAGCGCTTCACCATGGACGAGGGGCTGACCCGCGCCGTCCAGACGATCTTCAAGAAGCTCTTCGACGACGGTCTGATCTACCGGGCCAACCGGATCATCAACTGGTGTCCGCGCTGCCTCACGGCGCTCTCCGACATCGAGGTCGAGCACACCGACGACGACGGCGAGCTGATCTCGATCCGCTACAGCGACGAGGTCGTGGTGGCCACCACCCGGGCGGAGACGATGCTCGGCGACACCGCCGTGGCGGTGCACCCCGACGACGAGCGCTACCAGCACCTGATCGGCACCGAGGTCGAGCTGCCGTTGACCGGTCGCCGGATCCCGATCGTCGCCGACGCGCACGTCGACCCGACCTTCGGCACCGGCATGGTGAAGGTGACGCCGGCCCACGACCCGAACGACTTCGAGATCGGCCAGCGGCACGACCTGCCCGCGCTGACAGTGATGGACGAGCGCGGCGTGATCACCGTGCCCGGCCCGTTCGAGGGGTTGGACCGGTTCGAGGCGCGACCGGCGATCGTGGCGGCGCTGCGGGAGCAGGGCCGGATCGTCGCCGAGAAGCGTCCGTACGTGCACGCGGTCGGGCACTGCTCCCGGTGCAAGACCACCGTCGAGCCGCGGCTGTCGCTGCAGTGGTTCGTCAACACCGCCCCGCTGGCCCAGGCCGCGGGTGACGCGGTGCGTGACGGCCGGGTCCGCATCGAGCCGGCCGAGCTGGCCAAGCGCTACTTCGCCTGGGTCGACAACATGCACGACTGGTGCATCTCCCGGCAGCTGTGGTGGGGGCACCGCATCCCGGTCTGGTACGGCCCGGCGGGTGAGATCGTCTGCGTCGGCCCCGACGAGGCGCCGCCGGCCGGCGAAGGCTGGCACCAGGACGAGGACGTCCTGGACACCTGGTTCTCCAGCGGCCTGTGGCCGTTCTCCACACTGGGCTGGCCCGAGCAGACCCCGGACCTGGCGAAGTTCTACCCGACCAGCGTGCTGGTGACCGGGTACGACATCCTGTTCTTCTGGGTCGCCCGGATGATGATGTTCGGCCTCTACGCGATGGACGGCCGGCCGCCCTTCGACGTGGTCGCGCTGCACGGCATGGTGCGCGACCAGTTCGGCAAGAAGATGTCGAAGTCGTTCGGCAACGTGGTCGACCCATTGGACTGGATCGACCGGTACGGCGCCGACGCCACCCGGTTCACCCTGGCGCGGGGCGCGAACCCCGGCCAGGACGTCCCGGTCAGCGAGGAGTGGTGCCAGGGCTCCCGCAACTTCTGCAACAAGCTCTGGAACGCCACCCGGTTCGCCCTGATGAACGGCGCGCACACCACTGGTGACCTGCCCCCCACCGACCAGCTCTCCACCGTCGACCGGTGGATCCTGTCCCGGTTGGCGCACGTCACCGCCGAGGTCGACGAGCAGTTCGAGGCGTACGAGTTCGCCAAGGTGTGCGACCTGCTCTACCACTTCGCCTGGGACGACGTCTGCGACTGGTACGTCGAGCTGAGCAAGCCGGTGCTCGCCGAGGGCGGTGAGCGCGCGGAGGCCAGCCGTCGGGTGCTCGGGCACGTGCTCGACCAGCTGCTGCGGCTGCTGCACCCGGTCATCCCGTTCGTCACCGAGGAGCTGTGGCTCGCGTTGACCGGCGGCGAGACGGTGCAGGCCGCCGCCTGGCCGGTGGCCGACCGGTCGCTGGTCGACGACGCCGCCGAGGCCGAGCTGGTCGGCGTTCAGCGGGTGGTCACCGAGATCCGCCGGTTCCGTTCCGACCAGGGGCTGCGCCCCACGCAGCGGGTGGCTGCCCGCCTGGACGGGCTGTCCGGCGCGGGTATCGCTGCCCACGAGCCGCTGATCCGCTCGCTGGTCCGGTTGGATCCGGCCGGTGACGACTTCCAGGCCAGCGCCACGTTGGCCATGCCCGGCGCGGTCGGTGTCGCGTTGGACACCCGGGGGTCGATCGACGTGGCGGCCGAGCGGGCCCGGCTGACGAAGGACCGCGCGGCAGCCGAGAAGGAGGTCGCGCAGGCCCGGGCGAAGCTCGACAACCCTGCCTTCATCGGCAAGGCCCCCGAGCCGGTGGTCGCGAAGATCCGCGGCCGGCTCGCCACCGCCGAGGCCGACCTGGTCCGGATCGACGCTGCTCTGGAGACACTGCCCTCGTGACCGACCGTACCGAATTCGCCGCCGTCGAGGCCGAGCTGAACGCCCGTGGCTTCACCCGCATGGTCTTCGAGCTGGACCGGATCGAGTCGCTGCTCGACCTGCTCGGCAGCCCGCAGCGGGCGTACCCGACGATCCACCTGACCGGCACCAACGGCAAGACCTCAACCGCGCGGATGATCGACTCGCTGTTGCGGGCGCACGGCCTGCACACCGGGCGGTACACCAGCCCGCACCTGGAGACCGTCCGAGAGCGGATCAGCCTGGACGGGGAGCCGGTCAGCGAGGAGCGGTTCGCCTCGGTGTACCGGGAGATCAAACCGCTGGCTGAGCTGGTCGACGCGCGGTCGGACGAGCCGCTGACGTACTTCGACATGACCACCGCGCTGGCGTTCGCCACCTTCGCCGACGCGCCGGTCGACATCGCGGTGGTCGAGGTGGGCCTCGGCGGGGCGGAGGACGCCACGAACGTCCTCCAGGCCGGGGTCTGTGTGATCACCCCGATCGGGCTGGACCACACCGAGTGGCTCGGCGACACGATCCAGGACATCGCGCTGGCGAAGGCCGGCATCATCCACCCGGGGGCCACCGTGATCTCGGCGGCCCAGGAGGAGGAGGCCGCCGGTCCCCTCCTCGACCGCTGCGCCGAGGTCGGGGCCACCATCGCCCGGGAGGGCGGCGAGTTCGGCGTGCTGGGTCGGGCGGTCGCGGTCGGCGGTCAGGTGCTGACCCTCCAGGGGCTGGGTGGCGTCTACGACGACGTGTTCATTCCGCTGCACGGTGCCCACCAGGCGCAGAACGCGGCCATGGCGCTTGCCGCCGTGGAGGCGTTCCTGGGCGCCGGGGCCCGACGTCAGCTGGACATCGAGGCGGTCCGCGAGGGCTTCGCCTCGACCAGCTCCCCGGGTCGGCTGGAGCGGGTGCGTAACGCCCCGACCATCCTGCTGGACGGTGCGCACAACCCGCACGGCATGAAGGCCACAGTCACCGCGCTCCAGGAGGAGTTCGCGTTCAGCAAGCTGGTGGCCGTCATCGGCGTCCTCGCCGACAAGGACGCGGAGGCGCTGCTGGAGCTGCTGGAGCCGGTGGTCGACCAGGTGGTGGTCACCCGCAACAGCTCGCCACGGGCGATGCCGACGGAGGAACTCGAAGCGCTGGCCGCCGAGATCTTCGGCGAGGAGCGGGTGGCTTCGGCGGAGAACATGCCGGACGCGATCGAGCTGGCGGTGGCGATGGCCGAGGAGGACGTCCCCGGTGAGCTGAGCGGCGTCGGGGTGCTGGTCACGGGGTCCGTGGTGACTGTCGCCGACGCGCGCCGGCTGCTGAAGCGATGACCAGCCCGGAGCGGGACCCGCACCCCACCGAGGACCCGACCGGCCCGCCGGTGGGGGAGGAGCCCACGGCCGGGCAGCCGCGACGCTCCGGGTTGCGCAACCCGGAGCGGGCGGTACGCGGTCTCGGTGCTGGCACGCTCAGCCTGGAGGCGCTGGTGCTGTTGCTGGCGATCCAGCCGATCCGGGTGGTCGGCGGTGACCTCGGCGGTGCCGCGATCGGTGCGGTGGTGGCACTGGCGGTGGCCGCCGTGGTGCTCGCCGGCATGATGCGTCGGCAGTGGGCCTGGAACGCCGGCACCGTGCTCCAGGGGCTGCTGTTGTTGGGCGGTCTGCTGCACTGGTCACTGCTCGGGCTGGGCATCATCTTCGCCCTGGTCTGGGCGTACGCGTTGCACGTTCGCCGCGTCATTCTCGGCTGACGGCGGACCCGGCCGGCGCTGTCCGAAGGCGGGCCGGGTCAGGCGTCGGCGCGTTCGCGCCACTGGGTGAGCGCGACGCCGTGGCCATCCGGGTCGCGGAAGGCCGCCGCCCACCCCTCCAGCTTGGTGCCCCGGTTGACCACCCGGGGCGCGTACGTGAAGCGGACGCCCGACTCGCGCAACCGCTCGTACGCCGCCTCGATGTCGCTCACCTCAAGGTTGACGTGCACGAGCCGGCGGCTGATGGGCGCCGCCCCGGTCACCTCGCGCAGGACGATCCGGGTCGCCCCGGAGGCTAGGACGGCGTTGTGGGCACCCTGGTCGACCTCGCTGAAGCCGAGCACGTCGCGGTAGAAGTTGAGCGACCGCTGCAGGTCGGTGACCAGCAGGGTGAGGCCCACCCCGCTGATCGGTGCGGCCGGGTCCGCGCCCGAGCCGGCGTCGAATCCGAAGATCGCCTGGTCCAGTTCCTCATCCGTCACTGTGGTGCGTGCGGCCCCGGCCGGCGAGGGATCGTCCAGCGGAAGATCGAGTGGGTCCAGCGGGTCGGGAGTGCCCGGGCCGGAGCGCTGCGCGGGCGGCGGGTCGAAGCGCTGCGCGCTGGGCGGGTCGACGGGTTCCTCGGCGGGCGGGGCGCTCGCGCCGCTCGCCTGCGGGGCGTCGAACCGGTCGGCGGCGGGCTCGTCGAAGCGCTCCTCGGCGGGCGGGCGGGGCGCCGGAGTGGTTGCCCGTCGGGGCAGCCCGCCGGCCTGCGGCTCGACGACCACGCCCTCCAACACCACCGGGCCACCCGGGCTCTGGTGCATCACCACGGGCTCGCGCTCCTCGGGCACGACGCCCGGGTCGTCGCGCCGGAGGTCGTCGCGCGAAGGGTCGGTGCGCAGCGGGTCACCGAGCGGGTCGCGGAACGGGTCACCGGACGGGTCCCGGAACGGGTCACCGACCGGGTCGCGGAAGTCGTCGTCGGGTGCGCGGTCCGCCCACGGCGGCGCGTCCTGCTGGATCAACAGCTCGTCCACCGGCTCCGCGTCGGCGAACTCCGGCGGAAGATCGGCGACGGCAGCGGCGGTCTCGGCATGGGTGAGCACCTCGTCCCAGAGGACCTTGACGTGCCGCTGGTCGTCCAACGCGACCCGGATCGGCAGGGTCTGGCCCAGCGACGGCCACTTGGAGACCGGCACCCTCGGCTCAATGATCTTCTTGGACCGCGGCGGCAGACCAGGGGCGTCGATCACCAGTTGGAGTTCGCAGCGGCCGAACGCGTACTGGGTGGGTGGTTCGGAGGCGCTGTGCACGTGCCCGACGCCGACGACCCACGTGCGACCGCCGCCGCGTACGGTCGCCAGCGCGATCGCCAGCACCAGCAGGGCGACCCCCAGAGCCACGATGGCCCAACTCGTCATGCCGAGCCCGAACAGGACGACGAACGTGGCAACGGTGCCCAGCACCGCGCCGATCAGCTTGCGTACCGGCGCGATGGGTCGGTTCCCGCCATTCGCCACAGTGGACCTCCCGGGGTCAGGACCAGGCTAGGCCGGATCGGCCACCGGGGGAAAGACCGGCCGCCGCGCCGGTGCCGGGACCGGGTCGCTAGGCTGACCGTACCGATCCCAAGCGTTCATCGCGTACAGGAGGAACCCAGCGTGTCCAGCAACAGCCCGGATGAGCGCAGCCTCGTTCTGATCAAGCCCGACGCGGTCCGCCGCGGCCTGGTCGGCGAGGTCCTCTCCCGCTTCGAGCGCAAGGGGCTGCGGATCGACGCGATGGCGCACCGGACGATGGATGCCGCGCTCGCCGACGAGCACTACGCCGAGCACGTCGACAAGGCGTTCTACCCGCCGCTGAAGGACTTCATGACCGGCGGCCCGCTGGTCGCCCTGGTGCTCTCCGGCGACCAGGTCATCGACGTGGTCCGCGGGCTGGTCGGCGCCACCGACGGACGCAAGGCCGCCGCCGGCACCATCCGGGGTGACCTGTCGCTGTCCAACCGGGAGAACCTGGTGCACGCCTCCGACTCGACTGACAGCGCCAAGCGCGAGATCGCGCTCTGGTTCCCCGAGCTGGGCTGACGCCCACCGGCCCGGGGTCGACCGACGACGCCCGGGTTCAGCCGACCGCCGGCACCTTCGCCGGGTTGCCGACCACGTAGATCCCGGTGATCCGTCCGTCGGCCGCGGCGATGGTCAGCGTGTACCGACTGCCGTCCGCGCGGGTGATCAACATCGCTGGTTCCCCGTTGAGCTCCACCGGATCCATCGCCACTCGGTGACGCGGGCCGTAGACCCCGGCGTAGAACCGGGCGATCCGGTCGGCGCCGCTGACCGGGTTGAGGGCGGCCCGCACCCGACCGCCGCCGTCGTTCCAGGCGGTGGCGTCGGCGGCCACCAGGTCGGTGAGCCTCGCCAGGTCACCGTCGCGGGCCGCGGCGAGGAACGCGTCCAGCAGCCGCTCCCGCTCCGGGCGGCTGGCGGTGAACCGACGCTGCTCCTGCCGTACCCGCGCGGTCGCCCGGTGGTACAGCTGCCGACAGTCGGCGACGGACCGCTCCAGGATCTCGGCGATCTCCGCGTACGGCAGGTCGAAGGCCGTGTGCAGGACGTACACCGCCCGCTCCGGCGGGGTGAGCCGCTCCAGGACGTGCAGCAACGCGGTGGAGAGCGAGTCGCGTAGCTCTACCCGGTCCAACGGCCCGAACGGCGAGGGCGCGGTCGGCACCGGCTCGGGCAGCCACGTCCCGACGTACGTCTCGCGGGCCGCCTGCCGCGCGCGCAGCCGGTCCAGTGCCAACCGGGTGACCACCCTGGACAGGTATCGGCGCGGCTCCTCGACCCGGGCCCGGTCCACACCGAGCCAGCGCAGGTACGCCTCCTGGAGCACGTCCTCCGCGTCGTGCCGGCTGCCGAGCAGGCGGTACGCGAGACCGAGCAGCATCGGCCGGTGCGCCTCGAGCGCACCGGCCGCCTCCGCTGCCGCCTCGGTGGTCACGCCTGGGCTGGAGGCTCCAGCCGCATCGTCACCCCGATCCGATTCCACACGTTGATTGTGGCAATCGCGATGACGAGGTCGGCCAGTTCCTTCTCGGACCAGACCTTCGCGGCGTCATCCCACACCTCGTCCGGCACCCCGTGCTCGCCGAGCCGGGTGACCGCGTCGGTGAGGGCCAACGCGGCCCGCTCCCGCTCGTCGAAGAAGGGAGCCTCCCGCCAGGCGGCTACCGCGAACAGCCGGCGGCTCGACTCGCCGTCGGCGAGCGCGTCCCGGCTGTGCATGTCCACGCAGTACGCGCACCCGTTGATCATCGACGCCCGCAGTTTCACCAGCTCCAGCACTGTGCGGTCGACGTTCGTCTGAACGTACTTCTCCAACCCCAAGACGGCCTTGTACGCCTGCGGTGCGACCTCGGCCGGGTTCATCCGTTGCACGACTACCTCCTGATTGGTCCGACACCGTTACGACGGCCGGACCGGGCCGGGTCGTGACAACCAAGACTGTGATCCCGCGCACGGGCCGTCCCCGACCCCCGGTCGATCATGGAGTTGTTGCCACGACACGCCGTCGAGCGAGGCAACAACTCCATGATCAACGTGGGTTGGGTCGGGGATGGGGCCCGCCAGCGCCGTCTGGCCCCGGCAGGCCGAACAGCTCCCCGTTGCCGACCGTCAGGTCGACGCCGCGGTCTGCCCGGACCTTCCGACGCTCGTGATCAGCAGGCTAGAAGTGACGGGTACGGGTGGGAAACGGATTCGGATCGAGCCGAATGCTCAGGCCGAGGCGCTCGTCGGCTCGTCACCGACGAGCTGCACCAGTGCCAGACCGGCCGGTTCCAGGCCGTACAACACCCGCCGACCCACCCGGCGCCGGTGTACCACGCCCGCGGCCAGCAGCGCGGAGAGCTGCTCCGACACGGTGCTCGGAGCCAGCCCCAACGTGGCCGCGAGGCCCGCGGTGGTGGCTGGCCTCGCCAGCGCCCGCAGCACCTGGGCGCGACCCCGACCGACCAGCACCGCCAGCCGGTCCGTGGCCGGTGTCGTCCGGGCCGCCGAGACCGGCCCACTCTCGGCGAGCACTGCCGCCCCGCGCGCCTGGTAGGAGACGGCGATGATCTCCGGATGGTCGGTGGCGCAGACGAGTGCCCCCTCCGAGAAGATCAAGGGAAGCAGCAGCAGTCGCTGGTTCACCGCCGTGAACTGCTGCTCCGACGGCTTCACCAGGGTCAGCACCGGCTTGTTCCAGCGCACCCGTTCGTGCAGGTCGGCCAGGAGCGCGTCCGGGCCGTACGCGGCGAGCGCACGGGCCCGATGCAGCACCTCCTCGTCCAGCGCCGCCTGCATCGCCGGCCACCACGGCGCGATGGCCGCGTCCCAGTACGCCTGGATGCCGTCGGCGAGCCGGTCCAGGGCGGCCCGCCGGTCCTTGACGAACGGGCGGAGCCACTCCGGCAGGTCGTCCGGGTGGTAGTAGTGGGGGATCTGCTCGGTGATCACCTCGGCCGGCGTCGCGCGCAGCTCGGCGAGTTGGTCGGCCAGGGTCGGCGCGGCCAACGTGGGGATCGGGCTGAGGAAGTCCGGTGCGGGTAGGCCGCTGGTCAGCAGCCGGGCCGGCGCGGTCGCCGGCACGCCGTCGAGCACCCGCCGTGCGTGCCGCGCCCAGGCGGTGTACGGCCAGGGCGCCTCAATCGGATTGCGGTGCAGCAGTAACAGACTGGTCAGCACCTCCCAGAGCGGGCTGGTGGCGATCCGGGTCCGGAGCAGCGTCGGCTCGTCCAACTCGATCCGGATCACCCGGTGAGCCTAGGGTGCCGGCGCGGGCGTTCACTCGGCGGCGGGGCGGTCGGCGGGTCGAGTATCGTTGAGCACTGTAAGGCGATGACCCGGCCATCACCGGTGAGCCTCCGGAAGAACAGCCGGGCAACCGGCCCAGTAGAACCGGACGGATGCGGCCCGTCACAGCCGACAATGAGCGGGCGGTCGATCCTGACCGCCAAGCGGGGTGGTACCGCGGGCCACCCGGGAGCGCCGTTCCAGGCGTACCCGGAGGTTCGTCCTCGCAGACCCACGTTGAGTGAGCTGCATGAGGAGAGCGACCCCCGATGGCCTATCCGTTGCACGACGCGACCGCCGCCGGTGTTCCGGCGAGCCCGGACCTGCCCGCGGTCGAGCGCCGCGTGCTGGAGCACTGGACGGCTGACAAGACCTTCGAGGCCAGCATCGAGGCCCGCCCCGCCGGCACCGACGGCAAGAACGAGTACGTCTTCTACGACGGCCCGCCGTTCGCCAACGGCCTGCCGCACTACGGTCACCTCTTCACCGGCTACGTCAAGGACGTGGTGCCGCGCTACCAGACCATGCGCGGCCGGCACGTCGAGCGGCGTTTCGGGTGGGACTGTCACGGCCTGCCCGCCGAGGTGGTGGCCGAGAAGCAGCTCGGCATCACCAGCAAGGCGGAGATCATCGACCTGGGCGTGGACCGGTTCAACGAGGCCTGCCGTGCCTCGGTGCTGGAGTTCACCCAGGACTGGGAGCGGTACATCAACCGGCAGGCCCGCTGGGTCGACTTCACCAACGACTACAAGACCCTCGACCTGGACTACATGGAAAGCGTCATGTGGGCCTTCAAGACCCTGCACGACAAGGGTCTGATCTACGAGGGCTTCCGGGTGCTGGCGTACTGCTGGCGCTGTGAGACGCCGCTGTCGAACACCGAGACCCGGATGGACGACGTCTACCGGGACCGGCACGACCCCACCCTGTCGGTGTGGTTCGAGCTGACCGCCGACGAGTCCGCGCCGGAGCTGGTGCGCGGGCCGGTCAAGCTGGGCGTCTGGACCACCACGCCGTGGACCCTGCCGTCGAACCTGGCGCTCGCCGTCGGACCCGACATCGAGTACGCGGTGCTCGAACACCGGGGTTCCCCCGACAGCGAGCGCAGTGGCGACCGCTACCTGGTGGGGGCGGCGCGGCTGGCCGCGTACGCCAAGGAGCTGGAGGGCTACGAGCAGGTCGGCACGGTGTACGGCCGGGACCTGGCCGGGCGCCGCTACACGCCGCTGTTCGACTTCCTCGTCGAGCAGGCAGGGGAGAACGCCTACCAGGTGCTCGGCGCGGAGTTCGTCACCACCGAGGACGGCACCGGGATCGTGCACCTGGCCCCGGCCTTCGGTGAGGACGACCAGAACGTCTGCAACGCCGCCGGCATCCCCACCATCGTCACTGTCGACGACCACACCCGGTTCACCGCGCTGGTCCCGCCGTACCAGGGTGAGCAGGTCTTCGACGTCAACAAGCCGGTGATCCGGGAGCTGAAGGACCGGGGGGTGGTGCTCAGGCAGGACACCTACACCCACTCGTACCCGCACTGCTGGCGTTGCGACACCCCGCTGGTCTACAAGGCGGTGTCGTCGTGGTTCGTCGCGGTGACGCAGTTCCGGGACCGGATGGTCGAGCTGAACCAGGAGATCAACTGGACGCCGGGCCACATCAAGGACGGCTCGTTCGGCAAGTGGCTGGCCAACGCCCGGGACTGGTCGATCAGCCGGAACCGGTTCTGGGGCTCGCCGATCCCGGCGTGGAAGTCCGACGACCCGAACTACCCGCGCCTGGACGTCTACGGTTCGCTGGCCGACATCGAGCGGGACTTCGGCGTACGCCTGACCGACCTGCACCGGCCGGCGGTGGACGACCTGGTCCGCCCCAACCCGGACGACCCTACGGGTGCGTCGATGATGCGCCGGGTGCCGGAGGTGCTGGACTGCTGGTTCGAGTCCGGGTCGATGCCGTTCGCCCAGGTGCACTACCCGTTCGAGAACGCCGACTGGTTCGAGCACCACTACCCGGGTGACTTCATCGTCGAGTACATCGGGCAGACCCGTGGTTGGTTCTACACGATGCACGTGCTGGCCACCGCGCTGTTCGACCGGCCGGCGTTCCGTAACTGCCTGAGCCACGGCATCCTGCTCGGCTCGGACGGGCGCAAGATGTCCAAGAGCCTGCGCAACTACCCTGACGTCTACCACGTCTTCGACGCGTACGGCTCGGACGCGATGCGCTGGATGCTCATGTCCTCGCCAGTGCTGCGCGGTGGGGACATGGCGGTCACCGAGGCGGGCATCCGCGACGCCGTCCGGCAGGTGCTGCTGCCGCTGTGGAACGTGTACTACTTCTTCACGCTCTACGCCAACGCCGACGGATATCAGGCCCGGCGACGTACCGACTCCACCCACCTGCTCGACCGGTACGTGCTGGCGAAGACGAACGAGCTGGTGTCCACTGTCGGCGCGCAGATGGACGCGTACGACATCTCCGGTGCCTGCGCCACCGTCCGGTCCTACCTTGACGCGCTGACCAACTGGTACGTGCGCCGGTCCCGGGACCGGTTCTGGTCCGGTGACGCCAACGCCTTCGACACCCTGTCGACGGTGCTGGAGACGCTCTGTCGGGTGGTGGCGCCGCTCGCGCCGCTGACCGCGGAGGAGATCTGGCGTGGCCTGACCGGGGAGCGTTCGGTGCACCTGACCGACTGGCCCTCGGCGGAGGAGTTCCCGGCCGACCACGATCTGGTCCGCGCGATGGACAACGTTCGGGCGGTCGCCTCGGCGGCGCTGTCGCTGCGCAAGGCCAAGGGGCTGCGGGTGCGACTGCCGCTGTCGACGCTGACAGTGGCCTCGCCGGCCGCGGAGCAGCTGCGGCCGTTCGCCGACCTGGTCGCCGACGAGGTCAACGTGAAGACCGTGGAGTTCAGCGCGGAGCTGTCCGCGTACTGCGAGCAGGTGTTGACTGTGGTTCCCCGGGCGCTCGGCCCACGCGTCGGCAAGCAGGTGCAACAGGTGATCAAGGCGGTCAAGGCGGGCGAGTGGGAGCTGGTCGACGGCGCCCCGGTGGCCGCCGGCGTCACCCTCGCCGAGGGCGAGTACGAGTTGCGCCTGGTCGCCGCCGACGCCGAGCACTCCGCGCCGCTGCCCGGCGGCGAGGGCGTGGTGGTGCTGGACACCGACGTCACACCGGAACTGGCCGCCGAGGGGCTGGCCCGCGACGTGGTGCGGGTGGTGCAGCAGGCCCGCCGTGACGCCGACCTGGACGTCTCGGACCGGATCGTGGTGTCGGTGTCGGCGTCCGACGAGGTACGCGCGGCGGTGTCGGCGTACGTCGACTTCGTCTCCGCGGAGGTGCTGGCCGACTCGGTCGACTTCGTCGAGGGTCGGGACGGCTCCGTCGTCGAGGGTCGGGACGGCTCCGTCGTCGAGGGGCTGGAGGGCTTCGCCGGCGAGGTCGGCGATGGTGAGCGGGTAACGGTGGTCGTCCGCCGGGTGTAACGGACCATCGCCAGGGTGCGGGCGCCTCACCACCTCCGTCGGGGAGGTGTGGAGGCGTCCGCTACCGTGACACCGCCTGCTCGCATTTCATCTGCCGGAGGACCAGTGCCGCTGCTCTACACCATCGGCAAGCTGACCGTGGGCCCCACGCTGCGGGTGGCGTTCCGCCCGACCGTGGAGGGTCTGGAACACGTGCCGGAGACCGGCGGCGCGATCTTCGCCGGCAACCACCTCTCGGTGGCCGACGAGTTGTTCCTCGGCACGGTCGTGCCCCGGCACCTGGCTTTCTGGGCCAAGTCGGAATATTTCAACGGCACCGGCGTGAAGGGTGCGATCTCCAAGTTCGTCCTCACCGGCCTGGGTGCGATCCCGGTCGAGCGGGCCGGTGGCCGGGCGGCGCTGTCCGCGTTCGACGCGGCGATCCCGGCGCTCAAGGGCGGTGACCTGGTGGTGGTCTACCCGGAGGGCACCCGCTCGCCGGACGGCAAGCTCTACCGGGGGCGGACCGGCGCGGCCCGGCTGGCGATCTCGGCCGGCGTGCCGATCATCCCGGTGGGCATGATCGGCACGGACAAGGCGCAGCCGATCGGCGCCCGGGTGCCCCGGCCGGGCACTGCCAAGATCACGGTTCGATTCGGCAAGCCGCTGGACTTCACCGGCCGACCGGACGACCGCGCCTCGCTGCGGCAGATGACCGACGAGTTGATGAGCGAGATCCAGAAGCTCACCGGCCAGGAGTACGTGCCCCGCTACGCCCCGCCGCGCGCCCACCCGGACCCGACCCGCGACGCCTGACCCCGCCGGCCGCACCCCGGCCGGCGAGGGTGCGGCATCAGCCCCGCTCGGGTTGGACGATCTGGGCGCGCAGGGTGCCCAACAGGTCGGAACTGTCGGCGACGGAGAGTCGGGTGAACACCCCGGTGGCGATGCTGCCGTGGTCGACCGACGTGCAGACGACCACGGCGCCGCCGTCGGCGCTGCCCACCGCGCACCGTTCGTGCCGGCCCCGTACACCGGTGTCCACGCTCTCCGGGGCGCCCAACGCGTACCGATCGGTGAGCCGGCTGATCTCGGCCTCCGCGTCCGACTCCGGAGTCAGCCGGAAGCCGGTGCCGCCGAAGACCGTTACCCGCTTGCCGCTCGTCGTGGCGTAGACGCCAGCGAACGTGTCCTCGGCCAGCCAGTTCTCCTTGCGTACCTCGCTCTCCAACTTCTGGGCCGCCTCGGTGCTCCGGCTGTCCTGCCGCAGGTTGAGGTCGTCCACCTGGACGGGCAGGGCCGCGCGCGCCGGGTACTGGGCCGAGATCGGGAACCCGTAGTAGGCGGGGCAGCCACAACAGCAGGCCAGGGTGAGCAGCAGCAGCCACGGCCAGCGGCGTCGTCGGCGGACCGGAACCGGCACGTACCCCTTGGGGGCCTGCCAACCGGGCGGCGGTGATGGCGGTGGCGTGGTGGATCGCCGACCCCGGCGCTGCTTCGGCACCTTCGGCGGCGCGGGTGGTGCGGGTGGCGACATCGGCCGGGCCGGCACCATGGGCCCGATGGCCCGGGGTGCGCCCGGTGCCGCCGGCGGCGGCACCGGGTGCGACGAGGCCGGGGGAACGGGCGGCCCGGACCACTGCCGGGTGTCCGGTGGCGTCGGATACGACATCGTGGGCGGCAGCGGGGGCAGTTCGGCGGAGGGCAGGTCCCAGCCGCCGGTGTCCACGCCGGCCCACGGGTCGACCGGGGTCTGGTCCTCCGGCGGCCCGACGGCCACCGGCGGGGGAGGGGTCGGCTCGGCCGACTCGCCCCAGGCCTGTCGGCGGGGCAGCGGAGGTGGAACCGGGGCCGAACCACTCCACCTGGGCGCCGGGACCTCCGCGGCCGGGACCTCCGAGGCCGGGACCTCCGCGGCCGGGACCTCCGCGGTCGGGGCAGGCTCCGGCTGGTCCGGGGGTTCCGGCTGGTCCGAGTGGTCCGAGGGTTCTGGCTGGTCCGAGGGGTTCGGCTGGTCCGAGGGTTCCGGCTGCTCCGGGGGTACGGGTGGGGAGGTCGGCTCGTCGGCGACCGTCCGGTCCCGCTCCGGCTCCGGCTCCGGGGTGCTCCCGTTGGCCGGCCGTGCTCCCGGCTGGGTCTCCGGCATCGCGGCAATCTCCTCTCGCGCCGAACCGAGGTTAGTACCGCGCCGCCACCCCCGCCGATCGGGCGTGCGCGCGATCGGCGGCGGACGAACGCGTACCCTTGGGCATCATGAGTGCCCCGTCCACGAGCCCGCACGCGGCCGCGACCAACTCTCGCGACGACTCCAGCTCGGCCCCTCTGACGCCGCGTCGCGGCGCGGAGCCGTCGGTCTGGCCCCAGCTCGAGCCGCTGCTGCCCCAGATCTCCAAGCCCATCCAGTACGTCGGGGGCGAGTTGGGTGCGGTGACGAAGGACTGGGACGCGGCGACCGTGCGTTGGGCGCTGATGTATCCCGACGCCTACGAGGTGGGTCTGCCCAACCAGGGCGTGCAGATCCTCTACGAGGTGCTCAACGAGCTGCCCGACACCCTCGCCGAGCGGACGTACGCGGTCTGGCCGGACCTGGAGACGCTGATGCGCACGCACGGCGTGCCGCAGTTCACCGTCGACGCGCACCGGTCGGTGCGCGGGTTCGACGTGTTCGGCATCTCCTTCTCCACCGAGCTGGGTTACACGAACATGCTCACCGCGATCGACCTGGCCGGCATCCCGCTGCTGGCCGCCGACCGCACCGACGCCGACCCGGTGATCGTGGCCGGCGGGCACGCCGCGTTCAACCCGGAGCCGATCGCCGACTTCATCGACGCCGCGGTGCTCGGCGACGGCGAGGAGGCGGTCCTGGAGATCACCGCGATCGTTCGGGAGTGGAAGGCCGAGGGCTCGCCGGGCGGCCGCGACGAGCTGCTGCTGCGGCTGGCCCGCACCGAGAGCGTCTACGTGCCGCGCTTCTACGACGTCGACTACCTGCCGGACGGCCGGATCCAGCGGGTCGTACCGAACCGGGCCGACGTGCCGTTCCGGGTGCACAAGCGCACGACGATGGACCTGGACGCCTGGCCGTACCCGAAGAAGCCCCTCGTGCCGTTGGCCGAGACGGTGCACGAGCGGTACGCGGTGGAGATCTTCCGGGGTTGCACCAGGGGTTGCCGGTTCTGCCAGGCTGGAATGATCACCCGTCCGGTGCGGGAGCGGTCGATCACCACTGTCGCGCAGATGGTCCGCGAGGGCCTGGAGTTCTCCGGCTTCTCCGAGGTCGGCCTGCTGTCCCTCTCCTCGGCGGACCACTCCGAGATCGGCGACATGTGCTCGGGCCTCGCCCAGCAGTACGAGGGCACGAACGTCTCGCTGTCGCTGCCCTCGACCCGGGTGGACGCCTTCAACATCGACCTCGCGCAGGAGCTGTCCCGTAACGGGCGGCGCACCGGCCTGACCTTCGCCCCAGAGGGCGGGTCGGAGCGGATCCGCAAGGTCATCAACAAGATGGTGTCGAAGGAAGACCTGATCCGTACGGTCGTCACCGCGTACACCAACGGGTGGCGGCAGGTGAAGCTCTACTTCATGTGCGGCCTGCCCACCGAGACCGACGAGGACGTCCTCGAGATCGCCGAGATGGCCCACGAGGTGATCAGGGCCGGCCGGGCCGCGACCGGCTCCAAGGACATCCGCTGCACGGTCTCCATCGGCGGGTTCGTGCCGAAGCCGCACACCCCGTTCCAGTGGGCCGCGATGGACCGTCCGGAGGTCATCGACCACCGGCTCAAGATCCTCAAGCAGGCCATCAACGCGGACCGTTCGCTGGGCCGGGCCATCGGCTACCGGTACCACGACGGCGAGCCGTCGCTCATCGAAGGGCTGCTCTCCCGGGGTGACCGCCGGGTCGGGTCGGTCATCCGCAAGGTCTGGGAGAACGGCGGCCGGTTCGACGGGTGGAGCGAGCACTTCTCGTACCAGCGCTGGGTGCAGGCTGCGGCCGAGACGCTGCCCGCGTTCGGGGTGGACCTCGACTGGTACACCACCCGTCAGCGCGACGAGCTGGAGGTCCTGCCCTGGGACCACCTCGACTCGGGCCTCGACAAGGACTGGCTCTGGCAGGACTGGCAGGACGCGTTCAGCGAGTTCGAGCAGGACGACTGCCGGTGGACGCCCTGCTTCGACTGCGGCGTCTGCCCATCGATGGACACCGAGATCCAGATCGGCCCCACCGGCAAGAAGCTGCTACCGCTCACTCCGCTGGGCGGCAACGGCATGAAGGTCCCGTCGGGCCACTCGCACTCGCACCCCTGACCGCGGTGCTTTGACGTAGCGCCGGCTGGCGGTGACCCGCCACCACCCTCCACATCCGACATGTCGCCCAACGGGTCCGCGTCTCGCGGGCCCGTTGGCGTTGTTCGGGCTCGGCCCGCCCGGTGGCCCGCACCGGACCTTCAGCGAGATCGGCCGCCATCTGTACCACGTGCCGGTGACTGGGGCTGCCTCGACTAGGTCAGACTCGATACGCTGCGTCTGACATGGACCGACCCGGCGGGTCGGGGACGGGGGAGGAATCGCATGGGTAGCATCCCGCCGCCGAGCATCGGCGATCTGCACGTCAGCGTCGAGGACCTGGACGCCGCCGCCACATACGTCGAGCGGCTCCGGCAGTACATCGACGACACCATCAAGTACGAGATGGAACGCATCAAGACGCGGATGAAGGGCGACAGCAACAACGCCCAGACCGTCCCCGGCGGCACGCCGTTCGGCGCGTACGAGGACGCCGTCATGCAGTGGCGGGCCCTGGAGACGTCAACGGTGAACATGGAAGCGCACCTCAACACGCTCTCCCAGAAGCTCGCCGCGCTCAAGGAGGGCACCGAGGAGATCGCCAAGGCGTTCCGCGACACCGAGGCGCGCAACGGCGCCAACGGCAAGGAGATCGAGCGGCTGCTGGAGTCGGCGGCGCCGCCGCCCACGGCCAGCGGCGCACCCACCTACCCGTACACGGCCTGAGGGGGACGTCATGGCTGGAGGAACCTGGGAGCGGTGCGTCCGCGAGGTGACGCTCTCCGCGGACCCGGAAACGGTCGGATCGGTCGGAGCGGGCTGGAGCAACCTCTCCAGCGGCCTGCAACAGCTGCGGGACGCGCTCGTCGGTCGCTCGTTCGTCGGCCCGATCGCGACCGGCCAGGAGCGCCCGCACGTCGGCGGGCTGCCCGGGATGCTCGCCGGTTGGAAGGGCGGCGGTGGTGACGCGTACCGCGAGCACCTGGGCAAGATAGGCAAGCAGATCGAGGATCTGATCACCGACGCGACCAACGTCAGTGGCGCGTTGACGCGGATCGAGGGCGACATCCGCAAGTCGGTCTCCACGATCCCGATTCCGCTGATGGACGACTTCGGCTTCAACGAGTGGAGCCTGCCCAACGGCACCGAGCTCGACGATGCCCGCGACGGCGAGAGCTCGTCGGGGTTCCTCGCCGCGCTGCGCAAGGACTACCAGAGCAACCCCGGCTCGTACGCCGACGGCGCGTTCCGGGACAAGGCCGACGACCTGGAAGCGACGATGAAGGTCGACGGTCAGGCCGGTGACCAAAAGCGGGGCGGCTGGTGGGACACCGGAGCCCACCTGGACAACTGGTACCGGGACAATCAGAACGCGGCGAACACGGCGATGGCACCGCTGCCCCAGGCCGTCTACACGGAGCGCCCCAAGCTCACCGTCAACAGCCCGGACAGATCGGGCGGCGTGGACGAAATCCGTCGGGACCCCCGGGTCCCGCCCTCGGGGCGGCCCGACATCAGTGGTGGCGAATTCGGCGGGAAGCCCGACATCGGTGGTGGCGGCCCCACGATCGGCAGCAGGCCGCCGGGCATCGGCGACACGGGCGGTCCGACGTCCACCGTCGACCCGTTCTCCCCGACCAAGCCCGGTGGGCTCGGCGAGGGCTCGCCCACCGGCGGCACGGGTCAGTTCACACCCCCGTCGACGGGCTCCGGCTTGCCGGGCTACGCGGACGACGACGCTGGCTACAGCAGCGGTCTGGCCGGCGCCACCCCGGGCGGGGTCGGCGGCCTGGGCGGCGGCATCGGCGGCGGCGGGGTCGGCAGCGCCGGTCTCGGTGGCGCCGGCGGTGGTTTCGGAGGCGGTGCCGGGGTCGGCTCGGCCGGCGGGATCGGCGGCGGCGCCGGTGGTGGCCTGGGCGGCGGTGCCGGGATCGGCGTGGGCGGCATCCCCGGCATGGTGGGTGGCGGCAACGGAAAGATTCCGCCGATGACGAGCGCGGCGAACGCGTTGCGCACGGCTCAGGCTGCCGGCGGTGCCGGGATGGCGGGCGGCGCGCGTGGTGCCGGCGTCGGCGGTGCCGGAATGATGGGCGGCGGAATGATGGGCGGCGCGGGTGGCGCCGGCCAGGGTGGCTCCACCGGCTCCGAGCACTCGTCGTGGTTGACTGAGGATGACGATCCGTGGGGCCCCGGTGACGGGGCGTCCCCGGGTGTCCTTCGATGAGGATGGACGGATGAGGGTGAACGTCGCAGGCCTCCGGCCGGTAGTCGCCTGTCTGCTGGCGGGGTTCCTGGTGGTGGGGGCCGCTCAACCGGCGGCCGCCGCTCCCCGTCGGGCCGAGCAGTGGTATCTGGACGAGCTCCGGATCGACCAGGTGCACAAGATCTCGACCGGGCGGGGCGTGGTCGTCGCCGTGATCGACAGTGGCGTCGAGGCGAGCCACCCGGACCTACGCGGTCAGGTGCTTCCCGGTGGTCGCAGCTACGGCGCCTCCGGAGACGGCCGGTCCGACGAGGACGGGCACGGCACCCACATGGCCGGCATCATCGCGGCGAAAGCCAGCCGCGACGGGGTGGACGGCATCGCCCCCGGCGCGAAGATCCTGCCCATCAAGTTGCGCAAGGAGGACGGCTTCTACACCGACGCCGGGATTGCCCGGGGCATCCGGATGGCCGTCGACGGCGGGGCCAAAGTGATCAACATGTCCGTTGGTGGCCCCGGCTTCGCCAATCCCGTGCAGAAGAGCGCAATCCAGTACGCGTTGGACCATGACGTCGTCCTGGTCGCCTCCGCGGGTAACACCGCCCAGGGTGGAACCACAGTGGGCAAGCCCGCCAACACCCCCGGTGTGATCGCGGTGACCGGGACGACCAGGGGCGGCGCGTTCTGGTCCGGCTCCGTCCAGGGGCCGGAGGCGGTGGTCGCCGCTCCCGGCGACAGCGTGTACAACGTCACCAACGAGGGGGGCTACGGCTGGGGTGACGGCACCTCCGACTCCGGTGCGATCGTCTCCGCTCTGGCCGCGTTGATCCGAGCCAAGTACCCGGACCTCAACGCTCCGAGCGTGATCAACCGGATCATCCGGACCGCGCGGGACGCGGGCCCGTCCGGGCGGGACCCGCAGTACGGCTTCGGGGTGATCGACCCGACGCGGGCGCTGACCGCGAACGTGCCACCGGTCACCGCCAATCCGCTGCTCGACCCAGCCGTCGCGGCGACCGACCCGGGGCCGGGCCGTGCCGAGGGTGCGGACGAGGAGTTCGACGTCACCCAGCACGGCGATCGTGGTGGCCCCACCGACCAGCAGGTCATGGTGATCGGCATCGGCATCGCAGTGGTGTTGGTGTTGCTGCTGGGTCTGGTGGTCTTCCTGATCTGGAACCGCCGCCGGTACCGGCGGGAGGCGGCCCGAGCCGCCGACATCCCGGACGAGGTGCTCGACCGGGTGGCCCAGGGGGCGTACCCGCCGCCTGACGCGGGTTACGCCCCACCGCCGGGCTACCCGCCTCCACCCGGTTACGCCCCTCCTGGCGGGTACGCGCCGCCTTCCGGCTACGCCCCTCCCTCGGGGTACGCCCCGCCCTCGGGCTACACCCCGCCCTCCGGCTACGGTCCACCGCCGGGCGGGTCACCGCCCGCGCCGCCGACGGAGCGGTAACCGGTTCCGATCATGGTGGCCGGCTGGTGACCTCCGCGTCGCCGGCCGGCCATCGGCTTCCGCGGCGGGTGGTCGCGACGGGGGCGACCGGTTTGTGCCCGTCCGTCAGGGCGGTTTCGGCCGCCCCGGCTGCGTACCGTCACGAGCCCTGCGCCAGGATGGGCGGACACGCAGGTACACCCGAGGAGCCCACGATCGCCAAAAAGCCTCAACCCGAGGGCGGCCAGGCACCGGTCGTTCAGCGCGTCCGCATCCGGTACGCCAAGCGCGGGCCGCTGCGATTCACCTCGCACCGGGACTTCGCCCGGGCGTTCGAGCGCGCGCTAAGGCGGGCGGCTGTGCCGGTCGCCTTCTCCCAGGGTTTCCACCCGCACCCGAAGATCTCCTACGCCAGCGCCGCCCCGACCGGGGTGGCGAGCGAGGCGGAGTACCTGGAAATCGCCCTTCAGGCGGCGGTCGACCCGGAGGCGTTGCGCGCCGCGTTGGACGCCGCGCTCTCGCCGGGGCTGGACGTCCTGGACGCCGTGATCGCCGAAGGGGGCAACCTGCCGGACCGGATCGAGGCGTCGCACTGGCACATCGAGTTGCCTGAGGTCGACACGGCGGTGCTGCGCGACGCCGTGGACGCCTTCGTCGCGGCCGAGGAGGTGCTGGTCGAGCGGATGACCAAGCAGGGTCGACGTACTTTCGACGCCCGCGCCGCCGTGATGTCGATCGATGTCCAACTGCCGACGCCGACGCCTTCCGGGGCGCCGGCCGTACCGTGTGCGATACTCGAACTGGTCGTGCGGCAGGTCACCCCGTCCGTACGGCCCGATGACGTCCTTTCCGGCCTCCGCGTGGTGGCCGACCTGGAGCCGCCG
The DNA here is from genome assembly GCF_042871765.1 of Micromonospora sp. NPDC005553. Lineage (NCBI taxonomy): Bacteria > Bacillati > Actinomycetota > Actinomycetes > Micromonosporales > Micromonosporaceae > Micromonospora > Micromonospora sp. NPDC005553. The sequence goes on along the minus strand of NZ_JBIAJD010000012.1, from coordinate 59,809 downwards.
GTTTCGCCGAGGGTGACACGGCTGGCTCAGGGCACGTTGACCGCGCAGGGTGCGATCGTGGATCCGTTGGATGCGGACCGCGACGGGGCAGCCATCGTTGGGCACTGACCGACGGTCGGTGTTCTGGCAGGCAGACTTCGGCGGTCGCGCACCACGCGCGCCCGGCGGAAACACTTTTGCGGCGACCCTGCGTGGCAGCGCTCACCCGCGCCCGGGCTAGCCAGAACTGGAGAACGTCCATGCTCGAGAACGAGCCCGAGGGCGGCGAACGGGCCGGTTCACAGCCGGCCGGTGCAAACGCCGACCAGAGCACCACGGCCGACGGCGGCGCCGTCGAGACGCCCACCACGGCTGTCGGTTCGGCTTCGGTGGAACCGGCCGGCGCGGAGAGCGCTTCCGCTGACGCCGCCGAACCCGCCGCGCCGGTGCGGCGCACCCGGGCGACCCGTCGTCGGGCCGCCCCGCTCAACCAGCCGGAGCAGACCGACGCGCCGATCGAGGCGCCCACCGGTGGCGCCGGCAACGTCGAGTCGCCGCAGGCGGAGGTCTTCGCCCCGATCTCCGGCGACCTGGACGTCGCACCGAAGACCCCCCGGCGTCGCCGCAAGGCCACCCCCGTCGAGACGACCGCCGAGGAGCCGCTGGTCGCCGCCGCTGCGGAGGCGGCCTCGGCCGAGGTGGTCCCGCCGGTCAAGGTGACCCGTACCCGGCGCAAGAAGGCCACGCCGGCGGCCGTCGAGGAGCCGCCCGCCGCCGAGCAGCCGGCCGCGGCCGACGAGCCGCTCGCGGTCGAGGAGCCGGTCGTCGAAGAGCCGGACGTCACCGAGGAACCGGCGGAGTCCGACCTGCGCGAGGCCGAGGCCGAGTTGAACGACTCCCCGGCCCTCCCGAGCACGTCCGCTGCCGAGCTGGCCTGGAGCAGCGGTGCGCAGGACCGCTCCGGCGAGGTGCCACCGGGTGTGGCCGTCTCCGGTGTGACGGATGAGCCGAACGAGCCGGCCGAGATCGAGCCGGAGCAGCCGCGTACCCGTCGCCGGCGCGCTGCGCTCTCCGCGCCCACCGTGCTTTTCATGGCACCCCAGCCGGACGCCGTGCCGGTGACCCGACCGGTGGAGCCCGCCGCGGCGACCGAGGAACCGGCCGTCGAGGAAGCCGCCGAGCCGTCCCGCCGCCGTCGGCGTGGTCGCCGTGAGGCCGAGCCGGTGGAGCCGATCGAGGCCGTCGAGGCCGAAGAGGAGCCGACCGAGGAGGCCGACGAGGCCGCCGAGGCGGATGAGGACGACGAGGACAGCGCCGCCGCGCGCCGCCGCCGCCGACGTGGTCGCCGGGGCCGTGGCCGGGGCAAGGGCGGCGCCGACGACGCCGAGGACGAGGAGTCCGAGGAGGCGGCGCAGGCCGACGAGGAAGAGACCGCCGAGGTCGAAGCCGAGGGCGACGAGGACGAGGAGTCCGAGGGCGGGGACGGTCTGACCCGTCGTCGTCGTCGCCGTCGCCGTCGTGGCGCCGGTGACACCGAGAGTGCGGCGGACGACGGCGTGCCGACCGTGGTGAAGATCCGCGAGCCGCGCCGGACCGTCGACGAGGTGCAGGGTGTGTCCGGCTCGACCCGGCTGGAGGCCAAGCGCCAGCGCCGCCGGGACGGTCGGGAGCAGCGCCGTACCCGCCCGCCGATCCTCAGCGAGTCGGAGTTCCTGGCGCGCCGCGAGGCCGTCGACCGGGTGATGGCGGTCCGCCAGCGCGGTGACCGCACCCAGATCGCCGTCCTGGAGGACGGCGTGCTGGTCGAGCACTACGTCACCCGCAATTCCTCCGGGACGATGGCCGGCAACGTGTACCTCGGCAAGGTGCAGAACGTGCTGCCGAGCATGGAGGCCGCGTTCGTCGATGTCGGTCGGGGCCGTAACGCGGTGCTGTACGCCGGCGAGGTCAACTGGGACACCTCCGGGTTGGAGGGGCGGGCCCGCTCGATCGAGCAGGCGCTGCGCTCCGGCGACTCGGTGCTGGTCCAGGTCACCAAGGACCCGATCGGGCACAAGGGCGCACGGCTGACCAGCCACATCGCGCTCTCGGGCCGGCACCTGGTCTACGTGCCCAACGGCAACGCCTCCGGGATCAGCCGCAAGCTGCCGGACAACGAGCGCAAGCGGCTGCGGGACGTGCTCAAGAAGCTGGTCCCGGACGGCGCGGGCGTGATCGTCCGGACGGCCGCCGAGGGCGCCACCGAGGACGAGTTGGCCCGCGACGTCAAGCGGCTCCAGGCGCAGTGGGAGGACATCCAGGCCAAGGCCGCCGAGGGTGGCGCCCCGGCGCTGCTCTACGGGGAGCCGGACCTGGTCATCCGGGTGGTCCGGGACCTGTTCAACGAGGACTTCCGCGAGCTGGTGATCGAGGGCGAGCAGTCGTACGACATTGTCGAGTCGTACCTGTCGCACGTCTCTCCGGACCTGGTCGACCGGGTGCGCCGGCACGTCGGCACGAGCGACGTCTTCGCCGAGTACCGGATCGACGAGCAGATCATCAAGGGCCTGGACCGCAAGGTCTTCCTGCCCTCCGGCGGCTCGCTGGTGATCGACCGTACCGAGGCGATGACTGTCGTCGACGTCAACACCGGCAAGTACACCGGCTCCGGGGGCAACCTGGAGGAGACCGTCACCCGTAACAACCTGGAGGCGGCGGAGGAGATCGTCCGTCAGCTCCGGCTGCGGGACATCGGCGGCATCGTGGTGATCGACTTCATCGACATGGTGCTGGAGTCGAACCGTGAGCTGGTGCTGCGCCGACTCACTGAGTGCCTGGGCCGGGACCGCACCAAGCACCAGGTCACCGAGATCACGTCGCTCGGCCTGGTGCAGATGACTCGTAAGCGGATCGGCGCGGGCCTGCTGGAGGCGTTCAGCGAGACCTGCGAGTGCTGCAAGGGTCGGGGCGTCATCATCCACACCGAGCCGGTGCCGGAGAAGCCCCGTCCCGCTGGCGCGGGGGAGAAGGTCAAGGCGGTCGCCTCAGCTGTGGCTCCCGCTCCGGCGGCCGAGCAGGGTGCCCCCTCGTCCCGTCGCCGGGCGCGCAAGAACGCCCCGGTCGCGGCCGAGCGGACCGCTGTCGAGGTCGTCGACACCGACACCGACACCACGGCCGAGCCGGACGCCGACTACCAGGACACCATGGGCTACGACCTGTCCCGCTACGAGTCGGACGCCGCCGCCGCACCGGCGATCTCCGACGCTCAGCAGGGTGAGTCGGCTCGGTTGGCCGCGGCGGACGACCCGGACGCGCTCGCCGACGCTGAGGGTGACGAGGAAGGCACCGAGGGCGGTGGCGGCCGTCGCCGGTCGCGTCGCGGTGGCGCCCGTCGGCGGACCCGCCCCTGAGCGCCTGACCGGCCACGTGTTTGACGAGGTCCCTCTCCCGGCAAAGTGACGGGGGAGGGACCTCGCCGTTGTGGCCACCCGGTCCTCGGTCGGCTGTCCCCGGTCAGGAGAAGAAGATGCGCCGTCTGCTCGCGGTCACCGCGCTGCTCACCATGCTCTCCGTCGCGGCCGGCTGCTCCACCGGTGGGACCGCCGAGGACGCCGGCTCGGCGGTCGCTGGCACTCCTGGGGGCCCGACCGGCATGCCGGCCAGCGGTGGTGTGGCGGGCGGCAACGCCACCCAGGTGTGCGCCGCCGCACAGGAGGCCAGCACCACTGCCGTTCGGACGTACGTGGCTGAGCTGGGTCGGATGCTCGCGGCGGTGGGCGCCGGGGACAGCCGCACGGCCGAGGCCGCCCGGGGCCGGGCCGAGGGAGCGCTGGCGGGCTGGCGGACCGTCCTGCGGGAGCAGTCGGAGCGGACCGACGATCCGCAGCTCAGGACGCTGCTCACCGACCTCGGCACCGAGGTTTCGGCACTCGGTGCCGACGTCGAGTCGATCGACGAGACCGAACTCGACCGGCTCCAGCAGCGCCTCGACCAGCTCTGCGAGCGCTGACCAGGGCGGGCCGGTTTGGGGTCCGGGCCAGCGATGGCGTACTCTTGCCTGCGGCCCACCTTTGGTGTGCCGAGTTCCCGTGTGCCCGCGCCGCCGTGCACTGCTACCCGGCGAGCCGCTGCGGGAACGACCGCCAGCAGCCTCAACGACAGGGAGTCCGCCTCCGATGTACGCGATCGTCAAGACCGGCGGCAAGCAGTACAAGGTCGCCGAGGGCGACGTGATCGAGGTCGAGAAGCTCACCGGTGCCCCCGGTGACGCGGTGAAGCTCACCGCGGTGCTCCTCGTCGACGGTGACGACCTGGTGACCGACGCGGCGAAGCTTGCCGAGGTCGCGGTGTCCGGCGAAATCGCCGCGCACACCAAGGGCCCGAAGATCCGGATCCACAAGTTCAAGAACAAGACTGGCTACCACAAGCGCCAGGGTCACCGTCAGCCGTTGACCCAGGTCAAGGTGACCGGCATCTCCAGCGGGAAGTAGGTCGTCCTCCAATGGCTCACAAAAAGGGTGCGTCCAGCTCGCGTAACGGTCGTGACTCCGCGGCCCAGCGACTCGGCGTGAAGCGCTTCGGTGGTCAGGTCGTCAGCGCCGGTGAGATCATCATCCGGCAGCGTGGCACCAAGTTCCACCCCGGTGACCTGGTCGGCCGTGGCGGCGACGACACGCTGTTCGCGCTGTCCGCCGGTGCGGTCCTGTTCGGCACCAAGCGCGGTCGCAAGACCGTCAGCATCGTTCCGCAGCAGTAGTTCTCGGGCTTAAGCGGGCCGCGGACCTCCGGGTCCCGGCCCGCTTAGCCTTTTTCGCGAAGTGCGAGGTTGGACCTCGCTGGAAGGATTGACGCCGTGGCAACGTTCGTTGACCGGGTCGTTCTGCATCTGCAGGCCGGCGATGGCGGGCACGGTTGTGTCTCGATCCACCGCGAGAAGTTCAAGCCCTTCGGCGGACCGGACGGCGGCAACGGTGGGCACGGGGGCAGCGTGTCCCTGGTGGTCGACCCGCAGGTGACCACGCTGCTCGACTTCCACTTCCACCCGCACGTCAAGGCCGACAACGGCAAGGGCGGCGCTGGCTCGAACCGGGACGGGGCCAACGGCCGCAACCTGGTGCTCAAGGTGCCCAACGGCACAGTGGTGCAGACCTCCGACGGCACGGTGCTGGCCGACATGGTCGGCGCCGGCACCACCTTCGAGGTCGCCCGTGGTGGGCGCGGCGGGCGGGGCAACGCCTCGCTGGCCAACGCCAAGCGCAAGGCGCCCGGCTTCGCCGAGCTGGGGGAGCCCGGCGACCAACTGGACATCGTGCTGGAGCTGAAGAGCGTCGCCGATGTGGGCCTGGTGGGCTTCCCGTCCGCCGGCAAGTCGTCGCTGATCTCGGTGATCTCCGCCGCGAAGCCGAAGATCGCCGACTACCCGTTCACCACCCTGGTGCCCAACCTCGGCGTGGTCCGGATGGACAACCACACCTTCACCGTCGCGGACGTACCGGGCCTGATCCCCGGCGCGGCCACCGGTAAGGGCCTGGGCCTGGAGTTCCTGCGGCACATCGAGCGCTGCGCGGTGCTGGTGCACGTCATCGACTCGGCGACCCTTGAGCCCGGCCGCGACCCGGTGGCCGACATCGACGCCATCGAGGCGGAGCTGAGCCAGTACGGCGGCTTGGCTGACCGCCCACGTCTGGTCGCCGTCAACAAGGTCGACGTGCCGGACGGTCGCGACCTCGCCGAGATCGTGCGCCCCGACCTGGAGGAGCGCGGTTACCAGGTGTTCGAGGTCTCCGCGGCCACCCGGGAAGGGCTCAAGGAGTTGACCTACGCGATGGCCGAGCTGGTCGACGCGGAGCGTAAGGCCGCTCCGCCGGCCGAGCCGACCCGGATCGTCATCCGCCCGATCGCCGTGGACGACGACGGGTTCACCATCACGGCCGAAGCTGACGGCTCGTTCACTGTGCGCGGTGTGCGGCCGGAGCGCTGGGTCAAGCAGACCAACTTCGACAACGACGAGGCGGTCGGCTACCTGGCTGACCGGCTGGCCCGGCTCGGGGTGGAGGACAAGCTGGCCAAGGCCGGCGCGCAGCCCGGTGATCTGGTCCGGATCGACGCGCGCGAGTTCGACTGGCAGCCGACGCTCTTCGCCGGCGTGGAGTTCGTGCCCGGTAACCGGGGCACCGACGTCCGCCTGGAGGAGAAGTCGAACCGGGCCTCCGCCGCGGATCGGCTCGCCGCCCGGAAGGCTCGCCGCGTGCGGCCGGAGGACGAGGTGGGCGCGGACCTCTCCGACGACGACATCGACGACGACATCGACGACGAGGACGACGCCGAGTAGTTCGTTGCGCTCCGTGGTGGGGTTGATTTCCGGAAACCTCTCCGAAATCCACGCGTCCTAGCGTGGGGTGATGCTGATCGAGTCCCGGCCTGCCACCGATCCGGAGATCGCCGCCATGGTCATCGCGCAGCAGCGTGAGCTGCGCGAGGCCGATGGCGGGTTGGACGGGCAGGTCTTCGTCCCCCATGACGACGTCAGCTACCTGGCGGTGGTGCTGAACGGTCGGGCGGTCGCCTGCGGCGGGCTCCAGGCGCTCGATGCCGAGACCGGCGAGGTCAAGCGGATGTACGTCCGGCCCGCGTACCGGGGGCGGGGGATCGGTCGTCAGTTGCTGGCCGCGCTGGAGGAGTGCGCGTTCCGGCAGGGGCAGTCGGTGGTCTGCCTGGAGACTGGCACCTACCTGCCGGCCGCGATCGCTCTCTACTCCGCGTGTGGCTACCAGCAGATCCCGGTGTACGGCGAGTACGTGGGCAACCCGTACAGCGTCTGTTTCGCCAAGCGGTTGCCGGTCGCGGCCTGACGGCCGCGTCGCCGGTGCTGGCGTACTCGACGGTCACCGGCTTCGGCCCGGCCGAACCCCGCTGCACCGAAACCCAGGTCAGTGCCGGTCGGCGGGGTTGTCCAGGCGTCCGCCGGTGCCGGCCTGGTTCGACAGCAGCAGCCCGAGCGCGAGCATCCCGAAGCCGAGCGCCAGGTGCAGCCAGTTGTCGGCGTCGTTGACAGGCAGGATGTTCGCCCCGCCCTCCGGGTTGACCGCCTCGATCGCCAGGCCGTACAGCCAGAGAGCGAGGTAGACCGCGCCACCGGCGGCCAGGAAGACGCGGGCACCGGCGACGCTGCGGGCCAGCACCAGGCCGACCAGCCCGAAGAGCAGATGCACCGCGTTGTGCAGGATCGACACCTGGAACAGCCCGAGTAGCTGGGCGTCCGAGTGGTGCCCGGCGAACCGCAGCTCGCCGTAGTCGGTGGTGATGCCGGGGATGAAGCCGAGGACGCCGATCAGCAGGAAGACCCCGGCCACCACCAGCGCGGCCAGCTGGACCCGGGGTCGGGGACCGGCCGCTCGGCCGCCTCGTGCGTCTCGTGCCATCGCTGCCCCCTCCGTGGATGTGCCGATCTCGCGAACCTCACTGTCCGCAGCGGCGACGTGACGCAGCCCGACGATCCTCCATTTTGAAGACCAACCAGGGGGCCGCGCAGATAAATGCACGAAGAGGTATGGAAGCCGAAACGCAGGGTAGGTCAATGGTCAGCGGCCGCAGCAACGGGCCGCATCCCCCCAGCACAACCGCTACGACTTTCTGAGCGGAAGGACATCATGACTTACGATCTTTCACCTACGTCTTCCACGTACGGGCAGCAGTCGACCAACGGCGGCGGCGTCCGTGACCAGGCGCGCCAGGTTGGTTCTGAGGCTGCACAGGCTGGCGGCGCGGTCGCTCAGACCGCCAAGGAGCAGGGCACCGAGGTTGGCCGCGAGGCGGCCCGGCAGGCCCGCAACCTGTACGGCGAGGCCCGCAGTCAGCTGGCCAGCCAGACCGGTGAGCAGCAGCGCCGGGCTGCCGGCGGGTTGCGTTCGCTGGCCGACGAGATGCGCTCGATGGCCGAGCAGGGTGGCCAGGCCGGCCCGGTGAGCGAGCTCGCCCGCCAGGCCGCCGACCGGGTGCACGGTGTCGCCGGCTGGCTCGAGGAGCGCGAGCCCGGCGACCTGATTACCGAGGTACGCGACTACGCGCGGCGTAACCCGGGCACCTTCCTGGTCGGCGCGGCGGTGCTCGGTGTGCTGGCCGGCCGGCTGACCCGTGGCATCTCGGCTGCCGGCGGCGACTCCGGCAACGGTTCCTCGAACTTCCGGGGCGCCGGGGCGTACGACCCGGAGCAGACCGCCGTGATCCCGACGCCGCCGCCCGCGCCCCGCGCGGTGCCGGACGCCGTCCCGGCGGGCGGCTACCTCGACCCGACCCCCGGTACGCACACCCCGCCGACGTCCGGTGGCTACGCCGACCAGACGTCCGGCGGATACGCCGACCCCACTCGGGGCGACACCCCGGAACACTCCGGCACCGGCCAGCCGCTGCCGCCGGTGACCCAGACCGACCCGCTGCCGGGCGTGCCGTCCAGCGGCAACCCGCGCCCGTGAGCCACCGAGTCATCCGAAGGGAGGCGACGGCATGAGCATGCCGACGCAGGGGTCCGGACTGGACTCCGGTTACCACCCCGACGCGGGTGCCCCGCACACCGCGGCGGAGGTGAAGGGCAGCTCGCTGGGCGACCTGATGCGTCAGGTCACCACCGACCTGTCGACGCTGATGCGTCAGGAGGTCGAGCTGGCCAAGGCTGAGATCCGCCAGGAGGGCAAAAAGGCCGGCAAGGCCGCAGGCCTGTTCGGCGGTGCCGGCTTCGGCGGCTACATGGTGGCCCTGTTCGTGTCCATCGCCATCTGGCAGTTCCTGGACAACGTCATGGACTCCGGCCTGGCCGCACTGATCGTGGCAGTGATCTGGGCAGCGGTCGCCGCGGTTCTCTACTCGAAGGCCAAGAAGAACGCCCAGCACGTACGCGGGCTCAAGCAGACGAACGACAGCGTGCAGCGGATTCCCGACGCGCTCAAGCCGCACCCGGAGGGAGTCACCCGATGAGCACCGATCCCGATCAGATCCGCCGGGAGATCGAAGCCACCCGTAACAGTCTCAGCTCCGACGTGGACGCGCTGGCGTACAAGGTCAGCCCGAGCCGCATCGTCGACGACCGCAAGCAGCGGGCCCGTTCCGCTCTGCAGAATGTGAGGGACAAGGTCATGGGAACCGCGTCTGACCTCGGTCACGGCACCGGCCAGGCCGCCCACTCGGTGGGTGACCGCGCCTCGTCGGCGGCCTCCAGCGTCAGCGACGCCGCGCACTCGGCGGCGACCACTGTCAGCGACGCCGCGCACAGCGCGCCGCGGGTGATCCGGCAGAAGTCCCAGGGCAACCCTCTCGCCGCCGGCCTGATCGCGTTCGGGGTCGGCTGGCTGGCCTCGTCGCTGATCCCGGCCTCCCGCCGCGAGCAGGAGGCCGCCGCCCAGGTGAAGGCCAAGGTCAGCGAGCACAGCGGGGCGGTGAAGGAGAAGCTGAGCGAGGTGGCCAGCGAGCTGCGCGAGCCGGCCCAGCAGGCCGCCGAGTCGGTGAAGTCCACCGCTCAGGACGCCGTGCACGCGGTGAAGGACGACACGAAGTCCGCCGCCCACCAGGTCAAGGACCACGCCACTCCCTGAAACACCCCCAACCAGCACGACAGCTCGCGGTCACCTTCGGGTGCCCGCGAGCTGTCGCGTTGAGGTCAGCGCCGATCTTGCGGTTTCGGCTGGGGTTCTGTGCGTCTACCGGCGGTAATGTCCCAACCGGAAGTGCAAGATCGCGGGGAGTCGTGGGTTGCGCGGGGCGGGGTTGGCGGCTCGACGGATTCGGGTGTCGCCGTAGCGGACGCCGCCCAGCAGGAGGCGTCGGGTGACCGCCAGCCAGCCACACACACCACGTTCCAGCAGCCAGAGTGGGGCCGCCAGCGCCGTGCCCGGCGGGAACACCCGGGTGCCGCCGGCGCGGCGGCGACCCGTCTCGGCCAGGGCGACGACACCGGCCACCGCGCCGAGCAACAGCCCGGGGCGGCGCGACGCGACCGCCGCCGCCACCGCTGGCAGCACCGCGAGCGCGGTCAGCAGGCGAGCCGGCTGAGCCAGATCGTCGTACGCCTGCCGCACTCGCTGACCACGGAAATGCGCGGCGTCCGGAGGCAGCCGGCGGACGTACAACCAGGCCGGAGTCGCCTCGGTGCCGCCGTACCCGCGCACCGTGCGGATCAGCTCCAGGTTCTCGAAGAGCACGTCCGGGTCGTACCCGCCCATGGCGAGGAAGGTGCTGCGCCGCACGGCGAGGGTGCCCGGGTAGTCCGCCCCGAGCGCCCGGTTGAGCAGGGTGCGGCCGGTGTCCCACCAGGCGTGCCAGGGCAGCGGGTGGAAGTAGTTCTGCGGTCGTACCAGGTCGGCCCGGTCCAGCAGTCGGTGTACCGCGGTCAGCGCGGACTCGTCGTACCGGACGTCGTCGTCGGCGATCACCACGTGCTGGTGCCCGGCCGCGCGGACGCCGGTGTGAACGCCGCGCACCTTGCCGTTGAGCCCACGCTCACCCGGATCCGGTGGAAGGTGCCGAACCAGCCCTCGCCACGCCTCGGCGTGCCTGGCGAAGACAGACGGAGGCGAGCCGTCGACCACGAGCACCTCCACCCGGTCACCCAGCCAGCGCAGGTAGTCGGTCAGCTCGGTCAGGCCGGTGTCGGTGTGCCAGCGCAGCGGCAGCACGTACGTCATCGGTAGGCGGGTCGGTGGGGCTTCGGTCCGCCGTGTCACGTCGTCACCTCGACCACGCTCGATCATCGTCCGTTCGGGAGGAATGGCGGACGTTGGTGAGGGTCAGCCCGAGGGGCGGCAGCGCGGGCATCCGGTGCAGATCCAGGGCCAGGTTCTGGACCGGCACGTCGTAGCGCATGGTGGTGGTCAGGTTGGTGACCGCCCGCTTCATCAGGTCGATGGTGATCCACTCGCCGGCGCAGCGGTGCCCGGCCCAGTGGTCGCCACCGCCCTGCGGGATCAGCTCGAACGGGTCCACCCGGCGGCCGGCGAACCGCTCCGGGCGGAACAGCTCCGGTTGTGGCCAGAGCGTCGGGTGGTGGTTGGTGCCGTAGAGGTCGAGCAGCACCCGTCGACCCTTCGGGAAGTGGTGGCCCTGCCAGTCGAAGGACCGCCGGACCCGGGCCGCCGCCATCGGAAAGAACGGGTAGTAACGGCGTACCTCCTGGACGAAACGCTCGGTGGACTCGTCGTCGTCGCGGACCCGTTCCCGCCAGGCCGGATGATCGTGCAGGGCGAGCGCGGCGAAGGTCATGTACTGGTCGACGGCGACCACCGGGCGCAGCACGTTGAGCAGCTCCACCGCAGCGATCCGCCGGGGCAGGAGGTTGCCGCGCCCGTCCCGGTGTTCGGCGATCACGGCCAGGGCGCTGCCGGCCGGCGCCGGGGCGAAACCGACCCGGGTCCGTTCGACGAGGTCGGCGAGCCAGCGTTCGGCGCGGTACCGGGCGATCCATCCCCGCCAGTGTCGGGGTCCCATCACCGCCGGGGCCTCGATCATGGCGTGCAGTTCGACGGCGCGGCGTTCGACCTGTGACGCGGGCAGCGGTACCCCGGCCCAGGCGCAGACCACCCGGGTCAGCAGCCGACCCAGCTCGTCGTAGAGCGACACCGGACCGGCACGTTCCCAGGCGGCGACCCGGGTCCGCCACTCGTCGTCGAAGAGCTGACCGAGCCGCTGGATCGCCGCCGGCGTCATGATCGACATGAACATGGCCTTGCGGTCGACGTGCTCCGGCCCGTCCAGCCCCTGCACCCCGCCCCTCCCGGTCAGGGTCCGCTGCACGCGCAGCGGCATCGCTGTGGCGCGCTGGAAGCGGTCGTTGTCGTAGAACAACTCCGCCGCCGGCCGGCCGCGCAGGCAGATGGTCGGGGCGAGCAGGATCCGGGTCGTGAAGACGTCGCTGCCGTACCGCTCGCAGCGCTCGCCGATGAACCGGTAGCCGGCGCGGAGCAGCGCGAGGGTGCTGTCCGGGCTGGGGTCGGCCGGCATGGTCGCCATCGGGTCTCCTCACGCGCGGGTGGGGCTGGTCGCGTTTGCCGCTGCGCTTACCCCGGCCGTCGCCGCTGAACCCCGCTCGGCTGGCCCCTCCCAGGGACGGCGGAACCTGGTTTGCTGGTGAAACGAGCACGGGGAGGGCGGATGCGCGACAACAGAGCGCCGCACTGGCGGCAGCGGCGAGTGGCCGGGGCACTGGGCGGAGGCCGCGACGGGCGGTCCCTGATCGGGCCGCCTCGGCGGCCCACCCGTCCGCATCGGTTCTTCACGGTGCACCTGGGCTTCACCGCGCCCGGCCTGGCCGAGGCCCGCGAGCTGGCGGTGGCGTACGCGGAGGCGCTGAGCCTGCTGCGCTCGGAGGTGGCACTCGGTGCGGCGGCCCTGTCGCCGGCGGACGCCTGGCAGCGGGCCGAGCGGCTGTTCTGCGGGGCGGTCGGCCCGGACGGGGAGCGCTGCGTCGACGTCGCCGACCATCCCGGTTTCCACCACGCCCCGGGCCCGGGGGGCCTCGGTTGGGGCGACGGCGACGGCCCCGGCGATGGTTGACCACCAGCCCTGGGTGGCCGATCCGGGAGTGCGCCGGCCAACCCGCCAGCGTGGCCGTGCCGGTGTCCCGACCACGGGCACCGGCACGGCGATCCACCACCGACTGTTCGGCGGGCGCGGTCAGTCCAGGTCGAACTCGCCGTCCTGCGCGCCGGCCACGAAGGCGTCCCACTCGGCCTGGGTGAAGACCAGCACCGGCCCGCTCGGCTCGGCCGAGTTGCGCATCCCGATCAGGTCGTCGACGAAGGCGACCTCGACGGCGCTGTCGGAGGTGTCCCCCTCGGCCCGCTGCCAGACCGCTCGAGAGAGGTCGAAGTCGCCCTTGGGGTGCTGCGCCATGGTTCTTTCCTCCAGTGCCGAGGGTCGTGTGGTGACCGGGTGCCGATCCCCATCGGGCAGGATAAGCGGATGCCGAGCCTGACCCGTGTAGAGGCGACCGCGCGTGGCGCGGCGATTACTGTCGAGTCCTATCAGGTGGACCTCGACCTGACCGCTGGCGGGGACCTGTTCCGCTCCCGCGTCGAGATCCGGTTCCGGGCCACCGCCGGCGCCGCGACCTTCGTCGAGGTCAGGCCCGTCAAACTGCACGGTGTACGCCTCAACGACCGTGACCTGGACCCCGGCCTGCACACCGACAACCGGTTGCCGCTCGACGGGCTGGCCGAGGAGAACACGCTCGTCGTCGAGGCCGACATGGCGTACTCGAAGACGGGGGAGGGGATGCACCGCTTCGTCGACCCGGCCGACGGCGAGACGTACCTCTACGCCATGTCGTTTCTCGACAACGCGCAGCGCATCTTCGCCGCCTTCGACCAGCCCGACCTCAAGGCCCCGATGACCCTCTCGGTCACCGCGCCGTCGCAGTGGATCGTCGCGGGCAACGCCGAGCTGGCCGCCAAGCCGGCCCCCGGGCGTTGGGAGTTCGCCCCGAGCGAGCCCCTGGCCACGTACTTCTTCTCGCTGATCGCCGGGCCGTACCACGTCCGGCGGGCCGAGCACCACGGCGTGCCGCTGGGCATCTACTGCCGCCGGTCGCTCGCCGAGCACCTGGACGCCGACGCCGACGAGATCTTCGACGTCACCCGGCAGTGCCTGGACCGGTTCCACCAGCTCTTCACCGAGCGCTACCCGTTCGGCAAGTACGACCAGGCGTTCGTGCCCGAGTTCAACGCCGGGGCGATGGAGAATCCCGGCATCGTCACCTTCCGCGACGACTATGTGTTCCGTTCGGCGGTCACCGACACCGAGCGCGAGCAGCGGGCCACCACCATCGCCCACGAGATGGCGCACATGTGGTTCGGTGACCTGGTCACCATGCGCTGGTGGGACGACCTGTGGTTGAACGAGTCCTTCGCCGAATACCTCGGCACCCGGGTCACGGCCGAGGCGACCCGCTTCGACCAGGCCTGGACGACCTTCGCGATGCGGCGCAAGGCCTGGGGCTACGCCGCCGACCAGCGGCCCTCCACCCACCCGATCGCTCCGCCGGAGGTCGTCGATGCCGAGGCGGGCCTGCTCAACTTCGACGGCATCTCGTACGCCAAGGGCGCCAGCGTGCTGCGGCAGCTGGTCGCGTGGCTCGGCGACGAGGCTTTCCTCGCCGGCCTGAACGCGCACTTCGCCGCACACCGCTTCGGCAACGCCACCCTCGCCGACCTGCTGGCCAGCCTCTCCGCCAGCAGCGGCAGGGACCTTTCCGACTGGGCCGAGCTGTGGTTGCGCCGCCCGCAGGTCAACACGCTGCGTGCCGAGGTCGCCGTGGACGCGGACGGTCGCTACAGCGAGGTGGCGGTGGTGCAGACCGCGCCCGAGTCGTACCCGGTGCTGCGCCCACACCGGATCGGCGTGGGCCGCTACTCGATGGACGGCAGCGCGCGGCGCGACGAGGTGGACCTCGACTCGAACGCCGACGGGGGCCGTACCGTTCTCGGTGCGTTGACCGGCGAGCCGGCGGCCCGGTTGTTGCTGCTCAACGACGGTGACCTCACCTTCGCGAAAGTTCGCCTCGACCCGGCGTCGGCGGATGCCGTCCCGCAGGTGCTGCCCGCTCTGACCGATCCGCTGGCCCGGGCGGTGCTCTGGCGCGAGGCACTGGACGCGACGACCGACGGCGAGCGGCCGGTCACCGGCCTGGTCGACCTGATGGCCGCCGCGCTGCCCGCCGAGACCGAGGTGATCATCGCGGAGGACGTCCTGACGTTGAGCCGGTCCCTGGTCGACCGCTACCTCGACCCGCTGACCCGCTCCGCGGCGCTGGCCAGGGTCGCGGGGACGTGCCAGCGGCTGCTCGACGGCGCACCGGCCGGGCAGTCGTTGCAGCTCGCCGCCGCACGGGGTTGGATCGCCGCGACCACCGACGCGGATCTGCTCGTCGGTTGGCTCGCCGGCCGGGACGTGCCAGCCGGTCTGAAGGTCGACGCGGAGCTGCGCTGGGCGGTGCTGCGTCGCCTGGTGGTGCTGGGCGCCGCCGGCGAGGCGGAGATCGCCATCGAGGCCGCCGCCGACAACAGCTCCACGGGCGCGGAACGGGCCGCCCACTGCCGGGCGGCACTGCCCGACCCGGTGGTGAAGCAGGCGACCTGGGAGATCATCGTGCGGGACACCGCGCTGTCCGGTCGGCTGCTGGAGGCGATCGCCGAGGGGTTCTGGCAGCCCGAGCAGGCCGACCTGACCGCCGCGTACGTCGATCGGTACTTCGCGGAGATGCCGGCCGCCGCGCATCTGCGTACCCCCTGGACGGCCGACCGGGTGGCAGCCTTGGCGTTCCCCCGCTACGCCGTGGCGCAGCCCACCCGGGAGGCGGCCGCGGCGCTGCTGGCCCGCGACGACCTGACCCCCGGTCTGCGCCGGGTGGTGACCGACGCCGACGACGACCTGCGTCGCGCGCTGGTCGCCCGGACGGCGGTGGCAGCCGCCTCGGCCTGACCGCTGCCCGTGCCTCCTGACGCCGTGGGTGCCGGCCCGCGATGGCCGCTGCGGGGTGGCCGGCCGGCCACCCCGCAGTCACCGCCGCTCAGCGCAGGGCGGGCTCCGCCGTGACCGGCGCGTCCCAGTCGATGACGTAACGCTGCTCGTCGGCGACGGTCTTCTCCGGGTCCAGCACCGTGCGCACCATCAGCGGCATCAGCAACGGCATCAGCGTCCGCGCTACCGCGCCGGGGGCCTTCGCGTGGTTGATCCGGGCCGCGCGGGCCGCGACCTTCTCCACCCGGGCACGACGAAGCCGCACGTACGCGGCGAACGCCGCCTGGACGTCCGGCAGGTCCCGCAGGCAGCGGGCGAGTTGCACGGCGCTCTCGATGGCCAGCGACGCGCCCTGCCCCGAACTGTTCGACGGTGCGTGCGCGGCGTCGCCGACCAGCACCATCCGGCCCCGGTACCAGTGCGGCACGGGCGGCATGATCTGCAACGACCCGACCGCCTGGAGATCGTCCGCGTTGCTGGTCGCCATCAACTCCCGGCCCGGGTCGTCGTCGCCGTAGGCGGCGCGCAGCGTGTCCAGCCACTGCTCCGCCGGCAGCGCCCGGGCCTCGACGAGGCTCATCGGCCGCTGCTGCGGCAGGTTGGCCCCCCACCGGGTGCCGCCGCCCGGCTCCGGCCAGTACAGGTAGTAGCCGCGCCGGCCGAACGCGAACGTCATCGTGCCCGGCTCGGCGTCCACGTCGTGCCGGGCTACCGCCTCGAAGCCGAGCAGCCCGGTGAACCGGGGGCCGGGCGCGGCGGGGTCGATGAGACCCCGGACCGTGGAGCGGATCCCGTCCGCGCCGACGAGGATGTCCGCGGTAGCGGTGCTGCCGTCCTCGAAACGTGCGATCACGCCGTCGCCGGTCTGCTCGGCGTCGACCAGCCGCTTGCCGTACGCGAACGGCACGCCCTCGGCGAACGCCTGGTCGTGCAGCACCTGGTACAGCTCGGCCCGGTGCACCACGCGCAGCGGCGGCACCCCGGTCAGCGTGGGCATGGCGATGCGACGCCGACCGACGGCCAGAGCGCTGCGTTCGATCGGTGTGGCGATCGCCGTCACCGCCTCGTGCGCGCCGACCGTACGCAGAGCCGCCACGCCGTTGGGCGCGAGGGCGAGGGTTCCGCCGATGCCGCTGGCCGTGGTCGGGTACGCCTCGTAGACGGTTGCGGTGATGCCGGCGCGGCGCAGCGCGAGCGCTGTCACCGGCCCGGCGATGCCACCGCCGATGACGATCGCGGTTCGTACAGTGGTCATGCTCTCTCCCTGGTGTGGTCGTGGGTGCGCGGGCGCGCGGACCTGGTGTGGTCGTCGGTGCGCGGGCGCGCGGACCTGGGAGGGAGCCCGGTTATCCTCGTGGTTGCCGCTTCGGGCCGGGTGCCTTCCCAGGCGTCGGTTCGGGGTCAGGGCCCCGGTGAGGTGTTGGCGCACCTCGCCGGGGCCGCTCTTCAGCCGGTGGTGTCGGTGCCTGCCTCCGGGGTGAGGGTGTCGGGGTTGGATTTCGGGGCGGCCGTTCTCTCGGCCAACTCGGTCAGTTCGGCCGGCATCTCGCCCGTCTCATGGAAGGCCCGCCAGGTGTCCAACCCGGGGTAGGTCCCCGAGGTCAGCTCCACGAGCAGTGCCCGCAGCCAGTCGGCCTCCGCGTTCCGGATGGCGAGGTCGTACTCCGACTCCACCAGGAACAGCCGAGGGATCTCCCGCAGGTGCGTGTCGAGCGTCTCGCGGTCCTGGCGAAGCGCGGCCTCCAGCAGGTCGAGTCGTTGCCGCAGCAGGCCGGTGGCCTCGTCCGGGTGCAGCGCGGCGAGCACTGACAACCCGGCCCGGAAACGGGGATGCTCCGCCATCGGGGTGGAGACCAGCTCGCGGGCCCAGTCGACAAGCTCCGTCCGACCGGCGTCGGTGATCCGGTAGACGGTTCGTTCCGGGCGTCGGCCCTCGCGCACGTTCTCCACCGCCTCGATGAGGTGGTGTTTGTCCAGGTTGCCGATCACCGTGTAGAAGGACCCCCACTTGAAGTCCATGTCCTGGTCCTTGCCCCAGGCCCGCAGTGCGGTGGCGATCTCGTACGGGTGCATCGGCCGCTGGACCAGGGCGGACAGCACGGCCAGCGCCAGCAGGTTGCCGACCTTGCGCCGCTTCGGCACTGTGACCCCCTCGCTCGTCAACGGTTACTCGTCGACGAATATACGCTGACGGGCGAAAAGCTGCGAGTTTTTGCAAGCTGAGCCGAGTCGATCACCGTGTGGCGTCGGGGTGGTCCCGGCGCGCTGGACCGTGGGCCGGGGTGAGGTGACGTACGGCGGGGACGGGCCGGGACGGTCGGCCACGACGCTCGGCCTACGATCATCGGGTGGAGGAAGATATCCGGCGGATCGGGATCATGGGCGGCACCTTCGACCCGATCCACCACGGGCACCTCGTCGCAGCCAGCGAGGTGGCGGACCGGTTCGGCCTGGACGAGGTGGTCTTCGTGCCCACCGGGCAGCCGTGGCAGAAGGCCGACGAGCCGGTCAGCCCGGCCGAGGACCGCTACCTGATGACGGTGATCGCCACCGCCTCCAACCCCCGCTTCCAGGTCAGCCGGGTCGACATCGACCGTAGTGGGCCGACCTACACGGTCGACACGCTGCGTGATCTTCAGGCCGAGTACGGCCCGAAGGTGCAGTTGTTCTTCATCACCGGCGCGGATGCCCTGCAACGCATCCTGTCCTGGAAGGACCTGGATGAGATCTTCGAGTTGGCCCACTTCGTCGGCGTGACCCGGCCCGGGTTCCCGCTGAGCGACAAGCACCTACCGGCGGACACCGTCAGCCTGATCCAGGTGCCCGCGATGTCCATCTCGTCGACCGACTGCCGCGCCCGGGTCGCCCGAGGTGAGCCGGTCTGGTACCTGGTGCCGGACGGTGTGGTGCAGTACATCGCCAAGCGGAGCCTCTATCAGCGCTGAGCGCGCCCGTTATGACCAGGTTCATGGCGCTAACCGACCAGAACTGGACGATCGGGGTGCCGCCGGGTATGAGACGCTTGGAGCATCGCACGCTTGATCGAAGGAGAACGGTGACAGTTTCCGAACGCGCTCACGAGCTGGCTATCGCTGCCGCCCAGGCCGCCGCCGACAAGAAGGCGCAGGACATCACGATCATCGACGTCGGCGACCAGCTCGCCATCACCGACGCGTTCGTGCTCGCTGCTGCCCCCAACGAGCGTCAGGTGCTGGCCATCGTCGACGCCATCGAGGAGAGCCTGCTGGAGCTTCCGGAGAAGGCGAAGCCGGTGCGGCGCGAGGGCGAGCGTGGTGGCCGCTGGGTGCTGCTCGACTACGTCGACGTCGTGGTGCACGTCCAGCACACCGAGGAGCGCGAGTTCTACGGGCTCGACCGCCTCTGGAAGGACTGCCCCACCATCCCGTTCGTCGATCGCGACCTGGTCGAGGCCGACGCCAGCGGGTCCGCCGCCGCCGAATGACCCGACTGATCGTCTGGCGGCACGGCAACACCGACTGGAACGCCGCCAACCGCGTCCAGGGGCAGCTCGACGTACCCCTCAACGAGCGTGGTCGCGACCAGGCTCGCGCCGCCGCGCCGCTGCTCGCGGCGCTGCGGCCCGACGCCATCGTGGCCAGCGACCTGAGCCGCGCCGCGGAGACCGCCGCCGCGCTCGCCGCGCTGACGGGCCTGCCGGTCCGCACCGACGCCCGGCTGCGCGAGCGGCACTTCGGCCAGTGGCAGGGTCTGCACCTCACCGAGGTCGCCGAGCGATTTCCCGACGAGTACGCGCGCTGGCGGGCCGGCGACCCGGACCCGGGCGCGGATCTGGAGCCCCTGCACGACCTCGGCGAGCGGGTCGGTGCCGCGCTGCGGGAGGCGGCCGAGGCCGCGGCCGGCGGCACGGTGGTGATCGCCACCCACGGTGGCGGCTCCCGACAGGGCATGGGCCATCTGCTCGGCTGGGACACCGGTGTGCTGCGCTCCGTCGGCTCGTTGGCCAACTGCCACTGGAGTGAGCTACGGCACGACGACCGTGCGCCGGCCATCGGGCGTCCGCAGGACGTCAGTGGCTGGCAGTTGCGGGCGCACAACGTCGGCCTGATCACTGCCCCGGTCGCCGTCGACGCGGTCTGAGCACTCGCGCCTCGGCGTTCGCGGCCTCGATCGGCTAGCGTGCCGGGCATGCCCGTCGCGGTTGTCATCGACTCCACCGCCTACCTTCCGTCCGAGCTGGTGCAGGCGCACCGGCTGACCGTCGTGCCGTTGACCGTCGTGCTCAACGGCGCGGAGGGGCTGGAGGGGGTGGAGACCCAGCCGGCCGACGCCACACGGGCGTTGAGCGCCCGCCGGGTCACCGCGACCACCTCCCGCCCGGCACCCGAGCAGTTCGCCCGCACGTACCGCCGACTGCTCGACGCCGGCGCCGACGGGATCGTCTCCGTGCACATCTCCGCCGCGCTGTCCGGCACGGTGGAGGCCGCCCGGCTCGCCGCCGCCGACCTGGACGGCCGGGTCGAGGTGGTGGACAGCCGCTCGGCGGGCATGGGGCTGGGCTTTCCGGCCATCGCTGCCGCCACCGCCGCCGAGGCCGGCCACGACCTTGCCGCCGTACGCGACGCGGCGCTCGCCGCCATCGCCCGCACCACGGTCTGGTTCTACGTCGACACGCTGGAGTTCCTCCGTCGGGGCGGTCGGATCAACGCCGCCGAGGCGTTGGTCGGCACCGCGCTGTCCGTCAAGCCGATCATGCACATGCCGGACGGGGCGATCGTGCTGCGCGAGAAGGTTCGCACCGCCAGCCGGGGAGTGGCCCGTCTCGTCGACCTGGCCGTCGAGGCGGCCGACGGCGACGACGTGGATCTCGGGGTCCACCACCTGGCCGCGCCGCAACGGGCCGAGGCGTTGCGCGCCGCACTGACCGAGCGGTTCGGCGACCGGCTGCACGACACGTACGTCTCCGAGGCCGGTGCCGTCGTCGCCGCGCACGCCGGACCGGGCCTGGCCTGTGTGGTCGTCCACCGCCGGCCGGAGGGCTGAGCGGTGTCCACCTCACAGGTGGTGACCGGAGGCGGTCGCGGAGTCGGCCGGGCCGTGGTGGAACGGCTGCTGGCGACGGGCGCCACCATCGTCGTACTGGAACGCGACGCCGACGCGGTCGACTGGTTGGCCGACCATCCGGCCGCCGATCGGCTCGTCGCGGTGGTCGGCGACGCCGCCGACGAGCAGGTGGCCGAGCACGCCGCCGAACTGGCGGACGGCGCCGCGCCGCTGACCGGCTGGGTGAACAACGCAGCGGTGTTCCGCGACGCCACGCTGCACTCCGCGTCGGCCGACACGGTACTGGACCTGATCGGGTTGAACCTGCGGCCAGCCGTGGTGGGCGCCGCGGTCGCCGTCCGCCGCTTCCTGGCCCGCGAGACCGGCGGCGCGATCGTCAACGTCTCGTCGCACCAGGCCCGTCGACCGGTGTCCGGTGCCCTGCCGTACGCGACGGCGAAGGCCGCGGTGGAAGGGCTGACCCGGGCGCTGGCAGTCGAGTACGGGCGGCACGGCATCCGGGCCAACGCGGTAGCGCTCGGCTCGATCGCCACCGAGCGGCACGCCGCATTCCTCGCCACCCAGGAGCCCACCCAGGCCCAGTGGATCGACGCCGAGCTGACCCGACTGCACCCGGTGGGCCGCATCGGGCGGGCCGACGAGGTGGCCGAGGCGGTCGCGTACCTGCTGTCACCCGCGGCGAGCTTCATCAACGGAGTGACGTTGCCGGTGGACGGCGGACGGGCCGTGCTCGGCCTCGACCCAGAGGCCCGCTGACCGTCTGGATCGCTCAGCCTCTAGCTGTCGGCGACGAAGACGCCCTGGCCTTGCTGGCCGTAGATCAGGTTCCGCTCGTGCAGCTCTTTGACGGCTCGATAGGCCGTTGAGCGTGCCACGTTGTACAGCTCGCCGATCTCGGACACCGATGGCAGTTGTTGGCCAGGCGAGTATTCGCCCGAGCGGATCTTCTGCTCGATGTCATCCGCCACGCGGCGGTAGTGCGGTGGTCTCGTCGGCATGAGCGGCTCTCCCGGACTTCAGCGGAGATCATGTTTCCAGCCCGGGCGTGATCGGGACAAGGCGGCAACGCGGCAAAGTGGAGATAGTGAGAACTTGACTACAGTGAGACAGTAGATACAGTGAGACAGTGGCCGGGTGCTCCTGGACTTCAGCACTCCTGAGGTATCCGGTCTGCCCGCCCTGAGGGAGAGCATCGCGCAACGCCTCGGCCCTCAGGGCGGGCTACTTCGGACCGGGCGGAGGCGCCGAACATGCCAATCGATGAACCGGTGTCTACGGCGACCGAACTGTTCGTGGCCAAGCGGGTGCTGGATGCTCACTGGACCCGGGCGCTCGACCGGCCGTGGCGGGCGGGCGGGTGCCTGGAGTGCCGAGGACACAGCGACTGCCGACAACTCGACTGGGCGTTGGCGCTCATGGCGGAAGTCGCCTCGGTCATGCTCCAAAAACGGTGAATGAACCTGCCCGCGCCGCTGTGTTAGCCTCCGTACGCGCCCCAGATGGGCCTACCCCCCGGAGGTTCTGGCTACTTCAGCCACCACGCCGAGATCGACGCGACGTACGCGTCTCTCGTGCGGGATCCGGGGCGTCGGTGCCCTCGGGGCTTCGTCATCTGCGTGGTTGGGTGAACGCTGTTGGGCCTCCGGTCGGGTCTTCGGATCGACCGGGAAGAAGACGGTACGGATGACAGTCACGTTCAACCACACCATCATCGCCAGCAAGGACAAGAGCGCCTCGGCGGCGTTCTACCGGGAGCTGTTCGAGCTGCCGGAGGCACCGTCGTGGGGGCCGTTCGCCAACGTCCAGCTGGACGAGGGTGTGCTGCTCCAGTTCGCCGAGCCGCCGGTGGACATCCAGATGCAGCACTACGCGTTCCTCGTCGACGACGAGTTGTTCGTGCGGTGCCTGGCGTTCGTCGAGGGGCGTGGCATCACGTACTGGGCCGACCCGCAGCTGAAGCGGGAGGGGGAGACCAACACCGAGCACGGTGGCCGGGGCTTCTACTTCTTCGACCCGGCGGGCCACGCCATCGAGATCATCACCCGCCCGTACCTGTAGCAGGCCCGTCGGCCGGTCGGGCGCTGTCGCCCCACCGGCCGTCAGCCTTACGCATAACAGACCGATGCATGATCAGGGCGTTGTCCACAGTGGCGGTGGTTGTCCACAGGACGAGCCGGTCACCCTCCACCGTCCCGGCCGCCGCCATAGCGTCGCGCTGTGTCGCACGACGAGGAGACAGAGGTACGCCAGCGCCTGCGCCGGCTGACGGAGCCGGCCGTCGCACCGCCGCCCCGGCCGGAGATGCCGCACGCGGGCGTACCCCCGTCGTCCCTGATCGGTGCGCTGCCGGCGGACGTGTTGTCCTTCCCGCCTTCCCTGCCGGTTGTGGCGCCGGCTGCGGACGGCCCGGCGGTCCGGCCGGAGTCGCGGCTACCCGGCCCGGGCGCGTTCGACCCCGGGCGGCGGGGTGTGCGGGCGTTGGCGGTCGTCGCCGTGGTGGTGGTGTTGGGCGCGGCCGGTTGGGCCTGGCGCTCGCGGCCGCAGTCGGAACCGGTCGCCCCGCTGGTCGCCGAGGCCGCGCCGGCCGCACCCTCGGGTGACCCGAGCGTGTCCAGCTCCGGCGAACTGGTGGTGGCGGTCGCGGGCAAGGTCCGAAAACCCGGTCTGGTACGCCTGCCGGCCGGGTCCCGGCTCGCCGACGCGGTGCAGGCGGCCGGCGGCGCGCTCCCGGGGGTCGACGTGGCGCTGCTCAACCCCGCCCGCAAGGTCACCGACGGTGAGCTGATCGTGGTCGGGGTGACGCCACCGCCGGTGCCGGGCGGTGCGGCCGGGCCTGCGGCGGGTGGAGGGGCTCCCGCCGCCGGGCCGGTGAACCTCAACACCGCGACACTGGCGCAGCTCGACGCGCTGCCCGGGGTGGGGCCGGTGCTCGCCCAACGGATCCTCACCCACCGGGATCAGCACGGCGGGTTCAAGTCCGTTGGCGACCTACGCCAGGTCGACGGGATCGGCGATGCCCGTTACGAGCAGCTCAAGGACCTGGTGACGGTGTGAGCGAGTCCGCCGTCGCCGCTGACCCACCGCAGGTCGGCGGACCCCAGCCCCCGCCGCCGGCTGGGCCGGCTCAGGCCGCGCCGTCGGCCGGCGGGACCCGGTCGGAGCCGCCGGATCTGCGACTGGCGGGGCTCGCCGTGGCGGCCTGGCTCACCGCGCTCGCCGGTCTGCACCTCGGCAGCCGGGCGGTTCTGCTGGTGGCCGGCGCGGCGGTCGGTCTGACGGCGATCGGTGCTGTGCACCTCCTCGGCCGTCTCGGCCGTCCCCGAGCCATGGCGCTGCGCTACGGGTGGGTGGCCGTGGCGGTCGGCCTCGGTGTGGTCTGCGGGGGTGCGGCCACCGCCGCCCAGCTCGCCGCGCGCGACGCGCCGGCGATCCGTGCCCTCGCCGAGCAACGCGCGCCGGTCACCGCCGACCTGGTGGTCCGGGACGACCCGCGCCCGATCCGGAGCGCCGGGCGGCCGGGGATGCTGCTGGTGTCGACCGAGCTGGTCCGGCTCACCGGCCCGGATGGTCGACGGTTCCACGCGTCGGTGCGGCTACTCGTCCTGGCGACCGACCCGGCGTGGCGGGGCCTGCTGCCCGGGCAGCGCCTCACCGTCGACGGTCGGCTCGGCGTTCCGCGCGGCGGCGATCTCACCGCAGCGGTGCTCAGCACCAATGGCCCACCGGAACGGCACGGCAAGTCGTCCTGGGCGCAGCGCGCCGCCGGGACGCTGCGTACCGGCCTGCAACGGGCCTGCGCGCCGCTGCCCGACGACCCCGGTGGGCTGCTGCCGGGTCTGGTGGTGGGCGACACCAGCCGACTCCCACCCGCCGTCGAGGCGGACTTCCAGGCCACCGGGATGACCCACCTCAATGCGGTTTCCGGCTCCAACGTCGCGATCGTGGTGGGTGCGGTGTTGTTGCTGGCCCGGTGGTCGCGCGCCGGCCCGTGGCTCGCCGTAGCGCTGTGCGGGGTGGCGCTGGTGGGGTTCGTCATTCTGGTCCGTCCATCGCCGAGCGTCGTACGGGCCGCCACGATGGGAGCGATCGGGCTCGCCGCGCTCGCCGCCGGTCGACCTCGGGCGGCGCTGCCCGCGCTGGCCGCCGCCGTGACCGTGCTGGTGCTCGTCGACCCCGAGTTGGCCGGGGATCCCGGGTTCGCCCTCTCCGTGCTGGCCACCGGTGGCCTGCTGTTGCTCGCGCCGCGTTGGCGGGACGGACTGCGTCGGCGAGGCGTTCCGCCTGGGCTGGCCGAGGCGTTGGCCGTCCCGGCGGCTGCCCAACTTGCCTGCGGCCCGGTCGTCGCCGGGATCTCCGGCACCGTGAGCCTGGTGGCGGTGCCGGCGAACCTGCTGGCGGTGCCGGCCATCGCGCCAGCGACAGTGCTGGGCGTGCTGGCGGCCATGGTGTCGTCGATCTGGCCGGCCGGCGCCGAGTTCGTCGCGTGGCTGGCGAGTTGGCCGGCCTGGTGGCTGGTGGTCATCGCCCGGCATGGAGCCCGACTGCCAGGCGGCACCCTGCCGTGGCCGGGCGGGGTGCCCGGTGCCCTGCTGCTGACCGGGCTGACCGTCGCGCTGCTGATCGCGGTGCGCCGGCCACTCGTACGCCGGCTGGTGGCCGTGGTCGGGGTCGCCGCCGTGCTGGGTGCCCTGCCGGTTCGACTGGTAGCCGCCGGCTGGCCGCCCGCCGGTTGGGTGGTGGTGGCCTGCGCAGTGGGGCAGGGCGACGCCCTGGTGCTCCCGGTCGGCCCCGGTCGGGCCGTGGTGGTGGACGCCGGGCCGGAACCGGGTCCGGTGGACGGTTGCCTACGTCGGCTCGGCGTACGGGAGGTGCCCCTGCTGGTGATCAGTCACTTCCACGCGGACCACGTGGGCGGGGTGGCCGGGGTGTTCCGGGGACGGCGGGTGGGCGCCGTGCTGACGCCGTCGTCCACCGACCCGGAGAGCGGTCGGGACCTGGTTCGGGCGGCGGCCGCCGGCGGGCGGGCCGCGCTGCTGACCACCGTGGCCGGCGCTCGTCACCCGGTGGGCGGGGTCGACCTGCTGGTGCTCGGCCCGCCGTACCCGCTGGCCGGGACCAGGTCCGACCCGAACAACAACTCGCTGGTGCTGCGCGCCACAGTGGCCGGGGTGCGGATCCTGTTGGCCGGCGACGCGGAGACCGAGGAGCAGCACGCGATGGTGGCGCGGGCAGCCCCCGGCCAGTTACGCGCGGACGTGTTGAAGGTCGCGCACCACGGTTCGGCGTACCAGGACCAGGGTTTCCTCGATGCGGTGCGGCCGGCGGTGGCACTCGTGCCGGTGGGCACGGGCAACACCTACGGGCACCCGAGTCCGCAGCTGCTCGCCCAACTGGGCAGGGGCGGCGTGCGGGTGCTGCGTACCGACACGGACGGCGACGTGGCGGCGGTCCGGACGGACGGCGGTCTGGCGGTAGCCCGGCGAGGTGTACCCGCCGGCCGGCAGCCCTGACCCCGGTGGGACGACGGGCCGCTGATCAATCGGGCGACTTGCGAATTAAAAGGGAATTGAGTTGGATGTCTGGATTTGCGCTGTGTGCGGGCTGCGCCGATCAAGCAGCGAATGAGCAGGCACGATCCCGCCGCAGGCCGTGCGAATATGGGCGGCGTGACCCCCGCCAGCCTCGCCCCCATTCTGCTCGTCCTCGGTGACGAGGAGCTCCTCGCCACGCGCGCGGTCACCGAAGCTGTCGCGAAGGTTCGCAGTGTCGACCCCGAGGTGGACGTCCGCGAGTACCAGGCCAGCGCGCTCACCGTCGGCGAGATCGCCGAGATGCTCAGCCCTTCGCTGTTCGGCGGGCGGCGGCTGCTGATCCTGCGCTCGGGCCAGGACGCCCGCAAGGACCTGGTCGCCGCGCTGTTGGCGTACGCGAAGAATCCCGACCCGGAGGTCCAGCTGCTGGTGCTGCACCTGGGCGGCGCCAAGGGCAAGGCGTTCGCAGACGGTCTGCGGGCGGCTGGCGCGACGGTGGTCCCGGCCGCCAAGCTCAAGGGGCACCGTGACCGGTTGGCCTTCGTCCGCGACGAGATCCGCCGGGCCGGCGGAAAGTGCACCGACGACGCCGCCGAGGCGCTCATCGCCGCGGTCGGCAACGACCTGCGTGAGCTGGCCGCCGCCTGCTCCCAGCTTGTCGCCGACACCGATGGGCGGATCAGCGCCGAGACGGTCTCCCGTTACTACCGGGGCCGGGTCGAGGTGACCGGCTTCACGGTGGCGGACGCCACAATGGTCGGCGACGTGCCGGCGGCGCTCGAAGCACTGCGCTGGGCCCTGCACGTCGGGGTCGACCCGGTGCCCATCGCGGATGCCCTGGCGGACGGGGTGCGCACTGTGGCCCGGGTGGCTTCGGCCGGCCGGGGTAGCCCGTACCAGCTCGCCAGCAGCCTCGGAATGCCCTCGTGGAAGATCGAGCGGGCGCAGCGGCAGGGGCGGGGCTGGACACCGGAGGGCCTGGTCCGGGCCATGCAGGTCGCCGCCGAGTGCAACGCGGCCGTCAAGGGCGGCTCCGACGACCGGGCGTACGCCCTGGAGCGTGCGGTCTTCTCGGTCGCGGCGGCCCGGCAGGGCAGCGCCAGGTGACGGGGGCGAACCGCCCAGCCTGGGCCACCATTCCCGTGGACGAGGCGCGTTACCGGCCGCTCTACGCCCGACTCCTCGGCCTGCGGTTCGTCAACCCCGGCGGCGTGCTGTGCTTCCTCTTCTTCGAGGGTGCCATCGCCCTGGCGGTGCTGCTCGCCCTCGCCGAGTTGGTCAGCTGGTGGGCGGTTCTGGTGCTGCCGGTCGTGGTGGCCGCCATGGTGAAGCTCAACGACATGGTGGCCGCGATCGTGGTCCGCTCCGCCGCGCTCGTGCCCGAGCAGGAACGGGATCGCTTTCGCCGGCAGATGGAACCGGTGGTCGGCCGAGCCCGGGTGGAGTGGGTCTCGCACAGCGTTCCCGGCGTGGTGATCACCGCCGATCCGGTGCCACCGCCCCGTCGGGCCAACCCGTCAGACTGAGCGCCGCCGCCCGTCGGGCCCTCGCCCGCAACGGCCGGCTCGGTTGAACACGGCCGGCCTCTGGACACACGGAAACCCCGGGCCTCGGGCCCGGGGTTTTCCGAATCAGTCTGACTGTGAAATCGTCAGGCGGAGAGCGACACCACGCGCTTTGCGATCGCGGACTTGCGGTTCGCGGCCTGGTTGGAGTGGATCACGCCCTTGCTGACGGCCTTGTCCAGCTTGCGCGAGGCGTCCAGCATGAGCGCGGTCGCCTTCTCGACGTCACCGGCCTCGGCAGCCTCGTGGAACTTCCGGACGGCGGTCTTCAGCGACGACTTGACCGACTTGTTGCGCAGCCGGGCCTTCTCGTTCTGCCGGTTGCGCTTGATCTGGGACTTGATGTTCGCCACGCGACAGCCTCGTCTTGATAGCTCGGGTTGGTCAGCTTATTGCGCGTGATGACGAACGTGCGTCATCGCTGCGCGAAGAGCCAGGTTACCAGGTCGCCCGGGACGAGCCAAAACGGCTCGGCCTTTCGCGCGACGGACCCGGCCCGTCGGGGACCAGGTTACGCCCTCGCACGTCGCGGCGGTTTACCGCCAGCCCTGGCGGTGGGCCAGCCAGTCGAGCGACTGCTCGCCGCTCCACCGCTGGTGGGCGGGCAGGTGCGGCGAGGCCGTCGGCGGTGCCGCCGCGGCGCCGGTGAGGTAGTAGCCGGCCAACGCGGCCAGGGTCGCGTCCAACGCGTCCGGCGGCGCGTCGGCGGTGGCCGGGTGCGCGACGAAGAGCCGGTCCGCGTCCAGCCCGCTGGCGTACGCGGTGAGCAGCAGGCCGGCCAGGTCGAACCAGGCCGGCCCGGAGCAGACCCAGGTCCAGTCGCAGAACCAGGCCAGGCCCTCCGAGTCGATCAGCACGTTGTCGACCCGCAGGTCACCGTGGATCAGGCCGGTCGCCCCGGCGGCGTACCGGGGGAGGAGGGACTCCAACTCCACCAGCTCGGGCAGCCGGCCCACGAGCGGCGCGGGCAGTGGTGGGGTCGGCTCCC
Organism: Micromonospora sp. NPDC005553; assembly: GCF_042871765.1. Classification (NCBI taxonomy): domain Bacteria; kingdom Bacillati; phylum Actinomycetota; class Actinomycetes; order Micromonosporales; family Micromonosporaceae; genus Micromonospora; species Micromonospora sp. NPDC005553. The sequence continues at coordinate 31,223 of NZ_JBIAJD010000012.1, read as the reverse complement.
GACCGGCGGCGACCTCCTCCCACCACAGGATGTCCGACCGGGCCAGGTCGGCCAGGTGCGGCAGGCCGAGCGCGGTCAGCTCGGCCGGCGGGTCGGCCAGGGCGGCGGCGATACGCGCGTACCCGGCGAGGGTGGCGTCCAACTCGACGGGCACCCAGGGCAGCTGCGGGGTGTGCCCGTCGACGGCGTCGGTGCAGAGCACGAACCAACCAGCCGCGGAGAGGGTCCACCGGGGGCGGGGCGCCGGCAGGTCCGCCGGCAGCCGGTCGAGGATCGCGGCCTCTCGGGCGTACCAGTCGACAAGGTGCGGTTGCTCGGCGGCGGGCGCGGCCTTCACGAAGGCCCGACCACCGTCGGCGGTGTCGAGCACGGCGGCGAACCCGCGGGTGAAGCCCGCGCCCGCGACCCGGGCGGTGACCACCGGCGCGCCGAGCCGTTCGGCGACCGCGGCCCGCAGCGCCGCCGGTAACGCCGGCCACGACGGGCGCAGGGCACTCGCGTGGTACGGCGGCAGCGGGGGAGAGGACATCACACCATGCTGCACCGGGGTACGTGCGCGACGCACGGCGACACTGCCAGACTGCCAAGCCATGAGGACCGAGGACTTCTGGCAGCTGATCGACCAGGCGCGGGCCGGCGGCGGGGGTGAGCCTGGCCCGGTCGCCGCGCGAGCCGTGGCGTTGCTCGCCGAGCGCGACCCGGAGGACATCATCGGGTACGCGCGGCACCAGACGCGGGTGCTGGCCGCCTCGCACAAGGCGGATCTGTGGGGTGCGGCGTACCTGATCAACGGTGGCGCCTCGGCTGAGGGCTTCGAACACTTCCGGGGCTGGCTGATGACCCAGGGTCGGGCCGTCTTCGCCGGCGCGGTCACCGAACCGGACTCGCTGGCCGAACTGCCCCAGGTGCGGGCGGCCTCGCTCAGCGGCGAGGAGTTCTCCGCCGAGCAGATGCTCTCGGTGCCGTGGGACGCGTACCGCAAGGCCACCGCTACCGAGTTGCCGGCGGACCGCGAGCCGGTGCGGACGCCGGATCTCAACGACTTCTGGGACTTCGACGACGAGGACGAGGCGCGTCGCCGGCTGCCCCGGCTGGCCGCGCTCTTCGTCGAGCCGCCGATGGAGTGAGGGGTCCTCGGGCCGTTCCATCGCCCGCGCAGTGGGCGCACCCCGGCGGCGTGGGAACATAGAGGGGGTCGGCGGCGCGCCGGCCTGTTCACGTCAGCCGACCAGAACGGACCGCTGTGCCACCGAAGCTCGATCCCGGCGCGAACGCCCCTGGTGCCACCGACCCCGGTCGCATCCGGAACTTCGGCATCATCGCCCACATCGACCACGGGAAGTCGACCCTGGCCGACCGGATGTTGCAGCTCACCGGTGTGGTCGACCCGCGGCAGATGCGCGCGCAGTACCTGGACCGGATGGACATCGAGCGCGAGCGCGGCATCACCATCAAGAGTCAGGCCGTCCGCATGCCGTGGACCATCCGCGAGGGTGAGCGGGCCGGTGAGCAAGCGGTGCTCAACATGATCGACACCCCGGGGCACGTGGACTTCACGTACGAGGTGTCCCGGTCGTTGGCCGCCTGTGAGGGTGCCGTGCTGCTGGTCGACGCCGCGCAGGGCATCGAGGCGCAGACCCTGGCCAACCTCTACCTGGCTCTCGAGAACGACCTGCGCATCATCCCGGTGCTCAACAAGATCGACCTGCCGGCCGCACAGCCGGAGAAGTACGCCGAGGAGTTGGCCCACCTGATCGGCGGCGACCCGGCCGACTGCATCCGGGTCTCCGGCAAGACCGGCGAGGGAGTTCCGTACCTGCTCGACGAGATCGTCCGGCAGTTCATCCCACCGGTCGGTGACGCGGTGGCGCCCGCCCGGGCGATGATCTTCGATTCGGTGTACGACGTCTACCGCGGCGTCGTCACGTACGTCCGGGTCATCGACGGCCGGATCAGCGCCCGCGACCGGATCAAGATGATGTCCACCGGCGCTGTGCACGAGCTGCTGGAGATCGGTGTCATCTCACCCGAGATGGTCAAGGCCGAGGCGCTCGGCGTCGGCGAGGTCGGCTATCTGATCACCGGTGTGAAGGACGTCCGGCAGTCCCGGGTCGGTGACACCGTCACCATCAACAGCCGGCCGGCGGCCGAGGCGTTGGGTGGCTACAAGGACCCGAAGCCGATGGTCTACTCCGGCCTCTACCCGATCGACGGGTCCGACTACCCCAACCTGCGCGAGGCGTTGGACAAGCTCAAGCTCAACGACGCCGCCCTCGACTACGAGCCGGAGACCTCCGGCGCGCTCGGCTTCGGCTTCCGCTGCGGCTTCCTCGGCCTGCTCCACCTGGAGATCATCCGGGAGCGGCTGGAGCGCGAGTACAACCTCGACCTGATCTCCACCGCGCCCAACGTCGTCTACCGGGCGATCACGGACGACGGCGAGGAGATCGTCGTCACCAACCCGAGCGAGTACCCCACCGGCAAGATCGCCGAGGTGTACGAGCCGGTGGTCCGGGCCACCGTGTTGACGCCCAACGACTACGTGGGCGCGGTCATGGAGCTCTGCCAGGGCCGGCGGGGCAACCTGCTCGGCATGGACTACCTCTCCGCCGACCGGGTGGAGCTGCGCTACACGCTGCCGCTCGCGGAGATCATCTACGACTTCTTCGACCAGTTGAAGAGCCGTACCAAGGGCTACGCCTCGCTCGACTACGAGCCCACCACCGAGCAGGCGTCCGACCTGGTGAAGGTGGACATCCTGCTGCACGGCGAGCCGGTGGACGCGTTCAGCGCCATCGTGCACAAGGACAAGGCGTACAACTACGGCGTCACCATCGCCGCCAAGCTGCGCACCCTGATCCCGCGCCAGCAGTTCGAGGTGCCGATCCAGGCGGCCATCGGCAGCCGGGTCATCGCCCGGGAGACCATCCGGGCGATCCGTAAGGACGTGCTCGCCAAGTGCTACGGCGGCGACATCAGCCGTAAGCGCAAGCTGCTGGAGAAGCAGAAGGAAGGCAAGAAGCGGATGAAGATGGTCGGCCGGGTCGAGGTGCCGCAGGAGGCCTTCATCGCCGCCCTCTCCTCCGACTCCGGCGACGGCAAGGCCGCCGGCAAGAAGTAGTTCGCGTCGCCGTACGCGCCCGGGTGCCATCCGCACCCGGGCGCGTCGCGTTTCGGGGTGTGCTCGTCCACTCTGTCCCGGGTGGACCGCGTGTCTGCCGGCCGCCCAACGCTGTGGTGCGGTGCGTGCGACCACCCGTGCGGAGATTTTTTTCGGTCGCTGCCGCGGGGCCGGTGGGCCGAGGAGATGGGCTCCTACCTGTGTGGACGTAGTCCCGGGTCAACCGACGCACCTCCGAAGCATTGACAACTGGCGTTGTCTTTCGAAGTGAGTCGGTTTGGGCTTTCGGTGGGTCGGGCACTTAACCGTCACGACAGGAAGCACACACCTCGTGTGTCAGACATTCTTTCGAAGGAGGGCGACCGTGGAGTTCACCGTGTGGGGCATCATCACTGCGATCGTTGTTGGTCTCATCGTCGGCGCGCTCGGCCGCCTGGTCGTCCCGGGTAAGCAGAACATGCCGATCTGGCTGCACATGCTGATCGGTATCGGCGCAGCCCTGCTGGGCACCGTCCTGGCTCGGGCCATCGGCATCGCGACCGAGACGAGCGGCATCGACTGGGCCGAGCTGCTGGTGCAGGTCGTGCTGGCCGCGATCGCCGTCGCGCTGGTGGCCGGTGTGGGTGGCCGCCGCCGCGTGACCCGGTAACACCAGCAACGCGTATTACCGCAACACCTTCGAGGGGCGCTCGGCCATCAGGCCGGGCGCCCCTCGGTGCTTGATCGAATTTGATCGACGGGCGTCTGATCCGGCGATCTCTGTGTCCGACTCGGCCGCAGTGTCGTCCAGCCCTCCGCGCGCCGCGTCCTGCGTCCTGCGTCCGGGCACCCCGTCCAGCGCCAAGATCGTGCTCCACCCTGGTTGTAGTGGCCTCCACCTGGCCGCGATACCACTACAACCAGGATGGAGCACGATCTTGGGTGCGATACGGGACGGGCGCGTTGGAGCGTGAGCGCGAGACGCGGTTCGAGCAGTACCGCGGAGTCACGGAGTCACTCCCACCGCGCCGATCTTGCATTTTCTGCTGCGACATTCCGGGCATCTCACTCCTATCGACCACCGAAAGTGCAAGATCGGCGGGCGCGGGGCGCGGGCGCTGCGGTTTGTGGTCCGTGCCTGTGTTCATCAATTCGTGATCGTCTGGGCCGTGTAGTCGGTTTGGATTTTCGGTGGGTAGGGCAATTAACGGTCACGACAGGAAGCACACGAACCGTGTGTCAGACATTCTTTGAAGGAGGGTGGCCGTGGAGCTCACCGTGTGGGGCATCATCACTGCGATCGTTGTTGGTCTCATCGTCGGCGCGCTCGGCCGCCTGGTCGTCCCGGGTAAGCAGAACATGCCGATCTGGCTGCACCTGCTGATCGGCATCGGCGCCGCGCTGCTGGGCACCGTCCTGGCCCGGGCCATCGGCATCGCGACCGAGACGAACGGTGTCGACTGGGGCGAGCTGCTGGTGCAGGTCGTGGTTGCCGCGATCGCCGTCGCGCTGGTGGCCGGTGTGGGTGGCCGCCGCCGCGTGACCCGGTAACGACCTGGCATCATCTGGCGACACAGCACCACCGGTAGGACAGTACGACTGCAAAGAGCGCCCGGCCGAGAGCCGGGCGCTCTTTCGTGCTGATAGGCCCAACTTTGGACGGATGTTGGAGTGCCGGTCGTCGGGCCGCTGCGGTACGGTCGCCACGCTTCGGCCAGTCCCGCCCACTGTCGTAAAGGAATTCTCCGTACTAGGGTGCGGCGGAGAAGGTTAGTTCCAGGCGGCGCGAGGGGAGAAGTGGCGTGAACAGGTGGAAGCGGCTGGCCCCGGTCACCGCCATGGTGGCCTCGGCCGCGATGGTGCTGACCGGCTGTGGAGGGTCCGGCGACGACGCGGCCGGCGACAGCAAGCTCACGGTCTGGATGATGGGTGAGGGCGGGGACGCGCAGAACTCCTTCCTCGACGGGGTCGAGGCCGAGTTCCGCCAGAAGCACCCCGACACCGATGTGGTCGTGCAGTACATCCCCTGGCTGGAGGCGCCCAAGAAGTTCCAGGCGGCGCTCGCCGGCGGTGAGGGGCCGGACATCACCGAGCTTGGCAACACCGAGACTCAGGGTTGGGCCGCCCAGGAGGCGCTCGCCGACGTTAGTGGTCGGATGGGCGGCTGGGCCGACGGCAAGGATCTGCTGCCCGACCTGGTGCGCAACGCTCAGCTCGACGGCAAGCAGTACGGCGTGCCCTGGTACGCGGGTGTGCGCGCGATCTACTACCGCACCGACTGGTTCGCCGAGGCCGGCGTGCAGCCCCCGAAGACCTGGGACGACCTGGTCACCGTTGCCAAGGCTGTGCAGGCGAAGAAGAAGGGCACCTACGGCATCGCCCTGCCCGGCAACTCCGAGCTGCCCTTCTACTCCTTCCTCTGGGGTGCCGGCGGCGAGATCGCCAGCAACCAGGGCGGCACCTGGAAGTCCGGTTACACCACGCCCGAGGCGCAGCGGGCCGTCAAGTTCTGGACCGATCTGGTGACTGTGCACAAGGTCGCCCCGCCGGCGGCGGCGGGTTGGAACGAGATCGACGCGCGTACCCAGTTCGCCACCGGCAAGGCCGCGATGGCATTCGCCGGTAGCTGGCAGCAGGGCGCCATCAAGAAGGACAATCCCGAGATCGAGAAGGTCTGGGGTACGTTCCCGATCCCCGGCCCGGACGGCAAGGCGGCGCCCGGTTTCGCGGGCGGCTCGGACGTGGCGATCTGGAAGGACAGCGAGCGGCAGGACCTGGCCTGGGACTACCTGACCGTGCTGCTGAACAAGAAGAACGCGCAGAGCTTCGCGAGCAGCCTCGGCTTCTTCCCCGTCTACCAGGACCTGGTCTCCGGTGACGCGTACGCGAACGACAAGGTGATGGCGTCGTTCGCCGCCACCATGCAGAACACCAAGCTCACGCCGCTCACCCCGAAGTGGGTGGAGGTCAGCCGGACGAAGACGGTGACCCAGGCGATGAACAGCTCGGTCATGAAGGGTCAGAAGACGGTCGAGAAGGCTACCGCCGACGCGGCCGCCGAGATGGAAGGCATCTTGAACAGCAAGTGAGCCTACAGACCAAAAACCCGGAGACGTCCGCCGCGCGGGAGACCCCTGCGCGGCGGCGTCGCCGGGTGGACCGCCTGCCCTACCTGCTGCTCCTGCCCGCCCTGCTGATCATCGGAGTGCTGCTGCTCTGGCCGCTCGGCCAGGTGGTGGGGATGTCCTTCTACCGGTTGAACAGCGTCCGGCAACTGCGCGGCGATCGGGAGTGGCCGTGGGTGGGTTTCGGCAACTACGCCGACATCCTCTCCGACCCGTTCTTCCTGACCGTGCTGCGCAACACGGTCCTCTTCGCCGCGGCGAACGTGCTGCTCACCATGGTGCTCGGCACCCTGGTGGGGCTGCTGCTCAACCGGCTCGGTCGAAAGATGGCGACGTTCGTGGCCAGCTGCGTGATGCTCGCCTGGGCCACCCCGGCGCTGACCGGCACCATCGTCTGGAAATGGATCTTCGACGACACGAGCGGCCTGGTCACGTGGCTGTTCAACGCGTTGCCGGACGGGCTCTCGACCAGCCTGTTCGGGCGCAGCGACTGGACCGGTTACGGCTGGTTCAACTCGCCGCTGCTCTTCTTCGCCATCCTCACCCTGGTGGTGGTCTGGCACTCGTTCCCGTTCATCGCGGTGAGTGTGCTGGCCGGTCTCAAGAGCGTGCCGAGCGAGTTGCACGAGGCGGCCCGGGTGGACGGTGCCAGCCCGTGGCGGGTCTTCTGGAAGATCACGTTCCCGCTGCTGCGTCCGGTCTTCGGGATCCTGATCGTGCTCTCCACCATCTGGGACTTCAAGGTCTTCACCCAGCAGTTCGTGCTGGCCGGCGGCACCCAGGACCGGCCGACGTTCATGCTCGCCATCTACTCGTACGCCGAAGCCTTCTCCCCGCCGCCCAAGTACGGGCTCGGCGCTGCCATCGCGGTGATCCTCACGCTGATCCTGCTGGCGGTCACCGGCTTCTACGTACGGATGGTGCTCAGGCAGGAGGACGAGTCGTGAAGAAAATCGCCCTCAACGGCGCCGGGCTGCTGGTCGCGCTCTTCGCGGCGTTCCCGGTCTACTGGATGATCTCCACCTCGCTGAAGCCGAGCAACGAGATCTTCTCGGCCACCCCGCAACCGGTGCCGACCCATCCGACGTTGGCGCACTACCGGGAGATCCTGACCGGCAACCTGATCCCCGGCGTCAGCTTTCTGGACTTCTTCCTCAACAGCGCGCTGGTCGCGGTCTCCACTGTGGTGCTCAGCGGCCTGGTGGCGTTGCTCGCCGCGACCGCTGTGGCCCGGTTCCGCTTCAAGCTGCGGACCAGCTTCCTGATCATGCTGCTGGTGGTGCAGATGATCCCGCTGGAGGCGTTGGTCATCCCGCTGTTCCTGATGATCCAGCGGCTCGGGCTCTACAACACCCTGCCCAGCCTGATCCTCACGTACCTCGGTTTCTCGCTGCCGTTCGCGGTCTGGATGCTGCGCGGCTTCGTCGCCGCGGTGCCGAAGGAACTGGAGGAGGCGGCGGCGATCGACGGGGCCAGCCGGGCTCAGATCTTCCGCCGGGTGCTCTTCCCGCTGGTCGCGCCCGGCCTGGTGGCGACCAGCATCTTCTCCTTCATCACCGCGTGGAACGAGCTGATCTTCGCGTTGACGTTCATCAACGACCAGGGCAGTTACACCCTGCCGGTGGCGATGACCTTCTTCTTCGGTCGGGACGACACCAACTGGGGGCCGGTGATGGCCGCGTCCACCCTGTTCACCCTGCCGGTCATCATCTTCTTCCTGCTGGTGCAGCGCCGGATGGTCTCCGGCCTGGTGGCCGGCGCCGTCAAGGGCTGAACCGCCGGGGGCGGTGGTCAGCCGCCGGGCAGGACGGTGAGCCCCGACCGGGCGACGATTTGCTGTAATGCCGCCACGTGCCCGTCGAACGCCGCCCGGCCGGCCCCGCTCAGGGTCACCGAGGTACGCGGGCGCTTGCCCACGAAACTCTTGCGGATCTCCACGTAGCCGGCCTGCTCCAGCGTGGTGAGCTGCTTGGACAGCGCCGAGTCGGAGAGCCCGAGATGCTCGCGCAGGTAGCGGAACTCCGCCCACTCGGTGGCCGCAAGCAGGCTCACCAGGGACAGCCGGGTCGGCGCGTGGATCAGCTCGTCGAACCGGGCGGTGCTCACCGGCCGCCGCCCAGCGGTCGGGTGGTCATCATCCGGCGAAGGTAGCGCATCAGCGGCTCCCCGGTGGCGGTCATCGCGCCGCCGGCGGTCGCCGTACCGACCGTCGCGGGCCAGCTCAGACCGGCCGCCTCGGCGGTGAACCCGGTGCCGACGCCGAGCGCGACCAGGGCGAGCGCGTAGACGGCGATGACGGCAACCCCCCGTACGCCGATGATGTGGGCGTGGACCTGGGCGCGGTGCCGCAAGACGAGCAGGCCCACGACGGCGGTCAGGCCGATCGCGTACGCCATCGACCCGACCGCGACCAGCCACGGTCGGCGACTCTCCACGGTGGCGGTGAAGGCCACCATGAGCCCGCCCACGGCGGGCCAGAACCAGGCCGGAACGAGGGCGGCCGTGACCGCTTGCTCGCGGCGGGCGTGGATCTCGGCGAGCGCGTTGGCGGCCGCCGCGGGTGTGATGCCAGGCTCGGTCATGGCTGCTCCTGAAGGGAAGGAAACAACTTTCCTGTCAGGCAAGTAAAGCAGTCACTTGCCACCTGGGCAAGTACTTTCCGCTGCGACCGTGAGGGCCCCTCCAGGCGGCGACGTGCGGTTAGGCTGGCCGTCATGACGGGCAGGGTGGCAGCGGTGAACCTCGGCGTGGTGACCGAGGCGGAGTGGGCCGGCGATGCGAGCGGTCGCAGCGGCATCGACAAGCGGCCGGTGGACGGCCCCGTGCCGATCCGCTTCGACGGGGTGGTCGGCGACTTCATCGGAGAGCGAGCCCATCACGGCGGCCCCGACCAGGCGGTCTACGCCTACGCGGAGGAGGACGCCGCATGGTGGGCGGCGGAGCTGGGCCGCGACGTCCGGCCGGGTGGCTTCGGGGAGAACCTGTCGACCTACGCGGTCGACGTGACCGGCGCGGTGATCGGTGAGCAGTGGCTGGTCGGTTCGGCCCTGCTCCAGGTCACCAAACCGCGTACGCCGTGCACCACCTTCGCCGGGTTCTGGGGCGTACCGGATCTGATCAAGCGGTTCACCGCCCGGGCGCTACCCGGCGCCTACCTGCGGGTGCTGCGCGAGGGGGAGGTCGGCCCGGGCGACCCGGTCGAGGTGGTGGAACGGCCGGCGCACGGTGTGACCATCGGCGAGGTGTTCCGGGCGACCAGCCTGGAGCCGGAGTTGCTGCCTCGGTTGCTCAAGGCGGAGGAGCTGCCGGAGTCGATCCGGGAGAAGGCCCGCCGCCGCCTCGCCGCCCGTGGCTGACTGGTCGGCGTAAGCCCACGCGGCCGGCGACCGCCGGCGTCGACATGCGGAACGGCCCCCCGTCATCGCTGAGCGTGACGGGGGGCCGTTCCACGAGCAGGGATCAGCGGAGCCAGGGGATGTTGCGGTCGAGCAGACCGCGCTCCTTGAGCTCCTTGCGCAGCGGGATCTCGTCGTCGACGTACCCGTCCCAGTTGATGCCCCAGTAGTTGGCGGTGTGGGTGCCCTCGCCGATCAGCTGGCGCTGCACCGGGGTGCGGTTGCGGTACCACTCGCCGTTCAGGTCGGGGTGCAGCTCGTCCAGCGGACGGATCCACCGGTAGGTGTAGCCGACGAAGAGCATCTTGCGGGTGATGGTCGACAGGTTCGTCGACCGCGAGTGCCACTGCCGGCGGTCGAAGATGAAGGCGTCGCCCGGGTTGGCGGTGATCTCCACCGTGCCCTCCGGGTCGGGGTTCTGCACGGTCAGGTCCGCCGGCCGGGGCAGCGAGTTCTTCAGGTGGCTACCCGGGATGACCTTGGTGGCGCCGCGGCCGGTCTCGGAGAGGTCCGACAGCACGTACGCGACCTTCAGCGAGAACATCGGGCGAGGCAGGTTCGGGTCCATCGTCTCCGGGTCGGAGTTCTGCCGGTACCCGTCCTGGTGCCAACCCCAGTACGGCTTCTCCGGCTCGGCGGCCGGCGGGGTGACGTCCAGGTGGTTGTGGTGGGTGTAGATGTTCCAGCCGGCCAGCCCCCACATGTACGGGAAGGCGATCGGGTGGGTCAGCAGCTCACCGAAGAGCTCGTCGCGCTCCAGGAAGCCCAGCAGGTGCAGGGTGCCGTCCTTCTTGGTGGTGCCCTTGGCCTGCTCCTCCGCGTAGACGCGGTCGACAGCCGCCTCCAGCGCCGCCCGGTGGTCCTCCGTCAGGACGTTGCGCAGCAGGAGGAAGCCCTGCTCGTGGAACTCCTTGCGGTCAGTGTCGCTGATCGGTTCGTAACCGGTCCGGTCGCCGTAATCGAACACCGCGTCGTACCCCTCCCCATGAGGTGAAACCTTTTCTGGCACAGGCCGCCGATCGTAACGCGGCGGTCCAGGCCTCGGGGAGGGCGTGGTGCGGGATTGGGCCACGGCGGGACCCCACGCAGTGAGAGAAACGCACAGAGTGAGATCTGCGTGATCAATAGTGCGATTCAGTGGGCATTGCCCGATTGTGCGGTGACTGCCGGTTAAGAGATCCGGGTCGGTCAACCCTCGTTGAACACCTCGGCGACCACCTGGCCGGCGGGGTTCTGGCGGCCGTCCACCCGGCCCCACGAGCCGCCGCGGGCGGTCCACTCCAGGTCGCCGAAGCCGACCCGCTTCACGCCGTGGTCCTGGGCGTGCGAGACCAGCCAGTGCGCGTACCGCCAGCCGTCGCGCTGGTCGCCCGGAGTCACCGCCAACCCGGTCTGGTCGGTCGGGTCGGTGCCCTTGAGCCCCCAGTCCAGCACCAGGTTGCGGGTCAGTTGCGCGGCCGCGGCCGCACCGTGCATCGCCGGGGTGCGCCCCACGGTGCAGGCGACCGCGCCGCTGGCGTCGCCGAGCAGGGCCCGGCTGAGCACCTCGGAGTCGTCGGCCCACTTCTGGTACGCCTCGGGGAACGCCGAGCGCTGCACCCGCTGGGCGGCGTCGGTGACGCGCATCTTCTCCCAGCCGCGCACCTTCTTGAGAGCCGCGTAGAACCTGTTCGCCGCGTACCGCGGGTCGCGGATCTGCGCCGGGGTGCCCCAGCCCTGGCTCGGCCGCTGCTGGAACAGGCCGACCGAGTCGCGGTCGCCGTCGGCGAGGTTGCGCAGCCCGGACTCCTGGTACGCGGTGGCGAGCGCGACCACGACGGCCCGCTCGGGCATTCCGCGCTTCGCGCCGATCGCCGCGATGGTCGCCGCGTTGGCCATCTGGTCGGCGTCCAGCGCGACACGTCCGTCGGCCTGCACCGTGCACTTGCGTGCCACCAGCGGCAACCCGAGGTTGTCGCCGACCTGTCGTACGACGAGCCAGATCGCGATCACGGCGACGAGGATGAGCACCACTCCACCCGCCACGGTTGCCCGAGTTCGCACCCACACCCCCAGATCGACAGTCCGACAAGCGTACGTCCCCGCAGGCCCCTTCCGGGTCGTCCGAGCGGTTCGGGCCCGGCCTGGACGACTCCGACCGGTTCGGGGCGGGCTCCGCTGCCGCGTACCGGTTGGCGACGTTCCCGCTCCGGTCGCGATCTCACCTGCCACGCCCCTCCGACACGCAGGGCTGTCGTGCGCGTCACCGGGTACGCGATATCGGGAAGCGATTGAGCGGTCAAGGACTTAACTCGGTTGACATGTCAATCTGACCTACCGCCCCAAGCCGGGCGCGTTGGTCATTGAACGAGGAGGAGTTCCATGGGAACGCTTGATGGCAAGGTCGTGCTGATCACCGGCACCGGCGGGGGCCTGGGCCGCGTCGCGGCGCTGACCTTCGCCCGTGAGGGCGCGAAGGTCGTCGGGGCCGACCTCCAGGTCGCGGGTAACGACGAGACCGTCGAACTCGTCCGGCGCGCGGGCGGCGAGATGACCGGCATCGCGCCGGTCGACCTCACCGACCCCGAGCAGGTACGCAAGCTCGTCGACGACGCCGCGGCCGCCTACGGCGGGCTCGACGTGGTCTACAACAACGCCGCCGCGCTCCGCTTCGGCCCGATGCCCGACTTCTCCGTGGAGGACTGGCGCTACACCATCACCGGAGAACTCGACATTCCGTACTTCGTGTCGAAGTTCGCCTGGCCGCACCTGGTCCGACGCGGCGGCGGTGTCATCATCAGCGCCGCCTCCATGGCCGGAATGATCGGCGGCCACGTCCCGCCGATGGTCGGTCACACCGCCGCGAACGCCGGCATCATCGGCATGACGCGACAGCTCGCCCTCGAAGGTGCGCCCCACGGCATCCGCGCGGTGGCGGTCAGCCCCGGGCCCACCCTCACCCCGGCCAGCGAACGCGACCTCGGTGACAACCAGGAGGCGCGGGACGCCATCACGGCCAAGACGCTCCTCAAGCGCTTCGCGCGCCCCGAGGAGGTCGTCGAGCTGGTGGTCTTCCTCGCGTCCGACCGGGCGTCGTACATCACCGGGGCGAACTACCCGGTCGACGGCGGCGCGACCGCCTGGTGACCCGACCTTGGGGCGCCGCCGAACGACGGTGGCGCCCCGACCGTCAGTCGTCGAGAGCGGGAACCCAGCGCGCCGGTCGCTTCTCCCGGAAGGCCATGACCCCCTCGCGCCCCTCGTCGGAGAGGAAGTAGCCCGTCGAGACGGCGGAGAGTCGGGCCAGGTCGGCGCGCAACTCGGCGGTGCCCGGTCGACGCAGCAGCTCCTTCGCGCCGGCCAGCGCACCGGGGGCGCCGCGCACCAGCGAGTCGCAGTAGCCCCGTACCGCGTCGTCCAACCCGTCCGCCGGGACCGAGGCCGTCACCAGGCCGACCTCGGCGGCGCGGCGGCCGTCGAAGGTGTCCCCGGTCAGATACAGCTCGGCGGCGGCGCGGGGGTGCAGCCGGGGCAGCACGGTCGCCGAGATCACCGCAGGGATCACCCCGATGCGTACCTCGGTGAACGCGAAGGTCGCCTCGTCGGCGCAGACCGCCAGGTCGGCGGCGGCGATCAGGCCCAGCCCGCCGGCCCGCGCCGGCCCGCCGACCCGGGCCAGCACCGGCTTCGGGCACTCCCAGAGCGCCGCGAGCACGTCACCCAGCATCCCGGCCGGCACCGTCCCGCTGGCGTACGCCGCGGCGGTCTCCTTCAGGTCCGCGCCGGAGCAGAACACCGGGCCGGTGTGGTCGAGCACGATCACCCGCACCGCCTCGTCGGCGACCGCGTCCGCCAGCCCGGCCAGCAACTGCGTCATCAGGGCGGTGGAGAGGGCGTTGCGGTTGTGGGGGCTGTCGAGGGTGAGGGTGGTCACCCCACGGGCCGTGGCGACCCGCACGAGGACGTCGGGAGAGGTCATGCCGGGCACACTAGTGGCCATGCCCGGCGTCCTTCCAGATGGTGAGACCGTCCCCGTCGACGGATCGTTGCCCGCCACCGCCACCGCGGCGGTCGGCGCGCGCGGCTTCGGCGTGTACGTGCACGTGCCGTTCTGCGCCAGTCGCTGCGGATACTGCGACTTCAACACCTACACCGCGGCCGAACTGGGCGGCGGCGCGAGCCGCGAGGGGTACGCGGACACGGTGCTGGCCGAGCTGAGGCTCGCCGCCCGGGTGCTCGGCGACACTCCGCCGCCCCGGGTCGACACCGTCTTCGTCGGCGGCGGCACGCCGACCCTGCTCCCCGCCGACGACCTGGCCCGCATCCTCGACGGCATCGACAGCACCTGGGGGCTGGCCGCTGACGCCGAGGTGACCACCGAGGCCAACCCCGAGTCGGTCACCCCGGAATCGTTGAAGCTGCTGCGGTCCGCCGGCTACACCCGGATCTCGCTGGGCATGCAGTCCGCCTCCCCGGGGGTGCTGGCGATCCTGGACCGCAAACACAGCGCCGGCCGGGCCACCGCTGCCGCCCTGGAGGCGCGTGACGCCGGGTTCGAGCACGTCAACCTGGACCTGATCTACGGCACCCCGGGGGAGCGTTCCGAGGACTTCGCCGCCTCGTTGGAGCAGGTCGTCGCCGCCGGGGTGGACCACGTCAGCGCGTACGCCCTGATCGTCGAGGACGGCACCCGGCTCGCCGCCCGGATGCGGCGCGGCGAGCTGGCGTACCCCAGTGACGACGTGGCCGCGGACCGCTACCTGGCCGCGGAGGCCGCGCTCGACGCGGCCGGGCTCTCCTGGTACGAGGTCTCCAACTGGGCCCGCACCGAGGAGGCCCGCTGCCGGCACAACCTGCTCTACTGGACCGGCGCGGACTGGTGGGGGCTGGGGCCGGGGGCGCACAGTCACGTCGGCGGGGTCCGCTGGTGGAACGTGAAGCACCCCACGGCGTACGCCAAGCGGTTGGCCGCCGGGGAGTCTCCCGGCCTGGCCCGGGAGGTGCTCACCGTCGACGAGGCGCACATGGAGGACGTGATGCTCCGGCTGCGGTTGGCCAGCGGTCTCCCGCTGGCGGTGCTCGACGCGGCCGGCCGGGCCGGCGCCGAGCGGGCCCTGGCCGGCGGTCTGCTGGCAGCCGACGAGTACGCCGCCGGCCGGGCGGTGCTCACACTGCGCGGGCGGCTGCTCGCCGACGCGGTCGTCCGCGATCTGCTGCCCTGAGCGGCCCACCGCTCCCGGACCGGGACGGCGGTGAATCGGGCCGGCCGGGGGAGCGGCCGGCCCGGTTCACTTGATGAAGTTGGCGGTCATCGGGTAGCGGTACGGGGTGCCCTCGTTGGCCTTCATGCCGGCGATGATCCCGAACAGGATCTGGATCACCACGACGGCGATGCTGGGCAGGAAGAGCAGGCACCAGCTCACGAAGAGCAGCACGAAGGCGATGATCGACCAGAGGATCTGGAAGTTCAGGGCGGCGAGGGCGTGCGCCCGGACGGTCGGCGACTGCTGGCCCCGGGCCAGGTAGGCGATCAGCGGGGCGACGAAGCCCAGCGGACCGAAACTGACCAGCGCGCCGAGCGCGCCGCCGAAGTGCGCGACCAGCGCCCAGGTCTTGTCCTCGTTGTTGGCGTAGCCGCCGCCGGGGCCGCCGTAGGCCCCACCGGCCGGGTAGCCGCCGGGCGGGGGATAGCCCCCGGGCGGGGGATAGCCCCCGGGCGGGGGGTATCCGCCTGCCGGGGGGTAACCGCCTGCCGGAGGGTAGCCGCCTGACGGCGGTTGGTCACCGGTGGGCGGCGGATAGCCACCGGGCGGGGGATAGCCGGCCGGGCCGGGCGCCCCGGACAGTGGTGCGGTGGGCGGCTCGGCCGACGGGTACGGCCCGGGGGAGGTGGGCTCCGGCGGGTAGTTGCCGGGGTCGCCCGACCCGGGAGGGCGAGGAGGTTCAGTCATGGATGTCACGGTAGGTGCCGGTGGCAACGCCGCACCAGAGCGACTTCGCCTCCCAGTGCGGGCCGATCGGCCCAACAGGGTGTCGTGGGCCGCACCGAAGGGTGGCCGTTGATCATCGCGTCGGCGGGCCCGCCGACGTAGACTGGCACTCGCTACAGTCGAGTGCCAGGACGGCCCGGCCGGCCCAGAGCGCCGGCGGCCGACGTGCGACAGGAGGTGCGGAGGATGGGTCTCGACGACCGGAAACTCGCCGTGCTCCGCGCCATCGTCGAAGACTACGTCTCCACCCAGGAGCCGGTCGGCAGCAAGGCGCTGGTCGAGCGGCACCAGCTGGGGGTCTCTCCGGCCACGGTCCGCAACGACATGGCCGTGCTGGAGGAGGAGGGCTACATCCGGCAGCCGCACACCAGTGCCGGCCGGGTGCCCACCGACCGCGGCTACCGCCTCTTCGTCGACCGGTTGTCCCGGGTCAAACCGCTCAGCCCGGCCGAGCGCCGGGCCATCGAGCGCTTCCTGGTCGGCGCTGTCGACCTCGACGACGTGGTGCACCGCACGGTGCGGTTGCTCGCCCAGCTGACCCGACAGGTCGCCGTCGTGCAGTACCCGAGCCTGGCCCGCTCCTCGGTGCGTCACCTGGAGCTGGTGCCGATCTCCACCACCCGGTTGATGCTCGTCATGATCGCCGACACCGGGCGGGTGGAGCAGCGACTCGTGGAGCTGCCCGGCCCGGTGCCCGCCGACGACGTCACCGACCTGCGCCGACTGATCAACGAGAAGCTCGCCAACGCCCGACTGTCCGAGACGCCCCCGCTGGTGCAGGCGCTGGTCGAGGAAGCGCCGCCCGGCCTGCGTCCGACCATGACCACGCTCGCCACCGTCCTGCTGGAGACGCTCGTCGAGCGGCACGAGGAGCGGATCGCCCTCGCCGGCACCGCGAACCTCACCCGGGGCGGCCTGCTCGACTTCCAGGGCTCCCTGCGGCCGATCCTCGAAGCTCTGGAGGAGGAGGTCGTGCTGCTCAAGCTCATCGGTGAGACCGAGCCGAGCACGACCCGGGTGCTGATCGGCGACGAGAACGAGTTCGACAACCTGCGAGCCGCCTCGGTGGTCAGCACCGGGTACGGCCCGGGCACCACCATCCTGGGCGGCCTGGGGGTGCTGGGGCCCACCCGGATGGACTACCCCGGCAACATCGCCACGGTCCGCGCCGTGGCACGCTACGTGGGCGAGTTGCTGGCCCAGAACTGATTGGTCAGGGCCGATGCGGCCGGCTGCGGCCGCCGACCGGCGCAACGCGAGACGAACATGAGGACACGGAACGCAGTGGCCAGGGACTACTACGGCATTCTCGGTGTGAGCCGGGAAGCCTCCGATGACGAGATCAAGCGCGCCTACCGCAAGCTGGCGCGCCAGTTCCACCCGGACGTCAATCCGGACCCGGAGGCTCAGGAGAAGTTCAAGGACATCAACGCCGCGTACGAGGTCCTCTCGGACGACCGTAAGCGGCAGATCGTCGACCTGGGTGGTGACCCGCTCGCCCCTGGTGGCGGCGGCGCCGGCGGCCCGGGTGGCCCCGGAGGCGCCGGCCCGTTCGTCGGTTTCCAGGACATCATGGACGCGTTCTTCGGCGGTGCCGGAGGTGGCGCCCGTGGCCCCCGGCCGCGTACCCGCCCTGGGGCCGACGCGATCCTGCGGCTCGAACTCGACCTGCACGAGACGGCCTTCGGCGTGGAGGCCCCGATCACCGTCGACACCGCGGTGCTCTGCACCACCTGCTCCGGCGCCGGCACGGCCGCCGGCACGCACCTGGCGACCTGCGAGGCGTGTGGTGGTCGGGGCGAGGTGCAGTCGGTGCAGCGCACCTTCCTCGGCCAGGTGGTCTCCGCCCGGCCGTGCACCGTGTGCCAGGGCTACGGCACCACCATCCCGCACCCCTGCCCCACCTGCGCCGGCGACGGCCGGGTGCGGACCCGCCGTTCGTTGACCGTCAAGATCCCGGCCGGTGTCGAGGACGGCATG
Source organism: Micromonospora sp. NPDC005553 (assembly GCF_042871765.1). Lineage (NCBI taxonomy): Bacteria > Bacillati > Actinomycetota > Actinomycetes > Micromonosporales > Micromonosporaceae > Micromonospora > Micromonospora sp. NPDC005553. The sequence goes on along the minus strand of NZ_JBIAJD010000012.1, from coordinate 13,654 downwards.
CGGATCCGGCTGGCCCAGCAGGGCGAGGTGGGCCCCGGCGGCGGCACCGCCGGCGACCTCTACGTGGAGATCCACGAGCGCCCGCACGACGTGTACTCCCGCAAGGGCGACGACCTGCACTGCCGGGTCACGGTGCCGATGACGGCGGCCGCGTTGGGCACCCGGCTGACCATCAAGACGCTGGACAGCGAGGAGACCGTCGACGTCAAGGCCGGCACCCAGCCGGCCAGCACGCTGCGACTGCGCGCCCGGGGCGTGCCGCACCTGCGCGGCACCGGCCGGGGCGACCTCTACGTCCACCTGGACGTGCGGACGCCGACCAAGCTCGACCCGGACCAGGAGAAGATGCTGCGCGACTTCGCCAAGACCCGTGGTGAGGAGGTCGCCGAGTTATCCAAGCAGGGCGGCTTCTTCTCCCGGATGCGCGACGCGTTCAACGGGCACGCCTGAGGTGTCCGCACCGCTGTTCCTGGTGGAGGCGCTGCCCACCGGCGACGCGCTGACAGTGGACGGCCCGGAGGGGCACCACGCCGCAACAGTGCAGCGGTTGCGCGTCGGCGAGGAGTTACTGCTGGCCGACGGCCGGGGTGGCACGGCCGCCGCCGTGGTCACGGCCGTCGGCCGGGGCAGCCTGGAGGTCACCGTCACCTCCCGGGGGTACGCGGACGCGCCAGTACCCCGGTTGGTGACGGTGCAGGGCATCGCCAAGGGCGACCGGGGTGAGCTGGCCGTGCAGGCGATGACCGAGGTCGGGGTGGACGAGATCGTGCCCTGGGCTGCCTCGCGCTCGGTGACCCAGTGGCGCGGCGACCGGGGCGTACGTGCCCGGGAGAAGTGGGTGGCCACCGCACGGGAGGCGGCCAAGCAGGCCCGCCGACCGTGGCTGCCGGTGGTGGCCGGTGCGCCGGACGAGTCCACCGCCACCGTTGCCCGCCGGATCGCCGGTGCCGCCGGCGGGTTCGTGCTGCACGAGGAGGCCGACGACCGGCTCACCACCGCCGAGCTGCCCTCCACCGGCGAGATCGTGCTGGTGATCGGCCCGGAGGGTGGCATCGCCCCGGCCGAGTTGACCGCCTTCGCCGAGGCCGGCGGGCGACCCGTACGCCTCGGGCCGGCCGTGCTGCGCACCTCCACCGCCGGGGTGGCGGCCCTCAGCGTGCTCGCCGCCCGCCTCGGCCGCTGGTGACCGTTCAGGGCCTCGGGAACACCGGTACGACCTCCTCCTCCGGCCCCAGGTCCAGCCCAGCGTTTCCGATGATCTGCGGGTCCGGTGTGCCGACCACGTCGGGGTCCTTGCCGGTGTAGTCGAAGCGGTGCAGCACGTGCCGAATCGCCTCGAGTCGAGCCCGCTTCTTGTCGTTGCTCTTCACCACCGTCCACGGCGCGTCGGCCGTGTCGGTCCAGAAGAACATCGCCTCCTTGGCCTCGGTGTACTCGTCCCACCGGTCCAGCGAGGCGATGTCCATCGGAGACAGCTTCCACTGCCGGACCGGGTCGACCTGGCGGATCGCGAACCGGGTGCGCTGCTCGTTCTGTGAGACGGAGAACCAGAACTTGACCAGCCGGATACCCGAGCGCACCAGCATCCGTTCCAGCTCCGGGGCCTGCCGCAGAAACTCCAGGTACTCCTTACGGCTGCAGAAGCCCATCACCCGCTCCACGCCGGCCCTGTTGTACCAGGAACGGTCGAACAGCACGATCTCGCCGGCCGCCGGCAGGTGTGCCAGCCAGCGCTGGAAGTACCACTGGGCGGCTTCCCGCTCGTCCGGCTTGGCGAGCGCCACCACCGACGCGCCACGCGGGTTGAGGTGCTCCATGAAGCGTTTGATGGTGCCGCCCTTGCCGGCGGCGTCCCGGCCCTCGAAGAGGATCACCAAACGCTCGCCGGACTCCTTGATCCAGTCTTGGAGCTTCAGCAGCTCGATCTGGAGCAGCCGCTTGTCACGGTCGTACTCGTCGCGGTCCAGTCGCTCGTCGTACGGGTAGTCCTCGCGCCAGGTCTCGACGGGGGTGCCGTCGGGGCGGAGCAGGACAGGGTCGTCGTCGTGGCCATCGGCCACCCGGTAGTCGGCGGTGAGGTCCAGCAGCGCGGAGTCGGCCATGTCGGTGAGACTTACCCGCCCACGAACCGCCAACCACATCCCTGGCCAGGTGATTTGCCGCTCGCGTCGACCTCAACTGCGCAGGTACGAGGCGCCGTTGAGGTCGACGATCGTGCCGGAGGCCCACTCGGCCTGCGGCGAGGCGAGCCAGTGCACGGCGGCGGCGATCTCCTCCGGTCTGCCCACCCGGTCGAACGGGCTCTGCGCCCGGATGGCCACGCCCTCCTCACCGCGCAGGTACTCGGTGACCATGTCGGTCGCCACGAAGCCCGGCGCGACGGTGGCGACCGCGATGCCGTACGGCGCGAGCGCCACAGCGAGGGACTGGCCCAGCGCGTTGAGCCCCGCCTTGCTGGCCCCGTACGCCGGCTGGTGCGGCTCGCCACGGAACGCGCCACGGGACGAGACGTTGACGATCCGCCCGCCGCGTTCGCGCATGTGCTGGGCGGCGCACCAGATGGCGTTGCCGGCGCCGGTCAGGTTGGTCTCCACCACCTGCCGCCAGCGCTGCTGCCACTGCTCGTACGAGGCACCGAAGATCGGGTGCGGGTCGTCGCGGTCGCCGTACGTCCCGGCGTTGTTGACCAGCACGTCCAGCCCGCCGAGCAATTCGGCGGCCCGGTCGACCATGGCCCGGACCGCGTCCGGATCGGTGAGGTCGGCGCGGACCACCACGTGCCCGGTGCCCGGCAGCTGCGCGCGCAGCTCCTCGGCCGCCTCGGCGGAGTCCCGGTGGTGGATGGCCACCCGGTCACCGCCGGCCGCGAACGCCTCCGCCACCGCGCGGCCGATCCCGCGCGAGGCCCCGGTCACGAGTACCGCCCGATCCGTCATGCCGGCCATCCTGCCTCAGCGTGCCTTCCCCGCGAACAGGCCGGTGGCGGTCGCCGCGCCGGAGTGTCCCCGGCCCGTTGGTCCCTACACTGCTCCGATGGGATCCGACTGCCTGTTCTGCCGCATCGTCGCTGGGGAGATCCCGGCCACAGTGGTCCGGGAGACCGACACCACGCTCGCCTTCCGCGACATCGACCCGAAGGCGCCGGTGCACGTCCTGGTCATTCCGAAGGAGCACTACGCCGACGTCGCCACGCTCGCCCAGGGTGACCCGGCGCTGGCCGCCGACGTGCTGGCGACGTCCGCCGCCGTGGCCGAGGACGAGGGGCTGCTCGGCGACGGTTTCCGGCTGATGTTCAACACCGGCGCGTACGGCGGGCAGGAGGTGTTCCACGTGCACGCGCACCTGCTCGGTGGTGTGCCGCTCGGCCCGATGCTCGCCCGGGACCTGGCGTGACCCCAGGGGCGGCACCCGGCTCTGGGGTGGATGAGCACCTGGCCCGGTTGGTCCGGCGGGTGCAGGCCGAAGCGCGGGTGCCGGCGATCTCCGCGGCCCTGCACCGGGCCGACCGACCGCTCTGGAGCTGCACCGTCGGCGAGACCGGCACCGACAGCCCTCTGGGCGCGGGCACCCAGTTCCGGATCGGCTCGATCACCAAGACGTTCACCGCGGTGCTGGTCCTGCAGTGCCGCGACGACGGGCTGCTGGACCTGGACGACCCGGTGGGCCGGCACCTCGACCTCCCGGCGCACGGCGAGCTGACCGTACGCCGGTTGCTGTCGCACACCGGCGGCCTGCAACGCGAGCCGTTCGGCGATGTGTGGGACAGCCTGCGCGCACCGGACGACGACCAACTGGTCGCCGAGCTGGACCGGGCCGAGCGGGTGCTGCCGACCGGCCGGCGGTTCCACTACTCCAACCTGGGCGTGGCCGTACTCGGCCAACTCGTCGCCCGGCTCCGGGGCGGCAGCTGGGCGCAGGCGCTCACCGAGCGGATCCTGACTCCGCTGGGGCTGACCGACACCACGGTGACCCCACGCCCGACGGCGGCCACCGGGTTCCTGGTCGACGCGTACTCCGACGAGGCGCACCCGGAACCGCCGACCGACTTCGGCGCGGTCGGCCCGGCCGCCCAGCTCTGGAGCACCGCTACCGACATGGCCCGCTGGGCGGCGTTCCTGGCCGACCCGGCGGCGCTGGACCCGTCCGGCGCGGTCCTCGCCCCGGCCACCCTGGACGAGATGCGGTGGCCGCTGACCACCACCGACGAGACGCTCTGGGGCGCGGGCTTCGGGCTCGGGCTGATCCTGATCCCGCAGGGGGAGCGGGTGATGCACGTGGGGCACGACGGGGCGATGCCCGGGTTCCTCGCCGGGGCGTACGGCCGTCGCGGCGGTGACGGCACGCCCGGGGCGATGGGCGCCGCCGTGCTCGGCTCGTCCGGCACGGCGACCGATCTGTTCGATCTGTCGCACCGACTGCTCGCCGCGGCGGTCGAGCGCGACCCGGCCGAGATCGAGCCCTGGCGACCCGGCGCACCCGCGCCGGCGGCCCTGCGGGGTGTGCTCGGCCGCTGGTGGGGCGAGGGCTCCGAGTACGTCTTCTCGTGGCACGACGGCACCCTGCGGGCGCGCGGGGTCGGTGACCCGACCGGACGTCCGCCGGCGATCTTCACCCCGCTGCCGGACCAGCCGGACGTGTTCCGGGTGGTCTCCGGTCGGGAGGTCGGGGAGCTGCTACGGCTGACCCGGGACGAGGCCGGCGCGGTGGTCCGGATGCACTGGGCGACGTACCGGTTCACCCGCCACCAGGAGACCTTCGACCGGTACGACTTCCGGGCCGGGAGTTGATCGCGGCCAGCGGAAATGGGCGCGATGCGCCCCGCGTTGAACCGATACGATGGGTGTAACGTCCGCACGCCAGGCCAGCAGGCCGGCGCCGAGATCGAGAGCAGGTGCGCAGGGCCCTTCGGCCCAACCTATGACCGGCACCCCACCTCCCGGCCCGCCCCGGGTGCAGACCAGGATCACCGTGCCCGACCCGAAGATCATGGTCAATCTGCTCGGCGCAGGCGACGAGATCCTCAGGCTCGTCGAACGCTCGGTCACCAGCGACGTGCACGTTCGCGGCAACGAGATCACCATCACCGGTGACCCCGCGGACAACGCCCTCGCCGAGCGGGTCTTCAGCGAGCTCCTCGAACTCATCGAGAAAGGCGAGACCCTGACCAGTGACGCCGTCCGGCGTACCGTCGGCATGCTCGAGCAGGGCAGCGCCGAGCGGCCCGCCGAGGTCCTGACACTCAACATCCTCTCCCGGCGCGGGCGCACCATCCGCCCCAAGACGCTCGGGCAGAAGAAGTACGTCGACGCGATCGACACCCACACCATCGTCTTCGGCATCGGCCCGGCCGGCACCGGAAAGACCTACCTGGCGATGGCGAAGGCCGTCCAGGCGTTGCAGGCCAAGCAGGTCAACCGGATCATCCTCACCCGGCCGGCGGTCGAGGCGGGCGAGCGACTGGGCTTCCTGCCCGGCACGCTCAACGAGAAGATCGATCCGTACCTGCGCCCGCTCTACGACGCGCTGCACGACATGCTCGACCCGGAGACCATCCCGAAGCTGATGGCCGCCGGCACGATCGAGGTCGCCCCCCTCGCCTACATGCGGGGTCGGACGCTCAACGACGCGTTCATCATCCTGGACGAGGCGCAGAACACGACGCCCGAGCAGATGAAGATGTTCCTCACCCGACTCGGCTTCAACTCCAAGATCGTCGTGACCGGTGACATCACCCAGGTGGACCTTCCCGGCGGGACGAGCAGCGGGCTGCGGGTGGTCCGGGAGATCCTGGAAAACGTCGATGACGTGCACTTCTCCCAGTTGTCCAGCTCCGACGTGGTCCGCCACCAGCTGGTCGGGGAGATCGTCGACGCGTACGCCCGCTGGGACGCCGAGCGGGAGAACCAGCAGGCGCAGGGCGTTCACGCCGTGCCTGGGCGACCCGCCCAGGGCGGCCGGGCCGCCCGCCGCCGCTAAAGCAGAGGAAAGCAGTTGTCCATCGAGATCGCCAACGAGTCCGGTGTCGACGTCGACACCGACGCCGTGCTCGCCGTCGCCCGGCACGCCCTCGACGAGATGGGGGTCAACCCCCTCGCCGAGCTGTCAGTGCTGCTGGTCGACATCGACTACATGACCGAGCTGAACCACCGCTGGATGGGTGGCGACGGCCCGACCGACGTCCTCGCCTTCCCCATGGACGAGGGCAGCGTCGACCACGGCCCGGGTGAGTCCGCACCGGCCGGCGGCGAGCCCGCCCTGCTCGGCGACATCGTGCTCTGCCCCGAGGTGGCGGCCAAGCAGGCGGCGACCGCCGGGCACGCGCCCGCCGACGAGCTGCACCTGCTCACCGTGCACGGGGTGCTGCACCTGCTCGGTTACGACCACGCCGAGCCGGAGGAGGAGCGGGAGATGTTCGCACTCCAGGCTCGGCTGCTGTCGAGCTGGCGGTCGACCCGCACCCAGTGATGTCCACTCCTCCGTTACTCGCGGCCGGCGCCACCGCCGGCCTTCCCGACTTTCAGCTGATCGTCTTCGCGGCCGGTCTCGTGGTGCTGGCCGGCCTGATCGCGATGACCGAGGCGGCCCTCGCCGCGGTCTCACCGGCCCGAGCCGCCGAGCTGGCCCGCGACGGCGTGCGCGGCGCCCGTACGCTCCAGGTCGTGGCCGGCGACGTCGTCCGGCACCTCAACCTGCTCCTGCTGTTGCGGCTGCTCGCCGAGCTGACCGCCACCACACTGGTGGCGCTCGTGGCGGTGGACAGCTTCGGCGCCGGCTGGCGGGCCGCACTGGTGACCGCCGGCGCGATGACAGTGGTCAGCTTCGTGGTGGTGGGCGTCGCCCCGCGCACCATCGGCCGGCAGCACGCCTACGCCGTGGGTCGTGCGGTGGCACCGCTGGTCCGCTGGCTGGGCCGGGCGCTCAACCCGCTCGCGTCGCTGCTGATCCTGATCGGCAACGCGGTCACCCCGGGGCGCGGCTTCCGGGAAGGCCCGTTCGCCACCCAGGTGGAGCTGCGGGAGCTGGTCGACCTGGCCGAGCAGCGCGGCGTGGTCGAGCACGGCGAACGCCAGATGATCCACTCCGTCTTCGCGCTCGGCGACACCATCGCCCGTGAGGTGATGGTGCCGCGTACCGAGATGGTGTGGATCGAGGAGGGCAAGACGCTCGCGCAGGCGCTGGCGCTCTTCCTGCGCTCCGGTTTCTCCCGCATCCCGGTGATCGGCGAGAGCGTCGACGACGTGCTGGGGGTGCTCTACCTCAAGGACCTGATCCGGCGCTCCCGTGGCGGGGACCCGCGGGCCGAGCAGTTGCCGGTGGCCGAGCTGATGCGCCCGGCGACCTTCGTACCGGAGTCCAAGCCGGTCGACGACCTGCTGTCCGAGATGCAGGCGGCCCGCAACCACCTGGTCATCGTGGTCGACGAGTACGGCGGCACCGGCGGTCTGGTCACCATCGAGGACATCCTCGAGGAGATCGTCGGTGAGATCACCGACGAGTACGATGTCGAGCGCCCGCCCGTCGAACGTCTGGCGGACTCCTCGGTGCGGGTGACCGCTCGCCTGCCGGTGGAGAATCTCGGCGAGATGTTCGACACCGACCTGCCCACCGACGAGGTGGAGACGGTCGGCGGTCTGCTCGCCCAGTCGCTGGGGCGGGTGCCGATCCCGGGCGCCGAGGCCGAGGTCGCCGGTCTCCGCCTGGTCGCCGAGGGCACCACCGGGCGGCGCAACCGGATCGACACCGTCCTGGTCACTCGGGTGGAGCCGGGCGATGAGCAGGACACCACGGGGCGCGGCGAGCACGCCGGCCCCGGGGACGACACGGACAACTATCGAGACGATGAGAGGCAATCCGCCGATGCCTGAAACACCCACCGCGCCTGCCGCCCGGCCCACCCCCACCGCGTCGGGCGCGCTGAGCGCCGAGGACGGCAAGCTCGTCGTCCTGGCCCGGGGAGCCCGGGCGCGGGTCGGTGCCGTCGAGGGCGCCGCGGTCCGCGACCAGGACGGCCGGACGTACGCGGCGGCCAGTGTCGCGCTGCCGTCGCTGACGCTCACCGCGTTGCAGTTGGCGGTGGCGTCGGCCGTGGCTGCCGGCGCGAGTCGGTTGGAGGCGGCGGTGGTGGTGACCGAAGCGTCGACGCTGGATGGTGCCGGGCACGCGGCGGTACGGGATCTCGCGGCGGACGCACCGGTCCACGTGGCCGCTCCGGACGGCACGGTCCTCGGCACGGTGACCCAGTGAGCCCGGTGCAGGATCCGCAGGCGCGTCCGTACCGGGCGGGGTTCGGCTGCTTCGTCGGTCGCCCCAACGCCGGCAAGTCGACGCTGACCAACGCCATCGTCGGCACCAAGATCGCCATCACCTCGAACAAGCCGCAGACCACCCGGCACGTCATCCGGGCAGTGCTGCACCGACCGGAGTCGCAGCTGGTCCTCGTCGACACACCGGGCCTGCACCGCCCCCGTACGCTGCTCGGCGAACGTCTCAACGACCTGGTCCGCTCCACCTGGACCGAGGTCGACGTGATCGGCCTCTGCATCCCGGCGAACGAGCCGGTCGGGCGCGGTGACAAGTTCATTACCGGTGAGCTGGCCGAGTTGAAGGCGACAGTGCTGGCGGTGGTCACCAAGACCGACCTGGTGGACAAGCGCCAACTGGCGGAGCAGTTGCTCGCGGTCAGCAAGATGGGGGAGTTCGCCGAGATCGTGCCGGTGAGCGCCGTGTCCGGGCACCAGGTGGACACCCTCGTCGACGTGATGACCAAGTACCTGCCGCCGTCGCCGCAGCTCTACCCGGACGACATGCTCACCGACGATCCCGAGCAGGTGCTTGTCGCCGAGCTGATCCGCGAGGCCGCCCTGGAGGGGGTCCGCGACGAGCTGCCGCACTCCATCGCCGTGGTGGTGGAGGAGATGATCCCCGAGGGTCAGGTCATGAAGATCTACGCCGACCTGTACGTGGAGCGGCCCAGCCAGAAGGCCATCGTGCTCGGGCACAAGGCGAGTCGGCTCAAGGAGGTCGGCACCACCGCCCGCAAGCAGATCGAGGAACTGCTCGGCGGTCGGGTCTACCTCGACCTGCACGTGCGGGTCGCGAAGGACTGGCAGCGCGACCCGAAGCAACTGCGCAAGCTGGGCTTCTGACCCACCTCGTCGGCGGTGCCCGACCGGCGGCACCATCGCCGTCGGTCGGGCAGCCGGGGATGTTCACGCCTGGCCGGCACAGCCGTCGTTTGGTACGGGCGACACGCAGGGTAGGAAAGTCGTGCCCCGCGTCCCCGACCGAGATGCAGGCTGATGCGCAACAGGTACCTCGACCTCCTCCGTGCCCTGGCCATCATTCGAGTGGTCGTTTACCACGTCACCGGATGGGCGACCCTCACCCTCGTCTTCCCCGCCATGTCGGTGATGTTCGCGCTGGCAGGCTCACTGATGGCCGCGTCGCTGACCCGGGTCGGCCCGGCGGCGGTCGGGCGTAGGCTGCGTCGGCTGCTGCCGTCGCTGTGGGTGCTCGCGGTGGTCTTCGTGCCGGCCATGCTGTTCAGCGGGTTGTCGGTGAGCCCTCGGGTGCTGCTGTGGCTGTTCCCGATCGCCGACCCGCCGGCCAACCACTGGGGCGCGCTGGCGCTGAGCACCATCTGGTACCTGCGCGACTATCTCTGGTTCGTGCTCGCCTCGCCTGTCGCGTTCTGGCTGTTCCGGCGTGCCCCGCTGATGACAGTGCTCGCCCCGTACCTCCTGCTGGTGACCATCGAGGTGGGGATCTACCCGGCACCGCCGGTGCTGCGCGAGTTCGGGCTCTACTTCGGCGCGTGGCTGCTCGGCTTCGCCCACCACGCCGGGATGCTGCGCCGGCTCTCCGGCCGACTGCTGTACCCGGTGGCCCTCGCCCTCGCCGGGGGCGGCGGCGCCTGGATCGTCGAGCATCCCGGTCCGCGTGGGTACGACCTGAACGACAACCCCCTGGGCAACGCCCTCTGGTCGGCCGCGTTCATCCTGATCGTGCTGGGCCGGGCGCCGGCCGGGGTGGCCTGGCTGAGCCGGAGCCGACCGGCCGACCGGGCGGTGACAGTGCTCAACCGGCGGGCGCTCACCGTCTACCTCTGGCACATGCCGTTCGTGGTGGCGCTCACCCCACTGGTCGACGTGGTGGGCTGGTCCCACCAGGACCCGGTGGGCCTGGCCATCCGGGTGCTGCTGGTCTTCGCCCTGGTCGGGCTGGTCACCCTGGCCGTCGGGTGGGTCGAGGACGTCGCCGCCCGCCGCCGCCCGGAGCTGATCCCCGGTGGCCCGACGCCGTCCGCCGACGCGGCGGCCCGGCCGGGTGCCGAAGCCGGTGCCGGGGCGACCGTCGGACGACCGGTGGTGCCGGCGCAGCGGACGGCCGGGGAGCCGGCCGGCGTCGAGATCAACGCTCGCTGATCGTGAGGTTGCCGCTGTTGGCCGAACCGTCGAGCACCAGGGACGCCGCCGGGTTGTCGGCGACGGTCACGGTCTCGTCGCCGGAATCGGCGTTGGACCGGACCCGGTAGCTGCCCTGCGGCACCACCAGCGTGACGTCACCGCTGGAGGCGTGGACGCGGGCCGAGGCGGGCTTGTCCAGCTCCACGTTGACATTGCCCGAGCTGGCCTCGGCGTCGACAGTGCCGCCCAGCCGGCGTGCGGTGATGTCTCCCGACGAGGCGCGCAGCCGTACCGCCGCGGCGGCCTCGTTCACCTCGATGTTGCCCGACTGGGCCTCCACGCCGACCGCGCCCGACGCACCGGAGATCCGCACGTCGCCCGAGCGCACCTGTAGCTCCACGGTGCCGACCCGGCTCAGCTCGACGTTGCCGGAGCTGGTCTCGCCCTTTACCGCCACACCCTCCGGCACCGTCACCTCGTAGGAGATGCTGCATCGCGAGCCACAGTCGGTGTCCAGCACCAACTCGCTGCCCTTGATCTCGTAGCGGGTGTTGTCCGGTTCACCGCCCTGGTAGCGAACCACTCGCTTGATCCGCACCTCGGACGCCGCGCCGGTGCCGCGGATCACCACGTCGCCTGAACCCCCGGAGACCCGGACCGTGGTGATCCGGGCCGCCTCGGTGTTGTCGTAGTCGAGCCGACGGAACGACAGGTTGTCGCACCCGGCGAGCACGATGAGGGTGGTGGCGAGCCCCAGCGCGACGGGAGCGGCGACGCGACGACGGCGGGCGGTGGGGGTCAGGTGCAGGGCCATGACCAGCACGCTACGGCCGGGCACGAGGCCGCCGCATCGGGGTTCAACCGCGCTTGCACCCCGAACCAACCCTGATTTCACACCCCGAGGGAGAATGGCCCGATGGCCGGGTATCGCCGACAGCTCTACCGCGACGACGCGGTGGTGCTGCGTGTGCAGAAGCTCGGCGAGTCCGACCGGATCATCACCCTGCTCACCCGCCGGCACGGCCGGCTACGCGCGGTGGCTCGAGGCATCCGCCGCACCACCAGCAAGTTCGGTGCCCGGCTGGAGCCGTTCGGCCACGTCGACCTCCAACTCGCCGGCGACCCGAAGGGCAACCACGGCAGTTCACTGCACACCGTGAGCCAGGTCGAGGGCATCGACCTGTACGGCAAACGGTTCCTGGGCGACTATCCGCGCTACACGGCGGCCAGCGCGATCGCCGAGACCGCCGAGCGGCTGACCCCGGTGGAACGGGAGCCGTCGCTGCGGCTGTTCCAGCTCACCATCGGCGCGCTGAAGGCGCTGTCCCGGGGCGAGCATGCCACCACCCTGGTGCTCGACGCGTACCTGCTGCGCGGGATGTCCCTGGCCGGCTGGGCGCCGGCGCTGGTCGCCTGCGCGGTCTGCGGCACGCCCGGGCGGCACCGGGCGTTCTCCGTTCCGGCCGGCGGCGCGGTCTGTCCGGACTGCCGGCCCCCCGGGGCGGCTCATCCCGCCCCGGCCACCATCGACCTGATGTCCGCGCTGACCTCCGGCGACTGGGTGATCGCCGATGCCACCGACACCGCCGTACGTCGAGAGTGCAGTGGGCTGGTCGCGGCTCACCTGCAGTGGCACCTGGAGCGCGCGCTACGCTCGCTGCCGCTGGTCGACCGGGGTCCCTCGGCGGCCGGCACGGCCCCTCCGCCGGAAGGCACCGGGGCCGTGGTGCTCCGGCCACGCGGCGACGTCGAGGCCGGGGCGGACGGCGCGAACAGGGAGTGACCGAGTGATTCGATCGAAGAAGGCCGGCCGGCGCGAGCCGACCCCGCCGGTGCCACACCCGTCCGGGGCCCGACCGCCGGCGCTGCCCACCGACGCGGTGCCGAAGCACGTGGCGGTGGTGATGGATGGCAACGGCCGCTGGGCCAAGGACCGCGGGCTGCCCCGCACCAAGGGGCACGAGGCGGGGGAGCACAGCCTCTTCGACACCATCGAGGGCGCCATCGAGATGGGCATCCCGTACCTGTCGGCGTACGCGTTCTCCACCGAGAACTGGCGGCGCTCGCCCGACGAGGTCCGGTTCCTGATGGGGTTCAACCGGGACGTGATCCGTCGCCGCCGTGACCAACTGGTCGACCTGGGCGTACGGGTGGTGTGGTCGGGCCGGCCCGGTCGACTGTGGAAGAGCGTCATCACCGAGCTGCAGACCGCCGAGGAGATGTCCCGCGACAACTCGACGCTGACCCTGCAGTTCTGCGTCAACTACGGCGGGCAGGCCGAGATCGGTGACGCCGCCGCCGCGATCGCACGGGACGTGGCTGCCGGCCGGTTGGACCCGGCGAAGGTCACCGAGAAGACCGTGGCGAAGTACCTCTACCACCCGGAGATCCCGGAGGTTGACCTGTTCCTGCGCCCTTCCGGTGAGGAACGGATCTCCAACTTCCTGCTCTGGCAGACCGCGTACGCCGAGTTGGTCTTCCTGGACACGCTCTGGCCCGACTTCGACCGTCGCCACCTCTGGTACGCGTGCGAGCTCTACGCCCAGCGGGACCGACGCTTCGGCGGCGCGCTACCCAACCCGGTCGCCCCGGTTATCTGAGCCGACGCGCTTACCCGCACGTCACTCTGGGTATCAGAGACGTCAGAATCCACTGACGGAGGTGAACCCACATGATCCAGAAGCGCATTGCCCAGTGGGCGGTGATGGCTATCGCGGTGCCGCTGGCCGCGGCCGGCGCCCGCCGACTCAGCCACACCCTGGAGGCCCGGCGTGGTCCCTCCGGGGCGACCCGGCTGCTGACCAAGGGTGCGGACCTGATCCGTCCGCAGAAGGCCAAGCGCCGCCGCTTCTTCTGACCGATCCCTTTTCTGTCCTCGGCGTCGTCCGCACTCCCGTGCGGGCGGCGCCGTCGCGTCCCCACCAACTCACCCCGCCTGTGGTCCCCGCCCCGCGTGTGGTCCCCGCCCGCGTGTTCCCCGACCCACCCCTGCGCCTGCCCCGCCCCAGCCCCAGCCCCTCCGCGCCCGCGCCCCGACCTCGCCCCAACCACGCCGCATCCAGCCTTGACCCGGTCGATCATGCAGTTGTGGTGGCCAGATTCGATGTTCTTGCGGCTTATATCCACCACCACAACTCCATGATCGATGCGGCCGGGTCTGTGGATCTAAAGGTGTTTCCGGCCTGACCTGCCAGGCGTTGTGCCTGGTGAGGAGGGTGCCGTGATGACCGCGACACAGAACGATGTGA
>NZ_JBIAJD010000011.1:107456-115972 GCF_042871765.1 Micromonospora sp. NPDC005553 | reverse complement strand
ACCTGCGGCAAAGTCGAACGCCACCACCAAACCCTCAAGAAATGGCTGAGCACCCAACCCACCCCCACCACCCGCGCCGAACTGCAGAACCTCCTCAACACCTACCGCCGCTACTACAACACCGAACGACGCCACAGCGCCCTACCCGCACGCGCCACCCCCGCCCAGGCATGGACAGACGCCCCCAGCCTCGGCGGACCGGGAAGCCTACCCACCCAGACCGACGCCACCCTGCACCACTGCCTCGTCGGCAACACCGGCGTCATCCGCGTCGCCGGACACCGCACCAGCGTCGGCACCACCCACGCCGGCACCACCGTCACCGCCATCCGCGACCACAACCGAATCACCATCTACCACCACGACGGCCAACCCCTCGGCCACTTCCACCTCACCCCCGAACGGACCTACACCACCCTCACCCGAGCAGCCTGATCAACAACACATGACACATCTATCGGGACTTCCCCTTGACACATGTCTCGGGACACGACAGTCACCTGCGAACGGAAACTGTCCAAGATCTCGTCGCGGTACGCGACCGGCGCGGACGTCGCGGAGGCTGTTCGCCGCGTCCACGGCCATCACGGAGAACGGGTACGCCGTCAAGGCGACCCATCCAGACACCACCTGGGTGGTACCGGTTCGCCCACTGACTCAGGCGGGCGTGGCGACGAGCATCGTCAGCGAGACAGGTCGACCGTTGGTGCACCTCGGCTCGGCCAGCTCGACAGCGGTCTGCGCCAACACACTGACCACGGTGTCGGCATCCTCGGGAGCAAAGGCGACCATCTCCGTCGCATCGGTCCACACCACCAGAAACCGGTCGACGCCGGCAGTCACCAGGCCGCCGAAGATGGAGTCGGCCAGCGGGTCCCAGCTGTAGTTGCTCGCCAGGGGCGGATCGAGCGGCGGTGCCCCCGGACGGCGTGGAAGAAGGCGTCCCGCCCGCCACCTGCCCCGGTCGACAACGAATAACTTCGGATGCCTTGCGTGCGGGCGGACGCCGTGGCGGCCTCGATCTCCGAGGCCGCCACGGCCACCACACCTGAACTGACGTTCACACCCTCACCTGAATAGGCGAATGCCGGTGAAGCAGCAGTCCCATGGCGGGGAGGGCGGCGAATTTACTTTTTCTCCACTTCAATCCTGAGGGCTGTCGAACCTTCTTCCAGCCATCCACAGTACGAATCGAAATCGAAGTGCCGACCGTCGGGCACCCCGTTCTGCGCCAGGGTCAGAAGGTGTCTGGCGAGAGAGCGCAGTCCCGCGGGATTCCCGGAGATCACGACCGTCCGCTCCGGGGCGTCCCAGACCTCTGCCCGAAGAATAGTCTCGTCGTCCCACCACGTCGCCACACCGTGTGCGGGGTCATAGGGAATCGCATCGACGGTGATCGGTGTTGTAGGTCGACCAACGGACCCGCCAGTCCCTACGGGGTGTGCCATCCCGGCTCCTCGGGTAGGTAGATGTGAATGTTGCTGACCGGACCGCCGCTGCGTACACCCGGACCGATCGGCTGATTATAGGTTTCGAAATTGATGTGAGGGTCCTGACGAGGATGGGCTAGATCCGCGTCCGTCAATCGGACCTGCCGCAGCCCGTCGTGGCTCAGGAACCTACCACCTCCCATGTCGCGGTAACCGGGTCCGAGGAAATCGACAGCCGTGTTCATCGCGTCATTGGTTGCCATGTGCGCGCCGTCGACCAGGTTGTTGACACCGCCTGGAGTTAGCCCTGAAACGCGCGCACCCGTTCGTCCCATCCCGTCGGTCGCGACAGCGAACACTGCCGCCAACGCCATCGCCTGAGTGTCTTCACAGTCGTCCATGCATTGGCCTGCGGCACCGGCATAAGCCGCGACAGCGAGCGCGCAACCCGCGCCTGCTGTCTCGGGGCAGAGTGCGACGCCGACGACGGCTATCACGGTGGAGACCACCATCTGATCCAAGGCTTCCCAGTAATCTTTCCAACCGGGCGCCCCGAACATGGCGTTCTTGATGCGGACCATGATGGCCTTGTAGGCGTTCTTGCCGGGGACGTTCCACGTATCCGGGCTCTGGTTTATGACCATCCGGATGTAATCGTCCAGTTGCCGCTTTTTCTCCGGCGGGATGGTCGGCAAATTCGCCGTCGAGTTCTTACCGGAACCGGAACCGCCGGTGGCCTGGCCGGCGCTCGTGTTCTGCCCGCTGCCGCCATTCTTGTCGCACTGGCGCTGGCCAACGCCGGTGTAGTTGTAGCACTGATCCTGCGGCGGAGGCACCCCTACGCCTTCACCAACGCCGTCGCAGGAATAGGAACCAGCGCACTCCCTCAGGCCACTGGGGTCGCTGAACGTGACCGGTGCGCTGCTGCTGTAGCCGTATCCGGTCCAGGACTGCGGATTCTGCATGTCGAAGACCGGGTCCACGGAGACGAACCGACCAGTGGTGGGGTCGTATTCGCGGGCACCGAGATGGGTGAGACCAGTGTTGTCCCTGGTGCCGCCGACGAACCCCTTGTCGTTGGCCCAGGTCGGGTTGCCGCCTCGCGGGTTGCCGTACGGGTCCTGCCGGCGCACCGTGGCGGCCTGGGCGGCGGTGGCGCTGACAGCCACGTTCGCTGTTCCCTGATGATCGGCGGCGAGCCACGTCAGACCCGCGCCGGTCCGCGAGGCAACCAGGGATCCGCCGTAGGCGTAGTAGCGGGTGCAGGTGGTGGCCCCGCTGCTGTTGGTGTACCGCAGTTCCTGGCCCGGCAGGTAGAGCGTCTTTCCGCTTGGATCACGGCGGAGCAGTCGGTTGCCGTCCGCGTCGTAGACGTAGGTGGTGGTGCCGGTGGAGTCGGTGCTCGTTTCCAGGTGACCCTCGGGATCCCAGCTGAGCACCTGCGACCCGCCGCCGGTCGGGCAGGCGTTCGTGCCTGTCCCCGCCGGCCGGCAGATGGTATTGCCCGTTGCGTCATACCGGTAGTTCTGCACCAGCGAGCCGGTGGTGGTGGCCGACAGGGCATGGGGTTGCGCGCTCTTGGCGCCCGGATAGCTGTACGTCGTGGTGGTGTCGCCGGTGCTGGTGCGGACGACCTGCGTCTTGCGGTTGCTCACCAGGTCGAACGACCACGAGTGCCAGTAGGGCGCCGGACCGCCGAGCGCGGTGGCCGACGCTGCGGCGGTGCAGTCACCGCTGCTCGGCGTCCAAGCGCTGGTCAGCCGGCGTAGGTAGTCGTACCGGAAGCACTGGGTGTCGTCCACCACAGTCGGTGCTGCGTCGACGGCCTTGGTGATGTTGCCGGCGTCGTCGTAGGTGTAGCGGACGTCTGACAGGGTGTTCGGACTGACCGTGTCACGGTCCATCCGAACGCCGGTCAACCGACCGGTCTCCAATTCGTGAGTGAACGCCTGCCACACCCGGCCGCCGGCCGTCTCGTCAGTATCGAGAGTGAGCTGCTCCAATTCACCGAGCGCGTTGTACGTCGTGCCGGCCACATAGGAGAGATTCGTCGTGCCGTACAGCGAGTCCGTGGTGGTCGGCTGACCGAGGGCGTTGTAGTCGTAGAAGAGAGTCTCGGCGGGCAGGTCGCCCCCCGACGGCATGCTGCCCGAGGCGCGGCTTCCATCGACGTTGTACGTGGTGGTGAAGTTGTAGGTGCCGGTCAGGTTGGCCTCGGTGCCCGGGATCACGACCTGCACACCGGTCGGTTGATACTGGTCGGTGTAGCCGGTGATCTTCGTCTGGTAGCTGGCGCTCCCGACGAATCGTGTTGATTGCGAGAGCCGACCCTTGGCGATGGTGTCGTAGATCCACTGTGCCCGCATGGTGCCGCCGACGGCGTCGTCGTACACCGCCCGCTTACGACCCAGGGTGTCGTACAGATACGCCAACTTTTCGGCACGGGCATCGGTTGACGACGTCATCCGGTCGGCGGCGTCGTAGGTGTAGGTGGTGGCGCCCGTGTCCGGATCGGTGCTCTTGGTACGCCGATTCTGCAGGTCGTACTCGTACCGCCACTCGTTTCCCATGGCGTCGGTGACACCGGTCGACTGCCCCTTGCGGTTGTACGCGTAGGACGTGGTGTCCCAAGAGCCCGCGGTGCCGGGAGTTGGACTGGTGCCGTGGTACTGGCGCACCGAACTGGTGCGACCACGTGCGTCGGTCAGCGTGGAGGTGGCGGTGCCCCCGGCGGGCGGGGTCACGTCGGTGCGGTCCCCGGCGTAGTAGATGGAGGTCCGCCAGCGCTCGGCGTCGTAGGGCCGGAAGACAGAGGCGGTTGGTCGACCAGCGCCGTCATACACGGTACGGGTCTGCGTGGGTACGAACGCGCGCTCGGTGGCGGTGACCAGTGTGGTGCCTGGTGTTCCTGTGGTGTGGTAGCTGCCGAACGCCGTCAGGTCACGACCAGCGGTGTCGTAGAAGGTGTCAGTGAGCAGTCGGCCGCCGGAGGGCGAAGGCGACTGCGTCTGCCGCAGGCGGAGCAGACCGTCGTAGAGAGCGTACGTCGTGTTGTATGCGCCGGCCGGGTTCAACCGGGAGGAGGAAACCACAGTGGCGGCGTTGTTGCGGATCAGATAACTGAAGTTGGCGTTGGCCGACTGGCTCCCTTTGTCCCGGCCGGGCAGCCATACTGCGGTCAGCCGACCGAGGCCGTCGTAAACGAATTCAGTTCGCTTGCTGTTGGGGTCGACGATCGCGGCGTTGTTGCCCCACGCCGGGTTCATCATCGTCGTGGCCACGTGCTGCAAGGCGTTGGTGACAGTGGTGGCGGTCACTGGGCCGCCGGTGGCCGGCGTGTACGCCGTGGTGGTCTTGGCGTTCAGCGCGTCCCAGGCGGCGGTGACCCGCCCGTACGCGTCGAAGCTGCCCTGGGAGACGGTGGCGAAGGTGGGTGATCCCGCGTTCCACGCCGTCATCTTCTCGGTCTTCCTGGCGAGGCCGCGGGTGGGCGCGGTCTCGAAGGCCTGGCCGTCGAAGCTGATCCGTTCGTCGCTGATGACGTCGGCGTCGGTCAGGGTGCCGGTGGTGGCGGAGCACTGCACCGCGTACGTCTGGGTGCGGTGCGACTTGTCCATCAGCCAGAGGGTGTCGTTGCGCGGGGTGTAGTCGGTCTTCTTGCACTGCTCGTCGCCAGCGACCCCGTCCTGGCCGAAGTCGTCGACCTGGGTGGCCATGCCGAGTGAGTCGTAGGTGGTGGTGGTGCGGGTGGCCCGCTCGCCGCGGCCAGCGTCCAGGGTGGTGTATTTCCGGGTCGTGGCGACCCGGGCGAAGCGGGCGGTGACGGTGTCACCGTTGAAGGTGCGGCTGGCGGTTGCAGCCGAGCCCCACGGGTCGTTGGTCTCGCGGGACACCACCGGTCCACCGGGACCGTTGAACGTCTTGACCTCGCGGGTCATCCCGGCGAACCAGTCGGCGTCGGTGAACCCGTCCACTGTGGCGGCCTTGGTGCCGCCCGACGGTGCGGCCCGGTCGCCGTCCATACCCCGGAAGTACCGGGTCTCGGAGTAGGTCTGCTCCCCCGCGTCGCCGGTGGTCACTCCGACCCGGCCGTAGCCGCGGAAGCTCGACCAGGTCTTGTACCTCTTCTCGATCAAGCCGTCGTCGTCGCTGTAGTGCCACGCCGCGCCGTCGAGGTAGTTGTATTTGTGCACGACCCGGGGGCTGCCCTGCGGCGGGGCCCCGCCCGTGTTGTCCTGCTCGTAGACGGTGGTGACGACGTACTTGTGGAACCAGTCGGTCACCGGGTTGGCGTAGCCCTCCGGGGTCCACACCGACGGGTAGCAGCGTTTGGTGTTCGTCTGCGGGGTCGGTGTCTGACCGGCCACGCAGTCGGTGTCGGAGTACGTGACGGAGATGGTGCCGCCCGTCTCGGTCTGGATCTTGGCGATCCGCCACCAGTTCATGGCCGCCGCGAAGTCGATGGTGTCCACCCGGTTGGCCAGCTGCACGCCGGTGAACTCGATGTCCGGGACGGTGGTGGTCGTTCCCACCAGGCCGGCGTGGGAGATCTTCGACAGCCACAGTCCGGCGCGGGTGCCGTCACCCGGATCGGGGAACGTGTGAGTGAGGGTCCAGCGCTCCACGTCGGAGTACGAGCCGCCGGAGCGGACCTGGGTCGTCACTGTCGACAGCCGCTTGGTGGTCCAGAAAGTCGGTGAGAAGACGGTGCCACAGTTGGACCCGGTGCACTCCTGGTCCCAGGGGGTGTCCGGCCAGTGCGTCGCGTCGTGGGTGGTGCAGCTCGACAGGCACCGGTCCGCCACTCCGAAGACCACCTGCGCGGGCGCGGGCGTGCTCAGCACCGAATCGACACCACCGTCGCGGCGCGTGCCGTACGAGATGTGGTCCAGGTAGCCCGCGCGGTCGTACGACGCGGCGTCGGAGGCGGTGAGGTTCCGGCCGTACTTGTTGGTCTCCTTGGTGTACCAGTACGAGGCGGAGTTGCCGTGCACGTCGACCACGTAGTCGAGGTTCCACCGCCACGCCTGGGTGCAGTCGGAGTCGATGAACGCATCGGCATGGCAGGGCTCGTTCGGGTCGTTGCCGAAGACCGGGGCGTTCAGCGTCGAGTTGGTGACGGCGTTGCCGGAGGCCCAGCCGGGCAGCCGGTTGACCCCGAACCAGTACTGGGTGCCGTCGGTGGTGGTGACCACCCAGTACTCACCGTCGTTGTCACCGTTGCTGGCGCCCGTCTTGCGCTCGATCCGCGACCCGTCGTCGGAGCGCAGGTGCCAGCGACCCTCGGTCGCGTTGTAGATCAGCTCACCGGAGTGACCGGCCAGCGACAGGGTGGCGTTGCTCGTCTCCCAGCACAGGTCACTGGTCTTCTTGGTGTTGTTCGCCGAGCCATCCATGTCCTGACCGCAGCCGAGGTAACGCCGCTCGATGAACCCACCCGGGTTCGCCTCGAAACCCTCACCGGCCCAGGAGGGCTGGTTGTTGCTCGCCGCCTGGCGACCGTCCACCGACTGTGACGAGTAGGCCAGCGACAGAGTCGGTGCCGGACCGCCGAGCGAGGGCGGGACCCGCATCGGGTACGACCAGTTGAACGAGCCGGAGTTCCCACCGGCGGTCCATGTCGACGACGGCTGCAGTGAGGTGGCCTTCAAGTCACCGGTCGAGCCGGAGTCGCCCGCCGCCAACGCCACCAGCGCGGTGCTCGTCGAGACCGGCACCGCCGCGGACACGCTGCGCGACGTGAGATCGTTCGTCGAGGGTAGCGGCGTACCCGCGCATTCCTTCGCCGCCGGTTCGGTGAGCGCGCAGGCCGGAAGGGACATCAGGCGCAGCCGCGACGACCAGTCGGCGCCGTACGCGGTCGCGAACCCCGCATAGTCCACTGTCATCCGCACACTGGCCGCGTCCGCGACGCCGTCGGCCCGACCCACGCGGAGCAGGACTCCCCGGACGCGCGCCTTCTCGGTAGCCGTCCGATCCAGCACCTCCACCCGCACCCGGGAGGGAGCGGCGGCGGGCGCGAGCCGCTCCCCGGCCACGGACACCGCACCCGACACCGCCGGCGCCACCCGCACCGGGAGCGCACCCGCCGCGGCCGGTGCACTCGTCCTGGCTGCCACGGCCACCTCCGCGGCCCCTGCGGCTGGCCATACCGGCGCCGGCTTGCGGGTGGCGTCCGGCATCACCGCGCGCATAGCGGACGTGCCCGCGACGACCGGCGACACCGGCACGGTGGGCACCTTCTGCGGCGTCGGCGGCTTGTACTGCGCCGCGGCTGCCGCGGTCGGCGGTACGCCGACCAATGACGTGATCATCAGGGTCGCGCTGGCGGCGGCGATCAGTAGTCGTGTTCGATTGCGACGCCGGGGTAACGGCAAGGATGTGCGGGCGGTGTCCATGTGTGCTCCCCACCGGCATGCGTGACAACCGCTCTGCGGTCGCTCCGCTGCCGTCGATCGACGTGACATCGGGTCGGACAACGTCCGGCGCATCCCACTGGCCAGGCCTTGGTGGTGACACGCGTCGGACAGGTGTCGTCGTCCGCTCCGGTGGTCCGGACGCGTGACGTCGACGGGCAGGCAGGGAAGGCCGACCAGACCCGGAAGAGCGGGTCAGGATCGGCGAGCGGTCGGAGCAGGGAGGGTCGACCTGAGGGTGCTTCGGCCCGTGGGCGGTCGCGCCGGGCTGCCACAGAGGGCCCGTCGTAAGACCGTGACGGGCAGGTCGCTAATGGAGCCCCGAGAGCGCTGCTCGGCGGTGAACGCGCAGTTCGGTAACTGCCTCGAGACCATGCAGACGCCTGGTCTCGCATCCATCAAACTGATGTCGTGCAGCCATCGCTTGCCCCCCGTGGCATCGATGATCACCAAAATTAGGAGAAGTATAGAGATCGCTCGGACCGCACCACAAGACCCTCGACAGGTGCGTGCCGGGGTGCGAATCGGCTGGTTCCATGCCTAACGCGTCGGGGGGGGGGGCCCGGGGGGGGGGGCCGCCCCCGGGGGGGGGGGGCCGCCGCGGCCCCCCCCCCCGGGGGGGGGTTGTTGGGGAAATGGGGGGGGGTGGTGTGTGGGGGGCGGGTCGGTC
>NZ_JBIAJD010000011.1:0-107446 GCF_042871765.1 Micromonospora sp. NPDC005553 | reverse complement strand
TTTTTCCCACCCCCCCCCCCCAACCACCCCCCCCCCGCCGGGGGGGGGGGGGGGGGTGGGGGGGGGGCGGCCCCCCCCCCCCCGGCGCCCCCCCCCCGGGGGGGGGGCCCCCCCCCGCGACGGCCTCGGATTAGCTCAGGACACGGCGCAGGTGGTGTTGTTGACGGTAAAGGCGGTCGGTTTCGGGTTGGCGCCGCTGTACGTGCCGTTGAAGCCGAAGCTCACCGACGCGCCGGCCGCGATCGTGCCGTTGTAGGACAGGTTCGTGGCGGTGACCGCCGCGCCGCTCTGGCTGATCGCCGCCGACCAGCCCTGGCTGACGCTCTGCCCGCCGGGGAAGCTGAACCGCAGGGTCCAGCCGTTGATCGCGGTGGTGCCGGTGTTGGTGATCGACACGTTGGCGGTGAAGCCGCCGCCCCAGTCGGTGGTGGCGTACCCCACTGTGCAGGTGCCACCGACCGGCGGGGCCGCGGTGGTCACCGCGACCGGCGTGGACGCCGCGGAGGTGTTGCCCGCCGCGTCCACCGCGACCACGTAGAACTGGTAGGCCGTAGAGGCGGTCAACCCGGACACCGCCTGGGTGCTGCCGGTTGGCGAGCCGACAAGCACGTCGGTGGCGCCGGCCTCGCGGTAGACCCGGTAACCGGTGACGCCCACGTTGTCGGTCGACGGGGTCCAGGCCAGGGTGAGCCCGGTGGCGGTGACGGCCGAGGCGACCGGCGTGCCGGGGGTGCTCGGCGCTGTGGTGTCGGCGGTGCCGGCCGGCGGCGTGGTCACCGTGAGCTTCGGTGAGGCGGCCGACGTGTTGCCGGCCCCGTCGCGGGCCACGACGGTGAACTCGTACGACGTCGCTGGCAGCAGCGTCGTGATGGTCAACGTCGTGCCGGTGACCGGCCGGACCAGGACCGTGTCGCTGTTGACCTGGACCTCGCGGACGTCGTAGCCGGCGAGGCCGCTGCCGCCGCTGTCGGTGGACGGCGCCCAGGCCAGGGTGACAGTGCGGGGGCCGAGGTTGGACGCCACCGGGGTGCCCGGGACGGTCGGCTTGGTGGTGTCCGGTACGACCGGGCCCGGCTCCTCACCCCAGACGCGGGTGGCACCGGAGTAGAGCGGCACCTTCCGGTTGGGCCCGGCGGTGGCCTGGTACGACGGGTCGTTGGTCGGGTCCCAGGTGCCGCCCTCCGGCACGCCGATCTTGAACTGGACCTCCATCCGGTGCTGCGACTGACCCGCCGGAGCGATGGTGTACCCGGCGCAGTCCACCTCGACGTACCAGATGTCGCCGCTGAACTGCTTGGCGGTGGTCGGGGACGGGCAGCCCTGGGTGTAGCCGGCGGTGACCTGCACCGGGCCGGTGCCGTCGGGCCGGAAGTAGTACCGGAACCGGCCGTCGGTCAGCGCGCGGGCCGGGAACGCGGACTTGTTGTAGACCATCACCTTGAGCCCGGTGGCCCGAGGTTCGGCCTGCGTCACTGTGGTCTCCACTGTCAGCTCGTCGATGTCCGGCGTCTCGGCGACCGGGAAGTTCGCCAGCGGCGTGCCGCCGTACTCGGAGGTCAGCCGGACCAGCGCGGACGTGAAGCCGGCGTTGTAGTCGGTGGCCACCTCGTTCATCACGTAGTCCGACCGGCTGTCGCTGTACGCGTCGTTGGCCGAGGACGGGCCGCCGACCAGCGCGCCGTAGAGGGTGTGCCGGGTCTCCACAGGCACGGTCTGGCTGTCCCACCAGGAACCGTGCGCGGTGCGGTGGTGCGGGTTCTTCGGTGCGTTGGCGCCGAACCCGATGACGTAGCTGGAGTTGCGTGGGTTGTCGCCGAGCGCGTAGTTGATCTGCCGGACGGCGAAGTCGTGGTAGCGCGCCTTGCGGGTGGTGTCGGTGGTCTTGTCGCTGTAGACCAGCGCGGCGAAGGACGTGTTCGCGGCGTAGCGCAGCGCGCCCCAGGAGTCGAGCACCGCCATCCCGCCGGGCGAGTACGGCACCCGCTGCCCGTTCACCCCGACGGTCCAGTAGTCCAGCCACCGGTTTGCGTCGTCGACGTACTTCTGTTTGCCGGTCAGGTTGGCCAGCAGCACGTACGCGCCGAACTGCTTGTTGTCCCAGGCGATTGTCCACTTGTAGGAGCGGGTGGTGGTCTGGTTCTCGGTGCCGAGCTTGTCGTACTCACTCTCGGCCTTGGCCAGGTAGCTGGCCTCGCCGGTGGCCCGGTGCAGCCAGATCGCGGCCCAGACCAGCTCGTCCTGCCAGCCACTCCACGAGCGGTAGAAGCTCGTGGCATCGGTGATGCACTCGTGGTAGGCCTTCCGCACCGTGTCGGCGAAGGTGTAGAGCTGCCGGGCGTGGCCGAGCAGCTTGTCGGCGTAGGCCGCGTCGGTGGGGCGGAACACCATCGACGACGCGGCCATCGCGGCCGCCGTCTCCCCCGCCAGGTCCGCGCCGCCGCAGCTCGCATCGATCTTGTACGCGGGCCGCGCCATCGGCATCACCTCGGCCGGACCCCACCACTTGTGGTCGTCGTCGCCCTTGCCGACCTGTCCGTAGAGGACGTTGGCCGACGGGTGCGCCTTGATGAAGTAGTCGTTGACGAAGCGCAGGTTGTTGAGCAGGTGTGGCAGTTGCCCGGACGAGGTGTAACCGCTGCGGTACTCGACAGCGCCCCAGGCGAGCATCGTGGCGCTGAACGCCATCGGGAAACCGAACTTGACGTGGTCACCGGCGTCGTACCAGCCGCCGGTGAGGTCGACGCCCGCGCCGGCGCCGTCGGTGAGCGCGCTGTCTCCGCGCCAGGAGACCCGGTTCCAGTCGGGCAGTGGACCCGACTGCTGCGCCTCGTAGAAGAGCAGTGACTTCTGCAACGCCTCGGCGTAGTTGTAGGTGGCCGCCGGCGCGGCGGAGGCAGGCTTGGCCGCCGGCGCGGCGGAGGCGGGCCCGGACGGTGGCGCGGTCACCGCGAGGGACGCGCCGGTGAGCAGCGCGACGCCGAGAGCCAGCAGCCGCCGCGGCCAGGGCTGGTCGGCGGCCGGCGACCGGCCGGGCTGGCCGCTGAACGGCCGGGTCAGGTGGCGCATGGCGGACTCCTGTCGGAGGCGCCGCCGGCGGTCGCACCGACGCGGGACGGCGTACGGGCGGCACGGCCACCGGCGACAGCGGGGGTGGCGGTGTGACCATGGGTCATGGAAGCGCTCCCATGGATAAGCGACAATGTAATGGGCGGTTCGCTGGTTGGGAAGCCTGCCATCGGGGCCGACGCGCGCGGCCCCACTTCTGTACTCGCGAGTAACCACTGCGGACCATTTCACATCATCGATGCATCTCGATCTGTGAAACATGTTTGCGCAGCTCACGGTGGGAGCGTCCGCGATAGATTTCGCACCGATCGAGCGCTCCGACGACCAGCCAGACAAACGTACTGTTGCTGACCCGCTACGAAGCGCGAGACAGTACCGCTCACCAGCGGTGCCATCGACGCCGCCGCTCCCTGGTCAACCCTGAGGAGAAGCGATGGCACTACGACTCGCCGACGACACCGCCTGGGCCGACATCCTGGCCCGCGCGGTGACCGTCGCCCCGGAGGCGTTCGGCACCGAGGTCGACGGCGTCACCACCCTGCACAACCTGGTCGAGGGCGAATGGCGGGCGGTCGGCCAGCCCGCCCCGGTCCGCACCCCGGTGGACAACACCGTCCTCATCAATTTGCCCCGGGTCGACGCGACCACCGCGCGCGCCGCGGTCGCCCACGCCGCCGCCGCGCACCGGGCCTGGGCCCGGACCCCGCTGGCCGACCGCACGGCCCGGGTCGCCGAGGCCCTGGACTCGCTCACCGCCCACCGCGACCTGCTCGCCCTGCTGCTGGTGTGGGAGATCGGCAAGCCGTGGCGGCTGGCCTGCGCCGACGTGGACCGGGCGCTCGACGGCGTCCGCTGGTACGCGGGCGAGATCGACCGGATGCTCGCCGACGGCCGCGAGCCGCTGCCCGGCCCGGTCAGCAACATCGCGTCGTGGAACTACCCGATGAGCGTGCTGGTGCACGCCGAGCTGGTGCAGCTCCTGGCCGGCAACGCGGTCATCGCCAAGACCCCGTCCCAGGGCGGCGCGGTGTGCCTGACCGTCGCGCACGCGCTGATGCGCCGGGCCGGACTGCCCGCCACCCTCGTCTCCGGCAGCGGCGCGGAACTGTCCGAGGTGCTGGTCCGGGCACCCGAGATCGGCGCCGTGGCGTTCGTCGGCGGTCGTTCCAACGGGGGCAAGGTGGCCGCCGCTCTGCTCGACAGCGACAAGCGGCACTTCATCGAGCAGGAGGGCCTCAACGCCTGGGGCATCTGGAACTTCTCCCAGTGGGACCTGCTCGCCACGCACCTCAGGAAAGGCTTCGAGTACGGCAAGCAGCGCTGCACCGCGTACCCCCGGTTCGTGGTGCAGCGCGACCTCGTCGACGAGTTCCTCGACATGTACCTGCCGGTCGTCCGCTCGGTCCGCTTCGGTCACCCGCTCGCCGTCGGCGACGACTGGGCCGCCGGTGACCCGCTGCCCGAGCTGGACTTCGGTCCACTGATCAGCGCCACCAAGGCCGACGAGCTCCGCCGCACCGTCGACGAGGCGGTCCGTGGCGGCGCGATCCCCCTGCACCGGGGCAAACTCGCCGGCGCGCCGTTCCTGCCCGGGCAGGACACCTCGGCGTACGTCGCGCCGTCGGTGCTGCTCGCCCCGCCCGGACGGTCCCGACTGATGCACGCCGAGCCGTTCGGTCCGGTCGACACGATCGTCGTGGTGGACACCACCGACGAGCTGCTGGCCGCGATGAACGCCTCCAACGGCGCGCTGGTGGCCTCACTCGCCTGCGACGACACCGACGAGGCCGGCAAGCTCGCCGTGGACCTTCAGGCGTTCAAGGTGGGCATCAACAAGCCGCGCTCACGCGGTGACCGCGACGAACCCTTCGGCGGCCGGGGCGCCTCCTGGAAGGGCGCGTTCGTCGGCGGCGACCTGCTGGTGCAGGCCGTCACCGTCGGCGGAGACAGCCGGCTCTACGGCAACTTCCCCGACTACAACAGCTACCCCAGCACCTGACGACCGGGCCCCTTGTGGAGGCTCGCCGCGCACAAGGGGCTCTCGTCGCCACGTACGGTCGGGAGATGGCACTGATCGCACAGCTCTCCCTGGGCGTGGCCGACGCCGAACGGGCCGGAACGTTCTGGGCCGCGGCTCTCGGCTACCGTCGCCGCGAGCCCCGATTCACCGGCGACGAGTGGATCGTGCTGGAGCCGCCGCCCGGGTTGTCGGGCGCAGCCCTCGCGATGGACCTCAGCGAGAGCCCTGTGCGGAATTTCCCCCGGCTCCACCTGGATCTGGACGCCGGCGACCGACCCCTCGACGAGGAACTTGACCGGCTGCTCGCCCTCGGCGCGCGGATCGTCGACTGGCGGCACTACCCCACCGACCCACACCCGACGGAGCCGCCGTACGTGGTGCTCGCCGACCCGGAGGGCAACCGGTTCTGCGTCTCGGGCCGCCGCGAGCCGCCCGGGCCCTGAGCAGGGCCCTAGGCGAACGCGCCCGTCCGGTCCGCCCCGGCGGGGACAGCGAGCGGCACGGTGAGGGTGAGCAGCCCGCCGTCGCGTTCCACGACGGTGGGCCGGCCCAGCCGGTGCAGCGTCCGCAGCATCGGGTCGTTGGTGGCCTGCACGTGCAGCACCAGCGCCGCGTACCCGGACCGGTCGGCGTGCTGAACCACCCGGCGCAGCAACGCCGAGCCGAGCCCACGCCGCTGCCAGTCGTCGCGCACCAGCAGCGCCACCTCCGCCTCGTCGCCCTCGCCGAGCAGGTTCGCCATGGCGACCACCGACTCGGCCGCGCCGTCGGAGCCGGTGCTGCTGGCGATCAGCGTCAACCCTCGGCTCGGCTCCAGCAGTCGACGCAGGCGGGCCGGCTGCGGCAGCGCCGCCCCGCCCAGGTAACGCCGCTGCCGGCTACGCGGCGAGCACGCCTCGTGCAGCTCCACCACGCCGGGCAGATCGTGGGCGCTCGCCGGCCGGACGGCCACCTCCGCGCCGTCGGGCAGCACCACTGTCACCTGTTCGGCGGCTCGGCGCGCCACAGTGGCGGCCAGCTCGACGAGGGCCTGCGCCCGCGCGTACTCCGCCGGGGTGAAGTCGGGCGCGGCCCGGCGCAGCGCGAACGAACCGCCCGCCGGGTCCGCCAACAGCATGCTCGCCCCGGTGATCCCCCGTTCGCCGCCGACCGACGCCGGTCGCCAGCTGACGACGTCGGCGGCGAGCAGGGTCCGCAACGCCTCGCCCGTCGCGTCCGGGTCACGCACCAACCGGTTGGCCAGCCCGAGCACCCGGGTGGGCTGGTCGGCCAGACCACGCGCCTCGCTGCGCGCCACCCAGCAGTCCCGGCCCCGACCCCGCTCGACGGCGGCGATCAGCCCAGCCTCGTCGAGCGCGTCCGGCGCGTCGACCAGGAAATCGTCCACCGCGCCCTGCTCGGTGGGCTGCACCTGCACGGTGAGGATGTTGACCCCACGCAGCGCGAGGCTCGCCGTGAGCACCGACAGGTAACCCGGTCGGTCGTCCACCGTCGCTCGGATTCGCCACAACGTCATGGTTGGCTCCCTTCCCCGGTAAGAGCCTCGCCCCCGCCTGTTGCCGCCCGGTTGCCCGGCGGTGTCGGCCCGGGAACTCCTCGGCCGCTCAGGGGCCGGCGACCACCGGCGGCGAACCGACGAGATCGAGTCGGTCACCGAGGATCACCGCGCAGGCGCGGACGAGCTGGGTGAGCCGATCCACCTCGGTGCTGTGGAACGCCGCGGCGGAGAGGGTCTCGTTGCGCTCACGGGCCACCACCAGCACCAGGCCCGCCCGGCCGAACGGCGTGATCGCGTGGTGGGTCCCGTCGGGCGTGGTCATCGACCGACCGCGCAGCGGGGTCACCTCCGGCAACAGCGCGGGTACGGGAGCCCGCCAGCTCGCGTACCCCACGGTCGCCCCGCCGCCCCCGCTGCGCGAGGCCCAGTCGACCGGCACCACGGCGGCCACCGCCCAGTCGGCGGCCAGCAGTCCCGGTACCGCGTCGACCAGGGTGGCCAACCCGTCGGCCGGGTTGGCCGCGACCTGGGCCAACAGCTCCGCGTCCTGGCCGGTGGTGGTGGGCGCGCCGATCGCCCGCCACACACCGTCCACCCGCACTCCCGGTATCGCCGCGAGGCCAGCCAGCAGCCGCTCCACCCGCGCCGCACCCGGCCAGACGACAGTGAAGTCGTCCACCGCGCGCCCGCCGAGCCGTTCGAGGACCACCACCTGGACGATGTCCGCCCCGGAGACGCCCAAGGTGCGGGCGACCTGACCGAGGGTGCCCGGACGGTCCGGCAGGGTGACCCGAACTCGCAGCAACATGTCTGTCCCTCCGCTCGGCGGGCCGGCAGAGAAACGACCGGCAGGCTGACCACAGCCTGGTAGTTGACCATTTCGTCCCTGTTGCAGGGGCATGTCCCGAGCGGAAATTCTGACCTTGACAACGTGAGCGGGCTGCAATCAACTAGTCCGATGAGCGATCCGGCCGTCGACGAGTCACGGCCGGAGGCCACGGCCGTCTCCCCAGCGGGGTTGGCCCTTGACCGTCTCGCCGACCATCTGGCACAGCACCGACCCGAGCTGGCCGTCGGGCCGCTGCGGGCCCAGCTGATAGCGGGCGGCAAGTCCAACCTCACCTACCTGCTGCGCCTCGGCGACCGCGAGGTGGTGCTGCGCCGCCCCCCGCTGGGCCACGTGCTGGCGACCGCACACGACATGGCGCGCGAGTTCCGGGTCATCTCGGCGCTGGCACCGACCGAGGTGCCGGTGCCGGGCGCGCTGCTGCTCTGCACCGACCCCGAGGTGATCGGCGCGCCGTTCTACCTCATGGAGCGGATGCCTGGCGAGGTGTTCCGCGCCCGCGCGCAGACCGACCCGCTGGGCGACGAGCGCCGCCGCGCACTGGCCATGGCGATGATGGACACGCTGGCCGCGCTGCACAGCGTCGACCCGTCGAGCGTCGGGTTGGCTGACTTCGGCCGCCCCGAGGGCTACCTCGCCCGGCAGGTCCGCCGCTGGTCCGGGCAGCTCGACCGCTCCCGCAGCCGGCCGCTGCCCGGCATCGACGAGCTGCGTGACCTGCTCGCGGCGACCGCACCGGAGGGCGCGAACGCCGGCCGGATCGTGCACGGCGACTACCGGCTGGACAACCTCCTCGCCTCGGCCGACCCGGTGGCCGTGCACGCGGTGCTCGACTGGGAGATGGCCACCCTCGGCGACCCCCTCGCCGACCTGGGGCTGCTGCTGACCTACTGGGACGTGCTCGGTGGCAGCGACACCGCCGCGGGCAACCCCGTCGCCGACGGGCTCGGCCCGCGCGCCGGCTTCCCCACCGGCAGCGAGCTGATCGACAGGTACGCCGGCCGCAGCGATGTCGACGTCGGGCCGCTGCACTGGCACGTGGCGCTGGGCTGTTTCAAGCTCGCGGTCATCTGCGAGGGCATCCACTACCGCCACACGCTCGGGCAGACGCTCGGCGAGGGCTTCGACCGGATCGGCGAGATGGTGGCACCGCTGGTCGCGCACGGACTGACCGCCGCCAGGGAGCGGTGATGGACTTCTCATACGACAGCCGGACCGAAGAGCTGCGCGCCGAGCTGACCCGGTTCCTGACCGAGCACGTCTACCCGGCCGAGGCCGTGCACGCCGAACAGGTGGCCGCCGGGGACCCGTGGTCGCGTACCCCGGTGTTGGCCGAACTGAAGGCGGAGGCCCGCAAGCGCGGCCTGTGGAACCTCTTCCTGCCCGACCCGCGTTACGGCGCCGGCCTGACCAACCTCCAGTACGCCCCCCTGGCCGAGCTGACCGGGCGCAGCCCGCACCTCGCGCCGGAGGCGGTCAACTGCGCGGCACCGGACACCGGCAACATGGAGTTGCTGGCCGAGTTCGGCTCGGAGGCGCAGCAACAGCGCTGGCTGATGCCGCTGCTGGAGGGCGAGATCCGCTCGGCCTTCTGCATGACCGAGCCGGATGTCGCATCCTCCGACGCCACCAACATCGCCACCCGGATCACCCGCGACGGCGACGAGTACGTGATCAACGGACGAAAGTGGTGGTCGTCCGGGGCCATGGACCCGCGCTGCGAGATCTTCATCGTGATGGGCAAGACCGACCCCACCGCTGACCGGCACCGCCAGCAGAGCATGGTGCTGGTCCCCCGGGACACCCCCGGGGTGACAGTGCGCCGGGGCATGACCGTCTTCGGCTACACCGACGGTTCGCACGGCGGGCACGCCGAGATCGACTTCACCGACGTCCGGGTGCCAGCGGAGAATCTGATCGGCGCCGAGGGCACTGGCTTCGCCATCGCCCAGGCCCGGCTCGGGCCGGGCCGGATCCACCACTGCATGCGATTGATCGGAATGGCGGAGCGGGCATTGGAGTTGCTCTGCCGCCGCGCCAACGAGCGGATCGCGTTCGGCCGACCGCTGGCCGAGCAGGGCGTGGTCCGGGAGTGGATCGCCGAGTCCCGGGTCCGCATCGAGCAGGCCCGGCTGCTGGTGCTCAAGACGGCCTGGCTGATGGACACCGTCGGCAACAAGGGCGCGCACACCGAGATCCAGGCAATCAAGATCGGCACGCCGGCAATGGCGGAGTGGGTGATCGACAAGGCTATCCAGGGGTACGGCGGCGCCGGTGTCAGCCAGGACACGCCACTGGCCGCCCTCTGGGCGCAGACCCGCACCCTCCGCCTGGCCGACGGGCCCGACGAGGTGCACCGCAACTCGCTGGCCAAGCGAGAACTACGCCGCTGGGCCCCGTAACCCCGCCCGCCCCGCGCCCCGCCCTGCCCCGCGCCCACCGCACCCGCACGTCCCGCGCCCGCACGCCACCACACCCCAAGATCGCGCTCGATCCTGGATGTAGTGGTGTGCGGTCGCCCGGAGGCCACTACATCCAGGAACGAGCACGATCTTCCCCGCCAGCCTTCGTGATCATGAGGTTGGCGGGCTGGAATGCCGAAAATGTCCAGGCCAACCCCATGATCGACACACGCCGGGCGCGGGGCGGGGTGGGGGTGGGGTGAGGGGGTGGGGGTGGTTGGGGGTTAGGCGGAGGCTCGGTGGATCAGTTGGGTGTCCAGGAGGATGTGGGAGGCGGGTAGCTCCTCGCCACGGATCCGGGCCACCAGCAGGCGGGCCATCTGCCGGCCCATCTCCTCCACCGGCTGGAAGACAGTGGTCAACGGCGGCTCAGCCTGTCGGGCGATGGTCGCGTCGTCGAACCCGATCACCGCGACGTCCTCGGGCACACGCCGGCCGGCCTCACGCAGGGTACGCAGCGCGCCGAACGCCATGAGGTCGGACGCGACGAAGACCGCGTCCAGATCCGGGCAGACATCCAGCAGTCGGCGCATTCCGGCAGCGCCGCTGCCCTCGCTGAAGTCGCCGTACGCGATCAGGTCGGGGTTGACGCTGGCGCCGGTGGCCTTCACCGCATCGGTGTAGCCAGCCAGACGGGCCAGCCCGGCACCCATGTCCTGCGGACCGGCGATGGTGGCGACGCGCCGCCGGCCCTGTCTCGCCAGGTATTCCACCGCCTGCCGGGCCCCGCCAACGTTGTCCACGTCGACAAACCAGGCCGGTTGGGCGCCGGGTTGCAGCATCCGGGCGGGCCGACCGCCGAGCACGGCGGGCAGGCCGCGCTCCTCCAGCAGCGTCGGCAGCGGGTCGGAGTCGTGCAACGACAGCAGCAGTACGCCGTCGACGTGCTGGTTGGTGAGGTGGTGCTCGACGCGCTCCCGTTCCACCGGCGACTGGGCCATGGCCAGCCAGAGCTGCATCGGCGTCTCCAGCAGCCCGGAGCTGATCCCCCGCACGATCGAGGCGAAGAACGGCTCGGTGAAGACCCGCTCGCCGGATTCGGACACCACCAGCGCGACGGAGTCGGTCCGCTGGGTGACGAGCGCACGGGCGGCCCGGTTCGGCACGTACCCCAGCTCTGCGATGGCCTGTTGGACCGCGGCCCGGGCCTCCGGGCTGACCTGGGGCGAGCCGTTGACCACGCGGGAGACTGTGCCCCGACCGACGCCGGCACGCGCCGCGACCGCGTCGAGGGTCGGGCGCCCGAGCGACCGGGTGCGCTGCGTTGTCATCGTGTGCTCCTCCGACGGCGGGCGGACCCGGCGCCACCTGCGGGAGGTGGACGCCGGGGCCGTCCTGATGGCTGGCCCGAGCCTATTGTGCGGCCAGACCGTTGCGCCGGATCACCGAGGCGTACCACTTGGCGCTGGACTTGGGGGTGCGGACCTGACTGTCGTAGTCGACGTGGATCATGCCGAACCGCTTGGTGTAACCCCAGGCCCATTCAAAATTATCCATCAGCGACCAGGCAAAGTATCCCCGCAGAGGCACTCCGGCGTCGATCGCCTCGTGGGCGGCGCGCAGGTGGGCGTCGAAGTAGGCCAGCCGATCGACGTCGTCGACCTGCCCGTCGACCACCGAGTCGACGAACGCGGAGCCGTTTTCCGTGACATACAGGGGCAGCTCGGTGTAGTCGTGCACCCGGCGCAGCGTCTCGGTCAGACCCGGGGCGTCGATCTCCCAGCCCATGTCCGTGACCGGAACGCCACGGGTGACGAACCGGACGTCCTCGCTGCCCGGCCAGCACGAGGGGGCCGGGTCGGCCGCCACGCCCTCGACCGGCGCGGCGACCACGTGCCGGCTGTAGTAGTTGACGCCGACCAGGTCCAGCGGCGTGGAGATGGTCGCCAGGTCGCCGTCGTGCACGTGCTCGAAGTCGGTCACCGTGCTGAGGTCGGCCACCAGGTCCTCCGGGTACGACCCCCGCAGCAGCGGGTCCAGGAAGAACCGGTTGGCCAACCCGTCGATACGCCGCGCCGCGTCCACGTCGGCGGCGCTGTCGCTGGCCGGGTCGACCGGGTAGAGGTTGACGGTCACGCCCACCTCGGCGCCCGGCCGGGCGGCCCGCAGTGCCTGCACGGCCAGGCCGTGACCGAGCATCAGGTGGTGGCCGGCGCGCACCGCGTCCGCTCCGTCGGTGCGGCCGGGGGCGTGCACGCCGGAGCCGTAGCCGAGGAACGCCGAGCACCACGGCTCGTTCAGCGTGGTCCAGTAGCGCACCCGGTCACCGAGCGCGTCGGCCATCAGGGTGGTGTAGTCGGCGAAGCGGGCCGCGGTGTCCCGGGCCGGCCAACCGCCGGCGTCTTCGAGCGGCTGCGGCAGATCCCAGTGGTAGAGGGTGAGCCAGGGCTCGATGCCGTTGGCCAGCAGCTCGTCCACGAGTCGCCGGTAGAAGTCCAGGCCCTGCGGGTTGGCCGCGCCGACGCCGCCGGGCTGAACCCGGGACCAGGAGACCGAGAAACGGTACGACTTGAGGCCCAGCTCGGCCATCAGCGCGACGTCCTCGCCGAGGCGGTGGTAGTGGTCGCACGCCACATCGCCGGTGTGCCCAAAGAGGACCCGGCCGTCGGTGTGGCTGAAGGTGTCCCAGATCGACGGGGTGCGGCCGTCCACGGCTGCCGCCCCCTCGATCTGGTATGCCGCCGTCGCGGCCCCCCAGAGGAATCCGGGTGGAAAGGTCAGCCCGGGACGCTCGTCGAGGACGTCGACGGCGGGTGGGCTGGCGGGGTTGCTCACGACTTGACGGCACCTTCCATGATCCCGCCGATGATCTGGCGGCCGAACACGAGAAAGACGATTACCAGGGGGATGGTGCCGATCGCCGTGGCGGCGAACACCTGGGAGTAGTCGGTGTAGTAGGCGTACGACAGGAAGGAGAGCGAGACCTGGAGGGTCGGGTTCTCCGGGGTGAGGATGGCGTACGGCCAGAGGAACGAGTTCCAGGTCTCCATGAAGGTCAGCAGACCGAGCACGCCGGCGGCGGGACGCAGCGCGGGCAGCACGATGCTCCAGTAGATCCGGAACGTGCTGGCTCCGTCGACGCGACCGGCCTCGATCAGCTCGTCGGAGATGGCCTGGCTGGCGTACTGCCGCATCATGAAGACGCCGAAGGCGGTGACCAGGAACGGCACGGTGACCGCGTAGAGCGTGTCGTACCACCCCAGGTCCTGCATCATGCCCCAGAGCGGGATGAGGCCCATCTGGGTCGGGATCATCATGGTGACGATGATCGCCAGCAGGAGGGCGTTGCTGCCGCGGAACTTCAGCTTGGCGAACGCGAACCCGGCCAGCGAACCGGTGAGCACCACCGACAGGGTGACCACCGAGGAGACGATGATCGAGTTCATCATGCCGGTGAGGAAGTTGGCGGCGTCGTTGTCGAGCACCCGCCCGAAGTTGTCACCGAACGCCCCGCCCGGGGTCAGCGGCGGCGGCACGTCGTTGATGTTGTCCAGGCTGCGGCTGCCGATCACCAGCATGTAGTAGAACGGGTAGATCGACAGCAGCGCCGCCAGGACGAGCGCCAGGTAGGTCAGCGGGCTGGTGCGCCACAGGCGCTGGGAAGCCGAGATCATCGATCTCTCCTCACTTCGCCGAGCGGCGGACGAGTAGGAAATTGAACAGCGACACCACGATGATGATCATGAAGATCGCCCACGCGATCGCGGCTCCGTAGCCGGCGGTGTTCAGGTTCACGATGCCCATCTCGTACATGTACATGGCCAGCGTCTGGAACTCCCGCTGGTTGCCGCCGATGATGTTGCCGTTGCCGAAGAGCAGGGGCTCGGTGAAGAGCTGCATGCCGCCGATCGTGGACAGGATGACCACGAAGATGAAGGTGGGCTTGAGCATCGGCAGGGTGATCTGCCAGAACTGTCGCCACGGGCCGGCGCCGTCGATCTCCGCGGCCTCGTAGAGGTCCTTCGGGATGGCCTGCATGCCGGCGAGCAGGATCAGGGTGTTGTACCCGGTCCACCGCCAGTTGACCATGGAGGAGATGGCAGTCCAGGAACTCCACCGGTGCCCGTCCCAGTCGACCGGGTCGACACCGACGAAGCTGAGCAGCCAGTTGAACAGACCGAACTCCCGCTGGAACAGCATCCCGAAGACGATCGCTACCGCGGCCACCGACACCACGTTCGGCATGAAGATGGCCATCCGGAAGAAGGTCTTGGCGCGCAGGAGGGTCCGGTTGAGCAGGTTCGCCAGGAAGAGGGCGAGCAACAACTGCGGGATGGTCGACAGGGCGAAGATGCCGAACGTGTTGACCAGCGCGTTCCAGAAGTACTCGTCGGACACCAGCCGGGTGTAGTTGTCGAAGCCGATGAACGAGTGGTCGCCGATCATGTCCCAGTCGTGCAGCGACATCCAGGCGGTACGCACCATCGGGTACAGCCCGAACACACCGAAGATCAGGAAGAACGGGGCGATGTAGAGGTACGGCGAGTACTTGACATCGAGGCGGTTGAGTAATCTTCCCCGTCGACGTTGGCGATCGACGTCGGGAGAAGGCGGTGCTGCTGGCGACGGCCGTGCCGTCGTGGCCGACAGGCTCATGCGAATTTCCTTTTCCGGCGAGGCCCGGGGGCCCTCGCGCAGGGCGCTACGCGGAGGGGACCGGCCGGTGGCGTTCGGGAAGCCCCGAACGCCACCGGCAGGGAATCACTCAGAAGGCACCCTGAGTCTTTGCGTCCTTCGTGAACTGCTCCCAGGCCTTCGCCTTGTCGGCCTGCCCGTTCTCGAACGCCCGCAGAGCCGGCTCGAGCGCGTTCTCCTTCACCGCCTGGTGCTTCGGGCCCAGGTGGGTCGGCTGGATCTTGGCGACGCTCTCGCCGAAGATCTTGCCGGTCGGCGCGTTGCTGAAGTACTCGTTGGTGTAGCTGATGAACGCCTCGTTCTTCAGCGCTTCCAGGTTCGTGGGCAGCGGGCCCTTGAGCTTGAACGCCTCGACCTGGCTCTTCGCGTTGGTCAGGTACTCGGCGAGCTTCGCCGCCTCGTTCGGGTACTTGCTCTGCGCCGGAACCGCGAGCCACGAGCCGCCCCAGTTACCGCCGCCGCCCGGCACGGACGCGACATCCCACTTGCCCTTGTTGGCCGGACCGGAGTTGTCCGACACGATGCCGAGCATCCACGACGGGCAGAAGGTGGCAGCGAAGGTGCCCTGCTTGAAGCCACCCGACCACTCCGGCGACCAGGTGGACGCCTTGGCGGAGATGTCCGCCATCGAGGTGGCGGTGTCCCAGGCGTTCTTCACCGCGGGGCTGGTGTCCGCGATGATGTTGTCTTCCTTGTCGTAGAACAGGTCACCGTTGCCCTGGAACAGGACACCGTTGGAGACGGCGGTGATCGAGTCGATGAACGCCTTGCCGCCGCTGCCCTGCTTGTACTTCAGACCGGCGTCGTGGAAGCCCTTCCAGTCCGGCCAGAGCGCCGACACCTGGTCACGCTCGGTGGGCAGGCCGGCCGCCTGGAACAGGTCCTTGCGGTAGCAGACGGCGAGGCTGCCGACGTCGGTCGGCAGGCCGATCAGTCGACCATCCGGCGCCTTGCCCAGCTCCCACTTCCAGGGCAGGTATTCCTTCGAGTGGTCGGCGACCAGCGGGGCGAGGTCGGCCCAGTTACGCGCGTTGGGCTTGAACTCGTTGAGGATGCCCTCTTCCAGGGCGGTGACGTCCGCCGCGCCCTTGCCGGTGGCCAGGTAGCGGACCAGCTTCGGCCGGTACTCACCGAGCTGCGCGGTCTTGCGCAGCTCGACCTTGATGCCGGTGTCCTTCTCGTACTGCTTGACGAGCTCGTCGTAGCCCATCTCGCCGAAGGTGTCGACGACCAACTTGGCCGGCTTCTCGCCGGCCGCTGGCTTGTCGTCGTCGTTGCCGCAGGCTGCGAGACCGCTGACCGCGGTGATCGCGGCCAGGGCAGCGGCCGCCAGGCGGGTACGCCGCGTGGTGACACTCATTCGCTGACCCCTCTTTCCGGTGGTGAGGCTGATGTGTGTGGTGGGGGGTGCTCATCGCGCCGGGCCGGGGTCCGTGAGTGACACACACCACCTCCGGGAGCGCTCCCATGAGATTGCCGGCGGGTAACGGGAGTGTCAATAGGACGTTGGGAGCGTTCCCAGATCGTTACCGCTGATCACTCCCACCGCACCGACCCCAACCACACCCCCCGCCCCAGCGGGGTGATCAAGAGTTTTCGGTCAGGAAGCGGAGCCCAGCTGACGCAGACCTCTTGATCGACAACGGCTCTGGTCGGGCGCGTCAGGGGGTGGGGTGGGTGGTGGATCAGCAGAAGTGGCGCAGGAGGGTGGTCGCGCGGGACGGCTCGAAGCGGGACGGGTCGAAGGTCGGACCCGCCCAGTCCCGCAGCATCGCGTGGCGGGAGCTGACGAGGTCGGCCGTGTCGCTCTCGTCGTCCACGGCTTCCAGGAGCGCCTGGTAGCCCAACGACCCGCCGACACCCTCCGGCGGGCAGGCCCGCTCCCCGGCCAGGCAGACCGGGTACCGCTCGTCGGGGTCGGCGGTCACCGCGTCCTCCACGACCAGGTCGTGCTCCCACCAGTCGCCGAAGTCGTACGTATAGGAGAACCGGCTGCCCTTGCCGAGCACCGCGTCGAGCCGCACGTCCAGCTCGTCGTGCAACCCCAACTCCCCGTCCGCGTCCGGCTCGCCGTACTGCACCGCGTCGATCTCGAACGAGTGCAGGTGGCAGTCCCGCCAACCCATCGCGTGCTGCACCACCCGATGCAGCCGATCCAACGTGTAGCCGGCCGGCACGAGCACCCGGCGCCACACCGGCGGGCGGGTCCCGGCAAGGGACATCTTCAGCTGGAAGATCTGACGCGCCATGGCTGTCCTGTCCTCCCGCGGCTTAGGCTGCGAGCATGATCTGCCGAGCGTGCCGGGCCCGGCGACACGACGACTGCCCGGGCCGGAACTGGTGCGACTGCCAGCACCGTACCGCCGAACCCACCCCTCCGGTCACCGGTCCGGCCGGCGAATGACCGTCGGAATTCCGATCCGACGGCTCTGGCCCGAGCCGTCGACGCAGCCGCTCGACGACTCCGCGCTGATTGCCCTCTACGGCCGCGCCGACGAGCCCCGACTGCGGGTGAATTTCGTGGCCAGCCTGGACGGCGCGGTCACCGTGGACGGCTACTCGGCCGGGCTCTCCGGCGAGCCGGACAAGCGGGTGTTCGGCCTGCTGCGGATGGTCTGCGACGCGCTGGTGGTGGCCGCCGGCACACTGCGCCACGAGAAGTACCGGGCGGTCCGGCTCAACGAGCGCCGCCGAGCCTGGCGTCTGGCCAACGGGCTGGCGGAGTACCCGACGCTGGTGGTCGTCTCGAACTCCCTCGACCTGGACCCGGCGCAGGCCGCCTTCGCCGACGCGCCGACCCGCCCGGTGGTGCTCACCCACGCCGACGCCGACCCCCCGCCCGGCCTGACCGACGTCGCCGACGTGCTGCGCTGCGGCGCCGAGCGGGTCGACCTGGCCGCCGGTCTCGCCGAGCTGCACCGCCGCGGGCTCACCCAACTGCTCTGCGAGGGCGGTCCGCACCTGTTCGGCACGCTCACCGCCGCCGACCTGGTGGACGAGCTGTGCCTCACCGTCTCGCCGCTGCTGGCCGGGCCCGGCCCCGGCCGGATCACCGCCGGCGACACCGCACCGCCCCGGCACCTGCCACTGCGCCACGTGCTCGCCTCCGACGACGGCGTCCTGATGCTCCGCCACGCCCGCCCGTGAGACCTCAGTCGGTGAGCACCGCCCCGGGAGCCCACGGAATCCGGTAGCGCCGGCCGTCGGCGGTGCTCGCCCAGACCTGCACCTCGTCGTACGGCTCGGCCGCGACCACCTCGGCCACCGCGCCGCGCGGTGCCGCGCCGAGGGGATGCGACACGCCGTCGGCGACGACCTCGACGGTACGCCCCTGCGGAGCCTGGACCAGGACGTAGAGCCGACCGCCGGAGCGCCGGGCCACGGCCACGCCCAGCCCGCTGCCGGTGGATCGGACGGCCGCGCAGACCGCGTCACCATCGACGCAGGCCAGGTCGTACGAGAGGTAGTCGAGCAACCGGCGCGGACCGCCCCCGTCCGAGGTGATCAGCACCTCGGCCGCGTGTCCCCCAGCGGGCCGCTCCTCGGCGCGTGGTTCGCGCCGGATCAGCACCAGCGTCTCCGTCCCGATCCGGCCGACGGCGACGACCTGTGCCTGCGTCACCGGTCGACCGTCGGCACCGACGATCCCGGCCGGGACGTCGGCAACCGCGCTCGACGCGGCACCCCCGCCCTCGCTGCCGCCACCGCGACCGGCCGGCCCCAGTTGCGGGAGCAGCAGTGCCCCGGCGGCGACCACCGCGGCCACAGTGCCGCCCGAGAGCAGCAGACGCCGACGGCGACGCGCCCGGCTTCTCGTGACGACCCGTTGGGCGAGACCGGGTGGCAGCTCCACTGTCGCGACGGCATGGTCGAGCAGGGCGGCCACCTCGTTGTCACGCATGGTTCTCCTCCGCGAGGTCGAGGTCGAGTGGGGGAACACCGGCCGCTTCCAGTCGGGCCCGCAGGCGGCGCAGACCACGCGACGCCTGGCTCTTCACCGAGCCCACCGAACATTCCAGTTCGGCGGCAGCCTCGGCCTCGGAGAAATTGAGCCAGTACCGGACCACCACCACCGCCCGCATCCGCGGTGGAAGCTCCCGCAGCGCCGTCAGCAGCAACTCGCGGTCGTCGACCCGGGTCATCTCATCCTGTTGCGGCACCGCCTCCGGAAGACCGGCGACCCGACGTCGGTTCCACGGCGAGCGCCACCGGCTGACCAACCGGTTGGTCATGGCGCGACGCAGGTAGGCCTCCGGCTGCCGTTGCCGGACCACGTGCCAGCGCGGGTACGCCTGCTCCAGCACCTCCTGCAGCAGGTCCTCGGCGTCCGCCCGCTGCCCGGTGATCAGTACGGCGAAACGGAGCAGTCGCGGGCCGCTCGTCGCGACGAAGGCGCCGAAGTCGTCATTCATACGTGCTCCATGCCTAGGTAACGCGGCCGGCGCCCCGGGAGTTGAGTCCGGACCTGGTGCGGTGCACGCCGACACGACTCCCGCCCACCTCTTGCGCTCGGTCGAACACCCAGCGTCATGAGTGTGACGGCGCATGGTGTCGTCCGCCGCGTCGCGTGGCGACCTGTCGTACTCCTCGGGCAGGATGCACTGCATGCGCGCCGACCGTGATGCCCGACCGACCCGAGCCGCCCGATGACCGACGCCGAGCTCGACAGCCCGGGCGGGGTGGTCGGCCGCGTGCTGGGCACCGCCGACGCCACCCCGTTGCAGTTCTGGACGGCCGTCGCCCCGGGCAGTTACCTCCAGCTCGACGACGTGGTGGTCACCCGGCGCGAGCTGCCGGACCGGGAGCCGGTGACGATCGCCGGAGTGGTCACCCAGGTCCGCGCCCGGCACGAGGGCGCCCAGTTCGAGTCCGACGTGTTCGCCATCGCCGACGGCACGCTGCCCGCGCAGGTGCAGGAGGCGGCCGAGGTGACCACCACCCGGGTCGATCCGGAGCTGTACGTGCCGCCGACCCCGGGCGCTGTGGTGCACCGGGCCGAGGGCGACGCCCGGGCCCGCGCGCTGCACTTCGACCGGATGGAGCGGCGCATCCCGATGGGGATGGGTCGGGACGGGGTTCCGGTCTATCTCAACGCCGACTTCCTCGACGGCAGCCGGGGCGCGCACGTCTCGATCTCCGGCATCTCCGGGGTGGCCACCAAGACCAGCTTCGCCACCTTCCTGCTCTACTCGGTGTTCCGCTCGGGCGTGCTGGGCGGCGACGCGGTCAACGCCAAGGCGCTGATCTTCAACGTCAAGGGCGAGGATCTGCTCTTCCTTGACCACCCGAACACCCGCCTCGACGAGCCCACCCGCGCCGCGTACGCGAAGCTCGGGTTGAGCGCTGGCGCCTTCCCCGACGTGCGGGTGTACGCCCCGCCCCGGGTCGGTGACTCGGCCGGCACTCCGGATGTGAGCAGCCGCCTCACCGGGGTCGACGCGTTCTACTGGACGTTGAGCGAGTTCTGCACCGACCGCCTGCTGCCGTACGTCTTCGCCGACGCCGACGACGAGCGCCAGCAGTACACGATGGTGGTCCACTCGGTGGCCGCGCACCTGGCCCGCTACGCCCAGCCCGCCGACGGCGGAGTGAGCATCGACGGGGTCCGACTCGGCTCCTACGGCGATCTGGTCGACCACATCGTCGATCAGCTCAACGACGACGAGACCCGCTCCGACTGGGCGGGTAGCGCTGTGGGGCTGGGCACCGTCAACGCGTTCGCCCGGCGGTTGATCGGCAGCAAGAAGGACCTGGCCCGGCTGATCCGTGGCGACCTCGCCACCCGCCGCCCCCACTCCATCAACACGAGCGAGTCGGCCCAGGTGACAGTGGTCGACCTGCACAACCTTCCCGACCGCGCGCAGCGGTTCGTGGTCGGTGTGACGCTCAAGAGCGAGTTCGAGCGCAAGGAGAAGTCCGGCACCGCCAAGCCGCTGCTCTTCGTCGTCCTCGACGAGCTCAACAAGTACGCCCCCCGGGAGGGCTCCTCGCCGATCAAGGAGGTCCTGCTGGACATCGCCGAGCGGGGCCGTTCGCTCGGGGTGATCCTGATCGGCGCGCAGCAGACGGCGAGTGAGGTGGAGCGGCGGATCGTCACGAACTCGGCGATCCGGGTGGTCGGCCGGCTCGACCCGGCCGAGGCGTCCCGCCCGGAGTACGGCTTCCTGCCGCCCGCGCAGCGCCAGCGGGCGTTGCTGGCCAAGCCGGGCACCATGTTCGTCAACCAGCCGGACATTCCGGTGCCGCTCTGCCTGGAGTTCCCGTTCCCGGCCTGGGCCACCCGGGTCTCCGAGGCGGGTCGGGCACCATCGGAGACGCTGCGCTCGATCACCCAGTCCGCCGACCCGTTCGCCGTGGTGGGCTCCGGCGGCGGCACCGACGACGACATCCCGTTCTAGCTAGGGCCGGCACAGGTGAGCGCGAGGAGTGAGCTTGCGAGCCCCGCAGCCGCGCACGGAAGGCAAGCACAGCCATGAAGATCCTGCACACCTCCGACTGGCACGTGGGAAAGGTGCTCAAGGGGCAGTCCCGGGCCGACGAGCACAAGGCAGTGCTGGCCGGGGTGATCGAGATCGCCCGTGCGGAACAGCCGGATCTGGTGATCGTCGCCGGTGACCTCTATGACACCGCCGCGCCCAGCTCGGAGGCGACCCGACTGGTCACCAGGGCGTTGACGGCGTTGCGGCGTACCGGCGCGGACGTGGTGGCGATCGGCGGCAACCACGACAACGGCCCGGCGCTGGACGCGTTGCGTCCGTGGGCCGACGCCGCCGGCATCACGCTGCGCGGCGGGGTGCGGGAAAACCCGGACGAGCACGTCATCGACGGCACCACCGCCGGTGGCGAGCGGTGGCGGCTGGCCGCGTTGCCGTTCCTGTCCCAGCGGTACGCGGTGCGCGCGTTGGAGATGTACGAGCTGACCGCCGCGGAGACCAACCAGACGTACGCCGACCACCTGGGCCGGGTGCTGGGGCGGCTCACCGAGGGTTTCACCGAACCGGACCGGGTGCACCTGGTCACCGCGCATCTGACGGTGACCGGTGCGGCCACCGGTGGTGGCGAACGCGACGCGCACACCGTGTTGGGCTACGCGGTTCCGGCCACGGTGTTCCCGGCCACCGCGCACTACGTGGCGCTGGGCCACCTGCACCGCGCGCAGCGGGTCATCGGCCCCTGCCCGGTGCGCTACAGCGGCAGTCCGCTCGCCGTCGACTTCGGTGAGCAGGAGAACGTCCCCTCGGTGACGATCGTCGAGGTGACGGCCAGCACCGCCGCCCGGGTGCGGGAGGTGCCGGTGACGGCGGCCAGCGCGCTGCGGACGGTGCGGGGCACCCTGGAGCAGCTCGCCGAGATCGAGGCACCGGACGCGTGGCTGCGGGTGTACGCGCGGGAGCAACCCCGCGCCGGCCTGCGCGAGGAGATCCAGGAGCTGCTCCCCCGGGCCCTGGAGATCCGGATCGACCCGGAGCTGTTGGCCGCGCCGGGCAGCGGCGCGCGCATCGCGCAGCGGTCGGGGCGTTCGCCCCGGGAGTTGTTCGCCGACTACCTGGACAGCCGGGGTCACGCCGACGAGGGTGTCCAGGAGCTCTTCGACGAGCTTTTCGAGGAGGTCGAGCACTGATGCGTCCGATGCGGTTGGACATGGCCGGCTTCACGGTCTTCCGGGACGAGACCACTGTCGACTTCACCGACGCCGACTTCTTCGCGCTGATCGGTCCCACCGGTTCGGGCAAGTCGACAGTGCTGGACGCGATCTGCTTCGTCCTCTACGGCATGGTGCCCCGCTGGGGTGGCGCCCGGGGGTTGGCGAACGCGCTCGCGCCGTCGGCGACCGAGGCGCGGGTGCGGTTGGTCTTCGAGTCCGGCGGCGCCCGTTACGTGGCGACCCGGGTGGTCCGCCGGGACGGCCGGGGCAACGTGAAGACCGCGAACGCCGGGTTGCAGCTGATGCCGGCCGGTTTTGACGTGACCAAACTGGATACCGGTCTGAGCCCGGACGACCTCGGCGAGGTGGTGGCCGGCACCCCCGCCGAGATGGAGCAGGCGGTGCTGGAGGCGGTCGGGCTGCCGTACGAGCAGTTCACCAGCTGTGTGGTGCTGCCACAGGGGCAGTTCGCCGACTTCCTGCACGCCAAGCCGGCGACCCGGCAACAGATCCTGGTCAA
Organism: Micromonospora sp. NPDC005553; assembly: GCF_042871765.1. NCBI lineage: Bacteria > Bacillati > Actinomycetota > Actinomycetes > Micromonosporales > Micromonosporaceae > Micromonospora > Micromonospora sp. NPDC005553. The sequence continues at coordinate 84,753 of NZ_JBIAJD010000011.1, read as the reverse complement.
CCTGCTGGGCCTCGGCGTCTACGAGGACGTGCAGAAGAAGGCGACGGCGCGCGCCGCGCAGGCGGAGGCCCGGCTGGAGGCGGTCGACCAGGTGCTTGCCGGGTTGACCGGTGTGGACGACGAGGCGTTGGCCGAGGCCGACGCCCGGGTCGACCGGATGGCCGAGCTGGCGGCGGCGGTGGCCGAGGCGGTGCCGGAGCTGGCGGCGGCCCGGGTCACCGCACGGGAGGCCGCGGCGGCGTTGACAGCGCTGGACGACGAGCTGACAGTGCTGACCGGGGTGCGCGCGCCGGGTGGGGTGACCGCTGTCGCTCGCGCGGTCGCCGCGGCGCGGGCCGACGCCGAGGCGGCGGCGGCCGGGGTGTCGCTGGCCGAGGAGCGGGAGGACAAGCTGCGCGGCGAGCTGGCCGCCGCCGGTGACGAGAGCGCGCTGCGACTTCAACTGCGGGCGTACGACGATCGGGATCGGCTGTCCGGCGAGGCCGAGACGGTCCGGGCGACGGTGCGCGCGGCGAATGACGAGCACGCCGCCGCGGTGGCGGTGCTGGCCGCCGCACGGGTGGTCGCCGAGCGGGCCGACGCCGAGCTGGAGGCGGCCTTCCGGGCGCACGAGGAGGCGAAGGCCACCGATCTGGCGGTGAGCCTGCGGGTGCACCTGCATGCTGGTGCGGCGTGCCCGGTGTGCCAGCAGCCGGTGGCCGAGGTGCCGGCGGTGCCGGCCGATTCGGCGGTGGCCGCCGCGACGGCGGCGGGCAAGGCGGCGCGGGCCGCTTCCAAGGCCGCGCAGGCGACGGTGCAGGAGCGGGACACGGCGGCGCGGGAGCTGGAGCGGCTGCTGGTGCAGGCGCGAGCGCGCCAGGAGCAGATGGAGGCCCGGCTGGCCGAGCTGGACGGGCAGCTCTCCGGCGCGGCCGAGCCGGCCGTGCTGCGCCGGGAGTTGGCCGAGCACGCCCGGTTGCGGCGCGCGCTGGAGGAGGCGGCGACAGCGGTCCGGGCTGGCCGTGAGGCCGCTCGGCAGGCCCGGGCCGGGGTGGACGCCGCCGAGGAGCGGCTGCGGGCGGCGTGGCGGGCCTTCGACACCGCCCGTGACGGTTTGGCCCGGTTCGGCCCTCCGGCGACCGACCGGGACGACGTGGCCGCCGCGTGGGCGGCGCTGACCGGGTGGGCGACCACCGAGGCGGACCTGCGGCGCGCCGAGCGGGCCGGTCGGGCCGACGCCGTGGCGGAGGCCGTGGCGGTGGCCGACGGGGTGCAGCGGGGCATCGCTGGCATCTTCGCCGCCGCCGACGTGCCGGTCGGGGACGACCCGGTGCACGCGGCGACGGTGGCGGTGGAGCGGGCCGACGCCGACCGGCGGCGGCTGCACGAGCGTCGCGAGCAGGCCGGTACGTTGCGCGAGCAGCGGGCGGGCCACGAGCGGGAGGCGCAGGTGGCGCGCGCGCTCGCCGGGCACCTGCGGGCCAACAACTTCGAGCGGTGGTTGCTGGCCGAGGCGTTGGACCTGCTCGTCGACGGCGCGTCGGGGATCCTGCGGGAGCTTTCCTCCGGTCAGTACGAGCTGGTGCACGACAAGGGCGAGTTCGTGGTGGTCGACCACCACGACGCGGGGTTGCGCCGGGGCGTGCGCACCCTCTCCGGCGGTGAGACGTTCCAGGCGTCGCTGGCGTTGGCGTTGGCGCTCTCCGAGCAGTTGGCCGGCATGTCGACAACGGCGGCGAGCCTGGAGTCGATCGTCCTGGACGAGGGTTTCGGCACGCTCGACGCCGCCACCTTGGACACTGTGGCGGCGACCCTGGAGAACCTGGCGGCCCGGGGCGATCGGATGGTCGGTGTGGTCACCCACGTGCCGGCGCTGGCCGAGCGGATCCCGGTCCGGTTCGAGGTGCGCAAGGACGCGCGCTCGTCACGCATCGAACGGACCGGCCGGTGAGCGCGAGGAGTGCGGCGCACGGGAGCAGCGCAGTCGCTGACGAGGGGCCGGCCCGGTGAGCGACGCCGCGTTCTTCGTGGATTCGTGGGATCCGGCGTACGGGGCGTCGTTCGAGGCGTCGACCGCCGGGCCGGCCGCGCCGAGCAGCGCCCAGGTCGACGCGGACGTCGAGTTGCCCGCCGTGGACTGGCGGGCGATCGGGGTACGCCCCGGGGTGCGGGCGCCGGACGTGGTGTTGCTCGTCGACGGGGTTCGGCGCATCGACGCCAGCATCTGGACGGCGGAGACCGACGGCCTGTCGTTCCCCGGGTTGGCCGCCTCGTACGCGGCCGGGGTGGTCCGGTGTGACCTGGGGCGGGGTGCGGCGCAGTTGGCGGGCACCCGGGTTGGTCGGGGCCTGTTCACAGCGAGCCCGTCGGCGCAGGACGTGGTGGCGGGCGCGATCCGTTACCCGGTGCACCGGGTGGGTGGCACCGGTGAGCTGGCGAAGTTGCCGGCCGCCGTGCAGGGTCCGCTGACCGCGTTGGAGGTGGCGGTGTCCGACGCCGCCCGGGTCGACGGTGACCTGTTGGTGGTGGACGGCCCGCTGCGCAGTCGTCGGCAGTTGCCGCGCACCCTGGGCTACATCAAGACGCAGCACAGTCAGTACCTGGACGCCCGGCTGACCGCTGTGGTGACGGGTATGGCATCGGGTGAGCGTTCCCCGGTGTTCCGGCTCGGCACCGCCTGGGGCGGTTGGTCGTGGTATTTGCGGCTGCCGGTGGCGACCGGCGCGCCGTGGGCGGGCATCGTTCGGGTGGAGTGCTCCGCCGACCTGCCCGTCGAGGCGGCGATCGAGCTGGCCGATCTGTCGCTGGTGACCCTGCCGCGCTTCGCCTCCACCCCGTACAAGGATCCGCGGGCCCCGCAGAACCTGATCCCGATCGCCGGCCTGGAGCGCCGACTGCGGGCCCTGCTCGGCGATTCCCGGCTGCTGCACCGTGCGTTGACCGCTGCGGCCCGCGCCGCCAGATGAGCGCGGACACTGGTTCCGATGGGGCGTAAACGGGCGGGTGACCGTGTGGTCGAGCAGGTGGACACCGGGCTGGCGGAGTTGGTGCCGGATCCGGACCGGGCCGGCTCGTGGACGCTGCTGCTGGACGGCGCGCCGCAGTCGCACGTCGACCTGACCGACCCCACCCACCTCGAGTTCGAGTACGTGCGACGGTTGGCTGCCGCGGTGGATCTGCTCGCGCCGGCCGGTGAGCCGTTGCGGGTGCTGCATCTTGGTGGCGGCGCGCTGACCCTGCCCCGGTACGTCTCCGCGACCCGACCCGGGTCGACCCAGCGGGTGTCCGAGGTGGACGGTGCGCTAGTTGAGCTGGTCCGTCGGGCGTTGCCGTGGCCGTCGGACGCCCGGTTGCGGGTCCGGGTGGAGGACGCCAGGGCGGTGCTCGCGTCCACCCGGGAGGCCAGCTACGACGTGGTGGTCGCCGACGTGTTCGCCGGTGCGCGTACGCCGGCCCACCTCACGTCGGTGGAGTACGCCGTCGAGGTGGCCCGGGTGCTCCGCCCCGCCGGTTGGTACCTGGCGAACCTGGCCGACGGCCCGCCGTTGCGGCACGCCCGTGGGCAGGTCGCCACGGTCCGTTCGGTGCTGCCGCAGGCCTGTCTGGTCGGGGACGCGGCGGTGCTGCGTGGGCGGCGGTACGGCAACCTGGTGCTGGTCGCCGGGCGGTCCACACCGCCGGTGCCGGAGCTGACCAGACGCGCCGCCGGCGACTGGTTCCCCGGGAGGGTGGTCGCCGGCGACGATCTGGACCGCTTCGTCGGTGGCGCGCAGGTGGTTCGGGACGCGGACGCCACCGGCTCCGATCCGCCACCGCCGGGGCTGTTCTCGGTACGCCGCTGACCGTCCACCCGACAGCGGCGGGGAAGTTTTTTCGTCGTTTGTTGATCCGCTGGGGCAGGTGCTGCGTACCACCGGGCGACCCACCTCGTGGGCTGGCGTTGGTCACGGACATCCCGGAGGTCTGCATGCACGCGGTGGCGGCCGGTTGGCATGGCGACGCGGTACGCGCTGACTGGTTGTCGGCGCGACCCTCGTCACGGTCGACCTCGTCTGCCCGAGGGGTCGACGCACGGGCGTCGACTCGCCAGAATGGTCCGGTGACGCCGCGACCGGCGCCCGGACGCCATCAGGCGACGACAACCGAGGCCAGCCACTCCGACCAGTTGATCCGTCAGCTCTACGCCGAGCACGCCGGCCCGTTGCTGATGTTCGTCATGCGCCTCACCGGGGGGGACCGGCAGCGCGCGGAGGACATCGTCCAGGAGACGCTGCTGCGGGCCTGGCGCAACGCACACCGGCTGGGCACGCAGGGGCAGGGCTCGTTGCGGCCGTGGTTGGTCACTGTGGCCCGCCGCATCGCCATCGACGAGCACCGCAGCCAGGAGGCCCGGCCGCCGGAGACGTACGACCGGGACCTCACCGCGTTCGCCGAGGCGGACAGCACCGACCGGGTGCTGCGCACGATGACGGTGGCGGACGCGCTGCGTACGCTCAGTCAGTCGCACCGGGAGATTCTGATCTCGACGTACTTCCGGGGGCGGACGGTGCCGGAGGCAGCCGAGGAGTTGGGCCTGCCGCTCGGCACCGCCAAGTCGAGGGTCTACTACGCGCTGCGCGCGCTGCGCACGGCTCTGCAGGAGCGGGGGGTGACAGAATGAGCCGGCCGGACCACATGGACGTCGCGGCGTACGCGCTCGGTGTGCTCGACGAGCAGGACACGGAGCGGTTCGAGGAACATCTCGCCACCTGCTGGGCGTGCGCGGCCGAGTTGGAGACGATGGTGCCGGTCGTCGGGCTGCTCTCCGACATCGACGGCGAGACGATGATGGCGCTGGAACAGACGGCGACCGACCCGGCCCTGCTGGACCGGACGCTCGGCGCGGTCCGGGCCGACCGGCGACGTAGCCGGTTTCGCCACCTGCTCGCGACGGCCGCCGCGGTGGTGGTCTTCGGCGGTCTGACCGGGTACGGCTTCGTCAGCGTGACCGGCAACGAGCAACCACCGGGGGTGCTCGCCGAGTCGACGCCGAGCGCGCCCAACGACCCTCCGACGAGCGCGCCGACGGCCGCGCCGAGCGGCCCGGGTGTGGGCGGCACCGAGGTGGAGGGCGACCAGGTCGAGGCGACCGACCCGACCACCGGTGTGCAGACCACCATGTTCCTGGTGACCAAGGACTACGGCACCCGGATCAATTTCAGCCTGCGGAAGCTACCCGGCCCACGCGTCTGCCGACTGGTGGTCGTACGCAAGAACGCCACCACCGAGGTCATCTCGACCTGGTCGGTGCCGGAGGGCGGCTATGGCACCAACACCCGGCCGCAGGGTCTCGAACTGAGCGCCTCGACGTCTGCTCTGCCGAAGGACATCAAGCAGCTCCAGGTGCAGTCGGTGGATGCCAACGGCGTGGCGAGTCCGCTGGTCACCGTACCCATGTAAGCGCGCCTACCGCATCGGCGCCGGTCATTGTCACAATGGCCGGCGCCGATCTGTCGTTACGTAAAAGATCCCCTCGCGGGTGCGTACGCATGGCAGCCGGAAAAGGTTCAATCGATTTAAGTGAAATTGACCACTGTTACTACTTCAACCTTGACAGCCCAACCGCCGTACCTATGGGTGAACTGTCAAGAATGAGGAGGGCACGTGGCACAGATGAAGCGGACCGTCATCGTCGCGAGCGCGATGGTCGCACTAACGGCCTGCGCTCCCGCGGGTTACGACGGGGCGAACTCGAGCGCGGCTGAGCCGGTCGCCGTCGCCGCGGCCGAGCCCACTGCGACGGTTGAACCTGAGGCCTCGGCTTCCGCGGAGGCGCCCGCCGCCGACGCCCCGCCCGCGGACGTCGACCTGACCGAGAAGTTGGTCGGTAAGAGCGTCGCCCGGATGGGCAAGGTGGTCACCGACCAGGACGGCTGGATCCTGTACCGCTTCGACAAGGACACCGCCGACCCGCCGTCGTCGAACTGCGTCGACAAGTGCGCCGAGGTGTGGCCCCCGGCACTGACCGACGGCAACCCGGAGCTCACCGGCGTCTCGGACGACAAGGTCAGCAGCGTGACCCGGCAGGACGGCACCCGTCAGCTCACCGTCGGCGGCTGGCCGGTCTACCGCTACATCGGTGACAAGAAGCCCGGCCAGTGGAAGGGCCAGGCTGTCGGTGGCACCTGGTTCGTGGTCCAGCCGGACGGCAAGAAGAACCTGAGCTGCCTGCCCAAGGGCACGCCGAAGGCGGTCGCACCGCCGGCGGACAGCGGCTCGAACGACGCTGGCGGCTCGGGCTACTCGTACTGAGCCTGGTCGCCCACGAGGGCACGGTGGTCGGTCGTCGCCGGGGAGGGCGCGACCGGCCACCGCCGTGTCCGGGGTGGGTCAGGCCCGTTCCCACGGGCTCGGCACCGGAAAGTACGTCTCCAGGAACGGGATGAGCAGCGCCATCTGCGCCTCTAGGTCCTCCTCGACGGAGAACGCGTCGTTCAGGCAGAACACCTGCCGATCCCGACGGGCGAGCAGGTGCGCCAACCGGGCGGGCGTGTCCGGGTTGGACAGCTCGGCGATGGTGTACCGCAGGTTTCCCGGTGCCGCGCGACCGGTGTGGAACGCGTAGTAGTGGTGCAGCGACGAGGCGACCGACAGGTCGTCCATGCTGCGGAACTGACTCGCCGCGGTCCGCTGGTACTGCTGCGGGAACGTCTGCTCGATCTCCTGGAGCACGCTTCGCCGCAGCGCGTGCGGCATGTGCTTCATCTTCTGGGTCAGCACTGTGCCGAACCGCTCCGCGATCAACGCCCGGTTGTTCTTCCCGGCCGCCGACGACGGAATGTCCCCGGCGGCGGGTGGGCCCGGCGGCACCAGCGCCGGCGACGGAAAGAACCGGGAGATGCCGTTGGCCAGGAAGAAATCCTGGGGCAGCACCTCGGTGCCGAGGAAGACGTCGTCGTTGAAGTACAGGAAGTGCTCGGAGAGCCCGTCGATGTGGTGCAGCTGACTCTCGATGGCGTGCGAGTTGTACGTCGGCAGCACCGTCGGATCGGTGAAGATCTCCCGATGGCTGACCACCCGCAGCCCGCTGGCGGACGGGTCCAACCAGGGCGGCACCTGGTCGTCGGTCACCACGTAGACATGGCGCACCCAGGGCGCGAACAGGTGCAGCGATCGGAGCGAGTAGCGCAACTCGTCGCGGCTGAGGAAGCGGGCCGCGCTCGCCGCCTCCGCGTGGTACGGCACCCCGGCCACCTCTGCCCGTCGGCGCAGCCAGGCCGGGTCGGTGCCGTCGACCCAGGTGTAGACCACGTCGACCGGGAACGGCACGTCGTCGGGGCGCGGTGCGGCGAACTCCGGACGCGTCCAGGCGGTCGCGGGTGCGGCGGCGGGTGCCAGGCCGGTGAACCGCGACTCCGGTACGAGGACCAGCGGCGCCGCCACGGTCACCTGTTCGGCGACGGCGTTGGGCCGCGGGGCGACGAGGGTGTCACCCTCCCGGGCCCAGAACTCGACGTCGCACCCGTACGCCTGCCCCAGCACCAGCCGCCGCTGGGGGTCGGTCCAGTACCAGGTCAGCCGCAACACCGCGGCGTCGGCCAGGCGGTCCCAGGTCTTCGGTTCGAAGCCGGCCGCCGGCTGCCCGGTGTCGTTCGGCTCGCCGACGTAGCCGGGGACCCGACCGCATGCGGCGGCGAGTGCGGCGTACGCCCGCGTGCGGTGCGCGGCGTCGACGGCGACCACCGACGAGCGGTGGGTTTCGCCGCGTACCCGGAAGTGGGGTACGCCGGCCTCGTCGAGCGCCGCCGTCACCGCGGTGAGGTTGTCCAGTCGTGCCATCAGGGGGGTGACCGCCCCGATCCGGGCCACCCTGGGTCCCCGGTCGGCGGTGACGACAACCCGGTCCGCGCCGGCCAGCAACTCCGGCTGGCGGCGGGCCAGCCGTTCGCCCCGGCGCTCGGAGAGGTGCCCGTCCCGCGCGGCCCGGGCGACCCACTGCTTCAGCTGGTGCCGGGCCCGGGGGCTCACCTTCGTCGCGATGGCCCGCCGGGTCTGCGGGCTCAGCACCCGGCGGTACACCTCCACGAACCCGGTGGGTTCGGCCAGCGCCCGGACTGGCTCCCCCGGTGGGGGCTTCGACTCGGTCACCGCGCGTTTCTCCTCGTGTCCGTGCTCATGGGCGATCGATGACGACGATCGAAAGCTCGCTGTCGCGGGTGTAGTAGGGGCGGACGCGCAGCAGTGGAGCCGGGTCCTCCTCGACGAGATCGAGCCCCGGATCGTCTACCAGGTAGATCTCCGGGTAGTTGTAGACGAGTTTCTTGTCGACGACGTCGTCGACGAGCAGACCCAACCGGACCTCACGGTCCGTGCCGGCCTGCCGCAGCCACAGATCCCAGTCCTCGTATCGGCCCAGTCGATGTGCGGCCAACTCGTCCACCGCGACGTCGATACGCAGGTGACCGCCGCGGGTCCGTACCACCGGCACGGACACCGCGCCCTCGTGGTGACCCCGTCGGTGGAGCACGGCCTGCTCGGGAGTGCCCGACCCGCACCAGACGGCCTCGATCGACACCCGCTCGCCGCTGAGCGCGATCCGCCGCACCTCGGCGTGCTCTGCCCGGACCCAGCTGCGCACCGCCAGAAAGCCGTCTGCCGTGCGATATGGCAGGTGCGAACGGACCGCGTACGCACCGGCCGGGTCATCCGGCGGTCGGTGACCGCCGGCGAGTACCCGCGTGTCGATCCGGGCCGGGCACAGTCGCAGGCGCGTCCCCGTCACTGGCTGCAGGTACGCGTTCCAACGGCCCTCCGGCAACGCGTCGGCGGGCAGCACCGCCACCTGGCGCACCCCGTCGTCCTGCGGTTCCAGTGGCACCCGTACCTTGTGCCCGTTGTCCCGGTCGCGCAGCAACAGGTGCGCGCCCGCAGCGAGGTCCGGTGCATCGATACTCAGGCTGAGGCCGTGGTCCGGCAGCACCTGACAGTCCACTTTCGGCCCAGCGGCCGGTGCGGCGGCCCGCCGCCGAATCGCCTTCTGCAAACGGGCGGAAGTGGCCCGGGCCTGCCGAATGCGGGAGAGGCGCACCAAGGCGCCCATGCTCGCCCGACGGACCAGGTCACTACCCGCGATCCCGCGAAGGACCGGGTCGCCCAACAGCCGGACCAGGTCGGGTTCCCGAACCACCTCGCCGCCGCGAGCCAGCATCGAACGACCAGTTCGCGGCCCCTTGCCCGACCGGGTGGCCCGCGCGGGCCGCCCGAGCGCCGGGCCTCGCTCGACCAGCACGGCGGCACACTGCCGGGCGAAGGATTCGGCGAGCGTGTCCGGGTCGAACCGCGCCGCGTTCACCAACGCCTGCTGGGCCAGTCGGGCCCGGAGATCGCCGTCGTGCATCAGGGTCCGCAACGCCGAGGCGTACGCGTCGATGTCGTCCATCGTGACCAGCAGACCGTCGATCCCGTGCTGGATGATCTCGCGGGGTCCGACCGGGCAGTCGGTGCTGACGACCGGCAGGCCGAGCCGCATCGCCTCCACGATGGTCATGCCGAACGATTCCCGCTCCGACGAGACCGCCGCGATCGAGCCCTTGACCCACTCGGTGGACATGTCCTCGCGCCGGCCCATCAGTTGGACCTGGTCGGACATTCCCAACTCGCGGACCTGTGCGACCAGCGCGGGGCGTTGCGGACCGTCTCCGTAGATCCGCAGTTTCCAGTCCGGATAGTCGCCAGCTACCTGCGCGAAGGCGGCGATGAGTCGGTCGTAGCGCTTGATCGGGTCGAGCCGCCCCGCACTGACGACGATCCGGTTGGTCCCGTCGGCCGGCGGCACGGTGGGCTGGGGAACGCTGTTCGGCAGTGCCACGACACGGGTGTGTGGCACCGGATTGCCCGTTCGGAAGGCGGCGGCGTCGGCCTCGGTCACCGTGAAGGCCAGGTCGATCCGGTCGTACGAGACCCGGATCTCCTCCTTCAGCACGTCGTCGATCAGATCCTGCGTCATGTGCTCCTGCGCCACACGGACCGCGTGTTCGGGGCCGTGCCGCGCCACGATCATGTTGAGGCCCGGCCGGGTACCCACGAGCACGTCGGCCCCGGACGAACGCAGGTAGTCGATCATCCGCTCGTCGGTCAGCCGGCTGTACTGGGTGTGGAACTCCTCGTTCTTCGGCACCAGCAGGGACGGCTCCCGGAGCCGGGGATCGGCCCGGTCGGGACGGCGCGGTCGGGTGTCGACGAGCGGCACGAGCGCGATCCGGTCGTCGATGGCGAACATCGGCTCGTCGGTGCGGCGGAACACGGAGACGATCTCCACGTCGTGCCCCCGGCCCAGCAGTGCGGTGGCCAGGTTCAGCACGGCCCGGTTGGTGCCACCCACGCCGTACATGTTGTGGATCAGGAAGGCGAACTTCACCCGGCGGTCCTCAGCTCGTAGGGGCTCGGGACCGGGAAGTACGCCTCCATGAACGGCTCGAGGATGGTCATCTGGTGTTGCAGTTGGGCGAACGTCGAGTAGGCGTCGTTGATGCAGAAGGTGTCCCAGTCCCGCCGTGCCTCCGCTCGCCGCAGCCGCGCCTCGAGGTCGGGTACCGCGAGTTGAACGTAGCCGTAGTTGACGCGTCCGGGCAGCGCGCGGCCGGTCAGGAACGCGTAGTAGTGGTGCAGCGAGTACGTGATGGTCAGGTCGTCGGCACTGCGGAACCGACTGCGCATGGTGGCCTCATGCTCGACCGGAAACTCCCGCTCGATCTCCGCGAGGATGCTGCGCCGCAACGGGTAGGGCACGTGCTGGGAGCCCTGGGTGAGGGTACGGCCGAACCGCTTCTCGATCAGCGCCCTGTTGTTTTTGATCATTGCGTCCACCGGGCTGTCCAGCTCGGTGATCTCGCCGAGCGGGATCCGGTTCTGCGACAGGAAGAACTTGGTGTTGCCGTTGGCAAGGAAGAACGTCTGCGGTGCCAGGGGGCGACCGAAGAACATGTCGTCGTTGAGGTACAGAAAGTGCTCGGAGAGCCCATCGATACGGTGCAGCTGACTCTCGATGGCACACGAGTTGAAGGTCGGCAGGGCGTCCGGGGCCGCGAAGATCTCGTCATGGTTGACCATGAAGATGTTGCCGGCGCTGAGGTCCAGCCAGGCCGGACGCTGGTGGTCGGTCACGATGTAGATGTTGCGGACCCACGGGGCGTTCAGGTGTAGCGATCGCAACGAGAACTTCAACTCGTCGCGGTTGATGTACCGCGACTCACTCGCCGCCTCGGCGTGCAGCGACTCGCCACGGACGCCCGCACGGCGTTGCTGCCACTGTGGGTCCGCGCCGTCCACCCAGGTATAGACCACGTCGATGGGAAAGTCGATGTCGTCCGGGAGCAGGCGGTCGAACTCCGCGCGGCTACGCCGGGGCGGGTGCCACTTCGCCGGAGAGGCGAGGCGGGTCAGCCGATGCTCGTCCACCTGCACCGGCGCGCTCTCCAGTGCCACCGCCCGCATCATCCGGTTCGGCCGGGGCGAGCGGAGCACGCCGGCCGCCCGATCGGGCTTCCAGAACTCGATCTCGCAGCCGTACGCCGGGCCCAGAATCAGCTTGAGGGTCGGGTCGGCGCGGAACCAGGTCAGCTTGATCGCCTGTGCGGCGTACAGCTCTGTCCACGCCGGCGCCTCCGACGCGTCCTTGAGGCCGCCGACGATCGGCGGCCGGGGCAGCACCTGGCTCACGTAGCAGGTCTCGGCCCCACCCAACTTTTCCAGCGCGCTCAGCGTGGCCAGCCGATCAAGCTCACTGACGCCAATCACCGGCGTCCGGTCGTCCATGCCGCGGATGAGGAAGTAGTCCACCCCATGCGCATCCAGCGCGCCGCTCACCGCGTCCACATTGAGCTGACGCCCCAGGATCGGCGTCAAGTCGGCGTGCACGTGCGCGGTGCGACGTCCACCGTCGACCAGGACCTCGCAGAGCGCGGGAAGGTCCCACCCGGCGCTTCCCGGCGCGGAGCTGGCCGCGTCGGCAGCCCGGGATGGCGCGCCCGCGTGCTGCGGTACCACCGGCGTGTTGTTCACGGCACTTCCTTCATCGGGTTCAAGGACGATCCGAATTGGTCCGGGCGCGAGGCGAGGAGCCCGCCCGCTGTCGACACGGCCAGCAGAACGGCGCAGCCGGACGCGTCGACCTGCACCGCGTGGCCACCAGCAATCGGGGTCGACTCACGGTGCCAGCGACAGGGCGTCGGACCGGCCGGGTCCAGCCACGCGACGCTCGAACCCGACGCGTCGTCCCGGACCGCCAGCAGGACCGCGCCCGCGTCGGGCACGAACTCGGCGGTCAGCGGGCCGGGACCGCCGTGACCACCGAGGTCTGCGGCCGTCGACAGGTCCCATTCCCGGCCGCCGCCGCGCGTCCGGTACGCCAGCACGGACGCCGAGTCCCGTCGCCGGAACAGGAGTAGCCGCTCGCCGTCGGGCAGCCACGTCACGGCAGGCGGGCCGGCCGGTGCCTCCGTCTCCAACTGGGCGTACTCGGCGACGAGTTCCGGCACGCCGACCAGCCAGCGTCCGATTCCAGTGCGCCCGGCGGCCAGCACCTCCACGTGGTGCTCGTTCAACGTCACCGCGGCCAGGCCATCCTGGATGTCCCGACCACCGAGGTCCTGCCACTGCGTCCAGGACGTCCCGTCGTACAGCCGGGCGCTCAGTCCCTTGTCGGCGTTCCGGGCCAGCAACAGGACACCCCCGTCAGGCAGGGAGACAGCCTGCGGCATGCCGATGTTCCGTCGATCCGACGGGGCATGTCGCCCGGCGGGGTTGCCGAGCGACTCCCAGCGAACGCCGGCGTCGCCGGCGGCAGGCAATACTGTTGTCCAGATGTCGCGGACGTGCCGATCGGGTTCTGCCGTGAGCTCCTGCCGCACCACGAAGAGCCGCCAGCCGCCGTTCGGGGTGGCCAACGCGGCGACGTACGGCAGGAGTCCGCCGCCAGGAATCAGCCGGCTCGGGGCAAACGCGCCTGAGCTGGCCTGCTGCCAGTGGACCACCTGGCCGCCCCGCACGGCGAAGGCCGACACCTCACCGTCCGGCCCCGGTGCCGCCCAGGTCCGCGAGCCGGGATAGCGCAACGTGGTTCCGGAGGCGTTCCCGTTGCCGATCGCGTCGCCACCGACCTTGCGGTCACCGTGGCCGACGGTTCCGTCGGCAGGGCGGCCGTCGGCCCACCCGTAGATGTCCTTGTATCGCTGCTTGAGTGCCCGCGCCTCAGGGCTGAGGTTGGACGGCCACCGTCGGACGTAGTAGCCGCGGAACGCCTCGACGACCGTGGCGCTGCCACCGCCCTCGGCGAACCATCGTCGGGCCGACTCGTGGGCGAACAGCCCGGTGATGGTGTGGGCAAGGTGGTCGGAGTAGTCACCGGTGTCGGCGTGCTGTGGGTTCGCCTTGTCGTGCAGTTGCCGATCGGGATCCGGGTCCATCGTCCACAAGAGCGTCGGCTCGACGTCGCGCAGCAGGTGCAGCAGCGCCTCGATCAGGTTCTCCCGCGAGTAGGCGAACGTTCCGGAGACGGGCGAACCCAGCGGGACCATGGTGGGTGTGACGGTGGCTTCGCCGGTCCACAACTGTGGCAGCGAACCAGCTCCGACCGGCGAGTCGGGTGGCGGCGCACACCAGAGGTTCAGCGACACCAACCGGATCCACGGCGCGTCGACCAGCGTCGAGAGGTCCGCCTCGGCGGTCGAGCCCACGGTGATCGCCGCACGGTGCCATTCGGCGTCCCGGTCGTCGAGGACCATCTCCCCGTACGCCGAACGAAGCCCGTTGAACCGGGCGGCGGCGAAGCCCTCGAAGTCCACCGGCAGCGTGGCGTGTGCCACCGACCCACCGGGGGCGTTACGTCCATCCGCCTCACCAGAGGTCAGGCAGACCGTCAGGTGTGTCGCACTGTGGCGCAGCTGGCTGGCGAGCAGCGGGTTCAGGAAGTAGAGATCGTCGTCCTGGTGGGCCACGACCGCCATGGACCGAGGACGGCGGTCAGACGTCATGGCGCTCCCCAGTTGGATCGGCTTGTCGCCGGCCCGGCCGCTCTCTGGAGTCGAGGACGGCTTTGAAGTCGCTGACAGTGTTGAGCATGTTGTTGGGCATGGTGGGCGCGTCGACCGGGGCGCGTCGACGGGCATCCAGCACCGGGCGGTACGAACGCCGCCACAGCTCCCCGGCACCCACGTTCCGCCGCTCCGCCACCACGTCGTCCGGCAGCTCGAACGGGGCGGGGAAGGGCAGGTAGCGCGGCAGGAAGTTGGCCAGCATCCGCTCCTGCTCGGCGAACGACAGCGGGTCGGAGTCGGTGTCGTTGAGGCAGAACACGTCGCGGTTGCGACGAGCCAGCAGCTCGGCCAGCCGGGCGGGGGTCGAGGGGTGACCCAGGTCGGCGTACTCGTACTCGATGTCGCCGGGGACGGCCTGCGCGGTCAGGAACGCCCAGTACTGGTGCAGCGACGACGGGATGGACAGGTCGCCGTGGTGCCGGAACCGGTGCCGTGCGGTGGCCTCCACCTCGTCCGGAAGTGTGCCCTCGATCTGCTGCATGATGCTGCGGCGAAGGGCGAACGGGGTGTGCTTCATCTTCTGCGTGATGGTCACGCCGAACTGCCGTTGGATGTGCCGACGGTTGTTCTTTCCGGCGGCCTTCACCGGCGGGTCCTCCGGCTTCGCCTCCCCCAGGCCGAACTGGGCCGGCGAGGGGAAGAACTTCGCGATCCCGTTGGCGTGGAAGAAGTGGTTCGGCAGCAGCGGACGACCGATGAACACGTCGTCGTTGAGGTAGAGGAAGTGTTCGGCCAGTCCGTCGATGCGGTGCAGTCGGGACTCGATGGCGTGCGAGTTGTACGACGACCGGCCACCGAGGTCGGCGAAGAGGTCGGCGTGCGAGATGACCGTGATCATCGGATGGCTCGGGTCGAGCCAGCTCGGCAGTTGGCTGTCGGTGATCAGGAAGATCCGCCGCAGCCAGGGCGCGAAGCTGTGCAGCGACCGCATCGAGTACCGCAGCTCGTCGCGGTTGTGGTAACGCGAGGAGTTGGCCGCGACCGCGTGCAACGGGCCGCCGGGGGTGCCGAGCGCCATCGACTTGCGCTTGAGCCACTGCGGGTCGGAGCCGTCCACCCAGGTGTAGACGGCGTCGATCGGAAAGCCGATCCGGTCCGGCGCCCGGACGGCCAGATCCCGGCGGGTGCCGTAGGTGTGGTCGTCGGCTTCGGGCACGAAGTGGCTCAGCAGCGCCGCCGCCACCCGGACCGGCTGTGCCTGGGCGGGGGCCTCGTCGACGACCCCGTTGCGCCGGGGAGCGCGGACCATGTCACCGTGCCGGCTCCAGAACTCGATCTCGCACGCGAACTGGGCGCCGAGGACGACTCCGGCGCGGGCATCGGTGACCGGGAAGCAGACCTGGATCACCTCGGTCGGGGCGCCGTCCGGTTGATCGCGACGGGGCTGGACCTGCACCACCCGGACGTCCGCGCCCGACAGTTCCGGCGCGGAGCGGATCAGGCGTCGTACCGCCGTCCGCTGGTCGTCGAGGACCGCGACTGTGCTGCGCAGGTGGTCGTCGTTACGAATGCAGTGGTATTCGATGCCGGCGGCGTGCAGCGCCGTGGTGACGGCGGTGAGGTTGCGGTGCCACTGCTGCAACGGGGTCGCCGTGGCGACGACCTCGGCCCGGGTCCGAACGCCGCCGTCGGTCACTGCCACCCGGGCGCCGCGGTGATGCACTGTGTCGCTGCCGCGCGGGCGGGAGAGCGTCTGCACCAGGCCGATCCGCCGGTGTGCGGGCAGCAGACCCAGCAGCCGTCGCCGTGCCGACGACGGTAGGAGTCGATAGATCTTCAGAGCGATCATGCGCTGGGCCGCCGTCCGCTCGGGACGGCCGCCTCGTCAGCGGGCACCCGTCAGCCCTGCGGACGGGTAGCGGGGTGGAATCCCACTCGCGATGATTCGACACAGACTCGCGCAGCCATCACTGCATGCCCTTCCACAGATCCCCCGTTGACACTGCGCAGGTGCCCGAGGCACTCGTTTACCTGCAGGCCATCAAACAACCACATGATCGATACCTGACCCACCGCCGAAAATGGCATAAGGGCGGTATGCGAGGGTTCGCCAAGATAATCCTGGCCGTTCGGGTGATCAACCACACCGGGAAGGTCGGACGAACGTACCCCCGCGAAGCTCCTCAACCGCGGGCGGAACCGATACGGCCGCTCGCCAGCCCGCACCGTGACCTGGCAGAGTAGCGGGGTGACCGAGACCGGACCCGCCGCGACCAGGGTGCTGCACCCACCGGTCGGCTACCGGCTGATCGCCTCGGTCCGCGCCCTCACCTTCAGCCCGTACGACCCGTGCGCCCGGGTGGCGGCCGGCACCTTCTGGTGGGCCACCCGCACCCCGGACGGTCCGGCCACGCTCGCGCTGCGGCCGGCCGGTGGCGAGTTGCTCGCGGAGGGGTACGGGCCCGGCGCCGAGCACGTCCTCGCCCGCGCCGACGCGATCGCCGGGCTGCGCGACGACCTGACCGGCTTCACCGAACTGGCCGCGGCGCACCCGCTGGTCGCCCGACTGGCCCGGGAGCACCGGGGGCTGCGGATGCCCGCCACCGGGGAGGTCTTCCCCCGACTGCTGCGCGCGGTCTTCGAGCAGAAGGTCACCGGCAAGGAGGCCTACCGGGCGTACTCGGCGATGGTGCGGCACTTCCGGGAGCCGGCTCCCGGCCCGTTGCAGCCGCTGCTCCTGCCGCCCGAGGCAGCCACCGTCGCCGCGGCCCCGTACTGGGTGTTCCACCCGTTCGGGGTGGAGCAGCGCCGAGCCGACACGCTCCGTCGCGCCGCCGCGCTCGCCGACCGCCTGGAGCGCAGCACCGACGCAGCCGACGCCACCCGCCGACTGACCGCGATCCCCGGCATCGGGCCGTGGACGGCAGCGGAGGTGGTCCGGATCGCGTACGGCGACCCGGACGCGGTCAGCGTCGGCGACTACCACATCCCGAACACGGTCGCCTGGGCGCTCGCCGGCGAACCGAGGGGCGACGACGCCCGGATGATGGCCCTGCTGGAGCCGTTCCGAGGTCACCGGGGCCGGGTGTGTCTGCTGCTGGAGGCGGCCGGCATCCGGGCACCGAAGTACGGCCCGCGCGCCCCGATCCGCTCGTTCGCCCGGTTCTGAGTCGCTGCGGCGCGAGGGTGCTCAGCAACCCTCGCACAGCCGACGCAGGGTACGGCCGAGCCACCAGGCGTACGTGTGCTGCACGGCCCTCACCGCCGGGCCGCCGGCGCGGGTGAACCAGCGGTCCGGAAGGCTGAACGCGCGGACCTCGAACCAGACCGCGCCGGCGTCGTCGCGGACGACCTCGAACGCCTCCTCACCCCGCTCCGGATGCCCGGGCAGAGTGCCGTAACCGAAACCGGCGAGCGTTGGTGAGTCCACGCTCCAGACCACCTGGCACGGCCCCCAGAGGCGGGCCGGGCCGACGCCGAGGCCAGAGGCCACCAGCACACCGGTGGTGGCCCGCGGCGCGTCGGTGCGGATCCGGACGCCGGCGGCGCGGTGCAGCCGCCAGCTCAACACCGCGTCGGCGGCGGTCTCGAAGCAGCCGCCGGGCAACGGATACCGGTGGCGCAGGTGGTGGTACCCGCCGGGCAACGGCCCGTGCCGGGTCGACCCCACCTCCGGGTACGTCAACTCGGCCACCGTTGCCCCCTCGACCTCGACCGGACACCGGTCAGGGTACGGCCGGTGCGGTCGGGCCGCCCGTCGATGGCAAGGGCGGCATCCCGTTGGCGGTGCTGGAGAAGCCAGCCGTCAGCCCCGCTCGCAGCGACGCCTGAGCCCGTCGGCCTCCATCCGCACGTAGCGACGGAACAGCCCGCCGTACAGCCGGCCGATCAGGCCGGCCAGCGGGCCGGACTGGCTGAAGGCCAGCTCGACGCGGGTACGCCCGTCGGGCAGCGGCAGCAGCCGGTGTTCTGCCGTGGTTCGGACACCCGGCGCGTCGGAGACCCAGACGAACTCCCGCCGGTCGGTCAGCTCGGTGACCCGCCAGAGGGCCGGTCGCAGCTTCGGCTGGGTCAGCCGTGCGGTAGCGCCGACGGTCAGCGGCCCCGGCTCGCCCCGCTCGGCCCGGGTCACCGAGTCCGTCCACTCGGGCCAGCGGGGCACGTCGACAAGCACCGCCCAGACCTGCTCGGCGTCCCCGGCGATCTCGGTATCGGCCTCGAACCGCATGGTGTCCCCTCCCCGGCGGCGCCGCTCGGCACCGCCACGGGTGCAGACGAGGCCGCCGGGAGCATTGTGACAGCGAGGTTCACCGCCGTCCGTCCCTCCTCAGTGGAGGAGGGACCCGGGCCGGCAACCGGCAGTTCCTGGCCGCGCGCCGCCGCCGCGCGGATCAGGCGGCCTCGCGCAGGTCGGCCAGGGTGAGCGGGGTACGCCGCCGCAACAGCTCCTCCAGCTCCGGCACCGAACCCACCTCGCCGAGCACGTTCCGGCCGCCGCCGAACCGCTCCGGATAGCGGCGGGTCAGCCGGAAGCGGTAGCGGCCCCGGATCAGCTCGACGCTCACCCGCCACCGCCCGCAGCAGTCACAGACCCACTCGGACACCTCGCGAAAGTAGCTCTGACCTGGGGCTATTCGATTCGCCCGGTCGGGACGAGCGGCGCGCGGAGGGACACGCCGCCCCGCCGTGCACGGTGATCTGCCTCACGACTGTCGGCACCGTCTGATTGACTGGTCGGCGTGGACCTGCCGATCAACCCGCCGGTCGAGCCGATGCTGGCCAAGAGCGTTCCCAAGCTGCCCACCACGCCGGGGGTGACCTACGAGCCCAAGTGGGACGGGTTCCGGTGCATCGTGTTCCGCGACGGTGACGAGGTCGAGCTGTCCAGCCGGGGCGGCAAGTCGATGACCCGCTACTTCCCCGAGGTGGTCGAGCAGGCCCGCCGGCAGCTGCCGCCGCGGTGCGCTGTCGACGGGGAGTTGATCGTG
Organism: Micromonospora sp. NPDC005553; assembly: GCF_042871765.1. Classification (NCBI taxonomy): domain Bacteria; kingdom Bacillati; phylum Actinomycetota; class Actinomycetes; order Micromonosporales; family Micromonosporaceae; genus Micromonospora; species Micromonospora sp. NPDC005553. The sequence goes on along the minus strand of NZ_JBIAJD010000011.1, from coordinate 65,774 downwards.
ATTCGGCGCGATGGGCCGAGCGGCCAGCCCCGGCTGGATTTCGAGCTGCTGGCCCAGCGCGTCCACCCGGCCGCGTCCCGGGTGAAGATGCTGGCCGAGACCACCCCGGCCGACTTCGTCGCGTTCGACCTGCTGGCGATCGGTGACGAGGCCCTGCTCGACCAGCCCTACCCGCGCCGTCGGGAGCGGCTGGTCGAGGCGCTGGCCGGGGTGCGCCCGCCGGTGCACGTCACCCAGGTCACCACCGACCCGGACACCGCGCGGCGCTGGTTCGACGTCTTCGAGGGCGCCGGGCTGGACGGTTTGATCGTCAAGCCGGCCGACCTGCCGTACGAGCCGGGCAAGCGACTGATGTTCAAGGTCAAGCACGCCCGCACCGCGGACGCGGTGGTGGCCGGCTTCCGCTGGCACAAGTCCGGCCCGGTGGTGGGCTCGCTGCTGCTCGGCCTGTACGACGACGCCGGGGTCCTGCACCACGTGGGCGTGAGCGCGTCGTTCAGCATGGCCCGCCGCGCCGAGTTACTCGACGAGCTGGCGCCCTATCGGGACATCGCCGGTGAACACCCGTGGGTGCACGGCGACCACGAGCGTGGCCAACGCATCCCCGGTGGGGTCAGCCGGTGGACCGGCACGAAGAACCTGGAGTGGGAGCCGGTGCGCCCCGAGCTGGTGGTCGAGGTGGGCTACGACGCCATGGAGGGCGAACGGTTCCGGCACACCGCGCAGTTCGTTCGGTGGCGCCCGGACCGCGACCCCCGATCCTGTCGCTACGACCAGCTCGACCGGCCGATCCGCTTCGACGTGGACCAGGTGCTGCGCGGCGACCCGACGGCCACCGTGGACCGAGCCGCCACCGGCTCGGCGTAGCCTGGCCCGTTGACCCGACTCCGGAGGACCACGTGATCCGCACCGCCGACCAGCCTCGGATGGCGTCCAGCCGCCGGGGCCGTCGCACTCTGGCCGCCTTCGTCGTCGCCGCGCTGCTCACCGCCGGTTGCACGCTGCCGGCGTTCGCGCCGCGCACCGAGGTGGAAGGCGCGGCCGCCCCGACCGGCAGCTCACCGAACTGGCGGCCCTGCCCAGAGGTGCCCGACGAGTTGGTCGGGCGGAGCGCACCGAACATGCGCTACGAGTGCACCCGGATTCAGGTGCCCCGTGACTGGGGCACCGGCAACGGGGCGAGCGCGGGCCCGGGCGCCGGGCAGACCTTCGAGATCGCCCTGCTGCGCGCCCGGTCCACCAAGCAGCGCGACCGGTTGGGCTCCTTGGTGATCAACCCGGGCGGCCCGGGCGGTTCCGGTGTCGACACCGCCGTCTACCTCTCCTTCGGCTCCCAGTTCGGCGGGCTGCCCGCCTCGATCACCGAGCGCTTCGACATCGTCGGCTTCGACCCGCGCGGGGTCTCCCGCTCCAGCCCGGTGAAGTGCATCTCCGACGCCGACCTGGACGCCAGCTTCGGCTTCGACCCGGACCCGGCGAGCCAGTCGGCATTCGACGGCTTCGTCGGTCTGAGCCAGCGGATCGGGCGCGGCTGCGGAGACCGCTACGGCGACCAGTTGCCGCTGTACGGCACCGAACAGGCCGCCCGCGACATGGACGCGGTACGCGCCGCCGTGGGCGACGACAAGCTCACCTACCTGGGCTACTCGTACGGCACCCTGCTCGGTGCCACATACGCCCAGCTCTACCCGCAGCGGGTGCGGGCGCTGGTGCTCGACGGCGCTGTCGACCCGCAGCAGCGGCTGGTCGAGGGCTCGGAGAGCCAGGCCCGCGGCTTCGAACGGGCCTTCACCAACTTCACCCGCTGGTGCGCGGCGAACGCCGGCCGCTGCCCGATCGCCCCGGACGCCCGCGCCGCCGTCACGTCGGCCATCGACAAGGCCAAGGTCTCCCCGGTACGCGGCGACGACGGGCGGGAGGCCACCGCCGGCTGGGTGTTCTACGCCGTCATCTCCTCGCTCTACACCGAATCCGGCTGGCAGGAGCTGGCCCAGGCGATCGACAAGCTCGCCGAGGGCGACCCGAAGGACGTGTTCCGACTCGCCGACGCGTACGCCGGCCGGGAGGACAACGGGCACTACTCGAACCTGTTCGACGCCAACCTGGCCATCAACTGCGCCGACGAGACGGAGAAGCCGAGCCGGCAGCAGATCCGGCAGTTGCAGTCCGAGTGGCGCGGAAAATACCCGCTGTTCGGGCCGGCGTTGGCGGTCGGCATGCTGAGCTGCGTCGAATGGCCGGGCGGGCGTGACCCCTACCCGACCGGAAAGGCGAACGGCGCACCGCCGATCGTGGTGGTCGGCACCACCGGCGACCCGGCGACGCCGTACGAGCAGACCCCACGGCTCGCGTCGATGCTGGGTGTGGGTCGGGTGCTGACCTGGGAGGGCGAGGGGCACACCGCCTACCCGCAGACGTCCTGCATCACCAACGCGGTCGACGCCTACCTGATCGACCTGACCGTGCCACCGGAGGGGCAGCGCTGCCCGGCCCGCTGACAGGCTGGGTCGGCGGCAGTGGGGGCAGATTGATCCCCTGCCGGGTGGCCAACTCCTCCAGCAGCGCCCGCATCCGGCGCACGTCGGCTTTGAGCTGCTCCTGCTCCTCATGCTCGAAGGCGTTGTCGTCGACGATGAGCCGGCTCGCGAAGTGCGCGGTGATCAGCGGGATGACCAGCAGCACCATGGTCGAGATGAGCAGCGCGGCCAGTGTGCGGCCCGCCCAGGTGGTCGGCGAGATGTCGCCGTATCCGACGGTGGAGGCGGTCACCACCGCCCACCAGACGGCATCGGCCGGGCTGCGCTGCTCGACCTCCCCGTAGATGACCCCGGCCACCACGATCATCAACAGGTACGAGGTGATCAGCGTGCGGGGCGAGTTCGCGAACCACACCAACGCCCGGTATATCCAGCGGAACGGCAGTAGCACTAGCTCCATGCCGCCCCATGCTGCCCGTCGTCCGCAACCGGCACAGACCCATTCGCCGGTTTCGCTGTGCCAGGATCGCCAACATGAGCGACGTGATCTACCGGGAGGCGGCCCGGGCCGACCTGCCCGCCGTCATCGCCCTGCTCGCCGACGACGTCCTGGGCAAGGCGCGCGACTTAACCGAGGTCGACGAGGCGTACGAGAGGGCGTTCGCGGCCATCGACGCGGACCCGCGCAACCAGCTGATCGTGGCCGAGCAGGCCGGCGAACTGGTCGGCTGCCTCCAGATCACCTACATCCCCGGCCTGGGCCGGCACGGCAGCGAGCGCTCGCTGATCGAGTCGGTCCGGGTCCGCTCCGACCGGCGTGGCCAGGGGCTGGGCCGGCAGCTGATGACCTGGGCGGTCGACCAGGCTCGCGAGCGTGGCTGCGCGCTGGTGCAGCTCACCACCGACAAGACCCGCGAGGACGCGCACCGCTTCTACCTGGGCCTCGGCTTCGTGGCCAGCCACGAGGGCATGAAGCTCGCGCTCTGACCCGGCGTCTGGTTCACCCGGCGGGGCAGTGGAAATCGCCCCGAACGGGTTACGTTCGCCGCCATGAGCAGGCCGACGATGCCCGGCGCCGCACCGTCGCGCCCGTCATGGCGCCGGACTGGCTCGGCGCTGTTGGCGGTCGGCGTCCTCCTGGTCGTCGTCGCGTTCTGGCTGCCCGCCTGGCGTAGCGTCCACCTGGACCGGACGGACACCACTCCGGGTTGGAAGGTGCTCGCCTGGGCGCTACCGTTCGCGGTGACCGCCGCCGTGTTCGCGGTGCTGTCGCTCGCCAACACCGGCCCGGCCCGCTGGGTCTGGCGGCAGGCCAGCCTGGGAATGCTCATCTCCAACGTGCTCGCCTGCGGCAGCCTCACCGGGGCGTACTGGTATTTCGAGGCCGCGGACCCCTACGTCAAACACGAGTTGATCTCGACCGGGCCGGGCGCTGGTCTTCTCCTCGCCCTGCTGGGCTATCTGCTGATCCCGCTCGCCGGGTCCCTTCCTGACCGCCAGAAGCGCACCGACCAACCCAGAGACGACCGGCTCGAGCACGACCGGCCCGACCAGACGCAGTAGGGGAACTCCCTCGCCCTACTGCCGTACGAAGGCTGTGGAGCTGATGTCGTGGACGAGTCACCGTCCGGCGATTCGTTGACGACATCAGCTCCACAGCAAACGCGGACCACCATCCGCCGCCCAGCCACCCGCCGCCCAACCGCCGCATGCGGGAGGCGTGGGACAGCGTCGGACAGCAGTTCGATGGCCGTCAGCCGTCGACCAGGCGGCCGTCGCGCAGGACCAGCACCCGGTCGGCGAGGTCGATCAGGGCCGGGTCGTGCGTGGCCACCAGGGCCGTCATGCCGCGGGCGTGCACCACCGCGCGCAGCAGGTCCATGATGGACCGGCCGGTCTCCGAGTCGAGCTGACCGGTGGGCTCGTCGGCGATGAGCAGGTCCGGCTCGTTGGCCAACGCGCGGGCCACCGCGACCCGCTGCTGCTGCCCGCCGGAGAGTTCGTACGGGCGCTGCGCGGCGTGCCCGCCCAGGCCGACCAGCTCCAGCAGCACCGCGACGCGCTCCTCCCGCTCCGCGGCCGGCACCTGGGCCAGCCGCAACGGCACTCCCACGTTCTCGGCGGCGGAGAGGATCGGCACCAGCCCGAAGGTCTGGAACACGAACCCGACGGTGCCCCGGCGCAGCCGCAGCAGCTCCGCCTCCCCGGCGGAGGTCACCTCGTGCCCGGCCACCACCACCTGGCCGCTGTCCGGTCGGTCCAGCCCGCCGATCAGGTTCAGGAGCGTGGTCTTGCCGGCCCCGGACCGACCCCGGATGGCGACCAGCTCGCCCCGGTTGGCGCTGAACGACACGTCCCGCACGGCGTGCACGGCGTGCTCGCCCCGGCCGAAGGTCCGGCTCACCCCACTGACCCGGACCACCTCGTCGGGGTGTGCCCCGGGCGCACCGCCGAACCCGGCCGCGCCGGTCACCACCATGTTCTGCCGGCTCATGCCCGGGCCCCCCGCTCGTCCGAGGCCCGGTCGCCGGGCCGTACCTGCACATGGTCCGGCTCCAGGTCGAGCCGGACCCGCTCCTTCAGCGAGAGCGCGTCGACGAACGCCGCCGGCAACTGCATCCGACCGTTGCGGTCCAGCACCGCGTACTCCTCGCTGACCAGCTCGGTGTTGCCGTCCGCGTCGATCCGCGCGGTCCGGCGTACCTCGGAGGCGGTCCGGCCGTCGCGGATCGCGACGGTCCGACGGACCTGCGTGGCCACGGCGTGGTCGTGGGTGACGACCACGATGGTCACGCCCAGTTCCGCGTTGATGGTGCGCAGCGCCGCGAAGACCTCCGCGCCGGTCGCCTCGTCCAGCTCACCGGTCGGCTCGTCGGCGAAGAGCACCTCCGGGTCGTTGGCCACCGCCACCGCCACCGCGACCCGCTGCTGCTCGCCACCGCTGAGCTGCCCGGGGCGCCGGTCGGCGCAGTAGCCCACACCGACCAGGTCGAGCAGTTCCCGGGCCCGCTCCCGGCGGGCCTTGCTGCTGCGCTTGCCGGCCAACTGCATCGGCAGCTCGACGTTCTCCAGCGCGTTGAGGTACGGCAGCAGGTTGCGGCCGGTCTGCTGCCAGACGAACCCGACCAGTTGCCGGCGGTAGCTCAGCCGTCGCTTCGCCGAGAGCGAGAGCAGGTCGTAGTCGGCCACCCGGGCGATGCCGGCGGTCGGGGTGTCCAGGCCGGAGAGGATGTTGAGCAGCGTCGACTTGCCCGAACCGGAGGCACCGACGATCGCCACCAGCTCGCCCCGGTCGATGACCAGGTCGAGCCCCTGCAGGGCGACCACCTCCACCCCCTCGGTCTTGAAGATGCGCACCAGGCCGTCGCAGACGATGTGCCCGCGAAGGCGGTCCTGCCCGCCGGCCCGCTCGGCGGCGCGAAGCGCAGCCCGCTGTTGCAGGGCGGCCAGGTCAGGCACCAGTGGAGTCTGGGCGGTAGCGGTCATCTCAGCTCTCCTCTCCGAGCCGAAGCACCTCTCCGAGGCGCAACCGGCGGTTGTTCAGGGCCTCGACGGCGACCGCGAAGCCGAGGGCGACCGCCCCGAGCGCGAGCACCGCGGCGACCAGGCTGGGCTCGAAAGCCACCCGGACCGGCACACCACTGGTGAACGCGGACAGGCCGAGCACCGGGTTGAGCAGCAGGGGCAGCACCGCACCAACCAGCGCGCCGGTCAGCACCGACACCGCTACCAGCGGGGTCAACTCGACAAGCAGCAGCCCACGCCACTGCCGGCGGGACAGGCCGAGGGTACGCAGCCGGGACAGCACCTGACCCCGGGCGCGCGCTCCGGCCAGCACTGTGAACGCGATGGCCAACAGCCCGAGCACGGTGCCGCCGACGGCCCCGGCCACGAAGCCGAAGGCCAGCACCCCGTTCGCGCCGCCCTCGCCAAGGTCCCGGCGTACGTCGGCCCGGGTGTCGACGGTGACCCCGATCAGCCGTTCCCGACCGGTGACCGTGCCGTCCCGCTGGTAGCGTTCCTGCCCCTGGTCGCCGGCGACGCGTAGCGCCTCGGCGTCCAGCGAGTTCCCGGCGATCAGCAGGCTGGTCGGCACGGGTGTGGTGTTCCGCGTCGGCAGGGCCTGCCAGGGCAGGATCACGAACCGGCCGGTGTTCGCGGCCAGCATCGGGAAACCGTCGGCGGTGCCGGCCACCCGGAACCCGTACCTCTGGCCCTGCACCGAGATGAAGGCCGAGTCGGCCAGCCCGGCCTTGGCCAGGTCGGCGGCGACCGCCGGTGAGACGATCGCCGGCAGCGGTCCCGGGCCGGGCGCGGCGGTGCGCAGCGCGGCCGGAACCGACACGTCCACCTGCGATTCGCGGGCCACAGTGTCCAACCCCGAGCCGTCGACCAGCAGCACGTCCGTCTGCTCGATGAAGGCGTCGGTGCCGGCCTCGTCGGACGCGAACCGCTCGTCGTCCTCGTACAGCACCCGGGTGACGGCCCGGACCCCCGGCAGGCGGCCCAGCTCGTCGACGGTGTCGGGTGCGAAGCGCTCCCCGCGGATCACCGCGTCGGCGGGCACGATCTGCTCGGCGGCCCGTTCGCGGCTGGCGTCGACGCCGGCGGCCACGACCGCGCAGAACGCCGCGGTGCCGATCGCCAGCACCACCACGACCAGCGGGGCGGCGACCGCCGAGCGTCCGGCGCGGGCCGTGCCGAGGAAGGCCACGCTGCCCCGGGTCCGCGCGGCAAGCCGGCTGACCAGCAACAACGGCCAGGGGTACGCACGCAGCGCCAGCACCGCCGCCGCGACCGCCAGGAGCACCGGCACCGACACCAGGAGCGGATCCACCTCTCCGAGGATCAGGCCACGCCGACGCAGCAGCACCGCCGCGAGCCCGGCCAGGAGCAGCAGGGAGACCTCGGCGGTGAGTCGACGGGCCGACGGGCGCACCCGGATCAGGTCCCGACGAGCCGCTGCGCCGGCCGGTACGGCCAGCGTCGCCACCGGCAGCGCGAGTGTCACCAGCACGGTCGCCGCGACAAGGTACGGCGTGGTCGGGTCGGGGGCACCGGGGAACAGCGTGCCCAGCCACCAGCCCAGCACCGCGGCGATCGGGACCACCAGCACCGATTCGGCGAGGCTACGCCGGGCACCGGCGGTGGCCCCGCCGCCACGGGCACGCAGCAACGCGAACTCCGAGCGACGCCGTCTGGTGGCGAGACTGGCCGCGAGCACGATGAGCCCCGCCAGGGTGGCCAGGACGCCGGCCGCGATCACCGCCAGCAGTGTCCGGACGGCGTTGATCTGGGCGGCGAACGCGCGCAACGGAACGTCGACGCCCTGGGTCAGGCTGAGCCCCGGCGGCTTGTTGCGCTGCATCACCTGCAGGCCGTCGATCATCTGGTCCAGCTCGCGTGCGTCGATCCGGTCGACGCCCAGTCGGTACCGCCAGGTGGACTGGATCGCCCAGCCCTCCGCGGCCCGCTTGTTGAAGGGCGACTGCGCGACGACGCCGACGATGACGAACGGCTGGCCATCACCCTGCGGTTCGATGATCCGCAGTAGCTGTGGGAGCCCGTCCCAGATGCCGTTCGCGCGGTCGACGGGGCGGAACAGCCCGACCACCATCAACGGGACACCGTCGACGAGCCTGCCCTTCTCGTCGGTTTCGCCGATGCGCAGTTGGCTGCCGGCGCGCAGGTTGAGTTTGCCGGCCACGTCGACGTCGAGCGCCACCTCGATCGGCCGGTCGGGAACGTACGTCTCGCTCGGCCAGGTCCCCTCGACGAGGGTGCTCGCTCCCTGAACGTCGGGCATGGCCCGCAGGCCCATGTCGACCAGCAGGTTGCGGGCCGCCAGGTCCGGCCCGACCACGCGGGCCTGCGCGGTCTCGACGCTGTACCACCGCTCGGTCACCGCCGAACGCACCGGCGGCGGCATCTCCGCGGCCAGGGCGTCGAACCGCTCGGCGGCGTCGCCCATCGCCGTCCGCCGCGACGTCGCGGGCTCCAGGCTGGTGGTGTACGAGATGTCCCGGCGCGCGGCCGGCTCGCTGTTGAGCTGTGCTCGCAGCCCCTGTTCGGCGAGCCGGTTGACCAGCCGGGGCACTCCACTGATCAGCAGCGTGACCACCAGGGTCAGCACCGCCAGCAGGAGAAACTGCCCCCCGTACGCCCGGACCCGCCGGACGGCCGCCCCGACGCTCATCGTTCTCCCCCGATTCGCAGCTGAACCGCCGCCACCCGCTGACGGATGCCTGCGGCGATGAACGCGCTGAAGGCGAGCGCCGCCAGCAGCAGACCGACAGCGGTCAGGCCGATCGGCACCCAGGGCAGCACGAACGCCGCCGGGGGTGTCGGCCGGCCTGCGGCCGGGGTGAGGATGACCAGTGGGGCCATCGTCGCGCTGACCGCGGTGCCGAGTAACAACCCCACGCCCACGCCGATGCCGGCGAGGAACGTCTGTTCGGCGAGCAGCGCCCGGGCCATCAGCCGGGGCGTGGCGCCGAGGGTGTGCAGGACCGCGAACTCGCCGAGCCGACGTCGGGCGGTGGCCCAGACGTCCACCATCAGGCCGACGAGGGCGAGGAGCACCGCGCCGAGCGCGGCGGCGAGCATGCCGGTACGCGAGCCGCGCCAGTACGGGTCGTCGGCGGCCGCCTCGATGGCCGCCTCCCGGTTGAGCACCGTGACGCCGGGTAGCGCTCTGGCCGCCTGGGCGGCGGCGTTCGCGTCGCTGGCGCCGACCCACCACTCCGGTACGGGTCGCACCGCGCCGCTACTCCGGATCATCGCGTCGACCGCGACCGGCAGGTCCAGCAGGACGCCCTCGCCGGTGGTGGCCGGTACGGAGTCCAGCTCGCCGACCAGGTGCACCGGCAGCGTCGCCCCGGAGAGGGTCAGGTCGACGGTGTCGCCGATGCGCAGGCTCAGCGCGTTGCGGACCGCAGGGGTCATCAACACCGGTATGGGCTTGTTGTCTCCGCCCGGCACGACAGTGAACCGGGTGGGTGGCTGGTACCTGAACTGCCCGCCGGGGATCACGTCGACCGAGCGGGCTGCGGCGAACCCGGCGCCGGTGGTCCGTACCGGCATGGGCTGCAGCCCGAGGGCGGTCACGACCCAGTCGCCGCCCAGTTCGGCCGGTTGCTTCGTGCCGTCGGCCTTGACCACCGTCAGCCCGTCCACCTGGAGCTCGTAGGAGTTGCCGGCGGCCAACCCACCGTCGGCCTCGAAGCCGGCCAGCCGCAGCCGCGCCCCGCCCATGTCGGGCAGTCGCGCGGTGAACGGGGTGACCCGGCCGTCGCCGTCGGCGTTGGCCGCCGGCAGCCGCAAAGCGAGCCCGTCGGGGGTGGTGACCAGCAGCGTCACCGCGACCTTCACCGACCGGGCGGCGCTGCTCACCGGGGTACGGACCGTGCCGGTGATCGCCCGCGCTCCGGCGGGCAGTTCGACGCCGGCGCGCTCTCCCCGCGCGTCGACCATCTTCCGGTACTGCTCCGCCGCCGATCCGTCGCCGAGGCGGTCGGCGAGCCGGACGACGCCCGGGGCGCTGGCCGGGTCGACACCGATCACTGTCGCCGGCAGGTTCTCCCGTCCGACCCGGATCTCGTCCCGCCACGCCGGCAGCACCCGGTCCACGCTCGGCAGCGCGGCGAGTTCACCGACCCGGGTCGGTGGGGCACCCCCGGTCCGTTCGGTCACCCGGAGGTCGGCGCCGACCGTGTGGCCGGCCTGCTCGACCTGGGACCGCTCGCCGGTGCTGATCAGCGACCAGGCCAGAGTGCTGCCGCCGACGGCGAGGGCGAGCAGCAGCACCGGGCCGGCGTGCGGACGCCGGCCGGCCTGCCACATGCCGAACATGGTGGCGGTCCAGGGACGTCGGTCGACGAACCGCTCCGCGAACCGGGTGAGCGGCGGGAGCACCCGCAACGCCAGCACGGCACCGGCCAGCACGCCGAGCGTCGGGGCGGCGACCAGCAGCGGGTCGAGCCCGAGCTGTCCACCCGAGCCGGCCAGCGGGGAGGCGTACCGGCGTAGCTGCACCCAGGCGAGCACGGCGAGCGCCACGAGCACCAGGTCGACGCTGGCGCGTTGGACGCTCGCGGCCCGGTTCGGCCGGGATCGGGCCGCCATGTCGGCGACGTACGTCCCGGCGCCGCGCAGCGTCGGAAGGACCATGGCGACGAGGCAGCCGGCCGCGGTGGCCGCTGCCGCCGCCCAGACCAGTGTGGTGTTGCCGCCGGCGGTGTAGAGGTCACCCGACCCGCCGGGTCGGATGTACCGCAACGCCTCACCGGCGATCAGCGGACCGAGCACGGCGGCCGGGGCGACCACCAGGGTCGCCTCGCGGGCGGCCAGGCCGGCCAACTGCTTACGGGCGGCGCCGCGGGCGCGCAGCAGCGCGGTCTGTGGGCGGCGGTCCTCGTGCAGCAGCGCGGCGACCAGCACCAGCGCGTACCCGGCGAGCACCAGGATGAGCAGCAGCGGGGTGGCCAGCGACGAGCGACCCACCAGGTCGGCGCGGCCGATCCGGTCCAGCAGCTGCGGCATCTTGGTCACCGTCTGCCCGGAGCTGCCCAGTTGGGCGGCCTCGGGCACTGCGGTGACCGCCTCGGTGAGGGCTTTCCGAACGGCGGGCAGGTCGGCGGTGTCGACGGCACCGAGGTCCGGTTGGGCCAGCCAGGACGCCGACACCGAGCCCGGGAAGATGGCCGCGAAGTCGGCCGGGTCGAGCGTGAACGGCCCGTACGAGGTGCCGGAACCGGCGCTGCCCGCCCCCACACCGGGGGCCAGCAGCCAGTACGCGTCCGCCGGGTCGCGGGGCCGCCAGGTGCCGGCGAGCACCAACTCCCCGCGTCGTTCGGTGGCCCGGTCGCGCACCGGGACGCGTTCGCCGACGGTCAGGCCGAGAGCGCCGGCGACCCGCTCGGGCAGGCTCACCTGCACGGGGTTCGCCCCGGGGCTGGGCCAGGCTCCGCTGGTCAGCTCCGCGTGGCCGGCGAGGTCGGCGAACGTGGCCAGGTTCGCGAAGACCGGTTCGTCGGCCGTACGCGGGATCTGCCCGAGGTCGCCGGTCAGTTCCCGGCCGGTGCCGTAACGGGCGGCGGTGACACTGACCGGGACGCCGCCGAGCCCGGTGGCGAACTCGGCTCGGACCGCCTTGTCCCGGGTGGCGAACTCGGCCGCGTCCCGCCCACCCGAGCCGCTGACCAGAAGGCCGCGCTCCTCGGCGGGTGAGGCGGCGACCAGTGCCCGCTGCCCGGCGTCCACCGCCCGACGGTTGTAGTCGGACAGCCCAGTGACCAACGCGACGGCGACGAGGGCAGCGATCACCGCCGCGACCAGCAACCCTCGCGCCTCGCGGGCCCGCCTCCACACCAGCTTCATCCGACGCCTCCCCTGGCCCTGGTGGGCCGACGACCATCAAGACAGGCCACCTACCGGGAAAGGTTCGCGCCCGTTACATGATCGTTATTACGGAGAGAGTTGTCGGGTGGGACGGCTAGTTGCGGCCTCGACGGTTGCGGATGCCGAAGACCACCGCGCAGAGCACCAGCACGACGCCGATGAGCTGCAGTCCCGGGGAGTCGTCGGCCCCGCCGAGCACTACGACGGTGATGCCGAGCGCTACCGAGAGGACGACGCCGACGATCAGGACGTACCTCATGGGGTTTCTTCCTCGACCCACTCCAGCAGGTCTCCGGGTTGGCAGTCGAGCACTCGACACATCGCTTCGAGGGTGCTGAAGCGGACCGCCTTGGCGCGGCCGTTCTTCAGCACCGCCACGTTGGCAGGGGTGAGCCCGACGCGCTCGGCGAACTCTCCGACGCTCATCTTTCGCTTGGCCAACTCCACGTCGATGCGGACGACGATGGGCATCAGATCACCGCTTCCATGTCGGTCCGCAGGGTGGTGGCCTGCCGCAGCAGCGCCCGCATGACCACCATGAGGAGCCCCAGCACGGTGACGCCCACCGTCAGCAGGAACAGCAGCAGTGGCACCCCGGGGTCGTCCGCGTTGAACCCGACCCAGAGGAAGACCGCCACCAGCACCACCCAGGCGGCGGCGATGGCCCAGACGATCGCGTCCACCCACTTGAGGGACGCCTCGGTGAAGATGCGGTCGTTCTTGACCAGGCTGAGCAGCTGCCAGGTCGCGACGATGACCACCTGGACGCAGAGCACCCAGAAGACCGTCACGGCGGTCGCCGGCCACCTGAGGTGGGCGTCCTGCGGCGACTGCTCGGCCATGTACCTGAACTGCCCGGGCAGCGAGAGGGTCTGGAACACCACCAGGACCCCGAACAGCACCACGAGGAAGACTCGGAGAGCGGCAACCGCTCGATGCTCAGTAACCATGCATCGAGTTTCGCTTGCTACCTATCGAAAGTCAATCGGTTCCCTCGAGGCCCGCGCCGACTGACGGCAGCGTCGGCCCGGCGGACGGCCTGGCCTTCTGGGGGTAGAAGGTCTCGTGCCGGGCCAGCATGGCGACGAACTCGCCGATCTTGCGTTCGCGGGTCTCGATGCGCTTGACGGCGTTGAGCCGATGAATGAGAGCGAACCGGTTGGCCTTGGTGAGCACGTCGAGCATGGCCTGGGCGGCGGGCTCGGCGGCGATGGCAGCGAGCAGGTCGGCCGGCACCTCGGCCTCGGACGGCGGGGCGTAGGCGGCGGCCCACCGCCCGTCCGCCTTCGCGGCGTCCACCGCCGCGCGGCCCGACGGTTGCATCCGCCCCTGCTCCTCCAGCCGGGCCACGTTCGCCACGTTGCGTTGGGACCAGGAACTGCGCGCCCGGCGCGGAGTGAACCGGATCCAGGAGGACTCCTCATCCCGCTTGCGGGCCTGCCCGTCGATCCAGCCGAAGCACAGGCCCTCGTCGACCGTCTGCTGCCAGGTCAGCGTCGTGACCGTGCCACCCTTCCTGGTCAACGCGAGCCAGACGCCGGGCGACGTGGCGTGGTGGGCCGACAACCACACGCGCAGGGCGTCGGCGTCCGCGACGATCAGCTCATCCAGCTCGGCGCTCGTCATGCCGGCAGGCTAACCCCCGGGTCCGACAGCCGGCGGTGCTGTCCAGCTCAGGCACGCAGGTTTCGCCCCGGGTCGTTGATCTTCCGCCGGAAGGCGAGGTACGCGCTCAGGTTCACGAGGAGCATCGCCAGCCCGATCATCGAGGCCAAGAGCCCCGCGTCGGGCTCGGCAGCGCCACGAAGGTCAGGGCGGCGAGCACGATGGCGAAGATGTTGAACCCCGGTCAACCGCGACAACAGCAGGCCCGCACGGGACCCGAAGTCACTGACGACCGCCGTGGTGTGCGAGCCGACCCGCAGCACGCCGTCCCTCGCCCCGTCGGGCGTGCAGTCCACGCCGTCCGGGGTCAACGCCTCGGCGATGGCCCGCCGCCGTGCCGGCCACCACTGATCTCCCGGTGGGCCGGGGCATGGACGAGGCGCGGAAATCAACCGTCGCGCGCAAGCCTGAACCGGGCCGGGGCCGGGGCCGGGTGGTGGGTGGTGACGATGCGACGTCTGATCGGTCTACGTCCGTCGATGGTAGTGATTGCGGCGCGGGAGTTGGTCGGGGTCGAGCCAGGCCGGTGGAAGGAATTCCGGGTGCCCGTCGTCGCCGAGCCGGACGACCCAGTCGCTCTGGTGGACGTGCCGGTGATGATGGCCGCAGAGCAGCACGGTGTTGTCGAGGCTGGTCGGGCCACCGTCGGCCCAGTGCCGGATGTGGTGCGCGGCGCACCAGCGCGCCGGCCGGTCGCAGCCGGGGAAGGCGCAGCCGCCGTCGCGCAACACCAGTGCCCGCCGCAGCGGCCCCGTGATCAGGCGGCGTTGCCGGCCCACGTCGAGGACCTGGCCGGCGCCGCCGAGCACGGCGGGTAGGACGGCGGCGTCACAGGCGAGCCGGCGCACCGTGTCGGGGGTGAGCCGCAGACCGACGTCGAGGGCGCCGGCGCCCAACTGGCGGGTCAACCCGTCATAGCCGGTGGTGACGACAATCTGGGCCGGGTCACCGCCGTTCTCGGGCAGCTCACCGGTGCGCAGGGCGAGCCGGCAGACGTCGGCGAGGGCGTCGTGGCGACGCTGCCCGGCGCAGCGGGTGTCTTCCGGGTCGGTGGGTGCGCTCAGCGGGTCGATGACGGCGCGCAGCAGGGCGGCGGACTCGGCGTCGAGGGTGCCGCTGAGTCGCAGGCGGCCGTCGGTCTGGGTGGAGATGGTGACGTGCCGGTCGCGCGCCGCTCGGGCGGCCTCGGCGGCCAGCGCCGCCGCAGCGGCGGCGTCGGCGAGGTCCGGGGCGACGTGGTCGAGGATGCGGGCGCCCAGCCGACGCAGCAGGGTGGGGTCGAACTGCCTGGCCCACTCGACGAGCACTCCGACAGCCTTTTCGGCCACCTCGGGACCCGCCGACGCCGTCACCGTGGCGGCCGTGTCGGCGATGACCCGGGCCTGCTCCACGCTGACCGCCGCGCTCGCCAGCGCCTCCCGCACACCGGGCGGGGCAACGTCGACCGAGGCCGCAAGGCCGACCAGCCGGCGCGCGGCCGAGACGTCGAGTCGCAGGCGATGCCGTAGCCACGCGGTCGTCGAGGACGCGCCCTGCGCGACCGCGGTGCCCCGACCGTCCAACTCGCGGACCGCCGCCAACTGCACCGCCGCCAGCCGCTGCTGCAGCCGGTGGGTGGCGTCGAGCACCGCGATCAGATCGCGCTCGGAGAGAGCCCAGGCAGCGGCGTCGGCGCAGCTCGCCACCGCATTCTCCGCCCGCGCCAACTCATCGATCACGAGCAAACTCTAGAACAGGTGTACGACAAAAAACGGCCGCGCGGAGCGCCCTGGGCGACCCAATCAGGCCCGGTCAGCCCTCGGCCAACTCCGGCCGGTGCTCCCGGATCCAGGCCACCACGTCCGACCTCCGCCAGACCTTGCCCTGCACCAGGTCGGCCACGGGTTCCGGAAAGTTGCGGTGGCTGGTGATCACGTAAACGCGCTGCTTGCTGATGCCACCGAGCATCGCGCGAATCTCCGCAGCGCCTACCAGATCCATACGGCGGACGTTAAACAGATGACCCTGCTCCTTGACCCGGGGCAACTCACCGGTCACCGTAAAGGGCATGTCCACGTCGAATGAACAGCCGCCCCCTGGCAAGCCACTGAGCGACCTGCACCCGGTCCACCAGCACCTGCCCCGTCGGCCATCGTGGCTGTGCCGGGTGTGCGCAGCCATCTGGCCATGCCCACTAGCCAGGATGTTGCTGCGGGCGCAGTACGGGAACGATCGGGTAGGGCTGTCGATCTACATGGCCGGTCAACTCTTCGACGCGACAGCCGACCTGCTCAGGCTCAACCCCGAGCCGGAACCCGACCCGCAGGAGCTGTTCACCAGGTTCCTGGCGTGGACTGCCCCGCCACCGCCGTGAGGCGGCGGGGCGGTCACGGACCGTCGGGGGTGCGCTTGGCGCGGCTGGGCTGGACCCGCTTGGGTTCGCCGGGCATCTTCGGGTGGTCCGGCGGGTACGGCAGGTCGCCCTGGCCGGCGGCGGCGTCGCGCTCGGCCCACTCGAGCAGCGGGGTGATGTCCCACGGTGCGTCGTCGATCCCGGCGTGCGGGTCACCTCGCTCGGCGAGCCGGGCCGGCACGGTGCGCAGGTCGAAGTCGTCCGGGTCGACGTCGGGTAGCTCGTCCCAGGTGACCGGGGTGGAGACGGTGGCCCGCGCGTTGGCCCGCAGCGAGTACGCGCAGGCGATCGTGCGGTCGCGCGCCATCTGGTTGAAGTCGACGAAGACCCGGGTGCCGCGCTCCTCCTTCCACCAGGCGGTGGTGACCAGGTCGGGGTTGCGGCGTTCCACCTCCCGGGCCAGCGCGATGGTGGCCCGGCGCACCTCGGTGAACGTCCAGCGGGGTTGGATGCGCAGGTAGACGTGCACGCCCCGACCGCCGGAGGTCTTCGGCCAGCCGGTCGCGCCCAGCTCGTCGAGGAGCGCGCGGACCTCGCCGGCGGCCCGCGCGGCGTCGGCGAAGTCGGTGCCGGGCTGCGGGTCCAGGTCGATGCGCAGCTCGTCGGGGCGGTCGACGTCGGCGGATCGCACGGGCCACGGGTGGAAGACTATGGTGCCCATCTGCGCCGCCCAGGCCACGTGCGCCAGGTCGGCCGGGCAGAGCTCCGCGGCGCTCCGACCGCTCGGGAAGGTGATCTGGGCGGTCGTCACCCAGGGTGGCACCCCCCGGGTGGGCACCCGCTTCTGAAAGAAGGCCTCGCCCTCGACGCCCTCGGGGAAGCGTTGCAGGGTGGTCGGCCGGTCCCGCAGGGCGCGCATGATCCCGTCGCCGACCGCGAGGTAGTAGTGGAAGACGTCCGCCTTGGTGAAACCCCGCCGCGGGAAGATCACCCGATCCGGACTGCTCAACCGGACGGTGTGCCCGGCTACTTCGACCTCGGCGGCCGCAGCCTTGGTGCCACCCATCCCGCGACCTTATGCCACGCCCCCGACGTTCGACGTACCGTTGACGGGTGAGTCTTGACGACAACGAGCTGCCCCGTACCGACGAAGAGTGGCGGGTCCGACTGACCCCCGAGGAGTTCCACGTTCTCCGGGAGGCCGGCACCGAACGCCCGTGGACGGGCGAGTACGTGGACACGAAGACCCAGGGGGTCTACCACTGCCGCGCCTGCGGGCTGGAGCTGTTCTCCAGCGACACGAAGTTCGACTCGCACTGCGGCTGGCCGAGCTTCGACGACGCCATCCCGGGCCGGGTCAAGGAGATCGAGGACCGCACCCTCGGCATGGCCCGTACGGAGATCCGCTGCGCCCGCTGCGACAGTCACCTCGGGCACGTCTTCCACGGCGAGGGCTTCACCCCGAAGGACACCCGGCACTGCGTCAACTCGGTCTCCATCAAGCTGGAACCCCGCTGAGCGAGGAGCCGCTCAGGGCGTACCCCTGAGCATTTCGACCTCGGCGGTCCGGGACTGCTCGATCCGGCGGGCCAGGTCGCGGACCTGCTCGTTGCGGCCGACACCGACCTGCGATCTGGCCAGGTCGGCGGCCCATCGCTGGTGGTCGGCAAGCACCTCGCGCAGCACGCGGTCGACGTCCGCGCCCGGCGCGGTCCGCAGCCGGTCGAGCGCGGCGTCGTCGCCGTGCCCGTCGTGGTGGTGTGCGGCCGCGCTGGCGCCCGGCCCGGCCGTGGGCAGCCAGCCGCGCATTGCGGCCAGCTCGTCGGCCTCGGTCGCCTCGACGGCGGCGACGAGGGTGCGCAGCGCGTCGTCGCGTACCCGGTCCCGGGCCAGCCTGACGATCTGCAGGGTGCGTTCGCTGTGTCCGACCATGGTGCTCAGGAACACCACGTCGATCCCGCTCATCGAGTCCGCCCCGATCGGGGACCCGGCACCCGCGGACCCGGCCGCCGCCGAGCCGGCCGGGGACGTGGGTGTCGGCTGCGGCACTGTCGACGGGCTCGACGTGGGCGGTCCGGCGCAGGCTCCGGTGAGCAGCAGAGCCGCGACGAGGAAGGCCAGCGGGGTACGGCGGGGCATGCCGGTTGCCTCCGTTCGCGCGAGAGTGGCGACACGGGTGCGACCAGGGGCCGCACCCGTGCGGTCAGACCTGGAGCCAGAGCGCCGGTACGTTCGGCGGCTCCCAGCCCGGGATCGCGGTGTGCGCCTGCCGGCAGCGGTACGTCGCTCCGCCGTAGGTGACCTGGTCGCCGACCTGGTACGCCCGGCCTGTCGCCCACGTGCCGCCCTGGGTGGGCGGATTGGTCGGGGTGGGGGTCGGGGTCGGCCGTGGGGTGGCGGTCGGGGTCGGGGTCGGGGTCGGGTTCGACCCGCCGCCACCGATCTGCACGTCGATGCAGGAGTAGAAGGCGTTCGCCGTGTCGGAGATGTTCCACACCGCGAGGATCTTCTGCCGGCCCGAGAAGCCGCCGAGGTTGACGTTGTGCGACACCGTGGCGCCCGGCTGCTGGTTGTTGCCGTTGACCACACCGACGCGGGTGTTGCCGATCCAGTACTCCCAGTTGCTGGTGGCGTGCCGGGCGGTGTTCACCCAGGTGAAGGTCAGCGAGCTGCCCACCGAGGTGGCCGGCCAGCCCCGGCTGTCGTCGTTGAGGACGGCGAACTGGGAGATTCCGGCATTGCAGCTGCGCAGGCCCTTGGGCCCTTCGACGCTCTGCGGCTCGTACCTGATCTGCCCGCAGTCGGGCACCCGGCCCTGCGCGCAGAGCGCCTGCCGGCTCGGTGGGGCGGAGACGTAGCCGTGCGCCTGCGCGGGGGCGGCGACGGTGAGGGTGGCGGCGACAGCGCCCGCCGCCACCAGCGGGACGGTGATTCTTCGACGCATCGGGGCAGCTCCTTCTCCAGGTCCGGTGAGGTGCCCCTCAAAGTAATTTAAACATTGTTAACAGTAAAGACTCTCATCGATAAATCCATCGATGATGGCAGTTTTCTTCTCAGAGCCGGAGCAGGCTACCCCCGTCGTCGACCTCGTCGGCCGACTCGTCGTCCAACCAGACGCCGCCGGTGCCGAGGTAGCGGAACCGGTACTCCCCCGGCGGCAGCTTCACCGTCACCGTCCGGGTGCCGTCGCGGCGGGTCATCAACTCGTGTCGACCGGGCTGCCAGCCGTTGAACGAGCCGACGACGCTCACCGGGCCGGGCGGGACATCCCGGGGCAGGCAGAAGGTGACCCGGGTCTGGTTGCCGAAGAGCCTGTTGCGCTTGATCACGGTGATCCTCCGGGGGTTGCGGCGGTTCACCAGGCACAACGGGCAACACGCCGACGCCGACACGCCGCCGTCGCGGTCGGGCGTCGACGTTCCGCCCCCACCTCGGTGCCACCTGGAGGATTCTGTAGGCACTTGTCCATTTAACGGAGGTTTTCGGTGGCAACCTGCGAGGTCTGCGGCAACGACTACTGGATGGCGTTCGAGGTGCACACCGTCAGCGGCGACGTGCACACCTTCGACTCGTTCGAGTGCGCGATCCACCGCATGGCACCGATCTGCGAGCACTGCCAGGTCAAGATCTCCGGGCACGGCGTCGAGGTCAACGGCCGCTTCTTCTGCTGCGCACACTGCGCCCGCGCCGTCGAGGGAGCGGTGGGCGCCGAGATCCGCGACGCCGTCGGCGCCCGCCCGGCCTGACCGCGCCCGCCCGGCCGCGGGCCAACCGGACCACCACGCTGGGGTACGGTCGTCGCCATGCGGCCGTTCCTGGGCGTCCTGCCCCCGCCGCGCTTCTGAGCGGAGTGCCGCGCCTCTCGCCGACCGGGTGACCTGACCCCGCTCGGCCACCCTGTCGTACGCGCTCCGTCGACGTCGTCCCCGTCAACGGCTCACCCTTCGGAGCGCTCCCGTGTCCACGACCCGCACCGCGCTGACGGCCGCCTCGGCCGCCAGCCACGCCGCCCGCAGCGGCCTGATCCAGATCACCGTCACCGGGGTGCTGTGGGGCACCACCGGTGTGGCGGTGCAACTCCTGCGCGAGAGCACCGGGCTCAGCCCGGTGAGCATCGGCTTCCACCGCCTCGCCATCGCCGCGCTCGTGCTGTTGGCGTGCACCGCCGGCCAGCTCCGCACGATCGTGACCACAGTGCGCGCCGCACCCGTACCGCTGCTGCTCACCGGCGTTGGCCTCGGCCTCTACCAGGCGCTCTACTTCGCCGCCGTGGCCTGGGCCGGAGTCAGCGTGGCCACCGTCGTCAGCCTGGGCCTCGCACCGGTGCTCGCCGCGGCCTGGGAGTCGGCGCACGCCCGCCGGCTCCCCGGCTCGCTGCGACTCGGCACGCTGGTCGCGGCTTTGGCCGGCCTCGTCCTGATCACCGCCGCCACCGAGCACCCCGGCGCGGCGGCGCCCGCCCCGCTGCTCGGCCTGCTCGCGGCGGCCGGCTCCGGCCTCGGGTACGCGGTGACCACCCTGGTCAGCCGTCGGGTGTCGCAGCGCACCGCGCCCATGACGCTGACCACCATCTCCACCACGGTCGGCGCGCTGACCCTGGCGCCGTTCGCCCTGGTCGCCGGGGTCAGCGTGCCGGTACGCCTCGACACCCTGGCGCTGCTGCTGCACCTCGGCGTGATCACCACGGCGGTCGCGTACGCGTTGTTCTACGCCGGGCTGCGCACCACAACGGGCAGCGTCGCGGCCGTGCTGACCCTGCTCGAGCCGCTCACCGCGGCGGCGCTGGCGGTGGCGCTGCTGCGCGAACCGCTCCCCCTGCCGGTGATCGTCGGCGGTGTCCTGCTGCTCACCGCCGTGGCCGCCACCTACCTCGCACCCGACCGGGCGGATCTCAGGTGAACCCGCCCGACCTACCATCGGTGGATGCCCCAGCAGACCACCAAACTCCGGACGGCCTCCTTCGCCGACCTGAACGCCCGCACCCTCCACGACCTGCTCAAACTGCGCATCGACGTGTTCGTTGTGGAGCAGAACTGCCCGTACCCGGAGCTGGACGGGCGGGACGTCGAGCCGGGCACCCGGCACGTCTGGCTCACCGACGGCGGCGCGCCGCTGGCGTACCTGCGGATTCTGGCCGACCCGGACGGTGTCGCCCGGATCGGTCGGGTCGTGGTGGCCCCGGCGGCGCGCGGCGGCGGACACGCCGGCCGGCTGATGACGGCGGCGTTGGAGGTGGTGGGAAACCGGACCTGCGTGCTGGAAGCCCAGTCGCACCTGGTCGCGTTCTACAGCCGGCACGGCTTCACGGTCAGCGGCCCCGAGTACGTCGAAGACGGCATCCCGCACACCCCGATGCGGCGCGATGCCATTGACGGCTGACTATCGAGCTGGCATGGTGCCGGGTAGAGCCGTCGCGGGAGCCAGCGACAGGCACGGGAGTGGGCAACTCCCGGCGATCCGGGTGTCGACGTCCCACCTCATCCCCCCGGGGGCTCCATGTCCACACTCACCCGATCACGACGCGTGCTCTGGCTGTTCGCCATCGTGGCGGCCACCGCGCTCCTGATGACGACCGCACTGACCACCATCCTGACCAAGCCCGCCTCGGCGCACGGTTCGGTGGTCGACCCGGCGTCGCGCAACTACAGCTGTTGGCAACGTTGGGGCGCCGACTTCCAGAACCCTCGGATGGCCACCGAGGACCCGATGTGCTGGCAGGCCTGGCAGTCCGACCCGGCCGCCATGTGGAACTGGAACGGCCTGTTCCGCGAGGGCGTGGGCGGTAACCACCAGGCCGCCGTCCCCGACGGCCAACTGTGCAGCGGCGGACGCACCCAGAGCCCCCGCTACAACGCGCTGGACACCGTCGGCGCCTGGAAGACCACGTCGGTGTCGAACAACTTCCGGCTCCGCTTCTTCGACCAGGCCAGCCACGGCGCCGACTACATCCGGGTGTACGTGACGAAGCAGGGCTTCAACTCGGCCACCCAACCGCTCGGCTGGGGCAACCTGGAGTTGGCCGGCCAGATCGGCAACACCCCGGCCTCCCAGTGGAACCCGGACACCGGTGGTGTCTCGATCCAGATCCCGGTGAGCGCGCCGGGACGCACCGGACGGCACATCGTCTACACCGTCTGGCAGGCCAGCCACCTGGACCAGTCGTACTACCTGTGCAGCGACGTCGACTTCGGCGGCGGGTCGACCACCCCACCGCCCACCACGCCCCCGCCGACGACCCCGCCGCCCACCACGCCGCCGCCCACCACTTCCCCGCCGAGCACTCCGCCGCCGGCCGGTGCCTGCACGGCGACGTACCAGGTGACCGGTCAGTGGTCCGGTGGCTTCCAGGCCGACGTGAAGGTGACCGCCGGCGGTTCACCGACCCGGGGCTGGTCGGTGAGCTGGAACTACGGCAACGGCCAGCAGGTCACCTCGTCGTGGAACGCGACGGTCAGCACCAGCGGCACGCTCGTCACCGCACGTAACGTCAACCACAACGGCACGCTTGCCGCCGGCGCGAGCACCACGTTCGGATTCCTCGGCTCGTGGAACGGCAGCAACCCGGTTCCGCTGGTCTCCTGTACGACGACCAGTTGATCCCCGGCCGGCGCCGCACCCGGGCGGGGGTGCGGCGCCGACCGGTGGAATGCGGTGGTGCCCGGCGATCCGTCCGGGCACCATCGCCGCATGATCGACATCAGGGTGCTCACCCCCGACGACTGGCAGACCTGGCGCAAACTGCGGCTGGCCGCCCTCACCGAGGCACCGGGAGCGTTCAGCTCCCGACTCACCGACTGGCAGGGCGACGGCGACCGTGAGCAACGCTGGCGCGACCGGCTGAGCATCCCGGGCTCACACAACCTGGTGGCCGTCCTGGCCGGGCGTCCGGTCGGGATGTCGAGCGGCGTACCCACGTCGGACCCGCTCATGGTGGACCTGATCTCGATGTGGGTACACCCCGACGCTCGCGGCAGCGGTGTCGGCGACCGCCTGGTGAACGAGGTGGCGTGCTGGGCCCGCGAAAGCGGCGCCGATCGGCTACGGCTCACCGTCATGCCGGACAACGCGCGCGCGAAGGCCCTCTACCACCGCGCCGGCTTCCGCCTGACCGACGAGCCAGGCGACCTCATGCCCGACGGCGTACGCCCAGAACAGATCATGCTCCGCCCCCTCCAACCACCACACCTCACCCCGTCACGCTGAGCGAGACACCCCGTCACCCTCCATGCCGCCGAGCCAACCCCGTCCCGGCTCGCCCAACCCCCGTGCCCCTCGTCGATCAAGGAGTTGTGGTGGTCGACAAAGCACCCGCGGGTTCCCAAACCAGGCACCACAACTCCATGATCGGCCAGGTCGGGGCAGCCGGTGCGCCGATCTTGCACTTTCGGTTGCCAGATCGCGGCTTACGCCCCTTTCGCCGGGACAGAAAGTGCAAGATCGCGGGGGCGGGGGCGGGGGCGGGGGCGGGGGCGGGGGGCGGGGGCGAGGGCGAGGGCCGTCAGACCAGGCAGTTGACGATTTCGGCTACTGAGCGGCGGCGGCCGGTGTAGAACGGGACCTCTTCGCGGACGTGCCGGCGGGCGCCGGAGGCGCGCAGGTCCCGCATCAGGTCGACGATCCGGTGCAGTTCGTCGGCCTCGAAGGCGAGCATCCACTCGTAGTCGCCGAGCGCGAACGAGGCGACGGTGTTGGCTCGCACGTCCGGGTAGCCGCGGGCCATCTTGCCGTGCTCGGCCAGCATCTCGCGCCGCTCGGAGTCGGGCAGCAGGTACCACTCGTAGGAGCGGACGAACGGGTACACGCAGATGTAGGGGCGAGCCTCCTCACCGGCCAGGAACGCCGGAATGTGGCTCTTGTTGAACTCCGCCGGCCGGTGCAGCGCCATCTGCGACCACACCGGGGTCAGCGCCCGGCCCAGCGTGGTGCGGCGGAACCGCAGGTAGGCGTCCTGGAGCGCGTCGGGGGACGCGGAGTGCCACCAGATCATCACGTCCGCGTCGGCGCGCAGCCCGGAGACGTCGTACACGCCCCGGACCACCACGTCCTTACCGGCCAGCTCGTCGAAGAGGGACACCACCTCGCCGGTGACGTTGTCCCGCAGCGACGGCAGCGGGGAGCTGGCCCGGAACACCGACCACATGGTGTAGCGGATGCTGTCGTTCAGCTCCCGCAACCGGGCCGCGTTGGTCTGCTCGGTCATCTCGCCGATCCTCCCAGTGCTGTGATGATCTCTTCGGCCGCCGTCTCGCCGGAGCGGACGCAGACCGGGATGCCGACGCCGTCGTAGCCGGCGCCGGCGAGAACCAGTGTGGGGTGCGCGGCCCGCAGCGCCGCCCGCGCGGCGCCGAGCCGGTCGGCGTGCCCCGGCGCGTACTGCGGCAGCGCACCGCCCCACCGCTGCACGTGCCCGTCGACCGGGGCGGGCAGCGAGGTGCCGAGCACCGCCGACAACTCCCGGTGCACTGTGGCCGCCAGGTCCGCGTCGGGGCGCTGCAGGTGCGCCTCCTCGCCGTACCGGCCCACCGAGGCGCGCACCAGTGCCAACCCGTCCGGCTGGCGCAGGTGCCCCCACTTCGTGGTGAAGAAGGTCGCCGCCTTGATCAGCAGGCCCTCGGTGCTCGGCACCAGGAAGCCGGACAGCTCGGGTAGTCGCGGCTGCGGCAACGCCATGGTGACCAGCGCGACGCTCGCGTAATCCAGCGCGCCGAGGCCCGCCGCCACCGCCGGCGCGGGGCCGGCGAGCAGCCGCGCCGCCGGTCGCGCCGGCACGGCCAGCACCACCGCGTCCACGTCCACGAACTCCGGGTCGCGGGTCGGGCCGACGGTGAGCCGCCAACCCGTGTCGGTCGCTGTCAGCTCGCGCACGGCGGCGTCCCGCCGTACCGTCGCGCCGCTGGCCGTCACGGCGGCCTCGACCAGGGTGCTGAGCCCACCGGCCAGGGTGCCGAAGACCGGAGCGCCGGGCGCACGCGGCGCGGCGGCCTGCGCGGCCCGGACCGCACCGACCAGGGTGTGCTCCACCCGGGCCGTGCGGGCCAGCGCCGGCATCGTCGTGACCAGGGAAAGATCGTCGGCGCGGCCCGCGTACACGCCGCCCAGCATCGGGTCGACCAGCCGCTCGACCACCTCGTCGCCGAAACGGGACCGGACCAGCGCGCCCACCGAGACGTCAGCGTCCGGCCCGACCAGCGGCCGACCGCCGTCGGTGTCGGCGTCCGCGGCCGGGCGGGCGACAGTGGCCACCCGATCCAGATCCCCGGGTACGCCCACCAGGGTGCCGCCCGGGATGGGGCGCAGCCCTCCGTCGATGACCAGCGCGGCCTGCCCCACAGTGGGGTGCACGATCTTCTCGGCCAGCCCGAGCCGGCGGGCGAGGGCCACCGCCGCGCTCTCGGCGCCGGTCGGGTCGCGCATCAGGAAAGACTCCGCGCCGAACTCCACCGGCTGACCGGCCAGCTCCCCGGTGCGCAGCTTCCCGCCCAGCGCGCCGGACTGCTCGTACACAGTGATCTCGGTGCCGGCGGGTGCGCGGTCGCGCAGGCGGACCGCGGCGGCCAGCCCGGCGATCCCGCCGCCGACCACCGCCACCCGCCAGGGCCGCCGCATTCCCGGTCAGCCCTGGTCGGCTCGGCGGCTGGACAGCTCGTGCACCAGCGCGACCACCCGGGTCAGCACCTCCGGGTCGGTCTCCGGCATGACCCCGTGGCCGAGGTTGAACACGTGCCCGGGGGCCGCCCGGCCCTGCTCCAGGATGCGGCGCACCTCGGCCTCCACGACCGGCCACGGCGCGAGCAGCACGCACGGGTCCAGGTTGCCCTGCACCGCCTTGTCCGCGCCGATCCGGCCGGTGGCCACGTCCAGCGGCGTACGCCAGTCGACGCCGACCACGTCGGCCCCGGCCTCGCCCATCGCGCCGAGCAGCTCGGCGGTGCCCACCCCGAAGTGGATCCGGGGCACCCCGGCGTCAACGAGCCCGCTCAGCACGGTGGTCGAGTGCGGCAGCACGAAACGGCGGTAGTCGGCCTCGGAGAGCGCGCCGGCCCACGAGTCGAACAGCTGCACGGCGGAGACGCCGGCCTCGATCTGCACCCGCAGGAAGGCAAGCGTCACGTCGGCCAGCCGGGCGCACAGTGCGTGCCACAGCTCCTCATCGCCGTACATCAGGGCCTTGGTCTTCGCGTGGGTGCGCGACGGCCCGCCCTCGACCAGATAGCTGGCCAGCGTGAACGGCGCACCGGCGAAACCGATCAGCGGGGTGTCGCCGAGCTCGACCACCAACTGCCGGACGGCCTCGTCGACGTACGAGACGTCGTCGCGGGTGATCCGGCGGATGCGCTCCACGTCGGCGGCGGTGCGGATCGGCTCGGCGACCACCGGGCCGGTGCCCGGCACGATGTCCAGGTCGATCCCGGCGGCGGCGACGGGCACCACGATGTCGCTGAACAGGATCGCCGCGTCCACGCCGTGGCGGCGAACCGGCTGGAGGGTGATCTCGGTGACCAGCTCCGGGCGCCGGCAGGACTCCAGCATCGGCACGCTCGCCCGGATCTCCCGGTACTCCGGGAGGGAGCGGCCGGCCTGGCGCATGAACCAGACCGGGGTGTGCGGGACGGGCCGACGTCGGCAGGCCCGAATGAAGGGCGAGTCGGCCGGTCCGCCGGGGCGGGATTCTCCGTCTCGGGCGACAGTGCCCGTGGTGTCCGTGGTCATCGCCGCAATCGTGCCACGCCCACCACCGGAAACCGGGTGGGGGTGAGAGGAAGGGCACCGTTCCTTACGCCCGGCGCCCTTCCGAGCGTCGGCGCGCCGTCGAAGCGGGCGACGGACGGCGGCATAGGCTGCCGACATGGCCCCCCCGATCGCGCTCCCGGAGACGTTCGCCCGCGCGGTCGCCGGGCTGCGGTCGGCCGCCCCCCGGCCGGAGATCACCCTGGAGGAGGTCGGTGCCCCCCAGCGACTGGCCCCGTACGCGTTCGCGCTCGCCGCGACAGTGCTGCGCGACGACGACGAGGTGGCGACCGGTCGGCTGATCCTGTTGCACAACCCGGTCGGGCACGAGGCGTGGCAGGGCACCCTGCGGCTGGTCACCTACGTGACAGCCGAGTTGGAGGTCGATCTGGCCGCCGACCCGCTGCTGCCCGGGGTCGGCTGGACGTGGCTGACCGACGCGTTGGACGCCCAGGACGCCGGCCACCGGGCGATCGGTGGAACGGTGACGCAGACCATGTCGACCCGGTTCGGCGATCTCGCCGGGCCACCGACCATCGGCGACATCGAGATCCGCGCGTCCTGGACGCCGGTCGACGACGACCTGACACCGCACCTGCTCGGCTGGTGCGCCCTGCTCGCCTCCACCGCCGGTCTCCCCCCACCGGGCGTCACCGCCCTCGCCGACCGCCGCCCGGCTGGCGCAGCCTGACGTTCGGCCCTCGGGAGGACATCTTGCGGACACCTGATCGACACACGCCGGACCGGCTGCACCCGCCGGATCTCCGCGCGCACTAGGGTTGGCAGGTGACCGACGAACCACCCCTGCGCCGTCGGCCCACCGAAGACCTTCCGGGAAACGCACCCCAGCACCCGCCGTCGGCCCAGCCGCAGCCGGCGGGCGTGGGAGCTGACCCGGCCGACGGTGGGCCCGTTCCGCTGATCGCCCCGCGTGACGGCACCCCCGATCCGGTGGCCGCCCCGGCCGAGCTTGCCGAGGTCGTGGCCCGCTTCGCGGCGGGCACCGGCCCGGTCGCGCTGGACGCCGAACGGGCTTCCGGCTACCGCTACAGCCAACGGGCCTACCTCGTGCAACTTCGCCGGGCCGGTGCGGGCACGGCGCTGATCGACCCGCTGCCACTGCCCGACCTCAGCGCACTGGACGCCGTGATCGGTGAGGCCGAGTGGGTCCTCCACGCGGCCAGCCAGGATCTGCCCTGCCTGGCCGAGGTGGGGTTGCGTCCACGCCGACTGTTCGACACCGAGCTGGCGGCTCGGCTGGCCGGGTTCGAACGCGTCGGGCTGGCCGCGCTCACCGAACAGCTGCTCGGGTTCACCCTGGAGAAGCACCACTCGGCGGCCGACTGGTCGAGCCGACCGCTGCCCGAGTCGTGGTTGACGTACGCCGCCCTCGACGTGGAGCTGCTCACCGACCTGCGCGACGCGCTGGACGCCGAGTTGACCCGGCAGGGCAAGTCGGCCTGGGCCGCGGAGGAGTTCGCCGCGCTGGTCCGCACCGGGGCACGCCCGCCCCGGGTTCGGGCGGAGCCGTGGCGGCGCACCTCGGGCATCCACCGGCTGCGGGGGGCGCGGGCGCAGGCCCGGGTCCGCTCGATGTGGTACGCCCGGGACCAGATCGCGTCCCGGCGCGACGCCGCTCCCGGTCGGGTGCTGCCCGACTCGGCGATCATCGCCGCGGCCGAGCTGGACCCGAAGGACGAGAAAACCCTGCTGACCCTGCCCGGCTTCGGCGGTCGGTCGGTCCGTCGGCTGGCCCGCACCTGGCTCGCCGCGCTCGACGACGCCCGGCAGCTACCGGAGGATTCCCTGCCGGTCTCGCCGGCCGTGGAGGGCCCGCCCCCGCCGCATCGATGGGCCGAGCGGGACCCGGTGGCGGCCGGTCGGCTGGCCCGCTGCCGGGAGGTCGTGATCCGCATCGCCGGCGAGCACAACCTGCCGCCGGAAAACCTGATCACTCCGGATTCGGTCCGCCGGCTGGCCTGGACCCCGCCGGAGGAGATCACCGAGGAGTCGGTGGCGGAGACCCTGCGCGGCCTCAACGCCCGCGAGTGGCAGATCGGCCTCCTCACCCCCGACCTGGCCGAAGCCCTGACCCCAATAACCCCAACCCCCTAACACCCCCCACCCCCACCCGCCCCGCCCCGCCCCCGCCCCCGCCCGTTGATCATGAAGTTATTGCCAGGACACGCCGATGCCGATGGCAACAACTTCATGATCAACGGGGCGTTGGCGCGCGCCGGTGTGGGGTGGGCCACAGCGGGGGGTGGGGGACGGGGTTGGTTACTGGCGAGTAGCATTCGGGGCAACGTGCCCCTCGGCTAGGAGGCTCAAGTGCCCCGTGAAGTTCGCGATGTCGTCTTCGTCGACGGCGTCCGTACCCCGTTCGGCAAGGCGGGTGGCATGTACGCCAACACCCGCGCCGACGACCTGGTGATCCGCTGCATCCGGGAACTGCTGCGTCGTAACCCGCAGCTGCCCCCGGAGCGGGTCGAGGAGGTCGCCATCGCGGCCACCACCCAGATCGGCGACCAGGGCCTCACCATCGGCCGCACCGCCGCCCTGCTGGCCGGGCTGCCCAAGACCGTTCCCGGCTTCGCCATCGACCGGATGTGCGCGGGGGCGATGACAGCGGTCACCACCGTGGCCAGCGGCATCGCCATGGGCGCGTACGACATCGCCATCGCCGGTGGCGTCGAGCACATGGGCCGCCACCCGATGGGTGAGGGCGTCGACCCCAACCCGCGCATCATCGCGGAAAAGCTGGTCGACCCGTCCGCGCTGGTGATGGGCTCCACCGCGGAGAACCTGCACGACCTGGTCCCGCACATCACCAAGGCCCGCACCGACGCGTTCGCGCTCGCCTCGCAGCAGAAGACCGCCAAGGCGTACGCCAACGGCAAGCTCCAGGACGACCTGGTGCCGATGTCGATCCGCGACGCGGAGGGCGGCTGGGGCCTGGCAAGCGTGGACGAGGCCCCGCGGGACACCTCGCTGGAGAAGCTGGCCACCCTGAAGACCCCGTTCCGCCCGCACGGCAAGGTCACCGCGGGCAACGCGGCCGGCCTGAACGACGGCGCCACCGCGAGTCTGCTGGCCGACGAGGCCACCGCCCGCGAGCTGGGTCTGCCGGTCGCCATGCGGCTGGTGTCATTCGGCTTCGTCGGAGTCGAGCCGGAGGTGATGGGCGTCGGCCCGATCCCGTCGACGGAGAAGGCGCTGCGCCTCGCCGGGCTCAGCATCGACGACATCGGCCTGTTCGAGCTGAACGAGGCCTTCGCCGTGCAGGTGCTCGCCTTCCTCGACCACTTCGGCATCGCCGACGACGACGCGCGGGTCAACCCGTGGGGCGGTGCGATCGCCATCGGTCACCCCCTCGCGTCCTCCGGCGTACGGCTGATGACGCAGCTGGCCCGCCAGTTCGCCGAGCACCCGGAGGTCCGCTACGGCCTCACGGCGATGTGCATCGGCATCGGCATGGGCGGCACGGTCATCTGGGAGAACCCGCACTGGACGGAGGGCGACAAGTGAGCGCACTGGCCGCACCGAACGAGGTCGTCACCCGGGCGCTGCTGCGCCAGGTGAACGTGCCGGGGCTGGACCGGCCCGCCGCCCTGATCACGCTGGACAACGGCTTCGACCACACCAAGCCGAACACCTTCGGCCCGGGTGGGTTGGCCAGCCTGGACGAGGCGATCACCGCCGCGCTCGCCGCCGACCCGGCGTTCATCGCGGTCACCGGCAAGCCGTACATCTTCTGCGTGGGCGCGGACATCGTCGGCCTGCCGCAGCTCGCCGACCGCGCGCAGGCGCTGGAGATCGGCCGGCTGGGTCACCGGGTCTTCGCCCGGCTCAAGGACAGCACCGTCCCCACCTTCGCGTTCGTCAACGGCGCGGCGATGGGCGGCGGCCTGGAGCTGGCGCTGCACTGTCACTACCGGACGCTCTCCGGTGGTGCGGCGGCTCTGGCCCTGCCCGAGGTCTCCCTCGGCCTGGTGCCGGGCTGGGGCGGCACCCAGCTGCTGCCGAACCTGATCGGCATTCCCGCCGCCACCCAGGTGATCATCCAGAACCCGCTGATGCAGAACAAGATGCTCAAGCCGAAGCAGGCCGCCGAGCTGGGCATCGCGGACGTCCTGTTGGAGCCGGCGGACTTCCTGGAGCGGTCCCTGGAGTGGGCTGCCGGCGTGGTCCGGGGTCAGGTCACAGTGACCCGACCCGAGGTCGACAAGGACATGTGGGCGGGCGTGCTCTACTTCGCCCGGGAGACGCTGAACCAGCGGCTGCACGGTGCAGTCCCGGCCGCGTACAAGGCGCTCGACCTGCTGGAGGCGGCGAAGGACGGCGACTTCGCCGCCGGCACCGCCGCCGAGGACGAGGCCCTCGCGGATCTGGTCTTCTCCGAGGAGCTGCGCAGCGGCCTGTACGCGTTCGACCTGGTGCAGCGGCGGGCCAAGCGCCCGGCCGGCGCACCGGACAAGGGC
Source organism: Micromonospora sp. NPDC005553 (assembly GCF_042871765.1). Classification (NCBI taxonomy): domain Bacteria; kingdom Bacillati; phylum Actinomycetota; class Actinomycetes; order Micromonosporales; family Micromonosporaceae; genus Micromonospora; species Micromonospora sp. NPDC005553. Next base: position 34,692 of record NZ_JBIAJD010000011.1, on the reverse strand, counting down.
CTGGCTCGCACGATCACCAAGGTCGGCATCGTCGGCGCGGGTCTGATGGCCAGTCAGCTGGCGCTGCTGTTCGCGCGCCGCCTCCAGGTGCCGGTGGTGATGACCGACCTCGACCAGTCCCGGGTGGACAAGGGCGTCGGTTACGTGCACACCCAGATCGAGAAGGCCGTCACCAAGGGCCGGATGGACAAGGGCACCGCCGCCAAGCTGTACGGCCTGGTCAGTGGCACTGTCGACAAGAGCGCCTTCGCGGACGCCGACTTCGTCATCGAGGCGGTCTTCGAGGACCTGGGTGTCAAGAAGCAGGTCTGGGCCGAGTTGGAGAAGATCGTCTCCCCGGAGGCGGTGCTCGCCACCAACACCAGTTCGCTGTCGATCACCGAGATGGCCGCCGAGCTGGAGCACCCGGAGCGGGTGGTCGGCTTCCACTTCTTCAACCCGGTGGCGGTGCTGCCGCTGCTGGAGATCGTCCGGGGTGAACGCACCGACGACGTCACCCTCGCTACCGCGTTCGCGGTCGGCAAGCAGCTCAAGAAGTCGAGCGTGCTGGTCAAGGACGCTCCGGCGTTCGTGGTGAACCGGCTTCTCACCCGCTTCCTGGGCACCGTCTTCGCCGCCGTCGACGCCGGCACCCCGCTGGACGTGGCGAACAGCGCACTGGACCCGCTGGGCCTGCCGATGCGTCCGCTCGCCTTGCTCCAGCTGGTCGGGCCGGCCGTCGCGTACCACGTGGGCGGCACCCTGCACACCGCGTACCCGGACCGGTTCGGGGTCAGCGAGAACCTCAAGCGGATCGCCGACTCCGGTCAGCCGATCGTGGTCGACGACCAGGTCAACGAGGAGGTCGCCAAGCTGCTCGTGGTGGGTGACCAGCCGTTGACCGCCGAGCAGGTACGCCAGAACGCCCTCGACGCGCTCGCGCAGGAGATCCGGCTGATGCTGGACGAGGGCGTGGTCGCCGAGGCGCAGGACATCGACCTGTGCATGATCCTGGGCGCCGGCTGGCCGTTCCACCTGGGCGGTGTCACGCCGTACCTGGACCGGACCGGCACCTCCGAGCGGGTCACCGGCCAGCGGTTCCTGCCGCGCGGCGCGGCGAGCCTGCCCGCCTGACAGATCGCAGCACCACGGTCGCGGTGGTCGGACCGTCCCTATCGGACGGACCGGCCACCGCGACCGTTTGTGATCAGACGATTGCGGGATGCGGGTTTTCGCGGGGACGGCGGCGGGCATCGCGCCGGGTTAGGATCACGCGTTTTGCAACCCCATCTTGGAGCTGACTGATGTCTCAGCCGCCGGCCAATCCCTACGGCCCGCCGCACGATTCCCCCGACCCGTCGCAGCAGCCGGGCCAGCAGCCTGGCGGGTGGCCGCCGCCGCAGCAGCAGGGACAGCCGCAGCAGCCCGGTGGTTTCCCGCCCGCGCAGCCGGGTCAGCCGTACGCGCAGCAGGGCTTCCCGCCCGCGCAGCCCGGTTTCCCGCCGGCCCAGCCTGGCTTCCCACAGGCCCAGCCTGGCCAGCCGTACGGTGACCCGAACTTTGCCGGCGGTCCTCCCCCGGCGAAGAAGTCGAACGTCGGCAAGATCGTGCTGATCGTGTTGGCAGTGGTGCTGGTGCTCTGCGTCGGCGGCGCGGCGATCACCTGGCTCGTCGTCAAGGACGACGTGGGCGCCGTGGTGGACGCCAGCAAGACCCGGGTCGTCGCACCGACCACCCTCGCCGGCCGGCCGAAGCTCACCAACCCGGAGCTCCTGAGGGCCGCCGAGCAGGCGGTCGCCGGGATGAAGACGGCGGCGGGGAACGAGACGAGCACGGTCGCCGCCTTCTACGGCGACCCGACCAAGCAGGACCTCGTCATGATCGCGGGCGTGTCCGGGCTGCTGTCGGACCCGAAGAAGGAGCTGGACGCCTATGTGGACGGCCTGTCCAAGCAGCTGACGGTGGACACGATGACGGCCGTCGACGCCGGCCCGCTCGGCGGTGAGGCGCGTTGCGGCGACGGCAAGGCCAAGACCGTGCCGCTGGGCATCTGCGTCTGGGCCGACCGGGGCAGCCTGGGCATGGTGGTGATGTACTTCAAGTCCGCCGACCAGGCGAAGGCCGAGTTCACCACGATCCGGGGCCAGGTCGAGCAGCAGTCCTGATCCGTACGCGACCGGGGCCCCGGCCACCTTCGGGTGGCCGGGGCCCCGATTGCTTCTCCTGAAGCACGCCAACCGACCGGCGGGGCGTCAGCGCACTCCCTGCGGCCGCCAATACTTTGCCCTTGCGCTAAGTATCATCTCCCGAAATACTTAGCCGCATGGCACAGTATTCGGCGCATCTCGACGGCGTGTTCGTCGCCCTCGCCGACCCGACCCGGCGCTGGGTCATCCGACGCCTCGGCCACGGTCCGACAAGCGTCGGCGACCTCGCCCGCGAGCTTCCGATGACCCTTCCCTCGTTCATGAAGCACGTGCGGACGCTCGAGTCGAACGGACTGATCCACACGACCAAGTCCGGCCGGGTGCGCACCTGCGTGCTCAACCGCGAGCGCCTCGCTGTCGTCGACGACTGGCTCGCGGAGCAGCGCAGGGTCTGGGAAGAGCGCACGGATCGCCTGGAACGCCTCGTCACCGATCAGCAGGAGAACCAGCAATGAATCCCGACCTGGACCTGACCATGACGCGGGTCATCCGCGCCCCTCGCGCCACCGTGTGGGCCGCCTGGACCGACCCGTCCCGCTTCGAGAAGTGGTGGGTACCGGTGCCGGCGCTGTGCCGCGTCGACCGCTTGGACGTCCGGCCCGGTGGCGCACTCGTGACCCGACTGAGCGAGGACGGGGTGGAGTTCGTCCCGCACCTCGACGCGTGCTTCCTCGTCGTCGACGACCTCGAACGGATCGTGTTCACCAACGTGATCGACAGCGCCTGGCGGCCCGCGAACCCCACCCCGGTCCCGATGACGGCGGAGATCACCATGAAGGACCATCCGGACGGCACCGACTACCGGATCATCGTCCGCCACGGCGATCCCGCCGCTCGTGACCTTCACGAGAAGATCGGCTTCGCGGACGGCTGGGGCTCGGTCACCGAACAACTCGCCGGGCTCGCCGAGGGCCAGGAGGCGCTGTGAAGATCGTCCTTACCGAGTTCGTCACTCTCGACGGCGTCAGCCAGGGGCCCGGCTCGCCGACCGAGGACACGAGCGGCGGCTTCGCCCTGGGCGGCTGGCTCGTGCCCTACCTGGACGAGGTCTTCGTCCGCCGTACCTCGGAGTGGTTGGGTCTCGCCGACGGTCTGCTGCTCGGACGGCGGACCTACGAGGCGTTCGCTCGCGACTGGCCGCAGATCACCGACCCGAACGATCCGTTCACTGAACGGATGAACTCACTACCGAAGTACGTCGTGACCAACACCCTGACGGAGGGTGGTTGGCACCCGACGACAGTGCTCCACGGCGACCCGATCCACAGCGTCGGGGAGCTCAGGGCGCAGCCAGGACGGGAGCTCCAGATTCACGGAAGCGCACGACTTGGCAAGGCTCTGTTGTCAGCTGGCCTCGTCGACACCCTCCGACTCGTCATGGCCCCCACCGTGGCCGGCTCCGGGCGGCGGCTGCTCGACCACCCGAACGCACCCGTCGGCCTCCGACTGGTTCACCACGAAGCTACGGCGAAGGGCTTGCTCCTGCTCGAGTACGAGCATGTCGGCACCGCCCCGACGGCGCAGTACGAAGGCGCGACAGCCTTCGTCTAGTCACCGCGACACGACACGGCCCGGCCACCGCCCGAATCTCGCGATCAGGTCCCGCCCCGACAGCGGGAAGCCGGGGCACCGGCCACGCGAAGGTGGCCGGTGCCCCGGTGCCGTACGTCGACCATCAGGCCGGTTCGGCAACCTCCGACGTGGCGAGCGCCGCCGCCGCTGCCCGCGCCGCCGCCGCTGCCGCCCGCTCGGCGGCGTTGCCGAGCACGCAGAACTCGTTGCCCTCCGGGTCGGCGAGCACCACCCAACCTCCACCGGTCGGGCTGACGTGGTCGGCGACGAGCCTCGCGCCGATGCCGAGCAGTCGCTCGACCTCCTCGGCCCGGGTCCGGTCGGCGGGTTGCAGGTCCAGGTGCAGCCGGTTCTTCACCGTCTTGCCCTCGGGCACCGCGATGAACAGCACCTCGGGGCCACCCGGGGGCAGAAGCATCGCCTCCGGGTCGCCCGGGAAGTCGTCGGGCTGCCGGGGGCAGTCGAAGACCTGCGACCAGAAGCCGGCGAGGGCGTACGTGTCGTGACAGTCGATGCTGATGTTGTGGATCGTCGAACTCACAGTGGTCCTCCACGGTGGTGACGTGGTGCGGCCCCGGGTACCCGGCGCACCACGCAGGAACTGGATCCCCTTCGAGTGGGCGATCAGCGCCCGACCCGTGCGGGGGCGCTCCGCCTCCGGGACGTCAGCCGACGCTGACCCGGGGCGCGGAGCCGAGACTGGTGGACATCGACGCACCCCCTTCCCTGTCGAGCTGACCCGGCGATCTTGCCATCGGCCGAGCGAGGTGCGCAACCCCGATCAGCCGGCGGCGGAAACCGTTCCGGGCACGGCCGGGGCGTCCGACGACGGGAGGGTGACAGTGACCTCCAAGCCCCCGCCGGCCTGCGCGACCACCCGTACGGTGCCGCCGTGCGCGGTGCAGACCGCCCGGACGATGGACAGCCCCAGGCCGGAGCCACGGGCACCGGTGCGTTCCCGGCCACCACGGCGGAACGGCTCGAACAGCCCCGGCACGTCGGCCTGGTCCACCTCGAAACCGGTGTTCCCCACCACCAGCCAGGACCGGTCACCGTCGGTGCCGGTACGCACCCAGAGCCGACCGTGCAGGTGGTTGTAGCGGACCGCGTTCTCGATCAGGTTTCCGGCCAACCGGTCGAGCAGCCCCGGATCGCCGACGACCGGCGCGGACTCCAGCGACGTCTGCACCCGCAGGCCGATCCGTTCCACCTCGCGGCGCATTGCCGACAGCGCGTTGGCGGTGCCCGCGGCGAGGTCACACTCGGTACGCCTGCCGAGCTGCCGCCCGGCCTGCGCCTCGCTGCGGGCCAGCACCAGCAACGCGTCCACCAGGCCGTTGGCCCGCTCGGAGGCGTCGCGGACCACCGTCGCCATCCGTCGATACTCGGCGGCATCCGCGTCGTCGTCGCTGAGCGTAACGTCGATCTCCGTGCGCATCACCGCGAGCGGGGTACGTAGCTCGTGCGAGGCGTTCGCCACGAAACGCTTCTGGGCCTCGAAGGCGGACGCGATCCGGTCCAGCATGGCGTCGAACGTCTTGGCCAGCTCGGCCACCTCGTCGTCGGCGCCCGAGTAGCCGATCCGCTGGTCCAGGGTCGCCTCGCCCAGCCGCTGGGCGGTCGCCGTGACCTGGTGCAGTGGGCGCAGCGCCCGACCGGCCACCGCGTACGCGCCGGCCACCCCGACCACGCTGATCGCCAGCAGCGCGACCAGGCCCTTGGCCAGCAGTTCCCCGGAGGCGGCATCGACCAACTGCCGCTGCCACTCGGCGGCGTCCATCCGCCGACCGTCGGAGAGCAGCACGATCGTGCCGGGCACCAACTCGTCGGTGGGTCGCAACGCGTCGCGGACCAGCAGCCAGGCCAGCAACACCAGGATCGCTCCGGCCCCGACCAGCAGCACCCCGTTGAGCAGGGTCAGCCGCAACCGCAGAGTGGGTCGCAGCCGGCGGCTCACGCGCTCACCTCGGCGGTGCGGTAGCCCGCACCGACCACCGTCTCGATCAACGGCGGCTCGCCGAGCTTCTTGCGTAGCGTCATCACGGTGACCCGGACGATGGTGGTGAACGGGTCGGTGTTCGCGTCCCAGACGCGTTCCAGCAGCTCCTCGCTGGAGACCACCGCGCCACGCGCCCTGAGAAGTTCGCTGAGCACCCCGAACTCCTTGTTGGTGAGGTCCACCGGCACCCCGGCGCGGGTGGCCACCCGGCGGGCCGGGTCGAGCACCAGGTCGGCCAGTTCGAGCACCGGAGGCGCGGCCGGGGTGGCCCGCCGGCCCAGTGCCTGCACCCGGGCGACCAACTCGTCGAAGGCGAACGGTTTGGGCAGGTAGTCGTCAGCGCCGAGCTGCAAGCCCTCCACCCGGTCGGCCACCGTGCCGCTGGCGGTGAGCATCAGCACCCGGGTCAACGCGCCGGAGGACGCCAGGTCGGCGCAGATCTGGTCGCCGTGCACACCCGGCAGGTCGCGGTCGAGCACCACCACGTCGTACCGGGTGACGAACGCCGCCTCGTGGCCGGCGTCGCCGTCGTACGCCACGTCGACAGCCATGCCCCGCTTGCGCAACCCCCGCGCGATCGCGTCGGCGAGGTTGCGCTCGTCCTCGACCACCAGTACCCGCATCCCGGCCTCCTCGCTGCTGACCACCGACAACCTAGTGCCGGCGGGCAACCATCGTCCCTCGCCGTCCGCGCCGGCCGGCGTTGCGGGCCACCGCGGCGTACGCGATGCTGGCCGGCGGTATCGAGCGACGGACGGACTGGCATGACCACTGCGGCACCACCCACCCGGCGGGACATCGCCTACCGGGGTTTCCACCTGCCGGCCGACCTGACCAGCGGCAGCGGCGACGGCCTGCTCGCCGACGGTCGAGGGCTCGTCCTCGACGGCGTCGCCGAACGGGGCACCTGGACGTCACCGCCGGTACCTGTCGGCTTCGCCGTCGCCGAGGTGGTGCCGTCCTGGACGGCGGACACCCCCGACGGCTCCTGGATCGAGGTCGACCTGCGCGGCTGGCACGACGACGCGCCCAGCACCGACTGGTACCGGCTGGCCCGCTGGGCCGCCGGCGACGACACCGTACGGCGGACCTCGCTGCCCGGACAGCGCGACAGTGCCGCCCGGGTCGACACCGACACCCTGATCGTGACCGGAGCGACGGTCACCGGTTGGCAGACGCGGGTGACCTTGTGCCGGCCCGCCGGCAACCCGACCGGCCCGGTGCTGCGCAGCATCGGCGCTGTCGCCACCGGCCCCGCGACGGTCGACCAGGGGTACGCGGGGGAACCTGTCTCGTCCGCTGCCTGGGGCCGGGTGCTGGACGTGCCCCGCTACTCACAGCGGCTGCACGCCGGCCAGTACCCGCAGTGGGGTGGTGGCGGGGACTCCTGGTGCAGCCCCACCTGCACCTCGATGGTGCTCGCCTACTGGGGCGCCGAGCCGACGCCGGACCGCTACGCCTGGGTGGAGCCGTCCGGCCCGCGTCCGGTGGTGGTCCACGCCGCCCGGCACTGCTACGACCACGCGTACGCCGGGGCCGGCAACTGGCCGTTCAACACCGCGTACGCCGGTCTGCACGGGGTGGACGCGTTCGTCACCCGGCTGCGGTCGCTGGTCGAGGCGGAGGAGTTCGTCGTCGCCGGCATCCCCCTGATCGTCTCCGCCGCGTTCCGGGCCGACGAGGTGCCGGGGCTCGGGTACGACACCGGTGGGCACCTGATGGTCCTGGTCGGTTTCAGCGCCGACGGCGACCCGGTGCTCAACGACCCGTACGCCCCGGACGACGACGCGGTCCGCCGCACAGTGCCCCGGCAGGCGTTCGAGGCGGTCTGGCAACGGGGCAGCGGTGGGGTGGCGTACGTGCTGCGACCCCCGTCGGTGCCGCTGCCCCCGCCACCCGCCCAGGCCAACTGGTGATCAGTCGGTCAGTTTCCAGAGCTGGTACCCGCCGGCCGCACTGCACACCAGGTAGCCGGTGATCGCCTGACACTCCCCGGTGGCGTCGGGCAGCACGTCCACGATGCGCACCTCTCCGGCGCCGACGTCCAACTCACCGACGAGCACCCCTGCGTCGGGGTGCCGCCGTATGCCGACCAACCGGCCGCCGGGACCGAGTTGGTACAGCTCCCACCGGCCCAGGTCGGCCACCTGCTGGCCGGTCAGCGCATCGAGCACGATGTACTGCTCCAGCGGACCGATTCCGCTGATGTTGGCCATCAGCCGGCCGCCGGTAGGCCAGGCCCACCCCCACTGGGTGCTGCTCCAGCGCACCTCGCCGGTCGCCGGGTCGAGCGCCTGTAGCTCGTTGTTGCCGGTGCGCACGCACAGGACGGGGCCGCAGTCCAGCGCGAAGTCGACGTGGAGCCGGGCGCGGGTCCAGCGGGCCTCAAGCTGATCCAGCCCGTACGCGGTGACAGTGCCCGAGCCTCTGTCGATGGCCAGCAGCAGGTCCTTCGTCAGGTCCAGGCCGATCCGACCACCGTCGGGCGGGCGCAGGTCGGCGCGGGCCAGCACCGCGCCGGTGATCGCGTCGCGTACCTCGACCGGCCCGTCCGCCTCGCTGAGCACCACCCGGTCCACCCCGCGCTCGGTGCCCCGCACAGTCGTCTCGGCGCTGGCGCCGGAGAGCTGCCAACGCACGGTGCCGCAGCACGGATCGACCGCGCGCAGAGTGGACGGTAAGGTCTCGCCGCCGCTACGCAGCAGCACGTTGCCGTCGGTCAGCTTGGAGACGGTGCCTGGCTGCTGCCACCGGTGCGCCCCGGTCGCCCGATCCAGCGCGACGGTGATCGTGTCCCGACCATCCGGGCCGATCTCGTAGCCGGTGGCCAGCAGCATCCCGGCCAGCGGGGTCATCCCCCAGTACCTGGCCTCCGCCGACAGCGGCGCCTGCCAGACCGGCTCGCCGCCGGGTAAGCGGTAGGCGGACACCCGCGCCCGTCGGGTCGTGGTGTTGGTCGGCTCCAGGACCAGGAGGAGGTCACCGTCGACCATGACGTCGGACCCGGATCGAACCGGCAGCGTCACCGGGGCCGGCCGGGATGGTGTGACGACAGAGCCGGCGAGCGTGACGAGCGCGAGCACCACGACCAGCGCCACGCGCAGCGGACGACCATGAGCGCGGGGCGGGCGGGGCACCGGGTCCGGGTCCGGGTCGTGCCGCAGCTCACCGAGGTCGATCACCGGCCCGGTCATCGCGTCAACCGCCACAGCGCGGTGGTGCCGTCGAGGCGCTGGCAGAGCAGGACCGGCAGGGACGCCTGGCAGCTGCCGGCGATACCCGGCAGCACGTCGACGATCCGCGTCCGACCGGCCACCAGGTCCAGTTCGGCGACGACCATCCGACCGTCGTCACTTCGCCGCACACCGACCAGCGGATCGTCCGGCCCCAGCACCGGCATCAGACTCCACACGCCCAGTTCGATTCGTACCTGCCCGGTGGCCGCGTCCCGCACCGCGTACCCCTGGCCGGGCCTGGCCATCAGCAGCCGACCGTACCGGACGTCGGCCAGGACGTCCTGGCCCGGTTCCGACCATTGCACCGAGCCGGTGGCCGGGTCGAGCACCTGGAGGCCGCCGGTCTGCGGCACCGCGCAGAGCAGACCGCCGCATTCGAGCACATGCGACACCAACGTCACCTCCGCCGTCCACCGTGGCTCCAACTCGGCCAGCCCGAAGCTCACCAGCCGGGTGCTGCCCGGCGGAACGAGCAGCAGCAGGTCGTCGACGATCTGCACCCGCTGGTACGCCGACCGGTCACCGGGCAGCGTGTCGATGCTGCGCAGCAGCTGGCCGGTGCCGGCGTCGTGCACCTGCACCTCGCCGGTCGGTTGCAGGAGCACGAACCGGTCGACCTGCCCCTCGGAAGTGTGGTGGTAGGTGGGGCTGGCGGCCGGCGGGAGCGGCACCGACCAGAGCACCAGGCCGGTGTCGGGCTCGACCCCGCTCATCGCGCCCGACCCGTCCTCTCGGCCATTGGTCACCAGCAGGCCACCGCCGGGGGTCGGCTGGGGAGCACCGGGATGCTGCCAGCGTTGCTGGCCCGTCGCGCTGTCGAAGGCGGTGGTCTGGAACCGCCGGTTCGGGGCGTTGACCGCCAGCGCCAGCACCAGACCCCGTTCGACCCGGACCTCGAGGTAGTTGGCCGTGCGGGCCACCGGCGCCTGCCACCGCCGCCGCACCCCGACGCCGGTCGGTGCCGGCTGGGCGTACGCGGTCAGGTACCGCTCCCCGTCGGGTGCCGGCGGATCGACCACGTAGACCCCGTCCCCGGCCAGATACGCGGTGGCCATCCGCGACCCCGGCACCACGCTCACCGTGCGCTGCGTCGGCGGCGCGGCACCGGCCAGCATCACCAGGCTGAGAAGCAACACAGTCGCGCTGCGCATCGGGCGACCGACGGCGCGCGGGCGGCGAACCGGAGGTGCCGACGCGGGCTCGTCGCTGATCTCGCCCAGCTCGATGATCGACAACGACCGTCCTTCCGTCACCAGGTAAGGCTGGCCGACGAGTCACCGTCCGGCAAACCGACCGTCAGCGCACCGGCCCGGCAAAAGTGACGGAACCCCGCCTGTACGATGGCGCGTCGTGGCTGTGCCGGTGGTAGACCCTTCGCTGATTCCCGTGACCGACGCCGACCCGGTCGAGGCCGAGTCGACACGGCGGCCTCGACGCCGTCCGGCCCGAGCCGACCTGTTGGCCCTCGGAGCCTATGTGCTGCTGGGCGTCTTCGTCTGCCTCAACTACTGGGGTGACGTCAACGGCCGGGTCTCCTCGCACCTGCCCACCGACCACAGTTGGTTCGAGTGGCTGTTCGCGCACGGCGAGTACTCGGTGCGGCACCTGGAGAACCCGCTGTTCACGGCCCGTCAGAACGCCCCGGACGGGGTGAACATGATGGCCAACACCTCGCTGCTCGGGGTGACCCTGCCGCTGGCCCCGCTGACCATGCTGCTCGGCCCCCAGGTGATGTACGCCGTCTACCTGGGCGCGGCGCTGGCGGCCACCGCCGGCACCGGGTACTGGATGCTCTCCCGCCACCTGGTGCGTTCCCGGGCGGCGGCGTTCGTCGGCGGCGCGTTCCTCGGCTTCGCGCCGGGAATCATCCACCACGCCAACGGCCAACCGAACTTCGTCTCCAACTTCCTGCTCCCGCTGATCGTGGTGCGGGTGCTGACCCTGGGTGAACCGGGCCGGTGGCGCCGCAACGGCCTCGTGCTCGGTGCGCTGGTGGCGTACCAGATCTTCATCAACGAGGAGATGCTGCTGCTCACCGCGCTGGCCTGCCTGGTCATCGTGCTGGCGTACGCCGTGCAGCGGCCGCGGGCCACCCGGGCCGCCGCCGGCACCTTCCTGGCCGGACTCGGCGTCGCCGGCGGGCTGGCGCTGGTGCTCACCGCGTACCCGATCTGGTTCCAGTTCAACGGCCCGCAGTCCTACCGGGGCCTGCAGGGTGGCGTGTTCCACAACTGGGGCGAGGACCTGGTCGCCTTCGTCACGTTCGCCAGGGACACCTGGGCCGGTGACCCGGCAGTGGAGAAGACGATCGGTCTGACCGAGCAGAACACCTGGTTCGGTTGGCCGCTGGTGCTGCTCTCGGTGGTGGCTCTGGTGCTGCTCGTACGCCGCTCGCTGGCCGCCCGGATCGCCGCGGTGCTCATCGTGGTGTTCAGCGTGGCCGCGATCGGGCCGTTCGTGCGCTTCAACGGTGTGGAGACCGGCGTGCGCGGCCCGTGGTCGTACGTGTCGGACGACCTGCCGCTGGTCGAGATGATGATGCCGACCCGGTTGACGCTGGTGGTCGCGGCCGCGGTGGGCGTACTGCTCGCGTTGACCTGGGACGCCGCGCACCGCCAGGGGCGCGCGGTGGCCGACCGGCCGCGGGTGCCGGCCCAGCGCGTCGACGACGCGACCCCGGCGACGACCGACGACGAGCCGGCCGCGCCGACCGCCTCCCGCCACCGGTGGCTGCGCCCGGTGGGGTACGCGGCGGTCGCCCTCGCCGTGCTGCCGCTCTTCCCCCGCCCGCTGCCCGCTCAGCAGATCGACCCGCCGCCGCACTTCATCACCGCAGGCGGCTGGCGGCCGTACGTGCCGGCGGGTCGCACCCTGGTGCCGGTGCCGATCCCGAGCAACGTGCACGGTCTGCCGACGCTGCGGTGGAGTGCGCTGACCGGGCAGGAGTTCCCCGTTCCGGGCGGCTACTTCATCGGCCCGAACGAGCTGGGTGAGGGGGTCTTCGGCGCGCCGAACCGACCGACCAGCACCCTCATCTACTCGACAATGGACAGTGGCACGGTTCCGGCGCTGACCGACGAGAACCGCCGCCAGGCCGTCGAGGACCTACGGTTCTGGCGGGCGTCGGTGGTGGTGCTCGGGGCGCACCCCCGCGAGGCGGTGCTCCGTGAGCTGGTCACCGCCCTGATCGGGCCACCGCAGCGGGTCGACGACGTCTGGGTCTGGGACGTGCGCGCCCTGGTGGGTTAGTCAGCCGACCCGGTCCCGGACGTCCCACAACCATCCGCCGTCGACCGGTCGGCCCGGGCCGAGCAGGTCGTCGACGGTTCGGCGGACCGGGTCACCGTGCTCCAGGTGCCCGAGTACGACCACGGCGGCACGCCAGTGCCGCAGATCCTCGACCGCCTGGCGGCGGTCGGCGTCGTCGAGCACCGGCACCACGCCGGTCTCGGCCACCTGCCGCAGCAGCACCGACGTGGGCCGGTCCGGCGCGCCCCAACGGGCCGTCGGGTCGTCCGGGCCACTGGGGCCGATGAAGTAACCGCCCGGCGCGGCGAACCCCAGACCGGTACGGGCGGACCAGAGCATCACCGGGCTGCGCCCGGCACCGGTGACCGGGGGCACCGCGACCACCGTCCGACCGGGCGGCACCAGTGGACGCCAGCCACCTGCGGCGAGGAACCCCGGCACCGGCGCGACCGGCACCACGCGGATCGGCGTCGGAAACAGGGGCAGCAACGCGGCGGCGACCGCGCCGGCCCACAGCAGCCGCACCGGCAGGCCCGGCGCCACATTCGGCCCCCGCGCGGCCCGGACCCGGTCCACTGACAGCGCCACCAGCACCCCCAGCACCGGTACGCAGACCAGCGCGAACCGGGCCGGCACCGCGAGATCGAGCAACGGCAACTCACCGACCAGCCGGTACAGCCCCGGAATGCCGGTGGCCGCACCGTCCACCCGCAACTCGTCGCCGAGCGAGAGCAGGGCGAAGACCACGCCGCAGGCGGCCAGTGCCCGGATCAGCGGTCGTCGCCATTGCCAGATCACGATCACCACGGCGAGCACCAGTAGGCCCGGGCCGAAGAACGAGTTCTCCTCGGTCGGATTCGGCGAGAGCAGCCCCGGCAGCCAGTCGTCACCCAGCACGGTCTGCCGGGCCGACGCGGTGAACGAGGCGAGGTCCAGTTGGAAGCCCTGCGTGGCGAACGCCATCCCGGAGTAGTGCTGCGGGCCGTAGAACTGGAACCACAACGGGTACGCCAGCGGCACCCCCGCCACGCCGGCCGCCACCGCGAGCCGACCGAAGAGGGCCGGCGCCAGCCGTCGTGCGGCCACCCGGTCGGCGAGCGCGTAACCCAACGCGAAGACGCCGGCCGCGAGCACCAGGAAGACCAGCACCTCCTCGCCGATGAAGACCTGCCAGACGAGCAGCAGCCCCAGGGCGACGCCGGGCCGCCACACGCCGTCCCGTGTCGTCTTCGAAGCCGGCCGGAACACCAGGGCGAGGATCGCGGGCACCAGGAACTGGGCGGCGATGTGCAGGTGGGCCCCCGCCTGGGCGATCATGCCCGGGGCGAAGCCACAGATCAGCCCACCCACCGCGGCCGGGGCCCGGGTGCCGACCAGCCGGCGGCGCAGCAGCACGTACCAGGCGACGGCGGTCCCGGCGAGGCAGCAGACGACCGCCACGCAGAACGCCACCTGGGAGCCGAAGAGCACTGTGACCGGAGTGAGCGGAACACCCAGACCGAGCACCGACGTGTTCGCCATCAGGTTGACCCCGTCGGGCGCGTTCAAGCCGGTGCTGAAGAGAGGGTTCTCCCCCTCGACCACCGCATGCGCGGCGTGAGCCAGCATCCACTCGAAGAGGATCTGGTCACCCGCCTGGTGGAACAGCCGCCACGGGTGACCCCACTGCCCGCTGGTCACCAGCACCGCGAGGCCCAGATAGCCGGCCACCACCAGCGCGTCCCGCAGCCAGGCCGAGCGGGACGCGCCGACCGTCGCCGGGGGCGAGATGTTCGGGGACGTCGTCCCGGTGGTCATCAGACCGAACGGTCGGTGAGCGTCCGGACGTCCCAGACCCAGACGTCCAACTCCTGGCGGCCCGGACCGACCAGCTCCTCGACAGTACGACGCAGTGGCTCGACGTTCTGCTGCCGCACCGGCAGCACCAGGATCGCCGCCCGCCAGTGCCGCAGCTCGTCGGCGAAGCGCCGACGCTGCCGGTCGTCAAGCTTGGGCGTACGCCCGGTGGTTGCCACCTCCTCCAGCATCTGACCCACCCCGCTGGGACGACCGCCGAACCGGCCCGCGTCGCCGGTGTTGCCGTTGCGGGGCGCGAGGAAGTAGCCGCCTGGGATCTTGAAGTCGAGGTTGGTGGCCGCCGCCCAGCGCATGCCGTGCGTGTTGCCCATGCTGGGCACCGGGATCGGCACCAGCGTCTGGTCCGGCCCGACGTACGCCCGCCACCGGTCCGCCGTGATGAAGTCCGGCACCGGCGGCCGGGAGACCATCCGCAGCGGCATCGGTGCGATCGGCAGCAGCGCGAAGGCCAGGCCCGCGGCGGTCAGCACCCGGACGGTACGACGGTCGGCCGGGCGTAGCGCCCAGGCCCGCTCGACGGCGAGCGCCAGCAGCAGGCCGATCACCACGCTGGTGATGAGCCCGAACCGGGTCGGCACCACCGCGTCCAGCAGCGGCAGGTGGACCAACCACTGCCACGGTCCGGTGATCAGCTCACGGTCCCACCAGGAGACCCGCTCGCCGAGGGACAGCACGGCGAAGAACACGCCGGTCGCCGCGAGCGCCCGAACGATCAACTCCCGGCGCAGCCAGACCACGATGCCGATGGCCAGCATCGACAGGCTCCAGCCGAAGAAGGCGTTCTCCTCGGAGTAGTTCGGCGCCAGGTTGATGTTGGCTCGCTGGTTGCCGCCGAGGGTGGGCGAGCCGGGGGCGAAGAAGGCGGCGATGTCGTTGCCGTAGTCCTTCACCGCGTCGCTGAGCCCGTGGTAGGCCATCGGCCCGGCGAACTGCACGTAGAGCGGGTACGCCAGCAGCGCCCCCGCCAGCAGCGCGCAGGTCACCACGCCGACGCCCAGAGGCCGCCAGGCCGCTCGCCACCGGGCCGGCTCCTGAGCCAGCACCGCCAGCAGGAAGACGCCGCAGGCCAGCGCCGTGAAGAGCAGGATCTCCTCGTTGATGAACGCCTGCGCGGTGACCAGCAGGGCGAGCAGGGCCCCGTCCCGAACCGGTCTTCCGGAGCGGGTGAGCACCAGCACCCGCCACACGATGAACGGCAGCAGGAACTGGCTGATGATGTTCGGGTGCCAACTGGCGTGCGAGAGCATCGCGGGCGAGAACCCGCAGAACCAACCGCCGACCGCCGCCGCGAGCGGGGTACGCACCAGGTGGCGGGAGAGCATCAGGTACCAGGCCATCGCGGTGCCGGCGAGACCGAGCGTGACCAGCACCACGAAGGAGACCGCCGGCCCGAAGAGCAGCGTCACCGGGACCATCGGAATGCCCAGCGCCAACACGGCCGTGTTGGCCATCAGGTTGACGCCGTCGGGGTAGTTGAACTGCTCGGTGTAGAACGGGTACTCGCCGTGCAGCACCACGCGTACCGAGTGGGCGAGGAAGAACTGCACCTGCGCCGGGTCACCGGTGTAGAGCGAGGCCACCCGACCGGAGGGGTCCAGCCAGATCCGGCTGGTCACCCAGAGTGCGGCGAGCAGAAACAGCCCGCCCACCGCCAGATGCTGCCGGCGCCGGGTCCACCGCTGCCACCGTGCTCGCGTCGGCACCGCGCTCTCGGCCGGCGCTCCGGGTTCGGCGGGCGCCTCGGGCTCGGACGGCGCTCCGGGCTTGGCGGGCACTCCTGGGACGGCCGGCGCTTCGGGATCGGCCGGCGCTGTGGTGGGGGCGGCCAGCGCGGGCGGGCCGGCGAAGAGACCGGCCGGTGTGCGGTAGCTCACCAGCTCGGCGGAGTCGGCTACCGCCTCCGGGTGCGGCGCGGGCAGGGCGCGGGACTCGGCAGGCGTCACAGTCGGCGGAGTCTACCGGAGCAACCAAAACGCCCTAAACCCCCGGTGGTGTCCATTGTGGTGCTTCGGGTGCCGGCCAACTGAGGGGCCGCATCGGACATCTCGTACTATGGCGCTTTCCGACAGCGACGGCGAGGCGATCGGGGGCGGTCCAGGTGATTCCAGGCCGTCGGTACGGCAGGGCGCTTCCCGTCCTGCTGAGCGCGCTGCTGGCCGGCACGGCCTGCGGTCCGGTTGCCGAGCGGAAGCCGCAGGACCTCCGGGTCGGGTACGACAGCCTGGACGGCACCCTCGCCGTGTGGCCGCCCCGGGGCGACCTCTCCAGCGACGCCACGGCGACGTCCGCGGTCACCGCGGCGGTCCGGAGCTGGCGGTCGCCGGCCGACGATCGCGCGCACCTGCCCTCGTCGGGCATCCTCTTCTCCGGTCGGGTCGACGGCGCCCCGGTGGCGCTGGTGGCCGCCGACGTGCCCGGCGAAAGCGCGTCCTGGCTTCTGCAACTGACTCGCGAGGGCGACCGGTACACGGTGACCCGCGCCACCGAATACACCGATCCGGGTTACCTCGTCTACTCCGACGTGCTGCCGGTGCAGACGGCCAGCGGCCGGCGTTACCTGGTCTCGGCCCGGGTGCAGAGCCTCCTCGGGCCCAAGGACCGGACGTTGACCATCGCGGACGGTCTCAGCGCACCGGTCGACGTGCCGTCCTGCACGGCCGTCGGCGTGACCGCGACCCTGCGAACCACGGAGTCGCTCCCCCGCGGTCGGGCCGCCGACCGGCTGCTCGACCTGGGCACCGGCACCGTCGACCCGCGCTACCCGTTGGTCCGCGACGAGTCCGGCACGGGCCGGCGGGCGCTCACCGGTCTGGACACCTGCGTGCTGTCCGGCGACCGGGGCCCCTTCGGCAGCATCCCGCGCCGGATCGGGGACCGGGACGCCCCACGCTCGGTGCCGACGTCCTGGCCGATGGCGAAACTCACCGTGCGCTCGCTCGGCGAAGTTGCCCTCGGCGGCGGAGAGCCGGCCGAGTTGCAACAGCTCACCTGGGACACCGACGCCGGTGCGATGACGGCGGTGATCTATCGACCGGCCGACGGGAGCGCGCCCGTCGTCTCACCCGCCGACCGGGCCACCCCGTTGCAGGCGTACCAACTGCCTGTGCCCGGTCAGCCGCTGGTGGTGCTGAGCTGGCGAGCCACC
Source organism: Micromonospora sp. NPDC005553 (assembly GCF_042871765.1). Lineage (NCBI taxonomy): Bacteria > Bacillati > Actinomycetota > Actinomycetes > Micromonosporales > Micromonosporaceae > Micromonospora > Micromonospora sp. NPDC005553. Next base: position 17,448 of record NZ_JBIAJD010000011.1, on the reverse strand, counting down.
CGGGACAGCTCCCTGTCCGTTCCGCCGGGCACTCCCCTGCTGGTCGAGCGCCCCGGCCTGGTGGTAGTCCCCACCCCGTCCCGTTCCCAGACCTACAGCCTCGCCAACACCGACAAGACCCACTACCGCTCAATCTCCCCCCGCTAACCCACCCACCCCACCCCCTCACCCCACCCCACCCCACCGAGCCGGGCCGGGCCAGGCCAGGCCAGGCCGGGCCAGGCCGGGCCAGGCCAGGCCGGGCCAGGCCGGGCCAGGCCAGGCCGGGCCAGGCCGGGCCGGGCCAGGCCGGGCCAGGCCGGGCCGGGCCAGGCCGGGCCGGGCCAGGCCGGGCCAGGCCGGGCCGGGCCAGGCCGGGCCAGGCCGGGCCAGGCCAGGCCGGGCCAGGCCAGGCCGGGCCGGGCCAGGCCGGGCCGGGCCAGGCCGGGCCGGGCCAGGCCAGAACAGGCCCTCAGCCGGCCTCGCCCCCGCTCACCCCGCTCACCCCGCTCACCCCGCTCACCCCGCGCCGATCTTGCACTTTCTGTGCCGACAAAACGGGCTCAAGGCGCATTACGTCGACCGAAAGTGCAAGATCGGCGCGGGAAGGGCGCGGGCGGCGCGCGGTGGGGGCGCGGGCGGCGCGCAGCGGGGGTGGGAAGGGGCGCGGGCGGCGCGCAGCGGGTGGGAAGGGTTGGGCGGTGGCGGTGGGGCGGATATGAGACGTCGGGCGTCCGGCCGCGCCACACCGCGCCCCGCCACAACGCGCCACGCCACGCCGCACCACACCCCGCCGCTCCGCCGCCCCCGCCACGCTCCCCGCCACCCCTTCGCAGAGTCGATCATGGAGTTGTGGTGGGCAACTACTGGCCATACGCACCTTTTGCGGGGCACCACAAGTCCTTGATCGACGCAGCCGAGGCGGGGCTGGGGCGGGGCGGAGGCAGTCGGAGGGCTTGGGCGCTGCGGCCTGAGGGTGCGGACTGCGGGCTGGGGGGTGCGGCCTGCGGGCTGGGGGTGCGGGCTCCGGGCTCCGGGCTGCGGGCTCCGGGCTGCGGGCTGCGGCCTGCGGACTGCGGCCTGAGGGTGCGGACTGCGGACTGCGGACTGGGGACTGGGGACTGGGGTGGATATGCGACGGCGGGCGTCCCGAGGGACGCCCGCCGTTGTTTGTCTCGTCAGTTCTGTGCGGCTGCGTCGCTGGGGGTGAGGCGGTCCGGGGTGGCGTCCAGGCCGGAGATCCAACCGGTGACGTTGCGGGCCACGTCCTGAGCGGTCAGACCCAGGTCGGCGAGGATCTGCGCGCGGGTGCCGTGCGGGTGCCAGTCGGCCGGTACACCCAGGTCCTTGAGCGGCACCCGGACGTCGGCGTCGCGCATCGCCTGGGCGAGCGCGTCGCCCACCCCGCCGACTCGGACGCCGTCCTCGACGCTGACCACGAGCCGGTGGCGGGCGGCCAGGTCGACCAGTTCCGCCGGGACCGGACGCACCCAGCGGGGGTCGACGACGGTGACGCCGTAGCCCTGCTCGGCGACCCGGGCGGCCACCTCCATGCCCAACTGGCCGAAGGAGCCGACGGCGACGAGCAGCACGTCGGTACGGGCGGACTCGGCCAGCACGTCGACAGTGCCGACCCGGCGCAGCGCCCGCAGGTCCGCGGCGACCGCACCGGTCGGGAACCGCACCACTGTCGGGCCGTTGTCGACGGCCATCGCCTCGCGCAGTTCCTCGCGCAGGGTGGCGGCGTCGCGGGGAGCGGCGATCCGCAGCCCCGGCACCACTCCGAAGACCGACATGTCCCAGATGCCGTAGTGGCTGGGCCCGTCCGGGCCGGTGATGCCCGCCCGGTCCAGCACGAAGGTCACCGGCAGCTTGTGCATCGCCACGTCCAGCAGGACCTGGTCGAAGGCGCGGTTGAGGAAGGTGGCGTAGACCGCGACCACCGGGTGCAGGCCACCGAGCGCCAACCCGGCCGCCGAGGTGGCCGCGTGCTGCTCGGCGATGCCCACGTCGTACACCCGCTCGGGGTACTTGCGGGCCAGCTTGGCGATGCCGGTCGGCTCGGCCATGGCGGCGGTGATGCCCACCACGTCCGGGCGCTCGTCGGCGATGGCCAGCAGCTCGTCGGCGAAGACGTGCGTCCACTTCACCGACGGGGCCGCCAGCAGCGCGCCGGTCTCCACGTCGAAGGCGCTGCCGGGGCCGTGCAGGCAGTCGGCCTCGTCCTCCTCGGCGGGACGGTAGCCGTAGCCCTTGCGGGTGACGGCGTGCACGATGACCGGGCCGCCGAAGTTCTTGGCCGCGCGCAGCGCCGCCTCGACCGCCGTCACGTCGTGCCCGTCCACCGGGCCCACGTACTTGATGCCCAGGTCCTCGAACATGGCCTGCGGGGCGACCGCGTCCTTGATGCCCTTCTTGACCGCGTGCAGCACCTCGTACATCGGCTTGCCGACGAGCGGCGTGGAGCCGAGGGCGTCCTTGACGGTGTCGAGGACTTTCTCGTAGCCGGGGTTGAGCCGCAGCGAGGAGAGATGGTCGGCCAGCCCGCCGATGGTCGGCGAGTAGGACCGGCCGTTGTCGTTGACCACGATCACGAGGGAGTTGCCGGCGGTGGCGATGTTGTTCAGCGCCTCCCAGCACATGCCGCCGGTCAGCGCGCCGTCGCCGACCACGGCCACGACGCTGCGCGCCTCGCCCCGGAGGGCGTACGCCTTGGCGAGGCCGTCGGCGTAGGACAGCGCGGTGGAAGCGTGCGAGTTCTCGATGAGGTCGTGCTCGCTCTCCGCCTGGCTGGGGTAGCCGGAGAGGCCACCGCGCTGGCGGAGCTTGTCGAAGCCGGCCTGACGCCCGGTAAGGATCTTGTGTACGTACGCCTGGTGGCCGGTGTCGAACAGGAGCCGGTCCCGGGGGGAGTCGAAGACGCGATGCATGGCGAGCGTCAGCTCGACCACACCGAGGTTGGGCCCGACGTGCCCGCCGGTGCGGGAGACCTTGGTGATCAGGAAGTCCCGGATCTCGGCGGCGAGGACGTCCAGTTCCTCGCCAGACATCCGCTTGACGTCCTGCGGACCGCGAACCGTCCCCAGCAGCCGGCCGTGGTTGGCCGTGTCCTCTTCAACACTCATGAACGGAGAGTCTATCGGCCCCCCGGTACTCCGCAGCCCGGCCCGAGCCGCACGCACCCGGGCCGGGCCGGGAGTGGGCAGCTGAGCACCCGGTCAGGCGCCGACGCGGGTGTTCTACCGCACGTCCGGGGGAAGCAGCAGCCCGACCTGCTCGACGTGCTGGGTCATCGGGAAGAGGTCGAAGCCCCGGAGCGCCGCCAGTCGCCAACCGAGGTCGGCGAAGGTACGCACGTCCCTGGCGAAGGCGGCCGGGTCGCAGGCCACGTACGCGACCGCCCGCGGGCCGGCGGCGACCAGCGCGCGGACCACCTGGGCGCCGGCCCCGGAGCGCGGCGGGTCGAGCACCACCACGTCGACCGGGCCGGTGATCCGTCGGCGGGCCAGGGCGGTCTCCACCCGGGCCGACACCACCTCGACGCTGGGCTGGTCGGCGAGGTTCTCCCGGGCGGCGGCGACACCCTGCGCCGCCGCTTCGACGACTGTCACCCGGCCGGTCGCGCCGACCCGTGCGGCCAGCCCGGCGGCGAACAGCCCAGCGCCGCCGTAGAGGTCCCAGGCGACCTCGCCCGGCTGCGGGTCCAGCAACTCCAGCACGGCTGCGGAGAGGGCGTCCGCGGCGGCCGGGTGCACCTGCCAGAACGCGGAAGCGGGCAGCGTCCAGTCCCGTCCGGCGGCGACCTCGCGGACCTCGGTCGGGCCACTGACCGGGGCGGGCGCCCCGTCGCGGATCTCCGTGACGGTCACGTCTCCGCCGGTGCTGGCGACGGTCTCCACCGCCTCGGCGGCCGGCCAGCGCGCACCGGTGGGGGTGAGTACCGGAAGCTGCTGGATGGCTGGGTGGGCGATCCGGCAGCGGTCGATCGGCACCACCTCGTGCGAGCGGTGCTTGAGCAGGCCGGCACGGTCGGCGGCGTCGACCGCGTAACGGACCCGGGAGCGCCAGCCGAGCAGCCCACCGGGCAACGCCTCGACGCGCACGCCGAGGCGGTCCAGCTCGACGTCGGTCAGCCCACCGAGGCGGACCAACTGCTCGCGGACCACTGCGGTCTTCCAGGCCAGCTGGGCGGCCGGTGCGACGTGCTGGAGGTCGCAGCCCCCGCAGGCACCCGGCTTCGCGTACGGGCAGGGCGGCTCGACCCGGTCCGGTGAGGGGTCCAGCACTGTCACCGCGTCGGCGCGGACGAACCCCCGGTGCACCTCGGTGACCTCGGCGACGACCCGCTCACCCGGCAGCGCGTGCCGGACGAAGACCACCTGCCCGTCCACCCGGGCGACACAGTGCCCGCCGGGCGCGACCGCGTCGACGGTCAGCTCGACCCGGTCCGTCTCGGCCAGGCCCCGCTCGAACGCCGGTGAGGCCGACGCCAACGGCGTCCCGGATGTCGCGGTCCGCTGACCGCCTGGCTCAGTCACGAGTGTTCCCCATCGTTGCGCTGTTCTCGGGCCCGCCCTCGCCGGGCGGCGCGGCGGCCACCGGCGGTGCGGCGACCGGCGGTGGCACGGCGCTCCGTGGCCCACGCGCCGGTGTCCGGGACAGTGTGGCGTCCAGCCGGTCCAGGTTCTTGCTCGCTGTCGACGCGAGCTGCCACGGCACGCTGACCACCATGACCCCCGGTTCGAAGAGCAGCCGGCCCTTGAGGCGCAGGGCGCTCTGGTTGTGCAGCAGGTTCTCCCACCAACGGCCGACCACGTACTCGGGGATGAACACGGTGACCACGTCCCGGGGCGACTTGCGGCGGGTGGAGGCGACGAAGTCGAGGATCGGGCGGGTGATCTCCCGGTACGGCGAGTCGATCACGGTGAGCGGGATGGCCATCTCCCGTCGCTCCCAGTCGGCCTGCAGGTCCCGGGTGTCCTTCTCGTCCACGTTGACAGTCACCGCGGTGAGCGTGTCCGGCCGGGTGGCGCGGGCGTAGGCGATGGCCCGCAGCGTCGGCTGGTGCAGCTTGCTGACCAGCACGATGGCGTGGTTGCGGGCGGGCAGCACGGCCCGGCCCTCGTCCGGCGGGGTCAGCTCGACGGCGATCCGGTCGTAGTGCCGGCGGATCGCCAGCATCAGCACGTAGATCACCGCCATCGCGGCGATGGCGATCCAGGCGCCGAGCAGGAACTTCGTGATCAGGACGATCACCAGCACCGCGCCGGTCAGGCCCGCGCCGAAGGTGTTGATGGCGCGCGAGCGGTGCATCCGGCGACGCGCCTCCGGGTCCCGCTCGGTGCGCAGGTGCCGGTTCCAGTGCCGGATCATGCCGGCCTGGGAGACGGTGAACGAGACGAAGACTCCGACGATGTAGAGCTGGATGAGTCGGGTCACCTCAGCCTGGAAACCGACGATCAGCACGATCGCGAAGAGAGCCAGGAAGACGATGCCGTTGGAGAAGGCCAGCCGGTCGCCCCGGGTGTGGAACTGGCGGGGCAGGTAGCGGTCCTGGGCGAGGATCGAGCCGAGCACCGGGAAGCCGTTGAACGCGGTGTTCGCGGCCAGGAAGAGGATCAGGGCGGTCATCCCGGCCACCACGTAGAGCAGAATGGACCCGGAGCCGAAGACCGTCTCGCCGAGCTGGGTGGTGACCGTCTTCTGCACGTACCCCTCGGGGCCGGAGACGATCTGGAGGCCCGGGTCCTCCACGAACTGGAGGTGGGTCAGCCGGGACAGCCAGATGATCCCGACCAGCATGCTCACCGAGATGCTGCCGAGCAGCAGCAGGGTGGTGGCGGCGTTGCGGCTCTTCGGCGCCTTGAACGCGGGCACCCCGTTGGAGATCGCCTCGACACCGGTGAGCGCGGCGGCGCCCGAGCTGAACGTCCGCAGCAGCAGGAAGATGAGCGCGAAACCGGTCACACTGTGCTCGGCCTGGATCACCAGGTCGGCGCTCGGCGCGCGCAGCTCGTCACCCATGACGAAGACCCTGAACAGACCGGTGAGCAGCATCCCGGCCATCACGATCACGAAGCCGTAGGTGGGGATGGCGAACGCCGTGCCCGACTCGCGCAGCCCACGCAGGTTGACCGCGCTCAGCAGGACGACCGCGCTCACCGCGATCAGGACCTTGTGGGTGGCCACGAACGGCACCACCGAGCCCAGGTTGGCCACCCCGGAGGAGACCGACACCGCCACCGTGAGCACGTAGTCGACCAGCAACGCGCTGGCCACCCCGACGCCGAACTTCGGCCCCAGGTTGACAGTGGCCACCTCGTAGTCGCCGCCACCGGACGGGTAGGCGTGCACGTTCTGCCGGTAGCTCGCCACCACGGTGAGCATGACCACGACCACGGCCAGCGCGATCCACGGCGAGAAGACGTACGCGGAGGCACCGGCGATGGAGAGGGTCAGCAGGATCTCGTCGGGCGCGTACGCGACGCTGGACAGCGCGTCGGACGCGAACACGGGCAGCGCGATGCGCTTCGGCAGGAGGGTGTGCTGGAGCCGGTCGGACCGGAACGGTCGACCGAGAAGAAGCCGCTTCAGCAGCGAGGTGGGACTGGCCACGAACGCCAAGAGTACGACCACCACGGCGGGGGCGCGGGGGTGGGCGATCACCGCTGCTCGCGACGGCGGGGTACGGTCGGTCCCCGCTCGCCACCGGGACGTGGCAGGCTCGCACTCGAAGGCCACCGGCAACGGGAGTGGTACGCACCTTGGGAGGGACAGCGTGCACGTCGTGATCATGGGATGTGGTCGGGTCGGATCGACGCTCGCCCACAGCCTGGAGTCCCGAGGGCACTCGGTGGCGGTGATCGACCAGGATGCCGACGCCTTCCGCCGGCTCGGCCCCGACTTCGCCGGGATCACCGTGACCGGGGCCGGTTTCGACGGCGAGGTGCTCCGGCAGGCCGGCATCGAACGCGCGGACGCCTTCGCGGCGGTGTCGAGCGGCGACAACTCCAACATCATCTCGGCCCGGCTGGCCCGCGAGACGTTCGGCGTGTCCCGGGTCGCCGCCCGCATCTACGACCAGCGCCGGGCGCAGGTCTACGAGCGGCTGGGCATCCCCACCGTGGCGACCGTGCGGTGGACGGCGGACCGGATGCTTCGGCATTTGGTCCCGGAGGGCAACGTGGAGATCTTCCGCGACCCCACGAGCACGGTGTCGATCGTCGAGGTGCCCGTACACAAGGACTGGATCGGCCGGCCGGTGCGGACGCTGGAGGACGCGACCGGGGCGCGGGTGGCCTACCTGATCCGCTTCGGCATCGGCACACTGCCCACCGGCTCCACAGTCATTCAGGAGGGCGACCAGGCGTTCATGCTGGTCAGCGATGACATCGTGGCGACTGTCACGTCGGTGGCGGCGACGCCGCCGGAAGGAGGGCACTGAGCCATGCGGGTCGCCATCGCGGGCGCGGGCAACGTCGGCCGCTCGATCGCCCAGGAGCTGATCGACAACGGCCACCAGGTGATGCTGATCGAGCGTCAACCCAAGATGCTTCGCCCGGACCGGGTGCCGGCCGCCGAGTGGGTGCTGGCCGACGCGTGCGAGGTGAGCAGCCTGGAGGAGGCCGACGTCGCCGGCTGCGACGTGGTGGTCGCGGCGACCGGCGACGACAAGACCAACCTGGTGCTGTCGCTGCTGGCCAAGACCGAGTTCGCGGTGCCCCGGGTGGTCGCCCGGGTCAACCGGGCCGAGAACGAGTGGCTGTTCACCGAACAGTGGGGCGTGGACGTCGCGGTGAGCAAGCCGCGGGTGATGGCCGCGCTCGTCGAGGAGGCGGTCACCGTCGGCGACCTGGTCCGGCTGATGACCTTCCGACAGGGCGAGGCGAACCTCGTCGAGATCACCCTGCCGCCGACCGCCCCCTACGTCGGTCAACCGATCCACGCCGTGCCGCTGCCCCGAGACGCCGCCCTGGTGGCGATCCTGCGCGGCAAGCGGGTCCTGGTGCCCAGCCCGGACGACCCGATCGAGGCCGGGGACGAGCTGATCTTCGTCTGCACCGCCGAGGTGGAGGACGCCGTCCGCGCGGTGATCCTCGGGCCGGACAGCGTCGAACGGACCCGCGGCTCACGCTGACCCGCACGGGGCTGAGCGGGCCGGCCGCCCGACGTCGCTCAGGCGCTGGGCAGCGGGGCCGGCGGCGCCTCCCGGGTGACCCGGCGCACCGTCCAGACCGTGATCAGCAACAGCAGCGCGTACGGCGGGTAGCCCAACGCCAGCCGGGCCACGCCCAACGCGGTGTCCTGGTGGGCCAGGTAGAGCCCGGCCTGCACGCCCACCTTGGCAAGCCAGACCACGCCCCAGAGCACCGTCAGCTGGGTGAACGTGCGTACCAGCTTCGGGTCGGACCGCCACTCCGAACGGCCCTTGGCCACCAACACCGACCAGATCCAGCCCACCAACGGCTGCCGGATCGCGGCCGAGACCAGCAGGGCGATGCCGTAGCCGATGCCGTAGAGGATGCCGGGAAGGTAGAAGTCACGCTCGTCGCCGGTGCGCCACGCGATGGCCGCGCCGACACCGACGCCGAAGAGCCCGTTGACGGCGTGTCGGATCGGTCGACGCTGGGCCAGCCGCAGCCCCGCGATCAACACGGCGACCGCGATCGACGCGATCACCGCCGGCCGCAGCTCGCCGATGACGTTGGCGACGACGAACACCACGACCGGGATGCTGGACTCGACCAGCCCGCGCCAGCCGCCGAGCTGGTCGGCCATCTGCTCGGCGATCGTCGGCAGCGGCTCCTCGTCCTGAGGGTCGGTATCCGGCTGTGCCGCCCGGTCCTGTCCCGTCGTCATCGCCGGCCTTCCGTCCGCAGTGCCGTCACTTGGGCGAGTCCAGCTCGTAGTAGGGGTTGTAGATGACCTTGCGATCGTCCCGCACGGCCACCCGGCCACGGGCGGTCAGATGCCGTCCCGGCTCGATCCCGGCGATGTGCCGTCGCCCCAGCCAGACCAGGGTGACCACGTCACTGCCGTCGTACAGGTCGGCCTCAAGGGTCGGCAGGTTGGTGCGCGGCGTGTAGACCACGGTGCGCAGCCGACCGGCGACCGAGACCAGCTGACCCCGGGAACACTGCTGGGCGGGGATCCCACCGCACTGGGCGCTCTCCCGACGCAGCTCCTGCGCGTCGATCTCGGCCTCGCTGGCGGTGAACCTCTGCAGGATGCGCCGCAGCGACACCCGGCCCTCGTCGGTCGTCATGACCTCCGCGTCACCCTCTCCACGCTCGCCGTCCCCGGCCGGCCCCGGCGGCGCCGGAACCGTGCCGCCAGCGTACGCCGACGGGGCTGGTTCCGGCGGGCCGGTGCGCGCGGGTCAGACCTGACGCGGCGCGGCGGCGGCGTCGCCCGCCTCGGCCTCGGCCTGGTCGGCGATCTCCCGGGGCAGCCGCAGCGGCAGGGGCTCGCGGACCGGCTTCGCCTCCTGCCCACGGTCGACCACCAGGCCGTCCAGGCACTCGACGAGCGGACCGGCCATGGCCGGGTCGGTGGCCACCGGGCCCTGGAAGACGCCCCGGACCATCCAACGCGGCCCGTCGATTCCGACGAACCGCAGGTTCGTCGCGCCGTCCGGGGTATTCACCTGTGCGTGCAGCTCCGGGCCGTACTCGCCGGCGACCTCCTGCGCGCTCGCGCCGTCGCGGAGCAGCGACTGCCGGATCTCCTCACGCACCTCGTCCCAGATGCCCTCGGACCGGGGGGCGGCGAAGACGCCCAACTGGAGCGCGTTGTCACCGTGCACCAGCACCACCTGCTGGACCACACCCTGGGGGTCGGCCTGCACCCGCACCTCGACGTCGGCGATCGCCGGGATGTGCAGGCTGCCCAGGTCGAGTCGCTGCACGTCGTCGTAGCTCTCGGAGATGTCGTACGGGCCGCGCTCCAACGTCGGCGTCGCATCGCCCTGGTCCGGGACCTGGGTGGCTCGCTCGTCGCGGGTCTGCCGTTCCGCGTCGGCCCGCTTTCGGGAGAAGATCACTGCGCCTGCCCTCCGCTGTTCACACTCACCCTGCCACCTCTTCCGTCTGCCCGCGGCCCGGCTCGCTCGGCCGCCGCTCGACCCGGTCCTGGCCCGTCGGCGACGGCACCAGCCCGGCGTGCCCACCAGTGGACCCGTGCCCACCAGCCCCGCGCCGGGACGCGGGCAGCTCGACCACCGGCTCGAACCGCGCCCGCGCGACCTGCTGGACCACGAGCTGAGCGATCCGATCGCCGCGGGAGATCTTCGCCGGCACATCCCGATCATGATTGATCAGGTTGACCAGGATCTCACCCCGGTAGCCGGCGTCGACCGTACCGGGCGCGTTGAGCACCGTCACGCCGAGCCTGGCCGCCAGACCGGAGCGAGGATGGACCAGGCCCACGTACCCCTCCGGCAGCGCGATGGCCACGCCGGTGGGCACCAGGGCACGGCCGCCAGGTGGCAGCTCCACGTCCGCAGCCGCCACCAGGTCGGCCCCGGCATCGCCGGGATGCGCGTACGTGGGCAACGGCAACTCCGGGTCGAGCAACTGCACAGGCACGGGTACGACGTCGGTCACGGGTCCCCTCTTCCGTCCGGTTCGCGGGGTGACCCTGCCATCCTGCCGGTTCGTCGAGCCGCCGTGCGCCGTACCCTCGCAGGAGTGAGCATGTCGCCCTCCCCGTCCGCCGATCAGCCGCCGGTCGCCGCCCGCTCGGCGTACTCCGAGCGGTTGAATCTGCCCTGGTGGCTGTGGCTGGCCGGGCTGGTGGCCGCCGCGTTGCTGGCCGTCGAGATCTGGATGGGCGCCCCCGGCGTCCGCTCCTGGCTGCCGTTCGCCGTGCTGGTGCCGCTCACCGCGGTGGGGCTGTGGTGGCTGGGCCGGATCCGGGTCGCAGTTGCCGACGCCGAGCTGCGGGTGGACGACGCCCGCCTGCCGGTCCGTTTTGTGGCCGACGTGGTGCCGCTGGACGTGGCCGGCCGACGTGAGGTGCTCGGCGTCGGCGCGGACCCGCTCGCCTTCGTGGTGCAGCGACCGTGGATCGGCGGCGCCGTGCAGGTGATCCTCGACGATCCCGCGGACCCGACCCCGTTCTGGGTGGTGAGCACCCGCCACCCGGTCGAGCTGGCCGAAGCGGTGCTGACCGCACGGGACGCCCTGTCGGCCTCCCACCCGACGGCGGGCGAGCGGGGCTGACCCGACGCCGAGGGCCGCTCAGGTGCCGGTCCGACGGCGAAGAGCCGCTCAATTGCCGGTCTGACGCCGAAGGGCCCGCTCAGGTGCCGGTCGGCGGGCCTGGGAGGGCCGCCGGTGGCGCGGGCCGGGCGATGCCCCGCCGGCGCAGGTCCATCTGGAGTTGCTCGGCCATCTGCTGGGTGGCCCGACGGTTGAGGAAGCTGGCCACCGCCGCCCCGGTCAGGAACGGCCCGAGCGTGGTGAGGTTGCGACCGAAGCGCCGCAGCAGCATGTCCCGCAACTCTTTGCGGGCGGCGGTGCCGAGCACCGCTCCCACTCCCACGCCGGGCACCATCGGGTTGACGCCGCGTTGAGTGGCCCAGGAGTGCACCAGCGCGACCGCCCGTTGGCTGCCAGCGGCCGGTAGCGCCACGCCGTGGATCTCGTGCAGCTCGCCGACGAGTTTCAGCTCCACCGCCACCACGGCCACGGTCTCGGCGGCGAGCAGCACCGGCGCGGAGAGCAGGGTCGGGGCCACCGTCCACTCGACGGCCGCGACGCCCCCACCGGCCGCGCCGATGGCGGCGGTGGTCCTCGACGCGTTACGGATGAGCCGGTCGGCCAGGGCGGTGTCATCCAGGCCGGGGAAGTGCTGGCGCAACGTGTCCAGGTCCCGTACCGGCACGTGCGGGGCGATCTCGGCCACGGCGTCGACCATCCACCGCACGGCGGCACGGGGCTTGAACAGGTCGGAGATGCCCCGCGCACGGGCCTGCCCGACCATCCGGGTCAGTAGTTGGCGGCGTCGGGCCGGCGCGATGTCGTCCGCGGTCAACGCCGCGACGGTGGCACCGAGGTCGTCCGAGCCACCGTCGGCACCGAGGTCGTCCGTGCCACCGTCGGCACCGAGGTCGTCGGTGCCACCGTCGGCACCGAGGTCGTCCGTGCCACGGGTGGCACCGAGGTCGTCCGTGCCACGGGTGGCACCCAGGCCGTCCGTGCCGCCTTCGGTGGTGCCGCCTCGATCGCTCATCGGACCTCCCGGTGCTGTGGCTACCCGCTACGAGTCAAGCAGGTACCCACCGCAGCCGCATGCCTACACCGGCAGCGGCGACCCCGTTCAGGAGGCCGCCGCCGGTGTTGTCGTGCTTGTCAGACGCACTCGCGGCAGATCAGCTCGCCGTTACGCTCGACTGCCAGCTGGCTACGGTGGTGGACCAGGAAGCAGCGGGCGCACCGGAACTCGTCCTGCTGCATCGGAAGCACCTTGACCGTGAGCTCCTCGTCGGCCAGATCGGCACCGGGCAGCTCAAAGCTCTCGGCGACCTCGGCCTCGTCGACGTCCACCGCGCCCGACTGTGAGTCGACGCGCCGTGCCTTGAGCTCTTCCAGGCTGTCCTCGCCGAGGTCGACCTCGTCGCGACGCGGGGCGTCGTAGTCGGTGGCCATCGGTTTCACTCTCCCATATCGATGTTGTCGCTTCCGGTTGTAACGCCGGACGACGCTGTTTCGGTTCCGCTGGCCGGCCATCACTTGTGTCGGGCACCCGACCCGAGGACCGAACGGGTCGAGCTCGCTGGGGAGACTCCCCTGCGAGCGCGGAACCTTACCCCCCCTTGGGCGAGGCATGTATACCGCCCTTGCGGCTGAGATGTACGCCCCCGCACGCGAGATTGTTCCCAATGTGACTCAGGCGACACGAAGATAGGGGTAGTAGTACCCGGTTCGCGGTCGGCGCGCCGGCATGTCGGGCTGTTTCCACGCGACGGCCGGACAACCGTTAACCTCAGCGGCGTATTCGACGGCCGGCGGCCTGAGCGATCGTTCCCGGCCGCCATCACCCACTGAGGTTCCGGGGAGCGCCCTGATGAGTTTTGCGCGCGTGCGAGCACTCGTCGTCGTCGGCCTGCTGGCGATCATCGCCCTGGTCTTCGTCGTCGTGGCCGTGGTCCGCGACAGCCAGGGCAACGTGGGCACCGCGGCGGGTTGCCCCGAGGGCTGGCCGCTGGCGGATCTGACCCTGCGCGAGCGCAAGGACGTCAAGATCAACGTTTTCAACGCCACGGATCAGCCCGGCCTCGCCCACACCGTCGCCGACGAGTTCAGCAATCGACAGTTCCAGGTCAAGAAGACCGGGAACGAGAAGAAGGTCGACAGCGTCGCGGTGCTGCGGTACGGCCCGAAGGGCGTCGGTTCCGCGCACCTGCTCCAGGCGTACTTCCTCAACAACGCGGTGCCGGGCTACGACCCGAAGCGCGCCGACGACACCGTCGACGTGGTGCTGGGCAACCGCTTCCAGCAGCTCGCCACCACGACCGAGGTCAACCAGTCGCTCGGCGACTCGGGCCCCCCGGAGGCACCCAAGGGCGCCTGCCCGTCCCCACCCGCCAAGTGACGGCGTAACCGGTCCCCCGCAGCGCCAGGCCGGCGACCGGTAGCGACCCGGCCCACCGGCCGGAACCCGGCCCACCGGCCGGAATGGGTGTCGGAAGGCCGGAGCCGGCCGCTCAGAGCCGGCCGACCTGGTCCGCCGGTCAGGGGCCGCCGGAGGCGTCCAGCGCGGCCAACCGGTCGTGCAGCGGCGCGAAGAGCGCGGGCGGTGCCGCGACCACCAGGTCCGGCCCCGGCGGCCGACCGGCCAGGCCAGCGACCCGGACCCCCGCCTCGGCGGCCACCAGCCCGCCAGCCGCCAGGTCCCAAGCCGCAAGTCCCTTCTCGAAGTACGCGTCGAGCCGCCCCTCGGCGACCAGGCAGAGGTCCAGCGCCGCGGCGCCGAGCCGGCGGATGTCCCGTACGTGTGCGATCAGCCCGGCCACCACCTGCGCCTGGTGCGCCCGACGGCCGGCGTCGTACCCGAAGCCGGTGCCCACCAGTGCCTGCCCCAGGTCCACCTCGCCGGAGCAGCGCAGGCGTGCACCGTCGCGCCAGGCCCCGCCGCCGGCCGTGGCGGTCCATTCCTCGCCGGTACTCACGTTGCGCACGACGCCGGCAACCACCACCCCGTTCACCTCGGCGGCCAACGAGACAGCGGAGTACGGCAGCCCGTAGAGGTAGTTCACAGTGCCGTCGATCGGGTCGACGATCCAGCGCACTCCGCTGTGCGCCGCACCGGCGGCTTCCTCGCCGTACTCCTCGCCCAGCACCGAGTCGTCGGGGCGTAGCGCGGCCAAAGCGGCGAGGATCTGCCGCTCGACCGCGCGGTCGGCGGCGGTGACCACGTCGGTGACGGTGCTCTTGGTGGCGGCGACGACGACCCCCTCGGCACGCATCCGGTACGCGGTGTCCGCCGCGTCCCGAGCCACCTTCACCGCGATGGTCAACAGCTCCGACGGTGTCGTAGCCGAGTTGGTCATGATTCGCCTCTTTCCGCACTCCGAGTGCATGTGGGTGGGTGAAACTACCGACCCAGCCTCGGAAGATCATCGTTCCCGACGCCGTACGACGGCACCAGAGCAGGATCTTCGGCGCCGGGATCCGCTGCGACGTGGGCGCACCGCACCGCCCTCGAAGCTTGAGCGGCCGACCTCCGCCAATATGCCCCTTTCGGTTGGTAATGTCGCTTAAGTGCTTACCGCCCCGTCCACGCTCGGCTCACAACCGTTGCCCAACCGCGACCCGGTGGGGACGCCACCGGCCAGGCCGACAACGACCCCGGTGATCCACACGCGCACCCTCGCAACCGCCACGTCGACCACGTACTGCCTGCTCAAACGGCAGTTCGGACACGTTCTGCGCGCCACCCGGCGCAACGACGGAAGCCCTTCGCCGGAGGCGCGGCTATCATTACCGCGAAGCCCATATCTCCACCCCACCGACGGTCCCCACCGGCGGTACGCGGTGCGGAGCAGGATGATCGCCGCAGACGGCGTTACAATTCACCCCTGCCCACGCGGCACGGACCGCCGACCACCGGCCGGACCGTGACACGAGGGTCCCTCAACCACATCGCCCGGCACGGTAACCCTCGCTGCGCTGGACGAACCCGCCGTGCCCGCTCTTCGCCTCCGGAAGGTCATTCGTGACAGAACCCCGCCAGCCCGGCGCCGACGTTCGCTCGCTCACCGACACCCTGATCGCCCACGCCCAGAGCGCCGGCGGTCAGCTCACGTCGGCTCAGCTCGCGCGCACCGTCGAGTCCGCCGAGGTGACTCCGGCCCAGGCCAAGAAGATCCTGCGGGCGCTCTCCGAGGCGGGAGTGACCGTCGTGGTGGACGGCTCGGCGAGCACCCGCCGCCGCGTCGCCGCGGCCCGCTCGACCACGCCCGCGTCCCGGGCCACCACGGCCAAGACCACCAAGAAGGCCGCCGCGCCGGCTCCGAAGCAGGCACCCGCCGGCGACGACGCCCCGGCGACGTCGGCCCCGCGCAAGGTGGCCGCTCGCAAGGCGACCGGCGCCGAGGCCGCAATGGCGACGCCGACGAAGGCGACCAAGTCGACCCGAGCCACCAAGGCGACGGTGGCAGCGGCTGCCGGGGCCAAGCCGACCAAGGCTGGCGGCAAGGCCAAGGGCGAGGGCGCCGAGGGCGAGATCGACCCGGAGGAGCTGGCCGCCGCGATCGAGGACGTGGTGGTCGAGGAGCCGGCCGAGCTGGCCCAGGCAGCCGAGACCGACGCCGCCGCCTCGGCGACCGACAACGACTTCGAGTGGGACGACGAGGAGTCCGAGGCCCTCAAGCAGGCGCGACGCGACGCCGAGCTGACCGCCTCCGCCGACTCCGTCCGGGCGTACCTGAAGCAGATCGGCAAGGTTCCGCTGCTCAACGCCGAGCAGGAGGTGGAGCTGGCCAAGCGGATCGAGGCCGGGCTCTACGCCGCCGAGCGGCTGCGGGCCGCCGACGAGGGCGAAGAGAAGCTCGTCCGGGAGATGGTCCGTGACCTGGGCTGGATCTCCCGCGACGGCGAGCGGGCCAAGAACCACCTCCTGGAGGCGAACCTCCGACTGGTGGTGTCGCTGGCCAAGCGCTACACGGGCCGTGGCATGGCCTTCCTCGACCTGATCCAGGAGGGCAACCTCGGTCTGATCCGGGCCGTGGAGAAGTTCGACTACACCAAGGGCTACAAGTTCTCCACGTACGCCACCTGGTGGATCCGACAGGCCATCACCCGCGCCATGGCCGACCAGGCCCGCACCATCCGCATCCCGGTGCACATGGTCGAGGTCATCAACAAGCTCGGCCGCATACAGCGTGAGCTGCTCCAGGACCTGGGCCGCGAGCCCACCCCGGAGGAGCTGGCCAAGGAGATGGACATCACACCCGAGAAGGTGCTGGAGATCCAGCAGTACGCTCGGGAGCCCATCTCACTGGACCAGACCATCGGTGACGAGGGCGACAGCCAGCTCGGCGACTTCATCGAGGATTCCGAGGCCGTCGTCGCCGTCGACGCCGTCTCGTTCTCGCTCCTGCAGGACCAGCTCCAGCAGGTGCTGCAGACGCTCTCCGAGCGTGAGGCGGGCGTGGTACGTCTGCGCTTCGGCCTGACCGACGGCCAGCCGCGGACGCTCGACGAGATCGGCCAGGTCTACGGGGTGACCCGGGAGCGGATCCGGCAGATCGAGTCCAAGACGATGTCCAAGCTGCGTCATCCGTCCCGGTCGCAGGTCCTCCGGGATTACCTGGACTGAGCGGGTTTCGTCAACCGAACGTGTCGTTTTGACCACCTGGTGTGCAACACCAGATGGTGATCGTCCGGATGCACGAATGTGATCGTTGACGTGGCACCCTGGGTGCACGGCACACTGTCCCTTCCAGGTGTGACCTCGGTCCCCCGCGGGCACACAGGGAAGGCAGTGCCTAGTAAGGGTGTTGCACGATAGGTGAGCAACGACCGAAGAGATTGTTCATCGGTGACGACCAGAGGAGGAAGGCGATGACCCCGACCCTCACGCCGCCGCCCGTCACGGCGGCTCCCCCAGCCGCCGATGAACGGTGCGACCGCTGCAATGCTGCCGGGAAGCTCCGGATCACTCTGGCGGGTGGGAGCGAGTTGGTGTTCTGCGGGCACCACGCGAACAAGTACGCGGAGGATCTCGTGAAGATCACCGAGCGGTTCGCAACGGAGCCCGATTTCAGCTGGCGTGGCGCCGATCTGATGGCGAACTAAATCCGCAAACCGACATAGCTGACCGGAGGCACCCCGAGGGTGCCTCCGGTCAGCTCTTTCTGTCTGGACACCCCCGCGCCCCGCGCCCCGCGCCCCGCGCCCCGCGCCCCGCGCCCCGCGCCCCGCGCCCCGCGCCCCGCGCCCCGCGCCCCGCGCCCCGCGCCCC
>NZ_JBIAJD010000010.1:84313-147830 GCF_042871765.1 Micromonospora sp. NPDC005553 | reverse complement strand
CCCCGTTGTCCGAGTACAGCACGGTCATCCCGTGCAGCTCCAACGCGCTGGTCAAGGCGAAGACGTTGCGTACGTCGTCGTCAACGATCCGCACCTGCACGCCGTTGCCGACCGCTGTCCCGGCGTCGACGAACAGGTCGAACGCCGTCTGCCCGCCGGCGTAGGCGAGGTTGAGGCCGGTCGCCGTGAAGACCTGGGCGTTGGTGGGCGTACCGTCGTGGTTGCCGTTCGCCGCCGCGACCGTCGTCGTGGCCGCGCTGCCGGCGCCGCCCAACCCACCGCCGGGCAGCAGGTAGCGCGTCGGCCCGCCGGTGGACGGCGGCGGGGTGGTCGTCGGCGGGGTGGTCGTCGGCGGGGGATCCGTCGGCGTCGTCGGGGGAACGCCGCCGGCCGCGTTGCCACCACTCCAGGTGTACGCCCCGGTGGTGGCCGTCTTGCCGGCACCCACGGCGAGCGTGGTGCCGTTGGAGAACGTCACGGTGATCGGCGTCGCCGTCGGGTTCGACGCCACGTAGGTCCGGGCCCCGTTGCGGGAGAAGACCGCGGACAGCGGATGGTTGCCGGTCACCGTCGTGTCGACATTGCCGAGGGCGGCGAGGTTACGGATCCAGTGGAACGTGTGCGCCCGGCTCTCTCCCTCCTCCGGCGTGTAGCCGGGGTTCGCACGCAGGTTCGCCAGCGCGGCGTCGGCGTCCCCGAGGGCCTGGAACTGCCAGAGGATGTCCTGCCACACCGTCGGTTGTCCGCCGTTGTTGCGGACGAGTTCGGCGTAGTTGGTCCGCACGTACGCCGGGTTGTTGCCGAGGTAGAGGTGACCGCCGGTGACCGGCAGCAGGTTGATGCCCTGGATCATCTCCGGCTCGGCGCTGAACCAGGTGGCGTACGCGCCGCCGTCACCCCAGACCATGCCGACCGTCGAGTGCCCGAAGGCGGCGGGGAAGTTCTGGTCGCTGACGTCGAACCAGTACTCCTGGATCGCCGCGGCCTGCGTGGTGTAGAGGAAGACACCCGCGTCGCGGACGGCGGTGTCGCCGGTCGTCTGCCCCCACTGGATCAGGGCGCTCGCAAAGTTCATCCCCTCGGACGAGGACTCCTGGTTGTTGCCGGAACCGAACGAGCCGTGCCCGGATGCCCAGTCGTGCCCGGCGTAGATGTCGAAGTCCCGCAGGTACGGGAAGCGGGTGTCGTCGCGACGGTAGTTGTTGGCGTCCCGGATCAGCAGGTCGACCATCCCGCCGTAGCGGCTGGTGGCCGCCCAGGCCGGGTCGAACTTCGCCAGGGTCGCGGCGGCGGCGATGTAGTAGCCGTAGTGGAAGTGGTGGTCGTTGAGCTCCTGGTCGGACCCGTACGACGCCGGGTAGCCGATCAGCGTGCCCCAGTTGTTGTCGTAGTAGAAGACCCGGCTGGTCTTGCCGCTGGACGCGGTGAACCAGTCGGTGAGCGTGCTGCGGATCGCGTTCAGCGCGCTGTCGCGCGTCGTGGTGTCGTTGACCTGGTCGGCGATCTCGGCGATCCGCGCGGCCCGGCCGAGCCCCTTGCCGGTCCAGTAGGTGTCGTTGCCGCGTTGGTCCATCGGGTTGGCGCGGGTGGCGGCCAGGTGCCCGGTGAGCGTCGACAGGTCGCCACCGCTGCCGTCGCCGACGGCCGGCAACTCCGGCAGGATGCCCTGGAACTTCATGGCGGTGCGGAACTGGTTGACGCCGGTGAGCACCTTCATCCGGCCACGCGCCGACGGGTAGGTCGGCGTGATCGCCGTGGAACCGCTCAGCGACTTCCACTGGTGCGGGTAGAGGCTGACCACCGTCTGCGTGGCGGTGCCCTCCCGGGCGGTGGTGGTGAACGCGTACGTGGTGGTCAGGCCGCTGGTGGCGGGGTTGTAGGCGTACGAGACCTGGGTGCCGGTGACGTGGGCGTGCGCGTACTGACCGTAGGTCGCTGCCAGCGCGGCGCGCTCCGTCGCGCTGGACGTCGGCGGCAGCAGGGCGACGGAGAAGTAGCCGCGTCCGGCCAGGGTGGACGAGATCCGGCCGGACGCCACGGTCCAGGTGGCGCCGCTGGGCGCGAACCCGACGTAGTCGTGGCCGTTGACCCGGAAGCCGATGGTGGCACCACTGTTGGACCACACGTCGGGGGTGCCGGCGGTGCTGATCTGCGCGTTCCCGCCGGTGGTCTGGAAGTACGCGAAGGGCAGACCGTGGCCGATGGTCGCGCGCATGGTCCGCGTGCCGTCGCTCCAGTGCGGGCTGACCGTCCAGTCCGTCCAGCCGTCGACCTTCACCAGGGGTGCGGCGAGCCCGGCCACACCGACCCGGATGTCCTGCACGTACGGGTAGTGGAACTCACCGACGCCGGTGGCGGTGCCGCTGATGGCGGGCGTGGAGTTGGCGGAGAAGCCGAGGCCGTCGCCGAAGGTGTCGTACGAGATCGGGTGGGCGTGCAGCGGCTCACTGAACGAGCAGTCGGTGCGCTTCCACAGCAGCGAGGACCACCAGTCGTTGGTGGGGATCGGCCCGGCGGGCGCGTTGGCGGTGGCGAACTGCCGGGGGTTGCTGGTCATCGCGCCGCAGCCGCTGGGCAGCGGGCCGACCGGTGTGGTGGTGTAACTGCCGGCGCCGACGGGTGCGGCCTCGGCCGCGCGGGTGACGGGGATGGTGAGGCCGCCGACGACCAGGGCCAGCGCGGTGGCGGCGGCCAGGGCCCATCGGCGGTGGGGGACGGGAGGTTTCATCGTGCCTCCATCGCGCGCGCCGGGTGCGGCCCTTGCCGGCTCCAGCGCTTTGCGTCTGAATTGGGGGGAAGGTCGGGTGAGAGAGCGCTCTCTCGGCCACGGTAATGGAGCACCGAGATCCCCGTCAATGTGTCCAACGCGTTGCGTGCTGATATCGCTATTTGCCGGCGCCCGCACTGTCGCTCAACAGCGAGTCCGGCACGCGCATCCGCCACGCGTCGGTCACCAGCTCGGTCAACCGGTCCAGGTCGACCGCCGCCAGGCGCAGCAGCACCAGGGGCAGGCCCTCGTAGCCGGGCGTGGTGAAGAAGATCTCGGGCTCCCCGAGCAGAAGAGCCTGCTTCTCGGCCTCGTCGCCGACGAACAGCACCGCGATGTCGAGCCGGATCACCCGGGGCTTGCCCGGTGTCCGCTCCGGATAGGACCAGACGAAGCCCTTGTCGGCCACCCGGAAGTCGAAGCCGTCACTGGCGATCTCCGTCGTGTGCGGCAGGGCCAGCGCCACCCGGCGTACGTCGTCCGCGTCAGCCACCGGATCCCCTCACACCGCGCACCATCCGCATGGGCTGAGATTACGCGGTGGACAGCTCGATGGCCGTGGCGCCGACGATCGCCCGTTCGCCGTTCTCCTGGACGTAGCCGACCACGCTGGCGCGTCGCGGATCGAGACCAGGTGGCGTGGCCAGCTCCAGCTGCCCCCGCTCGGCGTCCAGGCCCACCGACCTGAAGGCGCGTACGACGTTGTCCTGCCGCAGCGTCCGCCCGGCGTTCTCCCCCCGGGCGATGTCGCTGGTCAGCTCCCGTTCCACGACCGCCACGTGCACCACCGCGCGCTCCGGCGGCTGTTCGGTCCGATAGTCCACCATCACCCGGTCATTGCCCAGGTTGGCGATGGAGAGCGCCAGTGGTGTGGCGGCGGTCGAGGCCATGGCGGACATGATCGCAGCGGCTGCCCGCCGGCGATCGGAACCGACGAACTCGACGGTGCCGTTGACGACCATCTGCGGAGTGTAGAGACCCCGGGTGCCGAACGCGCGGGCGTACGCCTCCTGGCGCGCGGTGTACGAGGCGTCCGCGAACTGGTCGGGCCAGCCCAGGTCGTCCCAGTAGTCGACGTGGAAACCGAGGGCGAAGACGTTCTGGCCCCGGTCCCGGGCGTCGCGCTCGATCTCGCTCAGCAACTCCTCCGCGGGCGGGCAACTGTTGCAGCCCTGGGACGTGAACATCTCGACGACGGCGAAGCCGCCGTCCGTCGATGGATTCGTCATGGTGCGTGTCTCCTCCCACGGTCTGCCCGACGGCGTTGCGTTCCCCCGGTGCCCGGCGGCGTTGCGTTTCCCGTTCCGGCCGAGACAATGCGCGTGGGGTCGCGTCCCTGCCGGCCTCGCGGCGAGCGCCGTCGGGCCGGGTGGTTTGATGGTCGGGTGCAGTTCACCGTGACAGACGCGCCGGCGCGGGAGCGTTTCGAGGCGCGCGACGAGGCGGGCACGGTCGTCGGGTTCGTCACCTACCAGCTGACCGGCTCGATCATCGCCTACACCCACACCGAGGTCGATCCGGCGTACGAGGGCAAGGGCGTCGGGTCGACGCTGGCGCGGGCCGTGCTGGACGACGCGCGGGGCAAGGGTCGGACCGTCGTGCCGATCTGCCCGTTCATCGCCGACTGGGTGGTCAAGCACCCCGAGTACGAGAGCATCGTGGTGCGGTCCACCCGCAAGATCAAATAATAGCTGGTGTCAGGCGTCCGGTAGGAGCTTGGCGGCGAGGGTGCGGGCCGTGGCGGTCAGGGTGTCGATGCCCAGCCCCGTCCGCCCCATGAACACCAGCCCCTGCTGCGCGGCGAGCAGCGCGCGCGCCGTCTCGACCGGGTCGAGGTCGCGCGGCAGGTCGCCCTCGTCCTGGGCCCGCCCGACGCTCTCGGCGACCAGGGCGGTCGTCGCCTCGTAGGTACGCCGCGCCTCGGCGAGGACGTCCGGATCGCTGGTGGCGAGTTCGTACGTGCTGTTGGCCATGAGGCAGCCGCGTCGGGCGGCAGCACCACCCGTGTCGTTCACCGGTGCCATGACGAACGCGCGCAGCGCGTCCAGGGCGCGGGGAGCGGAGGCGAGCATCTCGCGCAGGTAGCCGCCGCTGGTGTCGGTGTATTCCCGCAGCGCCCGCAGGAACAGCCGGTGTTTGTCGCCGAAGGCGCCGTAGAGGCTGCCCTTGCCCAGCCCGCTGACGCGTACCAGGTCCTCCAGGGAGGTCGCCGCGTAGCCGGCGTCCCAGAACTGGTCCCGGACGGCGCGGATCACCTGCTCCTCGTCGAACTGCCGTGGCCTCGCCATCTGACCAGCGTAACAATTGTTGACCGCGCGGTCCACCAAACGTAGGGTGGTCCGATGCGCGTCGCGGCGAAGATGCCGCCCGACAACGGCCGGATCATCACCATCGGCGGGAGACCACAACGATGACAGCCTCCACCTTCCGCGCCCTGCACCACGACCGTGCCGTCGGTGACCCGCTCGTCCTGCCGGGCCCCTGGGACGCGGCCAGCGCCCGGGTCCTGGCCGACGCCGGTTACCCGGCGCTCGCGACCCCGAGCGCGGGCGTGGCGGCCTCGCTCGGGTACGAGGACGGCGCGACACCGCCGGACGAGATGTTCGCGGCGGTCGCGCGCATCGTCCGCGCCGTGTCCGTTCCGGTGTCCGCCGACGTCGAGGGCGGTTACGGCCTCGCCCCCCGCGAGCTGGTCGGACGGCTGTTGGAGGCCGGCGCCGTCGGCTGCAACCTGGAGGACTCGGAGGGGGACGCCACCCTCAAGGACCCCCGGCGGCACGCTGACTGGCTGGCCGAGGTGCGCGCGGAAGCGGGCGACGCTCTCTTCGTCAACGCCCGCGTCGACACGTTCCTGTTCGGAACGGGTGACCCGGCCGACGCGGTGGAACGTGCCCGCCTCTACGTGGCAGCCGGCGCCGACTGCGTCTACCCGATCCTGGCGCCGCCGCAGGTGCTCCCGCGGCTGCGGGAGGGCATCTCCGGGCCGATCAACATGGCCGCCGGACCGACCCGGGAGTCCGTGACCGAACTGGGCCGGCAGGGCGCCACACGCATCACCTTCGGGCCAGGAATGCAGCGGTACGCGATGGCGTCGATCGGTGACCTCGCGGCCGAACTGCGCGCCTGAGCCTGCCCGTCAACCCTGCGCCCCACCGCAGCTTCGGCGCGGCGGCCCGGAGGACCGGGCGCAGCGCCTTCCGGCTTGCGCCGCAAGATCGCGCGACATCGACGGTGACCGTTCACATGGCTGACCGAACGTGGCGCTAGATGACGGGGAGTTCACCACCGTCGACTGTCAGGCTTACTCCGGTGACCCACTGGGCCCGGTCCGATACGAGGTAGGCGACTGCCTCGGCGATGTCGCGCGGGTCTCCGGGACGACCCAGAGGGATGCCCGCTGTGGTGGCGGCAAGCGCGACCTCCATCGCGTCGGCGAAGTTCTGGCGGATCGCGTCGGCGCCGGGGGTGAGCACGTTCCCGGGAATGATCGTGGTGACGCGGATTCCGGCAGGCGCGAGCTCGGAAGCGAGCGCTTTGCCGTAGGCGTTGAGGGCGGCCTTGGCGGCGCCGTAGTGCGCCAATGGCGGTGCCGGCGTGAGGGACGCTCCCGACGAGATGTTGACGATCACACTGCCCGACCCGGCCTCGCGCAGCGCCGGTAGCAGCTCGTTGTTGACTCGCACGGCGGACAGGTAGTTGAGGTCGAGCGCGTCGATCCACTCCTCATCGGGGATGGATGAGACACCGCCGAGGTGGGCGCGTGCCGCCGCCGCGTTGTTGACCACGATGTCGACGCCGCCGAGTTCGTCGAGCGCTGCCGCAGTGAATGCCCGCACGCCCGCGAGCGTGCCGATGTCGCCCTGAATGAAGGTCGCGGCCCTCGGCGTCTCGTCGGAGGCGTTACGCGCCGTGGTGACGACCGTCGCGCCGCCGTCGAGCAACCGCTGCACGATGGCAGCGCCGATCCCGCGAGAACCTCCCGTGACGACCGCGCGCTTGCCGGCGAACTCGGTGGGATCCGGCGGGGCAGGAGCTTTGAACATGAACTCACAGTAGCGAGTGCCAAGGTGTTCGGCGGGCTGATCGTCAGCACGCATCGCGGGCTTGGCGCGACCTCGCCGACCTGGCCGTCGGACTGAGCAGGCGCGGCGCGGCAATTGCCGATTCAGCGACGGCCGAGCCCCCGGCGCGCCGTCGTGGTGGACGGCTGCCGGGGGCTCGAACGCAGTCGGTCAGGCCTGGTTGCCGTTCGGCAGCACCGCGGCCATCTCGTCGCCGGCGCCGGCGAGCACGCGTGCCTGCTGCGGCCAGCTGGCCAGCCCAGGTGCGGCGCGCAGGCCGGCGGTCCGGATCAGGTCGCGCAGCGCCGGCTCGTCCAACCCGCCGAGCTGGTCGTACGTGCGCACGCCAGCGTCCTGCAACGCGGCCGCCATCTTCGGCCCGATCCCCTGGATCCGGCGGAAGTCGTCGGCAGGGCCCGTCGGGTCGGCCTCGACGCTGCTGGTCGTCGTGTCGACGGCAGAACGGACCGGAGGGGTCGCGGCGGGGGTCGGGCGGACCGGAGGCGCGGCCACCGCCGACTGGTCGGCCTCCGTGGAGGCAACCGCAGGCTCGGCGTCCACGGGATCGGCGTGCGCCGGCTCAGCATCGGACGGGCCCGGGGTCCCCAACGCCTCTGCCGGCGTGGTGTCGACCGCCGTGGCCTTGGTCTCCACGTCATCGGCCGGGCCACCGGGGGCCGCCACGTCGTCGGCCGGCTTGTCCGCGACCGGCGCATCGTCGATCGAAGCGTCGTCGGCCGGCGTCGTGTCGAGCGGTGCGGTGTCGGCGGGCGGGAGGTCGTCCGCCGGCTGGCGGGGGGCGACCACGGCCGCCGAGGCGGGCTGCTCGTCGGCCGGGACCGGCTCGAGGGCCGAGTCCACGCCCGAGTCCTGCCGCAGCTCGGCGGCGTCGGGCTGCTCGGTGGCCGGTACGGGCGGCGGGTCCTCGGTCAGCGCCATGTCCGCCGGGTCGACGGTGCTCGGGGCGTCCGCCGGCACGGGCACCGGGGTGGGACCGTCCGGTCCGGTCACTGCGGCCGGCGCGCTGACCGTGTCGACCGGTACCGGCTCGTCGGCTACCGCGGTGGGTGCCGCGTCGACGGCGGCGGCGGGCTGGGCCTCGTCGGTGGTGGCGGCCGGCGTGGGCGTGGAGATCACGGCCAGACCGGCGACGGGGTCACCATCCACAATCGATTTGCCCTGTACGCCCCGCCGGCCGCGCAGCAGCCACCCGGCGGCCAGGCCCAGCAACAGTGCAAGTACCACTATCAGCGAGTGTCCGAAAGACCACGCCACGGCGAACCTCCCTCTCAGGTCGTTGGAAAAGTCACGAGAAAAACTCGCCGCAGCTTCGCACACGCGTATTGCCGACGACAGGCAGGATCGGCCGTCAGCGTTGCGGGTGGGACTCCCACCTCAGCCGGTGCCTGCCGGGTGACACAGCGTCGTCCGATCACACCAGAACCCGGCCCGATGAGACCCGGGTCGGGCACGGAGCGGGTCAGGTGTGGCTCGGTCGGATGGAGCGCTCCGGACGCGATGAGACCCGGGCCCGGCGAGGACGCCGAGCCCGGGTCGGGTGATGCCGGGTTCAGTCCCGGTCGCCCTCGTAGGTGTGGAATTCGTCGACGAACCGGCGACGGAGCCGTGGTACCCGGCTGGTCACTCCGAAGTAGCCGCGCGCGCCGAGCAACGCGAGTCGACCCACCACCGGCCGGTACATCCGGTCGTCGCCGCTGGTGCCGCTGCGGTTCAACGATTCGGCGACCCGGGCGAAGCCGTACGGCGCCATCACGGCCTCGTAGTCGGCGACCGCCTGGAGCAGCGTCTTGTCGCCGGCTGTGGCGCGGCTGAGTTGTGCGCAGAGCAGGCGGGCGTCGCGCAGCGCGGTGTTCGCCCCCACGCCCCGACCCGGGGTCATGGTGTGGATGGCGTCGCCGAGCATGGTGACGGTGCTGCTCTTCCAGGGCGGCACCGGCTCGGATGTGGACACTTTGATCGGTAGGGCGCTGGCCGGGTCCGCGTGGGCGAGCAGTTCCCGCAGGTGCGGGTGCCAGTTCGCGGTGAGGTCCAGGGCGACCTGCACCAGGTCCTCACCGCGGCGTTCCATGATGTCGGTCGGGAACCGGTTGGCCGCACTCCAGATGATCAGGTTGATGTTGTCGGTGGTGGTGTCGTGGGCCAGGCCGGGCCAGTCGCGGAGCAGGGCGGCGTCGGGCTCGCTGACGCCGGGCTTCATCGCGCGTTCGGCGTCCCACTTGAACTCCATGACGTGCAGCACGCCCATCATCCCGCCGACGCCGAAGATCAGCGAGATGCCCTGCTGGACCCGCTCCGGAATGAGACCGCGGGTGTGCGGGGTCAGCGGGATGCGGGTGGCGATGTTGATCGTCCCGGCGTCGCGGGTGACGGCGTGTGGCAGGTACTGGCGGCGTACTGCGGAATGGGTGCCGTCGGCCGCCACCAGCAGGTCGCCGGTGGCGCTGGTGCCGTCGGCGAAGTGCGCGGTGACAGTGCCGTCGTCGCGCTGCTCGTACCGGGTGAAGGTCTTGTCGAAGTGCACCACGTCCTCCAGGCCGGTCAGCAGCACCTGGCGCAGCACCATCCGGGCCACCGAGTGTTCGGTGCGGACCGGGTCGGCGGTCGGCCGCAGCGCGAACGACGCGGTCTGGCGCAGCCCCTGGGTGACGACGTTGAAGTAGTGCGGCGGCCGGGCGCAGGTGGCCAGGAAGGTGGCGAACAGCTCCGGCGGCAGGCACTCCTTCAGCGCTCGGCTACCGGTGGGGCCGATGCCGACCCGGTAGCCGAGCAGCCCCTCGGCGCGGTCGCGGTGCCGTTCGTAGACGGCGACGCTGATCCCGGCGCGGCGCAGGCCGTGCGCCAGGCACAGCCCGCCCGTGCCCGCGCCGATGATCAGGACGTGCGGCGGCGCGGCGGACATGTCAGCCGGCCGGGTGCGCGGCGGGCGCCTCGGTGACGGCCGGCCGCGCCGCGGGCGCCTCGGCCGCGTCCCACCGGTAGAAGCAGCCGGCGATCGCGTCCCGGGGGGAGCGCCAGGTCGGCAGGTACGGCGACGTGTGCGCGGAGAGCCGCTCGTTGACCTGTCGGAAGAGCGGGTGGTTGCGGGCCGCCGCGAGCGCGTCCGGGTCGACGTCGTCCGATGTCTCCAGCAGGTGTACGTACAGGTCGTGCAGGCAGTACAGGGATCGGTGCGTGACACCGGTCAGGCCGGGCAGTTCGGTGGCGTCGGACTCGGCGAAGATCTGCGCGACCCGCCCCTCCGCTCCCGGGATGATCCGGCTGACGATCAGTAGACGACTCATGGGACCCCTTCCGCCGGTGGCCTGCCCGACCCCTCGGGGACCGGTGCCACGTGCTCTGTGCGCCCACCGTGCCGCAGTGCCTGTCACATCACCGTCACGTGGGCCGAACGGGCGGTGACGGCCGCGTTGTCACGTACGCCGGACGGCGGGTGACGGGCGGTCGGCGACGGCCTCGCGGCTGGCCTGGCGGATCGGGGCGAGGGTGTCGTCGAGCAGGGCGCTCATGGCTGGGCTCGGCTCCAGCCGCAGCTCCCGGCGCAGCAGGTCCCGGTAGACGTAGAAGGCGTGCACGGCTTCGAAGGCGTTGCCCTCGGCCAGGTGGATGCGGACCACCAGCCGGTGTGGTGTCTCCCGTAACGGCTCGGCCGCCATCGCCTCCAACGCGGCTTCGAGGGCCTCGCCGTGCCGCCCCGCGGTCAGGTGGTGCCCGGCCACCTGTTCCAGCATGTGCAGGCGGAGTTGGCGCAGGCGTTCCCGGTCCAGCAGCACCCAGTCGTCGTACCAGCCGGGCAGGAGGTCGTGCCGCCCGGCGGCGAGCGCGCCGGCCGCGGTGCGCGGGTCGTCGCCGTCCCGGACCCGGGCCGCGGTGCCGACCAGGTCGTCCACGTCGAGCCGGACGGCCGGGCCGAGGCGTACGGTGTCGCTGGCCACTGTCATCGGGCAGCACGGGTCCTGTCGCAGCCGCCACAGGGCGGTACGCAGGGAGGACAGCGCCCGTTCCTCCGACGCGTCGGGCCAGAGCAGCCCGGCGAGCTGGCTGCGGGTGGCGCCGGGGCGGAGCCCGATCAGCGCGATCACCCGTTGCAGCCCGCGCGGCACCACGACCGGCACCGCCTCGCGGAGGAGCCGGAAACCTCCGAGCAGGTGCAGTGAGACGCCCTCCTCGGGCGGGTCTCCGGCGGTCGGCACGGACGAATCAGCGGCCACGGCGGCACCCCCTGCGGAACGCTCGTCCCGACTGTCTGCTGTCCCGGATCGGTTGCCCTCGACGCCACTGTCGACCCCGCCGATCGCGGCGTGGCCGGGCGCGGCCCCGCCCGCCGAGGCCGCCGGGCTGACCACGCTGAAGATTATCAATAACGGTCACGTTGCGTCAACGCCAACGTGGACGTTCTATTGGCGACAGCCAACCCGAAATCGGTTCTGAACTGCATAAACATTAGCGCGTCGAATACGCCCGGCACATAGCTGATACACAGGTTGCGTCAACGCAGCGTCACCATCATCCGTCGCTGGCCGACCTGGCACGGTGACGCCGCCGTGACGAGGATCGGCGCATCGTGTCGGCAGTCGTCCAGCGCGTCCGGGGGCCACCCGTCGCCGGCCGGACGCCGTGGGGGGAGGCCCAACATGGACCGATCGCTGATCATCGCGAAGGTCGATCCGACCGCCGAGGAGCGGGTCGCCGAGATCTTCGCCGAGTCGGACGCGACGGAGCTGCCGCGCCTGGTCGGTGTCCGGCACCGCTCGCTGTACCGACTGCACGACCTCTATGTGCACCTGCTCGAGACCGCCCAGCCGGCGGAGGGCGCGGTGGAGGCCGCGCGTGACCACCCCGAGTTCATCCGGGTCAGTGACCGCCTACGCCCGTACGTGTCGCCGTACCTGTCGACCTGGCGCTCGCCGCGCGACGCCATGGCGCGGTGCTTCTACCGGTTCGATTCCCCGGACACCGGGCGGCGGTCGTGACGGCCACCGCGCCGCGTGAAGAGCAGCTCTGGTCCCGCTGCGCGGGCTGCGCGACCCTGCTCTACCGCAAACGGCTGCGCCGCAACCTCGACGTCTGCCCGGAGTGCGGGGAGCATGCCCGACTCGGCGCGCCGGAACGCCTGCGCCAACTGGTCGACCCGGGTTCGCTGCGCCTGCTGCCCGACCGGCTGCCGGGGGCGGACCCGCTCGACTTCGTCGACGTGCTGCCGTACCCGCACCGGCTCACCGGCGCGCGGGCCAGCACGGGTCTTGCCGAGGGGGTCGTCTGCGCCACGGCCACCATCGGCGGGAACCCGGTGACCCTGGCGGTGATGGACTTCCGCT
The DNA here is from genome assembly GCF_042871765.1 of Micromonospora sp. NPDC005553. Lineage (NCBI taxonomy): Bacteria > Bacillati > Actinomycetota > Actinomycetes > Micromonosporales > Micromonosporaceae > Micromonospora > Micromonospora sp. NPDC005553. The sequence continues at coordinate 135,666 of NZ_JBIAJD010000010.1, read as the reverse complement.
TCCTCGGTGGCAGCCTGGGCTGCGCGGTCGGCGAGCTGATCACCCGAGCCGCCGAACGGGCGCTCGACGACCGCACGCCGCTCGTCCTGATCACCGCGTCCGGCGGGGCGCGGATGCAGGAAGGCGCGCTGTCGTTGATGCAGATGGCGACCGTCAGTCAGGCCATCGCCGCGTTGCGCGAGGCGGGACTGCTCACCGTGAGCGTCCTCACCGACCCGACCTACGGCGGAGTGGCCGCCTCGTTCGCCACCAACACCGATCTGGTGCTCGCCGAGAGCGGCGCGCGGATGGGCTTCGCCGGCCCCCGGGTGATCCGTCAGATCACCGGGAGGGCACTGCCGGAGGGCTTCCAGACCGCCGACTTCCTGCTCCGACACGGGCAGGTCGACATGGTGGTGCAGCGCCGGTCGCTGCGTGGACGGCTGACGGCGCTGCTCGCCGCGACCCGCGCCGGCCGTCCGGCGCATCCGCCCGTACCCCGCCAGGAGCCGGCGTCGCACCGCGAGCGCCCTGCCGACGACGGCGCCGTCCTGACGCGGCCGACGGACCCGGCGGCCGAGGGAGACGCCGGCAACCCGGCGGTACGCGACGCGTGGGACACCGTCCGGATGGCGCGGCACCCGGGGCGGCCCACCACACTGGACTACCTGGACTCGGTCTTCGACGGGTTCGTGGAGCTGCACGGCGATCGGCTCGGCGCGGACTGCCCGGCCATCGTTGGTGGGGTGGCGCGGTTGGCCGGCCGGCACGTGATGGTCATCGGTCACCAGAAGGGGCACACCACCGCCGAGCTGGTCGCCCGCAACTTCGGCATGGCCAGCCCGGCCGGGCACCGCAAGGCGCTGCGGCTCATGCGCCTCGCGGCCCGCCTCGGCCTGCCCGTGGTCACCCTGGTGGACACCCCCGGCGCCGACCCGGGGGTGAGCGCCGAGGAGCACGGCCAGGCGGCGGCCATCGCCGAGAACATCCTCACCCTCACCGTGCTGCCCACCCCCGTGCTCGCGGTGATCACCGGCGAGGGCGGCAGCGGCGGCGCGTTGGCGCTGGCGGTGGCCGACCGGGTGCTGATGCTGGAGAACGCCGTCTACTCGGTGATCAGCCCCGAGGGGTGTGCGGCGATCCTCTGGCCGGACCGGTCGGCGGCCCCGCAGGCCGCCCGCGCCCTGCGACTGACCGCGCCCGACCTGCGCCGGCTCGGGGTGGTCGACGAGGTCGTGTCGGAGCCGTCGAGCGCCGCGCACGACGACCCGGCGGAGACCGCCCACCGGTTGCGTGCCGCCCTGCTGGCCAACCTCCTGCCGCTGCTGGACGTGCCGCCGGCCATGCTGGTCCGGCTGCGCCGGCAACGCTTCCGACGGTTCGGCGCGAACCGCGTCGGCGCTAGGGCGGGCCTGCGATGACGGCCGGCGACGGAGGGCTGTCGACAGTCGACGCGTCCGACGACGTCGGGGTGGACGGCGAGGAGGCCCTCGCCGGGCTGCGCCGGCAGGCGCAGCACCTGATCGCCGAGCTGGCCGGGCCGGTGCGCCGGATCCGACTGCGCAGCGGGCCGGCGGTGCTGGAGGTCGAGTGGCACCCCGACGAGGCGACCCGAGCGGACGTACCCCTGCCCCGGGCCGAGTCGGCACCGGCGGTCGGTCCGACGCCCAACGCCTCCCCTGCGGTGCTCCGGCCGCCGGTGCCGGGGCGTGCCTCGGTGCGGGCACCGATCGTCGGCACCTTCTACCGGGCGCCGGAGCCGGGCGCGCGGCCGTTCGTCGCGGTGGGCGACCTGATCCGCCCCGGCCAGCCGGTGGCCATCGTCGAGGCGATGAAGCTGATGAACGAGGTGACCGCCGACCGGGCCGGCCGGGTGGCCGCGATCCTCGTCGAGGACGGCCAGCCGGTCGAGTACGACCAGCCGCTCGTCGAACTGGATCCGGCATGACGGCGCGGGGTGGTTGACCATGTTCGAGACCGTGCTGATCGCCAACCGGGGCGAGATCGCGCTGCGGGTGCTGCGCGCCTGCAAGGAGCTGGGTGTCCGGACGGCGGTGGTCTACTCCGCCGCCGACGCCGACTCGGCGGCGGTACGCCTCGCCGACCAGGCCGTCCGGATCGGACCGGCGTCGAGTCGGCGCAGCTACCTCAACGCCGCCGCCATCGTGGAGGCGGCCCGGCAGGTGGGGGCGCAGGCCGTGCACCCCGGCTACGGCTTCCTCTCCGAGGACGCCGACTTCGCCGAGATCTGCGCCGACAACGGGCTGACGTTCATCGGCCCGCCACCGGCGGTGATGGCCGCGCTGGCCGACAAGTCCTCGGCCCGCGCACTGATGAGCCGCGCCGGCCTGCCGCTGTCGCCGGGCAGTGTCGCGCCGGTACCGACCGCCGCCGCGGCGGCCGAGGTGGCCGACGCCGTCGGCTACCCGGTGATCGTGAAAGCCGCCGCCGGAGGCGGGGGCCGGGGGATGACAGTGGTGCGCACCCCGGGCGAGCTGCGCCGGGCGTACACCCGGACCCGGGCCGCCGCGCAGGCAGCCTTCGGCGACGACCGGGTGTACGTCGAGCGGTACCTCACCGAGGCGCGGCACGTCGAGGTGCAGGTGCTCTGCGACGCCCACGGCAACGGGGTGCACCTGGGCACCCGGGACTGCTCGGTGCAGCGCCGGCACCAGAAACTGGTCGAGGAGGCGCCCGCGCCGGCGCTGCCCGCCGCCGTTCTCGACACCATCGCCGAGACCGCCCTGCGGGGTGCCCTCGAGGTCGGTTTCGTTGGCGCCGGCACGCTGGAGTTCCTTGTCGACGCCGAGGAGAAGTTCCACTTCCTGGAGATCAACTGCCGGATCCAGGTGGAGCATCCCGTCACCGAGATGGTCACCGGGATCGACCTGGTGCACGAGCAACTCCACATCGCCGCCGGCGTACCGCTGCGGTGGCGGCAGAAGGAGATCCGCCTGCACGGCGTCGCTGTGGAGTGTCGGGTCAACACCGAGGACCCCGGGCGCGGCTTCGCCCCCACCCCCGGCCGGCTGGAGCGGTTCACCCCACCCGGCGGCCCGTTCACCCGGGTGGACACCCACGCCAGCGCCGGTTACCTGGTCGGTCCCTGGTACGACTCGCTGCTCGCCAAGGTGATCGTCTGGGCGCCCGACCGGGAGCTGGCCCTCAACCGGCTGGAACGTGCCCTGGACGAGTTCGACGTCGCCGGCCCGGGCGTGCACACCACCATCCCGTTCGTCCGGCGGGTGCTCGACGACGCCGCATTCCGCAAGGGCCGCTACACCACCGGCCTGGTCGACCGTCTGCTCTCCGCGCCCGCTCCGGGGCCGACGGCCACCCCCGCACCCCGCACCGCGCCCGCCGCAGATCCCGACGCAACCCACAGGAGGACCCGATGACCGTCACCCATGGTCGCCCGATGACCGCCGAGATCACCGACATCCTGGTGGCGCACTGCGGGCTGGACGCCGACGCCGCGGCCCGCGCGCCCGCCGCGTCGCTGGAGGAGTTGGGCATGGACTCGCTCGCCCTGCTGGAACTGTCGGCGGTCGTCGCCGACCGCTGGCAGGTGGCCATTCCCGAGCAGGCCGGACAGCTGAGCATCCCGGCGGTGGCCGACCTGGTCGCCCGCCGCGCCGACCCGCCCGGGCACACCGAGAACAGCGTGGTCATCGACGCGCCGCTGGGGCTGGTCTGGGAGGTCACCAACGACGTGGCGAACTGGACCGAGCTGTTCACCGAGTACGCCGTGGTGGAGATCCTGCACCGCGAGGCGCACACGGTGCGGTTCCGCCTCACCATGTACCCCGACGAGAACGGGGTGTCCTGGAGCTGGGTCAGCGAGCGCACCGCCGACCCGGTGAGCAGGCAGGTCCGGGCGCACCGGGTGGAGACCGGGCCGTTCGAGTACATGCGCATCCACTGGCGCTACACCGAGGAGGCCGGTGGCACCCGGATGACCTGGACGCAGGACTTCGCTATGAAGCCGACCGCGCCGGTCGACAACGCCGCGATGACCGAGCGGATCAACACCAACAGCGTGATCCAACTCGCGGTCATCAAGGACCGGGTGGAGCGGATCGCCTGGCAGCGCGCCGACCAGGGCACGCCGACCGCCAGCGACGCACCGACGGGAGCCGACGATGAGTGACCTGAGCACCCGCCCGATCGCCGCCCGCGACGTACCCGCCGACCGCCGTCGCGGCGGTGAGCTGCGGGTGCTGCTCGGCCCCCGCACCGTCGGCAGCACCTCGGGTTTCCTCGGTGTGGCAACCCTCGAGCCGGGGGAGCGGATCGCCGAGCACTACCACCCGTACAGCGAGGAGTTCCTGTACCTGGTGCGGGGCGCGATCACCGTCGACCTTGACGACCAGCCGACGCTGCTGGCCGCCGGTGAGGGGCTGTTCGTACCGGTGAACGTGCGGCACCGGCTGCGCAACACCGGCGTCGAACCGGCCGAGGTGGTCTTCCACCTGGGCCCGCTCGCCCCCCGGCCCGAGCTGGGCCACGTCGACACCGAACTGGTCGAGGCACCATGACCGGGCGCCGCACGGTGGTGACCGGGATCGGGGTGGTGGCCCCGGGCGGCGCCAGCCGGGACCGCTTCTGGAAGACCATCACCGAGGGGCGAACCGCCACCCGGCGGATCAGTTTCTTCGACCCGTCGGCGTTCCGGTCGCAGATCGCGGCGGAGTGCGACTTCGACCCGGTCGCTGCGGGTCTGAGCGAGGCCGAGCGACGCCGGGCCGACCGGTACGTGCAGTTCGCGCTGGCCTGCTCCGCCGAGGCGGTGGCCGACGCCCAGTTGGAGCTCACCGACGCGCAACGGGACCGGGCCGGAGTGGTGCTGGGCACGGCGGTGGGCGGCACGATGGCGTTGGAACAGGAGTACGTCACAGTGAGCGAGCACGGCCGACGGTGGTTGGTGGACGGGACGCGCGGTGGCCCGTACCTCTATCAGGCGCTGGTTCCCAGCAGCCTCGCCGCGGACGTGGCCTGCCGGCACGGGCTGCACGGCCCGGCGCAGGTCGTGTCCACCGGCTGCACCTCCGGCATCGACGCCATCGGGTACGCCCACCAGATGATCGTGGACGGTGAGGCGGACGTGATGCTGGCCGGCGCGTCCGACTCGCCGATCTCGCCGGTCACTGTCGCCTCGTTCGACGCGATCAAGGCGACCAGCCCGGACAACGACGACCCGGCACACGCCTCCCGCCCGTTCGACGCCGACCGGCACGGGTTCGTGCTGGCCGAGGGTGGGGCGGTGCTGGTGCTGGAGGAGGCCAGCCACGCCCGGCGTCGGGGAGCGCACATCTACTGCGAGGTGGCCGGCTACGCCAGCCGCAGCAACGGCTTCCACATGACCGGGCTGCGGCCGGACGGGCTGGAGATGGGCCTCGCCGTCACCGACGCGCTCCGGCAGGGCCGGATCCTGCCCGAGCAGGTCTCCTACATCAGCGCCCACGGCTCGGGCACCCGGCAGAACGACCGACACGAGACGGCCGCGTTCAAGCGGGCGCTGGGCCAGGCCGCGTACCGGATCCCAATCAGTTCGATCAAGTCGATGGTCGGGCACTCGCTCGGCGCGATCGGGTCGATCGAGATGGCCGCTTGCGCCCTCGCCATCGAGTTCGGTGTGGTGCCGCCGACGGCGAACTGGAGCACCCGGGACCCGGAGTGCGACCTGGACTACGTACCCAATGAGGCACGGGAGGTGCCGGTGGACGTGGCCCTCTCGGTGGGCAGCGGTTTCGGAGGTTTCCAGTCGGCGATGGTCTTCCGTCGGATGCTCGGCGCGGTGGCGGCGTGAGCGAGCGTAGCGAGCGAACCATCAGGCACAGCAGCGCGGCGTCTCACGCCGGCGCGGAGCGAAGCGGAGTGCTGGCGTGAGCGAGCGTAGCGAGCGAACCATCAGGCACAGCAGCGCGGCGTCTCGCGCCGGTGCGGAGCGAAGCGGAGTGCTGGCGTGAGCGCCGCTTCGCACAGTGGCGGCGCGACGGCCCGGGCGGTGGTGACCGGCATCGGGGTGGTCGCACCGAGCGGCATCGGCGCGGACGCGCACTGGCGCACGGTCCTCGCCGGCACCCGCCGGACCGGGCCGATCACGTTGTTCGACCCGGCCGGCTATCCGACCCGCTTCGGCGGGGAGGTGCCCGGCTTCACCGCCGACTCCTACGCCGACAGTCGACAGTTGGTGCAGACCGACAGGTGGACGCACCTCGGCTTCGCCGCCACCCGGCTGGCGCTGGCCGATGCCGGCCTGCCCGACCGGGCCCCCGACCCGTACGGCTACGCGGTGACCCTGGCCAGCTCGTCCGGGGGCAACCTGTTCGGTCAACGGGAACTGCAACGGCTGTGGGGTGGCACCTCACGGACGGTCGGGGCGTACCAGTCGATCGCCTGGTTCTACGCCGCCAGCGTCGGGCAGCTCTCCATCCACCACCAGTTCAAGGGCCCGAGCGGGGTGCTGGTCGCGGAGTCGGCCGGTGGCCTGGACAGCCTGGCCCACGCCGCCCGAGCGGTGCGCCGGGGCACCCCGGTCGTGATCGCCGGGGCCACCGAGTGCCCGTTGAGCCCGTACGCGCTCGCCTGTCAGCTGCGCTCGGGGTTGCTCAGTGACGTCGCCGACCCGGAGCGGGCGTACCGGCCGTTCGACGCCACTGCCAGCGGCTACCTGCCGGCCGAGGGTGGAGCGGTGTTCGTGGTGGAGGAGCTGGGGCACGCCCTGGCCCGGGGCGCCCGCGTCTACGGCGAGGTGAGCGGGTGGGGCTCCACCCACGACGCCGCGCACACCACTGCGGAGAGCAGCGGCGACCCGGCCCAGTACGCGCGGGCGATGCGGCTGGCCCTGGACCGGGCGGGCGTCGCCGCCGCCGGAATCGACGTGGTGCTGCCCGACGCTCTCGGCGTGCCCCGCTACGACCGCAGCGAGGCCGAGGCGCTGCGGGCAGTGTTCGCCGACCGGCCGCCCCCGGTGACCACACAGAAACCGCTGACAGGTCGGGCGTACCAGGGCGGCTCGGCGTTGGACGTTGCCACCGCGCTGCTCGCCTTCGCCCACGACACGTTGCCCGCGTCGGCGGGCCCGGACGAGGTGGCCGAGGGCTGCGAGCTGGACTTCCTGCGCGAGCACCGTCGACCGCGCAGTCGACTCGCCCTGATCTGCGCGCGGGGCTTCGACGGGTTCAACAGTGCGCTGGTCCTGCGCGGGGCCGCGCCGATGAGGGGAGAGGCGTCATGAGCGACAAAAGGGCACGGGTGGTCTTTCTGGTACGGGTGCCGGTGCCGCGCACCGAGGCGTTCCTCGCCGCGTACGAACAGGTGCGGCACCTGGTCGCCGGCGGTGTGCCGGGGCACCTGGTCGACCAGGTGTGCCGGTCGTCGACCGACCCGGAGCAGTGGCTGATCACCAGCGAGTGGGCGAGCCTGGCCGACTTCGAGGAGTGGGAACGCAGCCCCGAGCACCGGGACCTCGTACGCCCGATGCGGGAGTGCTTCACCGACGCCCGTTCGCTGCGCTTCCACATCCACGCCCAAACCCCAGCCCTGCCCTGAGGCTCCCCGCGCCCCCGCCGGCCCGCTTCCCGCGCCGCCCCCGTCGATCATGGAGTTGTGGTGGGCAACAAAGCGCCACCTATCCGGACGATCCCGGCACCATAACTCCATGATCGACGGCCCTGTCCCCGCGATCTTGCACTTGCTGTCGCGACATAGGGGTCACTCTGCACATATCGACGACCGAAAGTGCAAGATCGGCGCGGCGGGGCGGGCCGATGCCTTGGCTGCGCCGCGCGGTGTCCACATCGGGGCGGGAGCGCGTAAGGTCCTGTAGCCATGAAGGTGCTGATCTCGGTGGACCTGGAAGGCATCTCGGGGATCGTGCACCCCACCGAGACGAACCCGGATCGGTACGACTACGAGCGAGGCCGGGCGTTGATGACGGCCGAGGCGAACGCGGTGATCGCCGGGGTCCTCGATGCCGAACCCGACGCGGTGGTGTGGGTCGCCGACGCGCACGGAACGTTTCGGAACATCCTGCCGGAGGACCTCGACCGGCGTGCTCACCTGGTGCGGGGCAAACCCCGCCCGCTGGGCATGCTCGCGGGGTTGGACGAGCAGACGGATGCCGTTCTGCTCATCGGCTATCACGCTCGGGCTGGTGCCGGGCCCGCCGTGCTGGCCCACACGATAAGTGACGCCGTCCTCGACGTGCGGGTGGCCGGCCGATCGTTGGGCGAGATCGGCCTCAACGTCGCCATGGCCGGACACCTGGACGTGCCCGTCGTTCTGCTCAGCGGAGACGACACCGCCTGCGCGGAATTCAGCGCGCTGGTGCCCTCGGCGGTCACCGTCGCCGTCAAGCAGACCCTGGGTCAGGCCGCCGCGGTGGCCCTGCATCCGCAGGAGGCACGGGAGCGGCTGCGCCACGCCGCCGCCGACGCGATCGCCCGGCGCGCCTCGATCCCACCGGCGAAGATGGCCGGGCCGTTGGACGTCGAGGTCGATCTGTACGGGCCGTACATGGTCGACCTCGCGGTTCTGGTGCCGGGTGTTACCCGCGTCGGTGGCGGCCGGACGGTCGCCTTCCACGCCGTTGACGTCGCCGAGGCGTACCGGCTGGTTCAGCTGCTCGTCCAACTCGCCAGCATCAAACCGAGCTAGGGCCCGAGAACCGTCTCGCTCGGCCGGCGACCTCGCCGCCATCGGCCGTCCGGCTGAGGACGCGCGACGGTTGTACGAGGGGTCATGCCTCGGTGACGTTCTGCCGAATCACCCGCCCGATCATGCCCGCCGAACGGGCTGTCGGCAATCCGGCTGGCCGCTGCTTTTGATCCATCCATTCGCATCTAGCAATGGCCACGTGGGAGTCGTATGGTTCCCCGCAGCACCCCGACAAGCGTACGTGATGGGCGGATTCGCCCTCTTTCATGCTGGGCGGTGAACGGCAGTGACGGCAGAAGATCCTACGGCGACAGACCCCGGCTGGGTGGACGAAGTCCTCTTCGCCGGCCACCCGACCGACGTTTGTCTTCGTCTGCCCGAGCCCGTCGACCGGGCCACCCTGCACCGGCTGGTCACTACCGCGCAGGAGCGGCTGACCACCGCCGGACTGCGCCCCGGTGGCGCCGCGGCGCTGCGGTTGCCGCCGTCGCTGGCGTACGTGGTGAACCTCCTCGCCACCTGGCGCGCCGGGGGGCAGGCGATCCTGCTCGACCACCGGCTCACCGACCACGAGGTGGACCGGGCGCTGACCCGGTTGACCCCGCAGGTGGTGGTCGCTCCGGTACGGACCGGTGGCGGCGCGCTGAAGATCTTCGTCGACGTCACCGAGGGCGTCACCCGGTACGCCGACCGCCCGGCGGTCAGCGGCCACGCCGTGATCCAGCTCAGCTCCGGATCCACCGGCCCGTCCAAGGTGATCGGCCGCACCGCCGCCGACCTGGTCGCCGAGGTGCACCGCTACACCCGGATCGACGGGGTGGCGCTGCCCGGCGAGCGGATCATCCTGCTGCCCTCGATGGTGCACGTGCTCGGCCTGGTCGGTGGCCTGCTCTACGGGCTGCACGCCGGGGTCGAGCTGGTGCCGCCGGAGCGGCTCAGCGGCGACGCCGTGCTGGCCGCGATCAGCGCCGCTGCCACACCCGCCACCGTGCTGGGCGTGCCGTTCCACATCGGACTGCTCGCCTCCACCCGCCCGACCGGTCCACTGCCACAGCTACGGCGGATGACCACCGGGGGTGAGCTGGTCCCGGCCGCCGTCGCCCGGGCATTCACCGACCGGTACGGCGTACCCCTGGGCAACATGTACGGGATGACCGAGGTCGGGGTGATCGGCACCGACCTGCACGGGTCGCACCGGCCGTCTATCGCCCCCGCGCCCGGGATCGAGGTCCGTGAGTCGGGCGGTGAGCTGTGGGTGTCCTGCCCGGCGTCGCCGTACGTCGGGCTGAGCGACCCGACCCGCTGGTCCGACGGCTGGCTGCACACCCGCGACGCCGGGACCGTCGATGACGACACCGGCCTGGTCACGGTGCGCGGTCGACTCGACTCGCAGGTCTCCGTCGGCGGGATGAAGGTCGACCTGACCGAGGTGGAGGCCACCGTCGCCGAGCTGACCGGGGTCGCCGCCGCCGTGGTGATCTGGGACGACGGCATCACCGCGTACGTCCAACCGGACGGCCCGTTGTCGGAGGAGACGCTGGACAAGCTCCTCGCCGAACGGTTGGCCGGCTACAAACGGCCCAGGGCGTTGCACCTGCTCGATCAGTTGCCCCGTACCACCACCGGCAAGCTGGTCCGCTCGACCGATGCGCTGCGCTCGGCGGTCACCCCGTGACCGGGCCGCTGCACCACCTCGACGTCGACCTGCTCGCCCGCGTGCGCGGCGACCGCCAGGACGAGGCTCCCGCCCAGGTGCGGGTGGCCGACCCGCAGCAGCCCGGTGCCGGGCACCGGCCGCAACGGCAGCCCCGGCTGCGGCATCAGCCGGCGCAGCCCGCCGCCGCGCAACCCCTGCCCGAGCGCCTTGCCGACCGCCTCCTTGGCGGTCCACAGCCGCAGGAAGTCCACCGTCCGGCCGGCCTCGGGCCGATCGCCCAACCAGGCCAGCTCGGCGGGCGGGAACCAGCGGCGGGCCAGCGCGAGCGCCGGCAGCGGGCGGATGCGCTCCACGTCCACGCCGACCGCGCCGGCTTGACGGGCGGCGACCACCACCAGCCCGGCGGTGCGGCTGACGCTCACCGCCAGCTCGACCGACCCGGTCACCTCGTCGACCCGGACGACCGGCCGTCCCTCGCGGTCGTGCGTCAGCACCAGCTCGGCGTCCGGGCGACCGAGCAGCAGAGCACCCGCCCGCCGCAGCAGCACAGCGGCCGGATCCGGCTGACCGCCGGTGTCCCGGCCGACCCACACGTAGGCGGTGTCCCGACCGGACACCGTCAGCTGAGCCACGCAGAAAGGGTATCCATGAGAGCCGAGGTCCGCGCCTTCGTCGTCGAGCAGCTCGCCGACATGAACTACGACGTCGAGGGGCTCGACGACGACACCACGCTCGGCCCCTCCGGCGTCGACCTGGAGTCACTCGCGCTGGCCGACCTGTCCGTCCGGGTCGAGGACCGGTACGGCCTGACGTTCGCCGACGACGAGTCGGAGCAGCTTGCCCTGATGACGGTCGGAGAGTTCACCACAATGGTCGCCGATCGTGTCACCGAGGCGACGAGCGACAAGAGCTGATGGGCGGTCAGCCCGATCTGGGGCGAGCTGACCTGATGACCATGCTCGCCGAACTCACCGCGAAACCGGCTGCCGAGGTGTCCGACCGGATCGGCTCGATGGAGCTTGCCTGGCTGGTGCACCTCGTCGAGCAGCGCTACGAACGCCGGCTCGACCTCACCGACGACGAACTGGCCGGCATCCGCACAGTCGACGACGCCCTGGTGGTGTTCCAGGCGTCGCTGACCGCCTCCGCAGATGGTTGAGGCGCGCGTCGCCCAGCTCACCGGTGTGTACGCGGTCAGCGCCCTGGGGCGGGGCGCCGACGCGCAGCTCGCCGGGGTGTTGGCCGGCGTGCCGGCGTTCGGACCGGTGGACCGGTTCGACACCGCCGCCCGCCGGGTCACAGTGGCGGCCACCCTGCCCGAGGTCGCCACCCTCCCCGACGAGTTGGCCACCGCGATCGACGCGGCCTGCCGCGCGGCCGGTCTCAACCGCGCGCAGCGCGCCGGGTGCGCCCTGCTGCTCGCCGTGCACGGCGGCCCGGCCGTGGGCCCGCCGCCGGCCGTGCTCGCCGGTCAGCTCGCCGCGCGATGTGGACTGTCCGGTCACACCCGGGTCTACACCAGCGCCTGCGTGTCGGCCAGCACGGCGGTGGCCGACGCCGCCGCCCGGATCACCCGGGATGCTGTGGAGCGGGTGGTGGTCGCGGCCGGCTACCTGGTGGAGTCGGACCAGTACGCGCTCTTCGACGCCGGCCGCGCCCTCGCTGTCGACGGGGCGGTCCGCCCGTTCAGCACCGGCCGTCGAGGGTTGCTGCTGGGTGACGGCGTGGCCGCGGTGGTGCTGGAGTCGAGCGCCGTCCGACGACGCGGTGTCGCGCCGGTGGCCACGGTGGTCGGCTGGGGGCGGGCCGGCGACGCGTTCCATCCCTGCCAGCCAGAACCCGGCGGCACCGGGCTGGCCCGCGCGGTCGACGGCGCGCTGCGTCGGGCCGGGCTGCCACCGCAGTCCGTCGGCTACGTCAACGCCAACGCCACCGGTACCGCGCAGAGCGACGCCGCCGAGGCCGCCGCCCTGCGTCGGGCTCTCGGCGGTCATGCCGCCCGGGTCCCGGTCAGCTCGACGAAGTCGGTGCACGGGCACGCGCTGGAGGCGTCCGGGTTGCTCGAACTGGTGGTCACCGCGCTCGCGCTGCGCCACGGCGACCTGCCGGTCAACGCCGGCTGGCTGGGCCCCGACGACTCCTGCCCCCTGAACGTGGTCAAGGACCGTCCCCAGAAGACGGAGGCCACCCACGCCCTGACCCTCAACGCCGCCTTCGGCGGTGCCAACACCGCTCTCCTGGTCGGCGTCGGATGACCGCCCCCCACTCGCCGCGATCTTGCACTTTCGGCCCCGACGAATCCGACCAAACACGCGAAGCGACGACCGAAACCGCAAGATCGCCGGGGGAGAGGGTCGGGGAGAGGGCTCGGGCTCTCTGGCCCGAGGGCGGGGACGTCGGGGCCACCGTGGCGGGGGTGCCGGGGTTCGTGCACTCGGACTTCGCGCCGGTGGTGGTGGCCGTCGCGGAACGGTGTCTGCGGCGGGGGTACGGGTCGGCGGGAGTGCCCGCCGGGGTGCGGACGGGAATCGTGCTGGTCAGCGCCAGCGGTGATCTCGCCAGCGCTCGGCACGTACGGGCCACCGTCGAGGCCGGCGGGCGGATCGGCCCGCTGTTCTTCTTCCAGTCCGTGCCCAACAGCGTCGCCGGGCACCTCGCGGCCCGCTGGAACCTGCGAGGACCGGTGGTCTGCCTCAGCCCGACCGGCGACCCGTACACCGAGGGTGTCGTCGAGGCCGACCTGCTGCGCGACGACGGCGACGCCGACGAGGTGTTGCTGATCCTGATCGAACAGGCACCCGACGGGCCGACCGAGGCGGTCGCGGTGCTGCTGGGGGGAGGAGCACGACCATGAGGACACGGGGACTGCGCGGCGCACTGGCCGCCGACACCGAACTGGGCGCGGGCAACGTCCTTGCCCGGGTGCTGGCGCACGGCGCCGACCCGGACGGGCCCGGCCTGACCTTCGACACCGCCGTCGACGGGCACCCCGCCGAGACGCCGCTGACGCTGGGCCGGCTCGACGAGCGGGTCGCCGCCCGCGCCGCCTGGCTGCACGAACAAGGAGTACGCCCCCGCGACCCGGTTGCCGTCTGGGCCACCGCCGCCGCCGACATGGTGCTCAGCTTCCTGGCACTGGCCCGGCTCGGGGCGATCCCGGCGCTGATGAACGGCAAACTCCGCCCGGAAATCGCCGCCGAGTACATCCGCCGCCTGCGGGGCGTCGGTGTGCTGGCCGACGACGCGCACACCGCAATGCTGGCCGGGCACGACCTCGGCGTACCCCTGCTCGGCACTCCCGCGCAGGCCGGCACGGGTGACCCGGCCGCGGCCCCGGCGCACTACCGGCACCACCCGGACGACCCGATCGTGATCACCCACACCTCCGGGACGACCGGGGTGCCCAAGGCGGTGCTGCACTCGCACGCCAGCCTCTTCGCGGCCACCCGACACCTGCTCACCATGCCGCAGGCGCAGGGCACCACCCGGATCCTCAACGCGCTGCCCGCACCGCACACCGCGACGGTGCTGATGGTCAATCAGGCGCTGGGCAACCGCGCGCAGATGTTCCTGCTCTCCGAGCAGGGCGGCGAGCAGGTGCTGGACGCCATCCAACGCTGGCGCCCCGACGGGGTGTTCGGTTTCTCGGTCACCTGGGCGGAGCTGGCCCGCTTCGACCTGTCCGGGTACGACCTGGACTCGGTGCGGCTGTGGTTCAACACCGGCGACGCCTCGCACGAGCCGCACATCCGCCGGCTGGTCGCGGTCGGTTGGCGCGACACCATCACCCGCGACGGCGTGGCGAAGGTGCCCGGCTCGGTCTTCATCGACGGGTTGGGCTCCAGCGAGATGGGGCACTCGATGTTCCACATCACCCACCGCGCCGACACCGACCGGTACGGCCGCTGCATCGGCCGCCCGTACCGGTTCGCGAAGGTGGCGGTGCTCGACGCCGACGGTGAGCCGGTGCCGGTCGGCGAGGTGGGTTTCCTGGGCATCGACTCACCGTCGCTGTTCCGGGGCTACTGGAACGACTCGGTCACCACCTACCGCTTCCGCCAGCGCGGCTGGTACCTCACCGGTGACCTGGTGCGCGCCGACACCGACGGGCGCTACTACCACCTGGACCGGGCGGTGGACTCGGTAGACGCCGGTGACGGGCGGCGGTTCTTCACCGCGCTGTCCGAGGAGCGCATCCTCGCGGCGTGCCCGGACGTCACCGACTGCACCGTGGTGATCGTCGCCGAGGCCGGAGCGGTCGTCACCGACGTGCTGCTGGAGTTGGCCGCCGGCGCCGACGAGGCCGAGGACCGCACCGAGCGGGTCCGCGCCGCCCTCGGCACGGACGTCGGCGCCACACTGCGCCGGGTCGTGCCGGTGCGCTCCGCCGACATTCCGGTCACCGTGACCGGCAAGGTCCGCAAGGTGGTCCTGCGCGAGCGCTACCTCACCGAGGCACGCTCATGACCGCGTTGATCACGGGGATGGGTCTGTTCACACCGGTCGGTCGGGGCGTCGAGGAAACCTTCGACGCGCTGACCACGGGCCGGTCCGGGCTGACCCGCCCGCCCGAGGGGCACCCGGCGAGCGCGTCGCTGGACGTCGCCGGCCTGCTGCCCGACATCGACCCACGTACCGTCGCGTCCGGGCCGGAGACCCGGGTGCTGGACCGGATCGTCGTCCTCGCCCTGCTCGCCGCCGCCGACGCTCTCACCGACGCCGGCATCGAGGTGGGCCGCGACGTCGACCCCGACCGGATCGGTGTGATCGTCGGTGGGGTCGGCGGGATGGCCACCCTGGAGTCGCAGGTGCTGGCCCGGGCGGCCCGGGGCCGGGCGGCGGTCAGCCCGTACCTGCTCACCGGGATCCTGCCGAACATGCCGGCGGCGCGGATCGCCATCGCGCACGGCATCCGTGGCTACAGCTCGTCGGTCGGCACGGCCTGCGCCTCCGGCGCCCAGGCGGTCGCCGACGGGGTGCGGCTCATCGCGACCGGCGAGGTCGACGTGGTGCTCTGCGGGGCCAGCGAGGCACCGCTCTTCCCGACCTTCGCCGACACCTTCGGCAACGCGCGGGCGTTGGCGCGCGCCGGCACCGACCCGGGCCGGGCGAGTCGGCCGTTCGACACCTCCCGCAGCGGGTTCGTCCTGTCCGAGGGCGCCGCGCTGCTGGTGCTCGAACGCGCCGAGCACGCCGCAGCCCGCGGCGTCGCCGGGTACGCCGAGGTGGCCGGGCACGGCGCGACGACGGACGCGTACCACCCGACCGCCCCCCGCCCGGACGGCGCCGGCGCGGCGGCGTGCATCCGCCGGGCGCTGCGCAGCGCCGGTGTGCCGGCGGCGGCGGTCGGATACGTCAACGCGCACGGCACCGGCACGAAGCTCGGTGACATCGCGGAGACCACGGCGCTGGCCGACGTCTTCGGCGTCGGCGGTGTGCCGGTCAGCTCCACCAAGGCGCTCACCGGTCACCTGCTCGGTGCCTCCGGGGCGCTGGAGGCGGCGGTCACCGCGTTGGCGCTCGGTCGGGGCCTGCTGCCGCCGACGTACCACCTCGACGATCCGGATCCGGCCTGCCCGGCGGACCACATCCGTGGCACGGCCCGCAAGACAGACCTGGAGTACGCCGTCACCAACTCGTTCGGGTTCGGCGGCCAGAACGTGAGCCTGCTGCTGGCGCGCGTCGCCGAGCCGAGGGGGTGATCGAGGCGGCATCCCGGGCGGGGTGTGCCCGGACGGCAACACAGGGGGAATCGGGTGGGAAGGGTTTCAGGCGACATGGACATCCGTGGTATCGACCACATCGAACTCTACGTGGGGGACGCCCGACAGGCGGCCTTCTACTTCAGCACCGCCGTCGGCTTCGAGATCTGTGGCCAGGGTGGTCCGGAGACCGGGCTGGCGGGGCAGCGCTCACTGCTGCTCTGCCACGGCGACATCCGGTTGCTGCTCACCTCCGGGCTGAGCGCCGAGCATCCGGCGTCGCGGTACGTGCAACGCCACGGTGACGGCATCGGGGTCGTCGCCGTCGAGGTCGACGACGTGCCGGCCGCGTACGCCGAGCTGGTGGGTCGGGGCGCGACAGGGGTGACGCCGCCGACCACCCGCACCGGCGCGGACGCCGAGGTGGTGACCGCCGAGGTGGACGGCTTCGCCGACGTGCGGCACCGGCTGGTGCAGCGCCGGGGCGAGGGGAGCGAGTTCCTGCCCGGCGCCATCACCGTGGCGGCGTCCACGACGGACGGCCACCCGCCGGTGCTCGCCGAGATCGACCACCTGGCGGTCTGCGTGCCGCCCGGCCAGCTCGACGAGACGGTCCGGCACTTCGAGGCGCTGTTCGACTTCGCGCAGATCTTCGAGGAGCACATCGAGGTCGACGGACAGGGCATGAACTCCAAGGTGGTGCAGAGCCCGTCCGGGCGGGTCACTGTGGTGCTGCTCGAACCGGACCGCAACCGGCGACCCGGGCAGATCGACGCGTTCCTCGACCAACACGCCGGTGGGGGAGTGCAGCACCTGGGGCTGCGCACCGACGACATCGTCGGCGCGGTCGAGGCGCTGAGCCGGCGCGGGGTGCGCTTCGCCGGCACCCCCGCCAGCTACTACGACGCCCTGGAGGCGCGGGTCGGTCGGATCGACGCCCCACTGCACCGGCTGCGCGAGCTGGGTGTGCTCGTCGACTCCGACCACGACGGCCAGCTGCTGCAGATCTTCGCCGAGTCGATGCACGTGCGTCGCACGCTGTTCCTGGAGCTGATCGAGCGACGCGGCGCGCGCGGCTTCGGCAGCGGCAACATCAAGGCCCTCTACGAGGCCAAGGAGCGGGAACTGGCCACTGCGGTGGCCACACCACAGGGGGTGGGGGCATGACCGCGACGGAGTACGAGCCGACGTTGACCGCCGAGGAGCAGGCGCTGCTGCCGTCCGACGACGACGTGCGGCACTACGCCGAGCACGGCTGGTACCTGTCGAAGAAGGTGTTCACCGACGACGAGGTGGACGCCCTCGCCGCCGCCACGCAGCGCTACTACGACGGGGAGCGGGACCGGCGGCTGCCGGTACGCCCACCGAAGCTGGCCTACTGGGAGCAGTCCTTGGGCCCGGTGCAGCGGCACAACGACTACGTCCACCACGAGCACGACGGGCTCGGCGCGATTCTGCGCAAACCGCTGCTCGGCGCGGTCGCCGCCCGGCTCGCCCGAGCCGACGAGATCCGGGTCTTCCAGTCCACGCTGATCTACAAGCCGCCGATCTCCGGCGAGCCGAGCAACATCGTGCCCTGGCACTTCGACAAGCACTACTGGGCGTCCTCGTCGTCGGAGAAGATGCTGACCGCGTTCATCCCCTTCCACGACTGCGGGGAGGAGATGGGCACCATCACGATGGTCGACGGTTCGCACCGGTGGAAGGAGATCGGCGCGGACGACACTGTGGTGCGGCACTTCGCCGACCGGGACCGCAGCCAGCTGGAGGAGATGCTGGCCGAGAACGCCGCGTACAACGGCGCGGAGATCCGCAAGATCCCGATGGTGATCCCCAAGGGACACGTGAGTTTCCACCACTGCCGCACCTACCACGGCAGTGGCCCCAACGTCAGCGGTCGCCCCCGCCAGGCGATCTCGCTGCACCTGCAGGACGGCGACAACGCCTGGCGGGAGTATCCGCTCTCCGACGGCACATTCGCCTCGTACAACCACGACGTGCTGGTCCGCCGCACCCACGACGGGCGGCCGGACTACGCGGACCCCGATTACTGCCCGGTCATCTGGCGCCACCGCGCCCAGCAGGGAGGCTGACATGTCACGGTACGACTGGGGTAAGACGCACCCGGGCATCGAGCGGTTGGAGCGGGCGGTGACCGACCGGCGCGACGCCGTGGTCAAGCACCCTCTCTACGCCAACCTCGACACCCACGACGCGCTGGTCACCTTCATGCAGCACCACGTCTTCGCGGTCTGGGACTTCATGTCCCTGCTGAAGTCGCTGCAACGGCAACTGACCTGTGTCACGGTGCCGTGGATCCCGACCGGCCCGACCGGCAGCCGCCGCCTCATCAACGACATCGTCATGGTCGAGGAGAGCGACGAGCTGGGCGGTGGCTACATCAGCCACTTCGAGCTGTACGTGCGGGGCATGGCCGAGGCCGGCGCGGACACCACGGCGGTGAACGCGCTCATCGACCTGCTGCGCGCCGGCCGACCGGTCACCGAGGCGCTCGCCGAGGCCGGGGTGCCGGCTGCGTCGGCGAGGTTCGCCGCGACCACCTGGCAGATCATCGAGTCCACACCGGTGCACTGCCAGGCGGCGGCGTTCGCGTTCGGCCGGGAGGACCTGATCCCGGACATGTTCACCCAGGTCGTCTCGGTCAACGAGGTCAGCAACCGGCTGCACACCTTCGTCGACTACCTGGAGCGGCACATCGAGGTCGACGGCGAACAGCACACCCCGATGGCCATGCAGATGCTCGCCGACCTGTGCGGCGACGACGACACCAAGTGGCAGGAGTGCGCCGACACCGTCAACACCGCCCTCGCCGCGCGGGCAAGGCTCTGGGACGACATCCTGGCCGCCATCAAGGGGCCCGTGTGACCGACGCCGACCCGGTCCGGCTCTACCGCACGGTCCGGCTGATCCGCCGGTTCGAGGAACGGGCGGTGGAGATGGTCCACGGCGGGCAGATCGTCGGCGGCATCCACCCGTACCTCGGTCAGGAGGGGATCGCCGCCGGCGTCTGCGCCGCGCTGGGCGCCGACGACGTGCTCGCCGGCACCCACCGTGGGCACGGGCACGTCCTGGCCCGCGGGGCCGACCCGGCCCGGATGCTCGCCGAGCTGTGCGGCCGGGTCACCGGCCTCAACGCCGGCCGGGGCGGTTCGATGCACGCCGCCGACCTGAGCATCGGCGTGCTCGGGGCCAACGCGATCGTCGGCGCCTCGGGGGCGATCATCACGGGTGCGGTCTGGGCCCACCGCCGCCGGGGCCGCGACACCGTCGGGGTGAGCTTCTTCGGCGACGGCGCGGTCAACGAGGGGATGCTGCTGGAGGCGTTGAACCTGGCCGCGCTCTGGCGGGTGCCGGTGCTGTTCGTCTGCGAGAACAACGGTTACGCGACCACCATGCCGGTGGCCGGCGCGGTGGCCGGCAGCATCGCCGGCCGGGCCGCCGCGTTCGACATCCCGGCCGTCCAGGTCGACGGCCAGGACCCCGAGACGGTACGCGTCGCCGCGTGCGCCGCCGTCGACCGGATGCGCGCCGGCGGCGGCCCCGAGCTGATCGAGGCCCGGACCTACCGCTTCGACGTGCACCACACCTTCGAACACGCGGTACGCCTCGACTACCGGCCACCCGACGAGGTGACCCGTGGTCGGGCCCGGGACCCGGTGCGCATCCAGGGTGAACGCCTCACCGACACCGACCGCGCCGCCGTGGACGCCGAGGTCGAGGCGACCCTCGACGCGGCGGTGCGGTTCGCCCTGAACAGCCCGCGACCCGACCCGGCCGACGCGTTGACCTACCTGTACGCCAGCGGCCTGACCGCCCGCACCGGAGGTGGCTGAGGTGCCCCGACTGTCGTACCGCCGGGCGCTGACGAGGGCCCTCGGCGATGAGTTGGCCCGCGACGAGGCGGTGTTCCTGCTCGGCGAGGACGTCCAGGTCGGGGCGTCGCTGGTGACCACCGGGCTGGCCAAGCGGTTCGGCACCGAACGGGTCCGCGACACTCCTCTGTCGGAGCAGGCGTTCACCAGCTTCGCCACCGGGGCGGCGCTGGCCGGGCTGCGCCCGGTGATCGAGTTCCAGATCCCGTCGCTGCTGTTCCTGGTCTTCGAACAGATCGTCAACCACGCGCACAAGTTCCCGTTGATGACCGGCGGGCAGTGCCGTGTCCCCGTCACCTACCTGGTGCCCGGGTCCGGCTCGCGTACCGGGTGGGCCGGGCAGCACTCCGACCACCCGTACAGCCTCTTCGCCCACGTCGGCGTGGTCACCGTCGTGCCGGCCACCCCGGCCGACGCGTACGGGCTGCTGGTCACCGCGATCCGCCACGACGACCCGGTGGTGGTGTTCGCCCCGGCCGGCGCGATGGACGTGCGTGACGACGTCGACGACCTGACGCCGGTGCCGCTGGGCCGGGGGCGGATCCACCGTTTCGGCGACGACGTGACAGTGGTCGCGATCGGGCACCTGGTGCACGACGCGCTGGCCGTCGCCGAGGAGCTCGCCGAGCAGGTCTCGGTGGAGGTGTTCGACCCGCGCACCCTGTACCCGTTCGACATCGACGGTCTCACCGAGTCGGTGGCCCGCACCGGACGCCTCGTGGTGTTCGACGACGGCAACCGTTCCTGCGGCATGGCCGCCGAGATCATCACCTCGGTGGTGGAGCGGGTCCGGCTGCTCGCCCCGCCGCGCCGGGTCACCCGCCCGGACGGGGCGGTGCTGCCGTTCGCCCCGGCACTGGACCGGGCCGTCCAGCCCGGCCGCGACCAGCTCGCCACCGCGATCCACCTCACGATGAAGGACGGCTCATGACTGATCCGAACTACCCGTGGCCGGCGGCCGACCGGGCCTGGAGCGACCTGCCGGAGCCGGCCCGTCGAGCCATGGTGGCAAGCGGGGCGGCGGCCTGGGAGCAGGTCTTCCACGGTCGGGCGACGTACAACAAGCAGTGGCGGTTGGCCCGGCCCCCGGTGCTCACCGCCGATGCCTGGCGGCAGCTCAACGAGGTCTGCGACCGGCTGGCCCAGCTCATCCTCGACGCCTGCCGCCGTCGGGCCGACACCGCCGGTGAGCTGCGCCGGCTGCTCGGCGTACCGGCGGGGGAGACCCGGCTGCTGGACGAGGCCGAGCCGCTGACCGAGGCGCTGCTGGCCGCGTACCGCCCGGACGTCATCTTCTCCGCCGGCGTGCCGAAGTTCGTCGAGTACAACATCGACAGCAGCCTCGGTGGCGGGTTCGACGCGGACACCGTCATCCAGCGGTACGAGGGCCTCTACCGGGAGCACGGCATCCTCGACGACCTGCCGGTGCGGGCCGCGCCGTCGCTGCTGGACCAGCGGTTCGTGGCGATCCGTGAGGAGCTGCGGCTGCCCGAGGGCGCTCGGGTGGCGCTGTTGATGGACTTCGACGGCGACTACCCGGGCCTCGACGACCCGCAGACGTTCATCCGGATCCTCGACCCCCTCGCCGTACGGGCCCGGGACTTCGGCATCGACCTGGTCATCGCCCCGGTCGCCACCGCCACACTGGACGCCGACAACCGTCTGGTCGTCGACGGCGCACCTGTCGACGCGCTGTTCCGGCTGTTCGTGCCCAACCGGGTCACCCCGACCGCCGGTCTGGACGCGGTGGCAGTAGCCCTCGCCGCCGGCACCCTACCGATGTTCGTGTCTGCGGCGGCCTGGCTGCTCGGCAACAAGACCACGTTCGGTTGGCTGTGGGAGGACGTGGACGGGCTGCCCGCCGACGACCAGGCACTGATCCGCCGGCACGTGCCGTACACGGTGCCGTTGACCGCCGCGGTGCTCGACCGGGCCATCGCCGAGCAGGCCACGCTGGTGGCGAAGCCGGCCGACGGTTCGGCCGGGCACGGTGTCCTGCTCGGCCCGGAGTTGAGCGCTGCGGACTGGGCCGACGGCGTGCGGGCCGCAGTCGAGCAGGGAGGCGCCATCCTTCAGGAGTACCTGCCGACCGACCGGGTGTCGATGGACTTCGTCCAGATCGAGACGGGTGAGACGGTCACCGCCGACGTCCCGTACTCCCTGGCCCCGTACCTGTTCGGCCGGCACGCCTCCGGCGGCCTGGCCCGGGTCGGCTACCCCGGCTGCGACGGCATCCTCAACCTGGCCCACGGCGTCCTCCTGACCGGAATCCTCCTGAGCGACTGAAGATCGGCCCCGGGAACCCCAGCCCACCCCCTCGTTCTCCGGTGATCATGAAGTTATTGCCCTCCGCGGCGGCGTGTCGTGGCAACAACTTCATGATCAACGCGGGTGGGATCGGGGTTGGGGGGTGCGGTGGGGGGAGAGGGTGCGCAGGGTTTGGGCTGTGGCTATGGCGTCGCTGCGGGCGCTGCCGTGGCGGCCGTCGGTGCTGTAGAGGGTGGGGTCGGCCGTCAGGGGATGGTCGGTCAGGTGCACGTGGATCGTGTTCAGTCGCTCGGCCAGGTTCGCCGTGTGGGCCGACAGGCGGCGCATCCTCTCGCCCAGGCCGGGCCGGAGGTGCGCGGGCACCGCCGGGCTGTGTGAGACGTCGAACATGCCCACTGTGATCACGTCGGCGCCCACCTCGCGCAGCGCGACGATCATCGCGGTCAGCTCGGCGTCCACCGCCTCCGCGTCGTACGCCTTGTGAAAGGCGTCGTTGCCGCCGCAGACGACAAGCGCCAGGTCCGGTGCGAAGGCCAGCGCCGGGGCAAGCTGGGTGGCCCGCACCTGGTGCGCGCGCAGCCCGCGTCGACCCAGATTCCGGTACGCCAGTTCGGGGCGCACGGCGGTCAGCTCGGCGGCGACCCGGTCGACCCACTGCACGTCCGGGTAGCCCGGTGTCGGCTCACACATGCCCTCCACGACGCTGTCGCCGAGCGCCACGAACCGCCGCCACGGGTGCCCGTTCAGCAACTCGGTGGCCTCCCCGGGACGTAGACAGTACGGGTCCGTCGATTCGGTGAGCGTCGATGGCATGCCGGCACGCTAGCCGACCGCTGGGCTGCCGGGCCAGGCTCAGCCGGTCAGGCCGACCTCGGCCAGATAGACACAGGTCTTTCCCTCGTGCGACGAGTAGTAGCTCACCCACAGCAGGTCGTCGTGCCAGACCAGACCGGGGTAGCTGGTGTCGCCCCCGGACGGCAGCGCGACCAGTTCGGTCAGCTCGCCCCGGTCCGCATCGACGACGCAGATCGCGGTGCGGACCTCGCCGTCGTGCAGGCGCACCCCGGCCAACAGCAGCCCGTCGGGCAGTCGGAGCAGCGCCGGCCCACCCACCTGGACACCCAGATCCGTCCAGGTCCAGTCCCGGTACGGCGGCACGGCCCGGCCGAGCTGCGCGCTCGCGGTGGCCGCGTCCCGCCGCAGCAGGCACAGGGCGGTACCGTCCGGCGCGAAGACCAGACCGGACTCGTTGGGGTACCCGTCAGCGAACAGCGTCGGCACCCACTGCCGCAGGTCCACCCCGTCCGTGCTGCGGTAGAGCCGGGCGAACCTCGGCTCCCGGGTGGCGTAGCCGACGCCGTACATCGCGTCGTCGTGCCAGGCTGCCCGCCACACCCAGACGCCCGGCTCGCCAACCGGGGTCGGATCACCCCAGGTATGCCCGTCGGTGCTGAGCCGGGTCACCGTCTGGAACGTCTTGCTGGCCGCGCCGGTGGCGGCCGCCGCGAGCAGTTGCAGCCGCCCGTCGGGGCGCGCCACGAAGCGGGGGTCACGCAGGTCGGCACCGGGCTGCGCGATGACCGTCGCGGAGGTCCAGGACCGGCCGTCGGCCGACGTCAGTACCCGGATCACGCCGTCGTCGCTGAGGTGGGTGCGGGCCTCCCGGAAGGCGCAGAACCAGCTTCCGGCGTACCGGACGAGGTCGGTGAACGCGCTGTGCGGCGCGCTGTCGCCGATCCGGCGCACGGCGACGACCTCCCCGGTGCGGCGGCGGGTGGGTGACGACGTCATACGCGGCGGCCTCCAGGTGCGGTGACGACCGTAGACGCTAGTCAGCCGTCGCCGACGCCCACGCGACCAGCAACCGAACGTCCGACGAACAACGCGCGGGCGCTGTCGGATCGGCGTCGTTGGCGCGACGATATCGGCGCGCTGGGCCGGGATGTTGGCACCCACCGCCCACCATGGGCGGTGGGCCGACAGCGGAATCCGTCGGCGAGGGAGGTGACCGGATGCTCGGTTCGTTTCTTCAGGCTCTCGCGACGAAACTGGTCGAGGAGATCCTCAAGCTCCTGGTGCAGTGGTTGGCGCCGAAGGCGCTGCGGTCGGTGCCGCACCGCGCCTCGCCGAACTGCCCGCGCTGCGGCGGGTACGGGGTCCGCCGCTGGGCGCCGGGCGGCATGTGGATGTTCCTGCCGTCCCTGCTGACCTTCGCCTGGGGTTTCGGGTTCACACTGCTCGGTGTGCCGGTGGCCGTGCTCGCGGTGGTCGCCGAGTTGGTCTCCGACGGCCTCGGCGGAGTGCCGACCGCGCTGCTCGCGCCGCTCGGTCTGCTGGTCCCCGTCGCGCTGATGATCGCGGGGGCGTTCGGCCTCGCCCACTACCACAGCTACCCGCCGAAGTGGTGCGCCCGCTGTCACGGCCGGTGGCCGCGCCGGGACCGGGACGAGTACCTCCGCGCGTCGGCGCCGGTACTGACCTGCGGCTGCGGCCAGCGGCTGCGGGTGCCCCGGGCGGCAGCCGGGACGCGGCTGCGCTGCCCGCGCTGCCGTACCGAGCACGCCACCTGGGCCCCGGCCGACCGGTGACGGTTCAGCGGTGCGCGTGGTGCTCGGTGAGGAGTTCGCCGAGGACGCGGGCGGCCCACTCGGCCTTGGCCGGGTCCTGATCATCCAGGGTTGCCGTCCGAGACGTCGCCGTGAAACCAGACCGCCGACCTCGACCGGGCGGATCGGCAGCTCCGCCCACCGGGGAAACTGCTCGGCCACCAGTCGGCGGACCAGGGCCGTGTCGATCCGGTCGGCCGTGGCGGTGTCGGTCACCGGCACGCCGTAGGTGGGCTGTCCGTTCATCGGCCCGAGCCTGCGGCAGCCGGGGCGGACCCGCAACGGGTTTACCGGGTGGTGGCGGGAGTGGGCCGCACCGGTGTCTCCGGGCCGGAGGCCCTGCTCAGCAGCGGGTACGCGGTGACCACCAGGCACGCCGCCGCCATGGTCAGCAGGGCCGGGGTGAATCCCAGCGCGTCCACCGACCAGCCGCCGAGCAGCGCGCCGACCGGCAGACCGACGAACGCCAACGAACCGGCGATGCCGATCACCCGGGTCTGCAACTCCGGCGGCACCCGCTCGTAGAGCGCCACCCCGAGCAGCGGGTTGACCGCCGCGATGCCGATTCCGGACAGGAACGTCACCACGAGCACCACCGGCAGCTCGTCGCTGATCGCCAGCGCCACCAACCGGGGCGTGCCGGCGACCAGCGCGCCGATCAGGAACGTCAGCCGCCGGGGCAGCCGGGGCCCGAGCGCGGTGAACACCAGGTTGCCCAGCAGCGCGCCCGCCGAGAACGCCGCCAACACCAGGCCGAGGCCGCTCGGGCCGGGAAGCTCCCGGGCGACCCAGACCGGGATGTAGACGGCCACGCTGGCGTTGGCCACCATGTTCAGCGCCGAGATCACGCCGAGCATGCCGAGCAGCGGCCGGTCCCGGCTCAGGTAACTGAAGCCACCCCGCAGGGCGCGCAGGTAACTCTCCGGCTGGGTGGGTGGCGTCGGGGCGGCCGGCGGACGGACCAGGACGCCGATGAGCAGCGCGCAGACCCCGAAGCTGGCCGCGTCGATGAGGATCGCCTCGGTCACCCCGAAGACGGCGATCAGCAGGCCGCCCACCGCGGCGCCGAACAGTGTCACCACCCGGCTGAGCCCGTCGTACGCGGAGGTCAGGCGGATCAGCGGCACTCCGGCGGCCTCCGCGACCGGCCGGAACATCACGTGCTTCACCCGGTCCCCGATGCCCCGCAGCGCGCCGGCGACCGCGACGAGCGCCACCAGCGGGACGAAGCCCAACCACGGGGTCAGCGCCACGACGACCATCACCACCGCGCTGCCCGCGTCGCAGAGGATCGAGGTACGGCGCAGGCCGATCCGGTCCGCCCAGGGTGTGCCCAACGCGCTGGACAGCAGGTACGGCAGGGTCTCGGCGAACGCGACCAGTCCCATCTTGGTGGGGCTGCCGGTGGTGACCAGCACCAGCCACGGAATGGTCACCACCGAGATGCGGGTGCCCAGGTTGGAGATCAGGTCCGCGCTGACCAGGACGACCAGTTGCCGGCGGGGGGTCACGCCCCGACCGCCGCCGCCCGACGGGCCGCGTACCGCGCGCGCAGCGCCCGCTTGTCCACCTTCATCGACCGGTTCACCGGCAGCCGGTCGAGGAGCTCCACAGCGGCCGGTGCCCACATCTCGTTGAGTTCGACGGTCACCAGGTCGATCAGCTCCGCCCCGGTGACCGTCGCGCCCGGCCCGAGCACCACGTACGCGTGCGGCACCTCGCCGACCGTCTCGTCCGGTACGCCGATGACGGCGGCGGCCCGTACCTGGGGGTGCCCGACCAGCACGTCCTCGATGGGACGGCAGAAGATCGCCCAGTTCCGGCGATGCGTGACGATCATGTCGTGTGCCCGGTCGACGAGGTAGAGGTAGCCGTCGTCGTCGAGGTGGCCGATGTCGCGGGTCCGCACCCACCCGTCGACGAGCGTCTGCGCGGTCAGCTCCGGCTGACCGTGGTAGCCGGCGAAGCTCAGTCGGGTCCGTACCCACACCTCGCCGTCGCGGCCCGTCGGCAGCACCGCGCCGTCGTCATCGCGGATCTCGATGTGGACGTCGCCGTAGGGCCTCCCGCAGGAGCGCAACCGTTCCGGGTGCTCCGGATCGTCGGTCAGCCCGGGCAGCGCGGTGATCACGACCGCCTCGCTGAGGCCGTACACGATGCGCAGCACCGGGCCGAACCGGGCGATGGCCTGGCGCAGTCGGGCGGGCGCGGCCGGCCCGGCGCCCACGTTGAACATGAACATGGCGGAGAAGTCCGCGCCGGCCAGCGCCGGGTGGTCCAGCACCTCGTAGAGCATCGGCGGCGTGACGAAGGTCGAGTTGATCCGCTCCCGTTGCACGGTGTCCACGAAGGCCACCGGGTCCCAGTCGTCGCGCAGGAACAGCACCCCGCCGGTGAACAGGTTGAACAGCGTGGTGATCTGCCCGCTGGCCAGCCACATCGGCGAGTGCGACAGGTGCCGCAGCAACGGGAACCCGGCGGCGCGGAAGTCGGCGGCCAGGGCGAGGATCTGGGCGTAGAAGCTCTCCCTGTGGTGCACCAGCTTCGGGCTGCCGGTAGTGCCGCTGGTCTGCAGGAACGACTCGGGCGCCGGCACCGACGCCGGCAGGCCCGTCACGTCGGCGTCGGCGTCGGCCGTGAGATCGGGCCCGGTGCCGCCCGAGCCCAGACAGCACACCGGTGTGCCGGGCAGCGCGGCGGCCAGCTCCGGGCCCAGACTGGCCCGGTCCCGGGCGTCGTAGACCAGGGCGTCCGGGCGGGCCAACCGGATGAACTCGTCGACCTCCCGGCGCGCGGTCACCGGGGCGACCCACATCGTCCGGCAGCCGAGCAGATGCAGGGCGAGCTGTAGCAGCGGACCCTCCACCGCGTTAGCGACTGTCACCAGCACCGCCGACCCGGGCCGTACGCCGTGCCGGGTCATCGTCGCGGCCATCGCCCGGACCAGCGCGGCGGCCTCGGTGTAGGTGAGTCGGCGATCGGCGCCGACAAGCGCCTCCCGGTCGCCGAACTCGGCGAAGAGGTCCAACACCCTGTCCACGTAGGTAGTGGTGTGCCCGGGTCCGTCAGTCATCCGGCAGCCCCCATCTGAGAAAAGCGGCGGTCCCCGGGCAGTTCCCGGTGACGACGCGACGGTGGCGCGGTTGGCGACCGCACCGCCGCCGCCTGGAAGCCTAGGCGCGAAACGGCTGGTCGGAACCGTGCCGACGGGCGATCCGAACGGCCCGCCGGACATTTGATCGCGTCGATCAGGTTGATTGACGTCTGTCAGCGGCGGCGGCTAGGTTTCTGGACCATCGTCCAGGCGGGCGCCGTCAGCGGACGGCCCTGGGCTGCCCCACGATGGAGGTTCCATGGCAACGGCAACCCCGAAGAGATGGCCTGTCATCGCCGCTGCGGCCGCGCTGTTGGTCGCCGGCGCACCCGCCGTCGTCGCCAGCGCCGGTCCGTCCGGCACCACCGCCGGCCGACCCGACTCCCGCGCCGAGTGGGCGGGCAGTTGGGCCACCGCGGTCACCCGGGGCAACTCGGTCGGGCTGACGAACACCGGCCTCAACAACCAGAGCGTCCGGATGATCGTGCACGTCTCCGTGGGCGGCCCGGCGCTGCGGGTCCGCCTGAGCAACCTCTACGGCGAGCAGGCGGTCACCGTCGGTCGCGCCACCGTCGCCCGGCCGAACACCGCGACACCGGACGACCTCTCCGACATCGACGCGGCCTCGGTACGTCCGTTGAGCTTCACCGGTGCGACCACGGCGACCATGAACCGGGGCGCCGAACTGCTCAGCGACCCGCTGGCCTTCCCGGTCGCTGACGACAGCGACCTGGTGGTCACAGTGCACTTCCCGACGCCGACCGGCCCGACCACGTTCCACGGGCAGTCCCAGCAGGCCAACTTCATCGGCGCCGGGGATCTGACCGGGGCGGCCGAGGGCACCGGCTTCACCACCCGTCCCACCTGCTGCTGGTTCTTCCTCTCCGGCGTCGACGTGCAACGCAAGGGCAGCCCCGGCGCGCTGGTCGTGCTCAGCGACTCCATCGGTGACGGCAACGGCAGCACCGTCAACGCCAACCGGCGCTGGCCCGACCTGCTCTCCGACCGGTTGCTCGCCGACCGGCCGGACAAGCGCACCCCGGGTGTGCTCAACCTGAGCCTGGCCGGCAACCGGCTCAACCACGAGGGCACCGAGCCGGGCGACGGCAACTACCCGGGCTACTACCAGCTCGGCCCGAACGCGGCGGCCCGGCTCAACGAGGACGTGTTCGGCCAGACCGGGGTGCGTACCGTCGTCACCCACCTGGGCATCAACGACATCTGGATGTCGAACGACTCACCCGAGGCGATCATCGGCACGCTGCGGCAGATCAACCAGCAGCTCCAGCAGCGCGGGCTGACGAGTCTTGTGGCCACGCTGACCCCGTACGAGGGGCACGGCGCGCCGGGTGTGTGGACGCCGCAGAAGGAGGCCACCCGCCAGGCGGTGAACGCGTACCTGCGCGGCAGCAGGGAGTTCGACGGGCTGCTCGACTTCGACCGGGTGCTGCGCGACCCGGCCCGGCCCACTCAGTTGCTGCCCGCGTACGACTCGGGGGACCACATCCACCCGAACGACGCCGGCAACCAGGCGTTGGCAGACGTCGTGCCGCTGCGGCTGCTCGACCTGTGATCCGGACCGGGGGCGGCGGGTGATCCCCGCCGCCCCCGGTCACCGACATCCTGGGGAGGAGTTTGATCATGGAGGTAGGGGAGTTACTCACCGGCCTGTACAGCGAGCAGGGCAGACAGGACCCGTACCCGTGGTACGCGGAACTGCACCGGCTCGGCCCGATCAGCGCGGTGCCGGCGCGCGCCGAGCACCGTACGGTGGCCGCGGTCGCTGTCGGCTACGACCTCGTCGACGGGTTGCTGCGCGATCCGGAATGGACGAAACAACCGCCGCCGGGCTGGGAGGAGCACGAGATCCTGCGGACCTTCCAGACCTCGATGATGTTCGTCAACCCGCCCGATCACACCCGGATGCGGCACGTCTTCTCCCGCACCTTCACGCCGCGCCGGCTCGGCGCGCTGGAGCCGGTGATCCTGCGCGTGGTCGACGAGCTGCTGGACCGGATGGCGGACGCCGGGGATGGCGTGGTCGATTTCGTGGCCGACTTCGCGTACCCGATTCCGGCTCTGGTGATGGCCGAGTTCATCGGCATACCGGCCGCCGATCTGCCGTGGTACCGCGAGCGGGTGGAGTGGATCGACGAATTCCTGGACGTGGCGGGGAAGACCCCGCAGCGGCTGGCCGCGGCCAACACCGCCGCTGAGGAGTTGCGGGCCTTCTACCGGGAGTTGATCGGGCACCGCCGCCGGCTGCCCGGGGACGACCTGCTCAGCGCGTTGGTCGAGGCGCTCGACTCCGGGGAGGTGGAGCTGACCGAGGAGGAGTTGGTCAGCAACCTGATCGTGCTGTTCAACGCCAGCTTCGTCACCACCGTCTACATGTTCAGCAACGGGCTGCCGCTACTCCTGGCCCACCCGCGGACGGTCGCGGCGCTGCCCACCGACGCCACGCTGGCGCAGGGCTGCGTCGACGAGGTGCTGCGGTTGGCGAGCCCTGTGCACTTCCTGGCCCGCGCCGCGCCGGCCGACACCGTGTTGCACGGCGTGCCGGTCGCCGCCGACGACAACGTGCTGATCATGATCGGGGCGGCCAACCGCGATCCGGCCCGTTTCCCGGCCCCGGACACCTTCGACCCGACCCGTCCCGGCCCGCCGTCGCTGGCCTTCGGGGTGGGTCTGCACTTCTGCCTCGGCGCGGCGGTGTCGCGGTTGGAGGGTCGCCTCGCGCTGCCCCGGCTGATCGCCAGGTTCCCCGCGCTGACGGTCACCGAGACACCGACGTTCAGCGGCAGCCTGTTCCTGCGTGGCATCGACAAGCTGCTGGTCAGCACCGGCGGATAGGAGCGACATGGCAGCACACCCGGAGGTGGCCGCGTACCGGGCGGCCCGCGCCGCGGCCGGCGCCCCACCGCTGTACGCACAGACCCTCTCCGAGGCGCGCGCCGCGGACCTGGCCGCGATCCGCGCCGGCAGCGGCGCGGTCGAGCCGGTGGCCGAGGTACGCGACGAGCGGATCCCCGGCCCCGCCGGGGAGCTGCCGCTGCGGGTGTACCGACCGGCCGGGTCGGGTCCGCTGCCCACAGTGCTGTACTTCTTCGGCGGCGGGTGGACGCTCGGCAGCATCGACACCGCCGACGGCATCTGCCGGCGGCTGGCCAACGCCGTGCCCTGTCAGGTGATCACCGTCGGCTACCGCCTCGCACCGGAGCACCCCTTCCCGGCGGCGGTGCACGACTGCCACGCCGCCACCTCGTGGATCGCCCGGCACGCCGACGAGCTGGGCGCCGACCCGACCCGACTGGCGGTCGGTGGGGACAGCGCCGGTGGGAACCTGGCCGCCGCGGTCACCCTGCTCAGCCGTACGGACGGGCCGCCGCTCGCCGCGCAACTGCTGGTCTACCCGAACACCGACCAGAGCGGCGAACCGGCCGGGGACGAGGACCCGGCGCTGTTCAACCGCCGATCGGTCGTCTGGTACCGGAGGAACTACCTGGTCGACCCGGCCCACGCGAGGGACCCGCTGGCCTCGCCGCTGCTCGCCGAGGACCTGTCCGGGTTGCCGCCGGCGCTGGTGATCACCGCCGAACTGGATCCCCTGTGCGCCGAGGGGCAGCGGTACGCCGATCGGCTGCGCGACGCCGGCGTGCCCACCCGGCTGGCGCACTACCCCGGCATGATCCACGGGTTCTTCGCCATGCCGGGCACCTTCACCGACGGGCGGCACGCGCAGGAAAGCGCGGCGGTCTTCCTCCGCGAGCGCTTCGGACTGCCGGCCTCGGCGGGCTCGGGCGAGGCGGCCGGCGGGGCCGCGGCGGGGCCCGGCGATGGGTGAGCGGGGGTTGGCCGACCGGCCGGCCGTGTCGCTCGCCGACTACGCCGAGCGCGCCCGGGCCGTGCTGCCGCCGGACGTGTGGGACTACCTGGCCGGCGGCAGCGCGTCGGAGGTGACCCTCGCCGCGAACCGTCGCGCGTTGGACCGGGTCGCGGTGCTGCCCCGGGTGCTGCGCGGCGTGGACACCGTCGACCTCGGCGCCCACCTGCTCGGCCGTCGGTACGCCATGCCGGTCGGGGTGGCGCCGATGGCGTACCAGCGGCTCGTGCACCCGGACGGAGAGCTCGCTCTGGCCGCGGCGGCCGGCGCGGCCGGGATCCCGTACCTGGCCAGCACGCTGGGCAGCACCCCCATCGAACAGGTCACCCGGGCGGGGGCGGACGTCTGGTTCCAGCTCTACTGGCTGCGCGACCGGGCGCTCGTCCGCGACCTGCTGGACCGGGTCGTCGCGGCCGGCTGCCGGGCGCTGGTGGTCACAGTGGACGTCCCGGTGCTCGGCCGACGTCCCCGGGACCTGCGCAACGCGTTCCGGCTGCCGACCGAGGTGGTCGCCGCGAACCTCCCCGACGGTCGAGACGCGTTGGCGCACTCCGGCGCCCCCGGGGTGTCCGCGATCGCCGCGCACACCGCCGCGTCGTTCGCGCCGGCGCTGCGCTGGGCGGACCTGGCCTGGCTGCGCGAGCAGGTCGACCTGCCGCTGGTGGTCAAGGGGCTGCTGGACCCGCGCGACGCGACCGAGGCGGTACGGGTCGGCGCCGACGCGGTGGTCGTCTCCAACCACGGCGGGCGGCAACTGGACGGCTCACCGGCGAGCGTCACCATGCTGCCGGAGGTCGTCGACGCGGTCGGGGACGGCTGCCAGGTGCTGCTCGACAGCGGCATCCGTTGCGGCACCGACGTGCTGCGGGCGCTGGCGTTGGGCGCGGCCGGGGTGCTTGTCGGCCGACCGCTGCTCTGGGCCCTCGCAGCCGGTGGCGAACCGGCCGCCCGGGACGCGTTGGGGCTGCTCGCCGCCGAGCTGACCGATGCGCTCACCCTGGCCGGCTGCGCCGACGTGGTGGCGGCCGGCCAGCTGCGCACCCTCGGGGTGGGCTGAGTGATGAGCGCTGCCGAACCGGTCGACCTGACCGTCGCCGACCTGCACCCCGCGCTGGGCGATCCGGCGCTGACCTCGATGAACTTCCTCAACGAGGTGTCCGAGCGTCACCCGACGGCGGTGTCCCTCGCGGCCGGCCGGCCGTACGAGGAGTTCTTCGACGTCGCGGCGGTGCACCGGCACCTGGACACCTTCCACCGGCACCTCGTCGACGACCTTGGGCACCGACCCGAGCAGGCCCGGCGGCTGCTGCTGCAGTACGGCAGGACCAAGGGCATCGTGCACCACCTGATCGCCCGCAACCTCGCCGTCGACGAGGGGATCACCGTCGACCCGGAGGACGTGGTGGTGACCGTCGGCTGCCAGGAGGCGATGTTCCTGGTGCTGCGGGCGTTGCGGGCCGGCCCGGCGGATGTGCTGCTCGCGGTCGCCCCGACCTACGTCGGCCTGACCGGGGCAGCCCGGCTGGTGGACCTGCCGGTGTGGCCGGTCGCCGGTGGGCCGACCGGGGTCGACCTGGCCGACCTGGCCGCCCAGGTGCGCCGGGCCCGGGCTGCGGGGCTGCGGCCGCGCGCCTGCTACCTGATGCCGGACTTCGCCAACCCCTCCGGCGTCAGTATCGACACCGCACACCGGCAACGGTTGCTGGACCTGGCGGCGCAGGAGGATCTGCTGCTGCTGGAGGACAACCCGTACGGACTGTTCCACAGCGATGACGGGCCGCGCCCGCCCACCCTGAAGGCGTTGGACACCGGCCGACGGGTCGTCTACCTCGGCTCGTTCGCCAAGACCGTGCTCCCCGGGGCGCGGGTCGGCTACGTCGTCGCCGACCAGCGGGTCGGCGGCCCGGGCGGGCGGGTCGGCACGCTCGCCGACCAGCTCGCCATGATCAAGAGCATGGTCACCGTGAACACGTCACCGATCGCGCAGGCGGTGATCGGCGGCCGGCTGCTGGAGCACGGTTGCAGCCTGGTGGCCGCCAACACCCGGGAGCGGTCCGCGTACACCAGGAATCTGCGCCACCTGGTGGCCGGCCTCACCCGGCGCTTTCCGGCTCAGCCGGACCAGCCGGAGCACCCGGACCAGCCCGGGGTGCGGTGGACGGTGCCGGCCGGCGGGTTCTTCGTGGTGGTGACAGTGCCGTTCCCGGTCGACGACGCGTTGCTGGACCGATCGGCGCGCGACTACGGGGTGCTGTGGACGCCGATGGCGCACTTCTACGACGACTCCGCGCCGGTGTGCGCGTTGCGGTTGTCGGTCAGCGCTGTCACACCGGAGCAGATCGACGTCGGGCTGGATCGCCTCGCGGCGCTGATCACCGACGAGTTGACGCGCCGGGCGGGTTGACACACCGCGTTCATCGGATGGCAATGCGCGACGACCCGCGTGCCGCCGTCCTCGTTGGACGGTCATAATAAGCCGCATGGTTGCCTGGGAGTACGCCCTGCTCGTCCGTCGCTATCAGGGACAGGGCCGCAATTTTCACGTCTCGTTCGTCTGGTACGCGCCGGACGGGTCCCGCAAGGACATCACCGCCTACGGCGACACCGCCATCGCGCACCTCAACCGCGCCGGCCGCGAGGGGTGGGAGCTGGTCTCCGCCGCCGAGGACGTCAAC
This sequence comes from Micromonospora sp. NPDC005553, assembly GCF_042871765.1. Taxonomy (NCBI): domain Bacteria; kingdom Bacillati; phylum Actinomycetota; class Actinomycetes; order Micromonosporales; family Micromonosporaceae; genus Micromonospora; species Micromonospora sp. NPDC005553. Next base: position 101,248 of record NZ_JBIAJD010000010.1, on the reverse strand, counting down.
AACGTCCAAGGCAGCACCGAAGTCCACCGCTACCACCTCAAACGCCCCATGGCCTGACCCCGCCCCTCCGCCCCGTCCGCCCCCGTCCGCGTCGATCATGGAGTTGTGGTGGTGGGCGAAATTCGCTATCCGCCCTCAATCGGGCACCACAACTCCATGATCGACGCGAGTTGGTCGGGTCAGCTCAGGTCGATGCCGGGGTAGAGCGGGTACGTGGCCAGCAGGTCGGTGGCCTGGCCAGCGATCTTGTCGGCCAGGCCAGCGTCCAGCGTGTACTTCGCCTTCGACGGGGTGCCGTCGGCGTTGGCGCCGGCGGTGGTCTGGGTCAGCACGGTGTGGATCAACTCGGCGGTCTGGTCCATCTCGGCGGTGCCCAGGCCCCGGGTGGTCAGCGCCGGGGTGCCGATCCGGATGCCGGAGGTGTACCAGGCGCCGTTCGGGTCCTGCGGGACCGAGTTGCGGTTGGTGACGATGCCCGAGTCGAGGAGTGCCTGCTCGGCCTGCCGGCCGGTGAGCCCGTAGCCGGACACGTCGATCAGCACCAGGTGGTTGTCGGTGCCACCGGTGACGAGCGTCGCGCCCCGACGCAACAGCCCTTCGGCGAGGGCCTGCGAGTTGTCCACGATCCGCTGGGCGTAGTCGGCGAAGTCGGGCCGGCGGGCCTCGGCGAGCGCGACAGCCTTGGCGGCCATCACGTGCGGCAGCGGCCCGCCGAGCACCATCGGGCAGCCCCGGTCCACCTGGTCGGCCAGCTCGGGCTGGCAGAGCACCATGCCGCCGCGCGGGCCGCGCAGCGACTTGTGGGTGGTGGTCGTGACGATGTGCGCGTGCGGCACCGGGTCGAAGTCGCCGGTGAACACCTTGCCGGCCACCAGGCCCGCGAAGTGCGCCATGTCGACCATGAAGGTCGCGCCGACCGAGTCGGCGATCTCGCGCAGGATCCGGAAGTTCACCTTCCGTGGGTACGCGGAGTAGCCGCCCACCAGGATCAGCGGCTTGAACTCGCGGGCGGCCTCGGCCACCCGGTCGTAGTCGATCAGACCGGTCGCCGGGTCGGTGCCGTAACTGCGCTGGTCGAACATCTTGCCGGAGATGTTCGGCCGGAAACCGTGGGTGAGGTGGCCGCCGGCGTCCAGCGACATGCCGAGCATCCGCTGGTTGCCCAGCTCGCGGCGCAGCGCGAACCAGTCGGCCTCGGTGAGGTCGTTGACCTGGCGGACCTGGGCCTTCTTCAGGGCGGGGGACTCCACCCGGTCGGCGAGCACCGCCCAGAAGGCGACCAGGTTGGCGTCGATGCCCGAGTGCGGCTGCACGTACGCGTGCGCGGCGCCGAACAGCTCCCGGGCGTGCTCGGCGGCGAGGGCCTCGACGGTGTCGACGTTCTGGCAGCCGGCGTAGAAGCGGCGGCCGACGGTGCCCTCGGCGTACTTGTCGCTGAACCAGTTGCCCATGGCCAGCAGGGTCGCCGGGGAGGCGTAATTTTCGCTGGCGATCAGCTTGAGTGACTCCCGCTGGTCGGTCAGCTCGGCGCCGATGGCGTCGGCGACCCGCGGCTCGACAGCCCGGATCACCTCAAGGGCACTCCGGAATGCGGTGGACTCTGCGTTGCGGGACATGCGACCTCCAACAGACGTGCGGCGGAAGGCCCAGGCGCTCGGCAAACGTCCACGTGACGAGGCCGCTCCCCGATGGTTCTCCATCCCCACGCGCCAGTAACGGCCCGGGGAGGATCCTACCGGGCCGGAACCGGCCGTTCGGGCCGCCCTCCGGGAGGCGACCCCGCCAACGTGATGAGGGGTGATCAGACGATCACCGCCGGCTCGCTGATCAACAAGGTGCAGACCGCCGCCGGCAAGATCATTCCGGACCGGCTCAAGTCCGAGCAGCACCGCCGGATGGCCGAACCAGGCTCAGGAAGCTAACCCCCGCCCCCGCCCCGCCCGGGCCGGGGCCGGGCCGGGGCGGCACGACGAAGGGCCCGGCGTTGTGCCGGGCCCTTCGGTGTGAGCGGGTGTCTCAGGCCGTCACCGCATCGAGCGCCTTCTTGATCGCCTTCGGGGCGGTGGGGGTACGCGGTGCGTCCGCGCGCAGCGCGATCATCTTCTCGCCGATCTCCTGGAGCTGCTTGCGGCCCAGCGCGTCGCGGACCTTGGGGAACCACTCCTGCTCTTCCTCCTCGACGTGGTGCGTGACGTTCTCGATCAGCACCGTCGTCTTGGCGTTGAACCGCTCGTCGCCGGCGTCCATGCTGGCCAACTCGGCGCAGAGCACATCGGCGACGTGGTGTTCCTCGTACGACTCGAGGATGTTGTCCTCCAGGTCGGGCAGCAGTCGGCGGACCTCCGGATACATCACCTCGTTCTCCAGGTAGGTGTGCACTGTCAGTGCCTCCAGGATCTGGTCCACCAACTTCTGCCGCTGGTTCGCCGGCCCCTCCTCGGCGTCCTGGAAGGCCTTGAACAGACGGCGCATTTCCTTGTGGTCCTCTTTGAGCAGGACGATGGCATCGGTCGACACCGGTAGGACCTCCCTGACGAGTTTCGGCTGGTGGGGTTCCGGTACCCCGACGTCGAATGCGGAAACAGGTGAAACCGCCTCAGACCATCGCCAGGGTGCGGGGGATCTCGTCGAGCAGCTCCCGAGCCAGAAAGCCGATCCGGCCGTAGCGGGGGATCAGCCGCTGGCCGCTCACCGAGTGCGCGAACGAGCCCCAGCAGGCCGCCTGCGCCGGGTCGGCACCCCGGGACAACAGCCCCGCCAGCAGCCCGGCGAGCACGTCCCCGCTGCCGGAGGTGCCCAGCCCGGCGTCGCCGCTCTCCTCCCGCCAACCCCGCCCGTCCGGTGCGGCCACGTGCCCGTACAGCGACACCACCGCCTCGTACCGGGAGGCCAGTTCGGCCGCCTCGGAGTCCAGGTCGTCGCCCGGCTCCCGCCCGAGCAGGTGCTCGGCCTCGGTGACGTTGGGGGTGAGCACCACGGGTCGACCCGAGCCGACCAGCAGGTCCGGTGAGTGGCTGAGCGCACCGAGGGCGTACGCGTCGAGGACCAGCGACGTGTCCGGGCGGGCCGCCTCCAGGACCAGGCTCAGCAGACGGTTGGTCTCGTCGATCGCCTTCAGGCCGGGGCCGATCGCCACCACGTCGGCCTGCGCGACCAGGTCGCCGAGCTGACCGTCCCGGTCGCCGGCGACCGCACCGTCGGTGGTTTCCGGCAGGCCGACCACGAGCGCCTCGGGCACCTGGATGCTCAGCGCCGCCGCGGTGGACTCGGCGGCGGCGAGCTGGAGCACCCCGGCACCGGCGCGCAAGGCGGCCACTCCGGCGAGCAGCACCGCGCCCGGCGTGAAGCGGGAACCGCCGACCACCAGCACGGTGCCCCGGCTCTCCTTCCCGCCCACCGGCACAGGCAGTGCCCAGTCCCGCAGCAACGCCGGGGTGATCACCTTCACCTCAGACCGGCTCGGCATGGATCTCGTCCTCCCTGGTCGGCTGGGCGCCCTGCTGACGCAGGTGCGCGACATCGTTGAAGGCGGTGACGGCAAGGCGGCCGTCGTCGTCCGCCGACCACTCCGTGATCGAACAGTTGGCGATCACGTCCTGCCGGGTGAGCGCCATCAACTCGTCCTCGGTCAACCCCTCCAGCAGATAGCGAAGCAGGAAGACCAGCGCGTCGTGGCCGAAGAGCAGCACCCGGCAACCGTCGTGGTCACGGCGCAGGTCGCCCAGCAGCGTCCGCAGCCGCAACGCCACATCCGTCCAGGACTCCCCGCCCGGCGGCCGGTAGTAGAACTTGCCCAACCGCTCCCGACGTTCGGCCTCGTCCGGGTACCGCCGGCGCACCCCGTGCCCGGTCAGCCCGTCGAGGATGCCCAGCTCCCGGTCGCGCAGCCGTTCGTCGCGGTGGACGGGAATGTCGGTGCCGGCCAGCGCCAGCCGCGAGGTCTGCACCGCGCGCAGGTACGGCGACACGACCGCCACATCCGGGCGCCTCGCGTCCGGCAGCTCGGCCAGCCAACGGCCGGTTGCCCGGGCCTGCTCCTCGCCGGTCGCGGAGAGCGGCACGTCGGCGTCGCGATGGGTGAGGTCGATCAGCTCCGCGCCCGACGCCTCGGCGTGCGTCGCCGCGACGTTCGCGGTGCTCTCGCCGTGCCGGACGATCCAGAGGTTTGCCAGTTCCGCCATGCGGCCCCCCTACCCGGGCGCCGCCGGCGGTAACCGTGTCCGGTGGTCGCTGTCGGTTTCGGGGCAGCACCGCGACCTGGTGATGCGAAACAATGTGCGCCGGACAGGTGACGGGGGTCGATAAATGGCTGTCTTGCGAGGTCTGCGGGAAGCGGTCCTGTTGTTCGTTGTGGTCGGGGCGGTGGTCGCGGTCGGGGCGATGATCTGGGTGGCGGTCGCCGGCGGTGACTACGGCGCTCGGCTGGGCATCGGGTTGGTTGTGGTGGGCGGGCTCATCGGCATGACGGGCGATCTGACGATGAGTCGGATCGGCATGCTCGGCCCGCGCGCCACCTTCGGTGCCGCGCCGGAGCGGGAGACGGGCGGCGGAGGGCGCGTGCTCACCGGGGTCGGCATCTTCCTCTTCGTCGGGCTGCCACTGGTCGTGGTCGGCGTGCTGCTGCTCACCTGAGCGAGCGCGTCATCGCTGCCGTCGACGCCCAGCTCCGTCGGCGCCGCGCCAGTGTCCGTTCGGTGGCCGTACGGGGCGCTTGTGCGTCGTACCCTCAGGGCGTGGCCACGGCGGCGGAGGAGATCCAGGTGGGGGAGCGGCTGGTCCGCGTCTCCAGCCCCGACAAGCCGTACTTCCCGGAGCGTGGGCTGACCAAGCTGGACGTGGTCCGCTACTTCCTGGCGGTGGGCGACGGCATCCTGCGCGCGTTGCGGGACCGGCCGACAATGCTGGAACGCTGGCCCCGCGGTGTCTTCGAGGGCGCGACGATCGCCACCCGGCAGACCAACCGGGGCGACGCGTTCTACCAGAAGCGGTTGCCGGCCGGGGCGCCCGAGTGGGTGCGAACGGCGCACATCACGTTCCCCAGTGGCCGGACGGCCGACGAGGTCGCGCCGAGCGAGTTGGCAGTGGTCATCTGGGCGGCCAACCTGGGCACCCTGCGGTTCCACCCGTGGCCGGTCACCGCCGCCGACGTGGAACGCCCCGACCAGTTGCGCATCGACCTGGACCCGATGCCCGGCGTCGGCTTCGAGCAGGTGGTGCCGGTGGCGCACGAGGTGCGGGCGCTCCTCGCCGAGCTGGGCATGACCGGGTACCCGAAGACGACCGGCGGTCGCGGGCTGCACGTCTACCTGTCGATCGAGCCGCGGTGGAGCTTCGGTGACTGCCGTCGGGCGGTGCTCGCGCTGGGCCGGGAGATGCAGCGCCGGCTGCCGGACCTGGTCACCACCACCTGGTGGCGCGACCAACGGGACCGGCCGGTCTTCGTGGACTACAACCAGATGGCCCGGGACCACACGGTGACCTCGGCGTACTCGATCCGGCCGACGCCCGCCGCGCTGGTCTCCGCGCCGCTGGACTGGTCGGAGCTGGACCAGGCCCGTCCGGAGGACTTCGACGTGCTCAGCATGCCGACCCGGTTCGCCGAGCGCGGCGACCCGCACGCCGGCCTCGACGGTGACCGGCACTCGCTGGAACCGTTGCTGGAGTTGGCCGACCGCGACGGGCTGGAGGCCCCGCCGGAGCGCTGAGGCCGGCGGTCACGCCCAGGGGCTGCCAACCCCGTCGAACTCCTCGAAGACCAGCCAGGTGCGGGTGGACAGCACCCCCGGAATGCTCTGCACCCGACCCAGCACCACGTCGCGCAGCGCGGCGTTGTCCGGCGCGCGCACCAGCGCGAGCACGTCGTGGTCACCGCCGAGCAACGCGGCGTGCTCGATGTAGCGCACCTGGGCCAGCTCGGCCGACACCTCCCGCCAGGTGTTCTGCTCGATGGTCAGGGCGATGTAGGCCGAGGTGCCCAGCCCGGCCGCCTCGGGTGCCACCTGGGCCCGGAACCCGGTGATCACCCCGTCGCGCAGCAACCGCTCCACCCGCGCGTACGCGTTGGTGCGGGAGATGTGGATCCGCTCGGCGAGGGTACGCACCGACGTCCGACCGTCGCGGACCAGCTCGTCGAGGATCCGCCGGTCGACCTCGTCCAACGCTCGGGCCGATCGTCCCGATCCCGCGCCCCGGCCTGCTTCGTCGGCGGTCTCCTGGCTCACTGGTACGCCCTCCGCATGCCAACCGTCCCGCCTTCTGTGTCGATCTTGAGTCAATCATCCACAAGCGGAAGCATAGGCTCACCACACGTCCCAGGAGGTTCCGCCGTGACGACCACTCCCCAGGCGGTCCGCAGGGCATCCCCGCGCACCCGTCGAACGGTCACCCCGCCCGACCCGGCGCGCTCGTTGCTACCGGACGCCGAGCCGGTCCGCCTGCTCGCCGAGAACGGCACGCCGCTGCCCGCCCGCGCCGACTACCCCGAACCACCCGCCGAGGTGCTGCGCGAGCTGTACCGCCGGATGGTGCTCGGCCGCCGCTTCGACACCCAGGCGACCGCCCTGACCAAGCAGGGTCGGCTGGCCGTCTACCCGTCCTCGCGGGGCCAGGAGGCGTGCCAGGTCGGCGCGGTCCTCGCGGTCCGCGACACCGACTGGGTCTTCCCCACGTACCGCGAGTCGATGGCGCTGGTTGCCCGAGGCATCGACCCCGTCGAGGTGCTCACCCTGCTGCGCGGCGACTGGCACTGCGGCTACGACCCGACCGAGGTGCACACCGCGCCGCAGTGCACCCCCCTCGCCACCCAGTGCGTGCACGCCGCCGGCCTGGCGCACGGCGAGGCGTACCAGGGCCGCGACACCGTGGCGCTGGCCTTCATCGGTGACGGCGCAACCAGCGAGGGCGACTTTCACGAGGGGATCAACTTCGCCGCCGTGTTCAAGGCGCCGGTGGTCTACTTCGTGCAGAACAACAGGTACGCGATCAGCGTCCCGCTGTCCCGGCAGACCGCCGCGCCGTCGCTGGCCTACAAGGGCGTCGGCTACGGCGTACCCAGTGAGCAGGTCGACGGCAACGACCCGGTGGCGGTGCTCGCCGTGCTCACCCGCGCGGTCGCCCACGCCCGGGCCGGCAAGGGACCGTTCCTGGTCGAGGCGCACACCTACCGGATGGAGCCGCACACCAACGCCGACGACGCCAGTCGCTACCGCGACGGCGCCGAGGTCGACGCCTGGCGGGACCGGGACCCGGTCGCCCGCCTGGACACCTACCTGCGCGCCCGCGGAGTGCTCGACGACGCGGCCGTCGCCGAGATCGCCGAGCAGGCCGAGGCGTACGCGGCGGACCTGCGGACCCGGATGAACGAGCAGCCCACAGTCGATCCGCTGAGCCTCTTCGACCACGTCTACGCCGAGCCCACCCCGCAGCTTGTCGAACAGCGTGAGCAGGTCCGCGCCGAGCTGGCCGCCGCGCACGCCGAGGAGGGCGACGCCTGATGGCCACCACCATGGCGAAGGCGCTCAACACCGCGCTCGCCGACGCGCTCGCCGCCGACGACCGGGTCGTCGTCTTCGGTGAGGACGTCGGCGCGCTCGGCGGCGTCTTCCGGATCACCGACGGCCTCCAGGCCCGCTTCGGCGAGAACCGCTGCTTCGACACCCCCCTCGCCGAGGCCGGCATCGTCGGCTTCGCCGTCGGCATGGCCATGTCCGGCCTGCGCCCGGTGGTCGAGATGCAGTTCGACGCGTTCGCGTACCCGGCGTTCGAGCAGATCGCCTCCCACGTGGCGAAGCTGCGCAACCGCACCCGGGGCGCGCTGAGCGTGCCGATCGTCATCCGCGTGCCGTACGCGGGCGGAATCGGCGGGGTCGAGCATCACTGCGACTCGTCCGAGGCGTACTACGCGCACACCCCCGGACTGAAGGTGGTCACCCCGGCGACCGTCGACGACGCGTACTCGCTGCTGCGCGAGGCCATCGAGGACCCCGACCCGGTGGTCTTCATGGAGCCCAAGAAGCTCTACTTCGCCAGCGCCGAGGCGTCCCTGCCGACCCGCAACGAGCCGTTCGGCCGGGCCGTCGTGCGCCGGCCCGGACGCGACGCCACCCTGGTGGCGTACGGGCCGGCGGTGCCGGTCGCGCTGGAGGCCGCCGAGGCCGCCCGGGAGGAGGGATGGGACCTGGAGGTCGTCGACGTACGCACCATCGTGCCGTTCGACGACGAGACCATCAGCGCCTCGGTCCGGCGTACCGGCCGATGCGTGGTGATCCAGGAGGCGCCCGGCTTCGCGGGCGTCGGCGCGGAGATCGCCGCCCGGGTGCAGGAGCGCTGCTTCCACGCGCTGCACGCCCCGGTGCTGCGGGTCGCCGGGCTGGACATCCCCTACCCGGCGCCGATGCTGGAGCACACCCACCTGCCCGGCGTGGACCGGGTGCTCGACGCGGTCGCCCGCCTTCAGTGGGACGACCAGCCGGACGCGCGTTGGGCGGCGGCATGACCACCGTCGAACGGACGCAGGTCTTCCTCCTGCCCGATCTGGGCGAAGGTCTGAGCGAGGCCGAGATCGTCGAGTGGCGGGTCGCCGTGGGTGACGTGGTCACCGTCGACCAGAGCGTGGTCGAGGTGGAGACCGCCAAGGCCGTCGTCGACGTGCCCTGCCCGTACGCCGGCCGGGTGGTCACCCTGCACGGCGCGGCTGGTGAGGTACGCCCGGTCGGCCAGCCGTTGATCACCATCGCGCCGCTGGACGGGGGCGACGAGCCCGCCGGGCACGCCACCTACCGCGAGGAGGAACGGGCCGGCTCGGGCAACGTGCTGATCGGGTACGGCACCGGCCACGGCACCGCCACCCGCCGTCGGCGTCGGCCCCGCCTGGCGGTGGCCCCCGAACCGGCTGACGCCGGCCCGACCGGCGGCACCGGCGCGGCTGCCGGTGCCGCGCCCGGCGGCCAGGCAGCGCCCCCCGCCGCCCTGGTCATCTCGCCGATCGTGCGGCGGCTGGCCCGCGAGCACGGCGTGGACCTCGACACGGTGCGGGGCACCGGACCCGGAGGTGTGATCCGCCGCGCCGACGTGGAGGCCGCGCTGACCGCGCCCGCCGCCCGGCTCGCCGCCGTGCCGGACCCGCAGGTCGGGTCGGCCCCGGCGGGGGACGGCGACGTCATCGTCCCGCTCACCGGCGTCCGCAAGGTGATCGCCGACAAGCTCTCCCGCAGCCGGCGGGAGATCCCGGAGGTGACCATCTGGGTCGACGTGGACGCCACCGGTCTGTTGGAGACCCGCGCCGCGATCAACGCCGCGACGCCCGACGCGCCGGTGAGCATCCTGGCCCTGCTGGCCCGGATCTGCCTCAGCGGACTACGCCGGTTCCCGCAGCTCAACGCCCGGGTCGACAGCGAGGCGCAGCGCATCGTCCAGTCCGCCGGGGTGCACCTCGGCATCGCCGCGCAGACCGACCGGGGGCTCCTGGTGCCGGTGCTGCGCGACGCCCAGCGGCTCACCACCGCCGAGCTGGCCGCCGAACTGGCGGCCACCACGGCCGCCGTGCGGGCCGGCAGCCTGCCCCCGGCCCGGCTGACCGGTGGCACCTTCACCCTGAACAACTACGGGGTGTTCGGTGTCGACGGCTCCACGCCGATCATCAACCACCCCGAGGCGGCCCTGCTCGGGGTCGGGCGGATCGTGGACAAGCCGTGGGTGGTCGACGGGCAGCTCGCCGTCCGCAAGGTGACCCAGCTCAGCCTCACCTTCGACCATCGGGTCTGCGACGGCGGGGTGGCCGGCGGCTTCCTGCGGCACGTCGCCGACTGCGTGGAGCGACCGGCGCTGCTGATCGCCGCCGTCTGACGCGTACCCCCTCGGCCCCGGCGCCGCCTGTGCGGCGCCGGGGCCGGCGCACGCCCAGGGCTCCCCGGCGGTGTCATCGGGCCGGCGGCGTCATCGGGTCGGGGTTTCCCGGCGGCCTCACCGGGAAGTCGGCCCCGCCGGAACGCACCGCACGCGTCGAAGGGAGCCCGCCGTGGCCGTGGCGAACGAGCTGCTGTTGAACTCGGTCCGGGTACGACGGCCCGCCTCGGCCGGCGCGCCGCTGTACTGCGACGCGCTGGAGTACGGGCTGACCGGTGACGGCGCGACCAACGACCAGCCGGCGCTGGCCGCCCTCGTGGACCGCCTCGGCGCCGGGTACGCCTCGGACGGACGGGCCCGGGTCATCTACTGCCCGCCGGGCATCTACTCGATCCGGGACGCGGGCACCGTGTGGCGCAGCGGTGTGTCGCTGATCGGGGCCGGCCCGGCGGCGACCCGGTTCATGCTCAGCAACGAGGGCAACCGGGCCGACCCCACCCCGTTGGCCTTCTGGACCACCGTGCAGCACGGCGCCGACCGGGACCGGCACATCGCCGACTGCACCTTCTCCGACTTCCAGATCGACGGCTCCGGCGTCGCCATGGCCGAGTACAACTACCTGGCCAAGGGCCTCGGCCTCCAGTACGTGGTGCGGGGCGTCTTCCGCAACCTCTACATCCACCACACCGCCGCCACCGGGCTGGGCTGCGACTTCCTCCAGGACTCCCTGATCGACGGCGTGGTGGTGGTCGGCTGTGGCCGACTGGACAACGGCGAGCAGATGGGTGGCGCCGGCATCGGGATCGGTATCGGCGGCTGGGGAGCGGTGGAGCGGCTGACCATCGCCAACTGCACCGCCCTGGCAAACGGCACCAACGGAATCTTCCTGGAGCTGCAGAAGGACTACTGGGCGCCGCCACGCGGCTACCGCATCGTCGGCTGCCACAGTCAGGGCAACCGCTTCGGCATCTCCGACTGGGGCGCCGACGGCCTGATCGTCTCCGCCTGCACCATGACCGGAAACCTGGAGACCGGGTTCGACGTGTCGGCGCAGGGCACCTCGTCGGTGGCCGGCCGGGGTGGGCTGCTCACCGACTGCGTCATCGACGGCAACATGTACGACGGGGTCAGCATCGGTAACAGCCCTGGCCCGTACACCGTCCGAGGCAACCGGATCAGCGGCAACGGCCGGCACGGTTATCACTCGCACGACCTCGGGCGCGGCTACCGGGGCTCGATCCGGGACGTGGTGATCGAGAGCAACGAATTCTGGGGCAACGGCCTCGACGCGATCCGGATCGACCACCAGATGACCGACGCGGTGCTGCTCAACAACCGGATCCGCAACAACGGACGGCAGTACGGCGAGGGCACCGGAGGTACCGGTGACACCGTCCGCTACAGCGAGCGGTCCCTGGTGGACCGGTCGGCCAACTGGCCGCACGACGGGCACCGGGGCAAGGTCCTGCGGGTCGGGAAGGCAGTGGCCATGGTGGCCTCCAACACCGGCGACGAACTCACCCTCGCCCCGGTCCGCCCGGACGCGTTCAGCGCGTGGAGCGGGGACGTACCACCGCCGGGATGCGGATACGAGCTGGCCGCCGCACCGAAGCTGCGGGCCGGTATCACCGTCGACGCGCCGTTCGACTCGGCCACCATCCGGGGCAACCGGGTGTGGGACAACCACGACAACCCGACCCAGACGCACGGGCTGTGGATCACCGATCGGGGCAGTTGCGTGGACTGCCGGGTCGAGGACAACGACCTGGCCGGCAACGCCGACGAGGGCATGCGACTGGACACCCCGCCGGTGGGCGGACGGTGGCGGGACAACCACGTGGACAGCGACTGGAGCTGACCCGACGTCGGTCGCCGTCGGGACGCCAGGGTCATGGTGACGGCGAGATCCGGACGCTGAACGACGGGCGGCGGCGGCCGGAAGGATCCGGCCGCCGCCACTGTCGTGGTGAAACCGATCAGCCGGCCAGACCGGCAACCGGGGTCGGGTCCAGCACCACAGTCGCCGAAGCGGACTGCGGGGGTACGCCCGGGTCGGTCGGGGCGTCGGTGTACTCCGCGACGAACACCGCGGTCAGGTTGTCCGCGCCGCTGTGCCCACCGTCGAGGAAGGTGGGGATGCTTCCGGAGCAACCCGTCGAGGTGGACAGCGGGTGCCCGTGCTCATCGTGCCCGAGCACGTAGGTGACCTTCACCCGGGAGCAGTCCACCGGCAGGTCGTCGGTGACCTTCACCTCGTACGCGACGGTCTGCCCGAACTGGAACGGCTGCCCGGCCTCCGGGGCGACGAACTCGATGACCGGCGCGGTCGGCCCGACCACCAGCGGCAGGGACGCCGAGGCGGACCGTCCGGTGCGGTCGGTGACCTTCAACGTCGGCGTGTACGAGCCGTTCTCCGGGAACGTCCAGCTCGCGTTCGGAGCGGTGCTGTCCACCGAGCCGTCCGCGTTGAAGTCCCACGCGTAGCTGAGCTTGTCACCGTCCGGGTCGGTCGTGCCGGCGCTGGAGAACGCGACGGTCAGCGGGGCCTGCCCAACGGTCGGGGTGCCACTGATCTTCGGGATCGGCGTCCGGTTGCCCCGCACGAAGTCGATCCGGGACAGCTGCGCGTCCGGGTTCTCAGCGAAGTAACCGTCGCCGTACTCCAGGACGTAGAGCGCGCCGTCCGGGCCAAACTCCATGTCCATCGGGTTGTCCACGACCAGCGACGGCGCCACCGGACGGATGTCGTCGACATCGCCGTCCTCGTCGAGGCGGAACTCCTTGATGTAGTCGCGGGACCACTCGTAGAACAGCGGCACCCCGTCGTAGTAGGCCGGCCAGCGGGTGCGCGACGTGCTGGTCCCGTCGTACTCGTACGCCGGACCACCCATCGGAGAGATGCCGCCGGAGCCCAGCTGCGGGAACTCGGCCGAGGGGGCGGCCGCGTACCAGACCTCCGGCTGCTCGACCGGCGGCAGCACGCGCTTGCCGGTGTTGTGCGGTGAGTCGTTGACCGGGCGCTTGCAGTTGAACGTGGCGCCGGACTCACCGGTGGCGAAGTCGTAGTCGCGGTAGGCGATCGTCGGCGTCACGCAGTACGGCCAGCCGTAGTTCGCCGGCTTGTCGACGCGCATCCACCGACCGTGCCCGGCCGGCCCGCGCTCGGGGTCCGGGTTGGACGCGTCCGGGGAGTAGTCGCCCACGTACACGTCATCGGTCCGCTTGTCGACGGAGAACCGGAACGCGTTGCGCAGCCCCATCGCGTAGATCTCGGGGCGGGTCTGCGCCGTGCCGGCCTTGAACAGGTTGCCGGCCGGCACCGTGTAACCACCACCGGCCTTGACCTTGATCCGCAGCAGCTTACCGCGCAGGTCGTTGGTGTTGGCCGAGGTGCGCTGGGCGTCGTACGCCGGGTTGCGGTCGGCCCGCTCGTCGATCGGGATGTAGCCGTCGGAAGCGAACGGGTTGGTGTCGTCACCCGTCGACAGGTACAGGTTGCCCTTGCTGTCGAAGTCGATCTGGCCGCCGACGTGGCAGCAGATGCCCCGGTCGGTGGGCACGTCGATGATCTGCTGCTCGCTGGCGAGGTTCAGCTTCTGCCCGTCCAGCTTGAACCGGGACAGCCGCAGCGCGCCCTTGAAGCGCTGCCAGTCCGCCTCGGTGCCGGTCTCCGGCGCGTCCCCCTCGTTGACGCCGGGAGTCGCCGGGTCATCCACCGGCGTGTCCATCGGCGGCGAGTAGTAGAGGTACACCCACTTGTTCTGGGCGAAGTTCGGGTCGATGGCGACGCCCTGCAACCCCTCCTCGTCGTGCTCGTACACCGGAATGTCGGCGGCGATGGTGTTCAGCCCGGTGCGCGGGTCGTGGATGCGGACCTCACCGGTACGGGAGGTGTGCAGCACCCGCAGGTCGGGCAGGACGGCGAGGCTCATCGGCTCGCCCGGGAAGTCGTTCAGTGTCACTTTCTGGAAGCTGCTGTCCGGCGGCGCGGCTGGCGCTGCGGACGCTGCCGACGGTGGTACGGCCAGACCGGCCGTCACCAACAGCAGGGCGGACGCGAATGCGGTCCTGTTCATCAGGTGAGTCCCCCGGGGTGGTTTCAGTACCGAAGTGAAGCGAGATAGTCGAAGCCGACGCGAGCGGTGTCCAGGGCGTCGGCGGGGGAGCGCGGCGCGGTGCCCGCGTCGTCGCGCTCCACGATGTACTCCTCGATGCCGGCTTCCCGCTCGTGGGCGAAGATGCGGCCGAAATCGATGACGCCGTCGCCGAGGTCGGCGAAACCACCCTCGACGTCGAGGTCCTTGACGTGCACCTGGCGGATCCGGCCGCGGTTGGCACGGATCACGTCGACCGGGTCGTGGGCGCCCCGCCAGGTCCAGTAGAGGTCGAGCTCGAAGTGCACCAGCCGGGAATCGGTCTGCGAGCTGAGGATGTCGAACCCGGTCGAACCGCCGGTCAGCGGCACGAACTCGAGCTGGTGGTTGTGGTAGCCGAAGTCCAGCCCTGCGCGTTCGGCGAGCCGACCGGCGCGGTTCAGGTCCCGAGCCAGGGCCCGGTAGACGGCGGGGTCCCGGATTGGCTGACCGCTCGCGTCCCGACCGAAGTACGGGTGGACGATCTTCTTGCAGCCCACCACGTTGGCGTCGGCGAGAGCCTGCTCCCAGGTGGCGGCGTCGAACGGCTGCGGGATGCCGACGTGACCGGAGGTGGAACGCAGCCCGGCCTCGTCGAGCGCGGCCCGGAACTGTGCGGCGGTGCGTCCGACGAAACCGGCGTGCTCCACTCGCCGGTAGCCGATGCGACGCAGCGCGTCCAGGGTGCCGGGCAGGTCGGCGGCGAGCTGATCACGCAGCGTGTAGAGCTGAATGCTGATCCGGTCCACCGGCACCCGGCGGCGACCCTGGGCCTGCCCGGTGGTTGCGGCGGGCGCGGCGACGGCTGGGCCGCCGAGCAGACCGGCGGCGCCGACAGCGGCCGCGGAGACGGTCGCGGCGCGCAGCACTCCCCGCCGGCTGACCGGCTCGGACGCCGGCGTGGGCCCCGGTCGGTTGAGTTGTTGATCCATGGTGGTGGTCCCTTCCTGACGGCTGGAACGCCGTCGGCGGCGGTCGACCTGACTGCCGTCCGCCGGGCGCGCCGAACCGGCCGGAGGCGGGCTCCGGCTGGACGGTGAGGGACGGCGCGGGTGCGGCCCGGACCCATCGGGAGCGGAACGCGGCGACCCGGCAGAGGTGGCGGCAAGTTGATCGACGAATGGGCAACCCTCTATCTAGATCCAGACCTTACCCTTGCCTCCGGACGAAGGCAAAGCTTTGTCGCGTTCGCCGGAAGTTTCGCTTCAACTGACAAAAGTCCGCCCACGAGGTGCGCCACCGGGCCTGACCTTCTACTTCCCGTGGGGTTCATGGAAGTCGCGGTGTCGGGGCGGCCGGGATGCCCCAACTTCCTTGAAGCCGAGTCGATCATGAGCCGCCGGTCGACGGTGCCGCCGCCTCCGCTCGCCATTCGGACAGTCGACGTTGCGTCGCTCAAGCGGAGCAAAGCGCATGACACGGGTCGGTTGAACCCCTGTTTGGGCCAAGCGGAGCATTGTTGGAAAATGGGTCGATAAATGCGCGGCCAATTATTTCCGAATGCCGCGAATGGTCCCGTCAAGCGGGCAAGAATGTGGCGGAGGGAAGTCGAAAAACGGGGGGACTGAAACATGACGTCTAGGCGGCGATTGACGCTGTTGGCGGTAACCATCGCAGCGGCACCACTCGTCCTGGGTGCGTGCACCGCCGACCGGGGTTCGGCGACCGGCTCGGCCAAGAAGCACGCCGCCCCACCGGAACTCGCCGTGACGCCGGGGGACAAGGCCCGGGACGTCCCGGTCAGCGCCGAGGTGGGCACCGTGGTCAAGGATGGACGGGTCACCGGCGTACGGCTCACCGACGACAAGGGCAAGCAGGTCAACGCCGAACCGCGCGAGGACGGCTCCGGCTGGGTGCCGAGCGCCCCGCTGCAACCACGACGGACCTACACCGCGGAGGTGACCGCGACCGGTGACTCCGGTGCCACCACCACCCGCACCACCACGTTCACGACGATGGCCAAGTCGACCAAGCCGCAGATCACCAGCACCCTCTATTTCAACGGCAATCGGACGTACGGCACGGCGATGCCGGTAACGGTGGCCTTCGACCCAGGAATTCCGAAAGAGGCCAGGGCGGATGTCCAGCGGCGGTTGTTCGTAAAGACGAATCCGCCGCAACCGGGTGCCTGGTCGTGGCTTGAGGATGGGAGTCAGGTCTATTACCGGGCCCCCGATTTCTGGAAGCCGGGGACCACCATCAGTGTCCGGGCCGGTCTGGAGGGTCTGCCGATCGGAAAGAACCTTGTCGGCGACGCCGAGCGGACCGCGACCTCCAAGATCGGACGGCAGGTCTCGCTGGAGATCGACAACGCCACCAAGCAGATGACCGTCCTGCGCGACGGCAAGCAGGTCCGCCGGATCCCGGTGAGCCTGGGTAAGCCGAGCACGCCGAGTTCCAGCGGCAAGATGGTGATCATGGAAAAGCACGAGCGGGTCACCTTCGACACCCGGGGTGAGCCGAACGGTGGCTACGTGGTCGACGTCGACGACGCCCAGCGCTACACCTGGGGCGGCGAGTTCATCCACTCCGCGCCCTGGTCGGAGGGGGACCAGGGCAACACCAACGTCTCGCACGGTTGCGCGAACGTCTCCGCCACCGCGGCCGACTGGTTGATGGGGGTGACACAGGTCGGTGACCTGGTCACCGTCAAGGGCACCGAGGTGGAGCTGCAGCCGGGCAACGGCTGGACCGCGTGGAACGTGAGCTGGGACGAGTTCGCCAAGGGCAGCGCCCTGCCGGTGCCACCCGGGCTCAAGCCCGCGCCGGTCGCCCCGGCGCACCCGGGCGCGGTGGCCGGCGGATCGCCCGCACCGGCACCCTCCGTCAGCGGCCGCTGAGCGGGGAGAACGGGCCGGCCCGCACGACGGCGTGCCGGCCCGGGGGCCCGCGGCCGGGGGGGGGGCCCCCCCCCCCCCGCGCGTTCCCCGTAATGGGCCGCCCCAGGGGCCCTTGACGC
>NZ_JBIAJD010000010.1:0-84304 GCF_042871765.1 Micromonospora sp. NPDC005553 | reverse complement strand
CGCCCCCCGGGGGGGGGGGGGGGGGGCGGCCCCCCCCCCCCCCACCCCCCGGTCGGGGGCGGGGGGGGGGGCCGCGGGGGCGCCCCCCCCCGCGGGGGGGCCGCCCCCTCGCCCGTAGCCGGGCGACGGGACACCCACCGCGCCGATCTTGCACTTAATGCGCCGACACAGGGGACATTTCACGCATCCCGGCGACAGGAAACGCAAGATCGGCGCGGTGGTGTGGTGCAGGGCAGGGTGGGGTCAGGGCAGGTCAGGTCAGGTCAGGTCAGGGGTACGCGGGCCACTCCGGGACCGGTCAGGCTGCCCAGCCAGAGGTGGTCGCCGTGTTGGCGTACTCCGGTGATCATCGAGTAGTGCCCGTTCGGGCCGTGCAGCGTCCGGCGGACGGTTCCCGCGTCGTCGACCAGCGCGACCAGCCCGTAGCGGCGTGGCTGCGGCTGCATCGCGTCGGGCAGCAGGGCGGCGATCTGGCGCAGGCGCGGATGGGGCAGCAGCCGTTCGGCGATCGGCACCCGAGGGCTGGGCAGCGCGATCCAGTACGTCCCATCACCCACCGAGGCGAGATTGTCCGGGTACGCGGGCAGGTCGGCGAGGACCCGCACACCGCCGCCGAGCTCGACCCGCAGCAGACGGTGGGTGCTGGTCTCCACCAGCATCAGCGCCGACTCGTCCGGGGTCAGCGCGATCCCGTTGGGAAAGTACAGCCCATCGGTCACCACCTCGGTGCGGCCGGTGCCCGGATGGTGGGCCAGCACCCGCCCGTTGGGACGGTGCTCCAGCAGGTCCCGCTTCCAGTGCGAGACCGGAAACCGGTCGGAGCTGTCGGTGAAGTAGATGGTGCCGTCACGGCTCACCGTAGCGTTGTTGGCCAGGTGCACCGGGGGTGCCGTTCCGGTCAGTTCGCGTACCCCGCCGTCCGGGGTGACCCGCAGCAGCCCGCGGTACGCGTCGCAGACCACCAGGGCCTCACCGGACGGGTCCAGCTCGATGCCGAGCGGACGGCCCCCGGTCTCGGCCAGCAGGTGGGGTGTGGTGCCGGCCCGCGCGTCGACCGGCCACCACCAGAGCCGACCGTCCTCGTCGCCACTGATCACCCGCCCGGCGCCGTCGACCAGCACGTCCTCGGGGCCGACGGCGCCCGCGGGGAGGGGGAGCAACTCGGCCTCGTCCAGCCGGCGGTCGACGGGGGCCCATGCCCCGGCCAGCGCCGGAGGGCTGGTCGCCGGCTCGCGGACGGGGCGGATCAGCCGGGGCGGCCGGGGCCGGGGGATCAGCATCGACCTATTCTCCACCCGGATGCCGGCCGGCCCCCGGGTTCCGAGCCCGCGCGGCGCGCCGCGAGAGGCCCCTGACTCCACCCCGAGGAGGAGGTGGGGTACCTCGGGGTATGCCCCTGGGCGTACCCGGAATCACTCCGCTCAGGGGCGAAAGTGTCGGTGGTGGGGGCTAGATTTCTGGGCATGGAAGAGCACAGCGACCGGCTGGACGTGCAGGTCAGCGTGGGTGACCGGATGGTCCTCGTGCGGGTGGCCGGCGAGATCGACATCGCCACCGTGGCCGCGTTCCGGTCCGCGCTGTGGTCCGCGCCGCCCCGCCCGGTCCTTCAACTGGACCTGTCCGGGCTGCGGCTGCTCTCCGCCACCGGCGTTCGCACGCTGCTCGCGGCGCATCTGCGCGTGCGGGCCTGCGGTGGCGAGCTGGTCCTGGTCGACCCGAGCCCGGTGGTGGCGCGGGTGCTGCGCGTCAGCGGGCTGCACCGCGTGATGCCGATTCTGGAGCTGACCTCGCCGATCGAGGCCGCGCGTCGCCCGGTGATCGCCACCACGGACCTGCAACTGGCCGCCTGATCCCGATCGACGAGGTCGGCCGTCACTGTCTCAGCCGGGCACGGGGCCGCCGGCGCATGCCGGCGACCCCGACAGTCGGTCAGCTCACGCCGAGCAGGTCGACGACGAAGACCAGCGTCTCGCCCGGCTTGATGACGCCGCCGGCACCCCGGTCGCCGTACCCCAGGTGCGGCGGAATGGTCAGGCGGCGGCGACCGCCGACGCGCATGCCGGCGACGCCCTGGTCCCAGCCGGCGATGACCTGACCGCCGCCGAGCGGAAAGTCGAACGCCTCGCCCCGGTTCCAGGACGAGTCGAACTCGCCGCCCGTGGAGTGCGACACGCCGACGTAGTGCACGCTGACCAGTTGGCCCGGCTCGGCCTGCGGGCCGTCGCCAACGGCGATGTCCTCGATCACGAGGTCGGCCGGCGGTGCACCCTCGATCGGACCAACCTCGGGCTTGCCCGACTGGGCGCCTGCTGCCTGGGTCATGCGGGGATCTCCTGCCGTGTTGGGTGATGTGTCCGGTCACCGTCGATCCTGCCGGATCACCCCTCACCGATGTGCGGCGGACCCGCAACCTGCTCCGCAGCCCCATCCGTCGTCGAGCATCGGCGTCCCGGTGGCGCTGCGGGCGCGGCCGGTGGAACGACGCCGTGGCGGGCGTCACCGATGCTGGTGACGCCCGCTGAGGGGGGTGTGCGGAGTTCACCGCAGCCAGGGTGTCCGCTGGACGATCGGCAGCGTCGCCCACACCCGGCCCAGGCCCCAGGTGTCGCCGGCGTTGACCAGCGCCAGGACCGCCAGCACCGCCGCGTAGATCAGGTGGTCGTCCATGAAGGGGTTGTTCTCCGGAGGCAGGACGGCGGTCCACATCATGACGAGCAGCAGCCCACCGGCCACGGCGGCGACCCGCATGCCGATGCCGAGCAGCAGCGCGACACCGATCCCGGCCAGGCCGATCATGAAGAGCCAGTCCGCCCAGGCGGCACCGGCGATCCCGGTGTAGAGATCCTTGAACGGGCCGGTCACGCCGAAGGTCAGGAATCCCTTGGTGGGGCTACCCCCGTTGATCCAGGCGTTCTTCGACTCGGTGGCCATCCCGAAACCGAACACCTTGTCGATGAAGGCCCAGAGGAAGATCCAGCCCAGTGCCAGCCGGGTGCCGGCCAGGATGTACCGGACGGCCCGCTCGTGAGCGGAGCCGGCCTTCGCAGCGGTGTTCTCGGCGGTGACCCGCTCGGTCGTCGCGACCATGGTCTCCACGTCCCTTCTCAGCTTCGCACCGCGCTTCCCGGTGGCATCTCCAGTGGACGCCCACGGCGTTCCCGGCGGCAGGGCCGACAGACCGCACCTGCTCGGGACGTTCGACCCCCTCCGGTCCGGTCCGGCGGCCCTGACGACCGTCGGCGCTCGGTCGTAGCGTCCGAGATGGACCACGAGAGGGAGGCCGTGATGAGGACCTGGCAGGTGGGTGACGTGATGACCCGGGAGGTCGAGACCGTGGTGGCCGAGACCCCGTACCGGGAGATCGTCGATGTGCTGTTGCGCCGCGGGGTCAGCGCGGTGCCGGTGATCGACGATTTCCGCCGAGTGCTGGGGGTGGTGTCCGAGGCCGATCTGCTGCACCGGGTCGAACGCGCCGGTGAGCCGGCGCTGCGACGGGTCTTCGAGAGCCGCCGTCGGCGTGGCGCGCGGAGCAAGGGTGCGGCCCTGCTGGCCGGCGACCTGATGACCGCGCCGGCGGTCACCACCGATCCGGATGCGCCGCTGTCCGCCGCAGCCCGCGTGATGGACCGAGAGCAGGTCAAGCGGCTGCCCGTGGTGGACGACCTCGGCCGGTTGATCGGCATCGTCGGTCGTGCCGACCTGCTGCGGGTGCACCTGCGGTCGGACGCCGAGATTCGTGAGGACGTGGTGCAGGAGGTGCTTCGCCGGGTGCTCGCCGTGCGGGACGGACTGGTCACGGTCGAGGTCCGCCACGGTGACGTGACGCTTGCCGGTCGGCTGGACCGCCGCTCCGCCGTCGACCTCGCCGGTCGGCTCGCGGCGCAGGTCAGTGGCGTGGTGCGGGTGACAAACGCGATCGCCTACGACGCCGACGACACGGTCACCGACCCTGGCCAGGTGATGCCGGTCGCCTGAGGGCGGCTCCCCGACCGCCCGGAGCCTCAGCCGCCGCCCGCACTGCATCGTATGGGCCCGACCCGACTTCGTTCGACCGCTCGATGCCGGGTCGGGCGTTCACCTAGGCTCGAAAAGGGCCGGCCGGCCGGCCTGGTCGACGGGCGGTGCGCGGTGGTCGATGCGGAGGGCGTCGGTGGCTGAGGCGACGGTCGCGGTCCCGCTGTGGGCCTGGGCGGCGGTCGGCACGGTGATCGCGGTGCTGCTCGCCGTGGATGTGTTCCTGCACCGGGACAACCACGTCATCGAGCTCCGCGAGGCGTTGCTGTGGAGCGCAGTCTGGATCGGCGCGGGTCTGCTGTTCGGGTTGGTCGTGTGGTGGGGCCTCGGCGGCGACCCGGCCATCGCGTACTTCTCCGGCTACCTGCTGGAGAAGGCGCTCTCGGTGGACAACGTGTTCGTCTTCGCGCTGCTCTTCGGCTACTTCCAGGTGCCGTCGGGCTACCAGCACAAGGTGCTGTTCTGGGGTGTCGTGGGGGCGCTCGTCTTCCGGCTGCTGTTCATCTTCGCCGGTGCCGAGTTGCTGGATCGGCTCACCTGGGCCGGGTTCGTGCTGGGCGCATTCCTGATCTGGACCGGCTGGCGGCTGGCCGTACGCGGAAAGCCGGACGTCAACCCGGAACGCAACGTGGTGGTCCGGCTGTTCCGGCGGCTGGTGCCCACCGACGCCCAATACCACGGCGACCGGTTCACCGCCCGGGTTGCCGGCCGACGGGTGGCGACGTTGCTGCTGGTCGCGCTCGTCGCCATCGAGGCCACCGACGTGGTCTTCGCCATCGACTCGGTGGCGGCGATCCTTGCCATCACCACGAACACCTTCCTGGTCTGGACGGCCACCGCGTTCGCCGTACTGGGGCTGCGCAGCCTCTACTTCTGCCTCGCCGGCCTGCTGCGACACTTCGGCTACCTGCGGTACGGGTTGGCGCTGCTACTGGCCTTCGCCGGGCTGAAGCTGATCCTCGCCGAGACGCCGGTGGGCAAGCTGCCGGTCTGGTTGACCCTCGCCGTGGTGCTGCTGACCCTGGCGGTTTCCATCGGCGCCAGCACCCTGGCCGCCCGCCGCCGAACCGACGCCTGAGCCGCCGAACCGACGCCTGAGCCGCCGGGCCGCTGGCTGAGCCGACGGGTAGTGCCCCGACCGCCCGGTGGCGGCGGAGGTCAGCCGGCCAGCACCGGCCGGGACAGCTGGTCGGCGAGCAGCGCGGGCGCCTCGGCCAGGGACGGGCCGTACCAGGTGAGGTGCCGCCCGGAGAGCAGAGCGCACGGTACGCCGGGGAACGCCTCGGGCCCGTCGTCGGCAGTGAACCGGTACGGCTCGTCGGGCAGCACCACCAGGTCGGGCTCCCGCTCGCGTAGCTCGGTGAGGGTCGGGCGGGGATAGCGCTCGGGGTGCTCCTCGTAGGCGTTCGACACGCCGAGGCGGCGCAGCACGTCACCGGCGAACGTGTCGCCGCCGAGCACCACCCACGGTCGACGCCAGACCGGCACCACAGCGCTGCGGGTCGCCGTCAGCGGGGGTGGAGTGGCCCACGCCCGCCGGGCGGCCCGCAGCCAGTCCGGCTCCGTCGGCGCACCCAGTTCGGTCAGCAGGTCGCCCAGCTCCGTCAACGCGCCAGGAACGGTCCGTGGATAGGTGACCCGTACCGGCACGCCGGCCGCCCGTAGCGCCTCCGCGTCGGCCCGGCGGTTCTCCTCGACGTTGAGCAGCACCAGGTCCGGCCGCAGCGCGCGCACCCGGTCCAGATCGGGGTACTTGCTGCCGCCGACCCGGGCCACGTCGAGCCCGACCGGGTGGCTGCACCAGTCGGTGGCCCCGACCAGTGCTCCCGGCAGGGTCAGCGCCACCGCCTCGGTCAGGGACGGCACCAGCGACACCACCCGCACCCGCGTACCTCCGTTCGCCGCCGACACCGATCATGCCCCCTCGGGCCGACGTCGGGTCAGGGGTGGCCGTGCTCGATGCGGGCGGTCACGTCGAGGTGCGCGGGCTGGCAGTCGGTCGTCGCCGCGAAGCGGCGGACCGCCGCGCGAACGTGCTCGCGTACGCCGGCGGTCGGCGCGTCGGCGGTGAGGTCCACCCGGATCCACACGTCGGGGTGCGGTGGCGCGCCGGTGAGCACCACCCGGGCCCGGCGTACGCCGGGGTTGCCGGTCAGGTCGCGTACCAGCGCGTCGGCGAGGACGTCGGTGGCCAGCCGGGTCCGGCCCGGCCGGCGTCCAGGGTGGCTCAGGGTGCCGCGCAGCGTGCCGTCCGGGCCCCGCAACTCCCGGGTCAGCAGGCGCTGCCCGGCCAGTGCGAGCAGGGCTGCGGCGGCGGCCGCGGCCAGGCCGCTCCACGGCGCGGCCCTCCGCAACCGCTCGACCAGCTCGGCGCTGAGCAGCGCCGCCGCCGGGTCGGCGCCGGGTAACGTGCCGAGGCTGGCCGTCAGCGCCGCCGCGCCGCCCGCGACCAGCAGCAGCGCGATGATGGTCCACAGCAGCCGGTGCCCGGCGTTGGTCACGCCGGCCGTCGCCGGGGCAGCAGCCGGACGTCGATCCGGGCGGGGCGGGGTGCGGTGAGGTGACGCAACTCCTGGTGCACGGCGAACTCGATCTCCGCCCGGGCCGCCGGGTCGCCGGTCGCGCGGACCCGGGGGCGCCACTGACCGCCGCGCCGTCGGACCCGGACGCGGGCACGGCGGACGCCCGGCACCGCGCTGGCGGCGTCAGCGAGCCGCCGTTCCACGCAGCGCCGGTGCAGGTACCAGCCGTCGTGCTCGTCGGCGCGCAGGCGGGCCGGTGTCCAGCGGCGCAGTTGGGCGACGAGAATGGCCAGGCCCAGCAGGAGAGCCCCGCCGGCCACGGCCCGGACGGTGGGGTCGCGCCACCGGGTGCCGCTCAGCGCGTCGAGCCAGCCGCTGGTGTCGAGCGGTGTCGGTCGGTGCAGGGTGAGCAGCAACGCCTGGACGGCCGCCGCCGCGCCACCGAGAAGCAGCGCGGTGGCCAGCAGCAACGAGGCGACCCGGTTGGCGGTGCGCATCTCAGCAGTCCTCCGGTGTGGCGGTGCCGACGCCGGAGGAGTCGACGCCGGGGACGAGCAGGTCGTCAACGGTGACTGTCACCACCGCCACGCTGAGCCCGGTCTGGGCGGTCACCCGGTCGGTGACCACCGCCCGGACCGTTTCGGCGATCGTCGGCACGCTGTGCCCGTACCAGGTGATCAGGTGCAGGTCGAGTCCGACGGACCGGTCATCCAGACGGACCGCCGCCGGGCGGACGACGGACACGCCCGGCACGAGGCTGGCCGCCTGCACCGCGATCCGTGCGACGTCCGCCGTGTCGCCAGGGCGGCGTTCCGGACCGGCCGTCCCGGCGGTCAGTCCGGTGTTGGGGTTCGTCCCCGCGGACGGGCGGGTGGTCATCGCCGCCGCCGAGTGTCGGCGCGGCGGTCGCCGAGACCGGTCATCGCGAGGTCGCCGTCGAGCACCCGGACGACCAGCCAGCCGAGTAGACCGGCGAGCACGGCGAGGGCGGTCACGCCGATGCCGGCGAGCGCCCAGACCGCCACGGCGAGGAACCCGGCGAGGAAGCCGAACTGCTGTCGCGACATGCTCACCTCCGGGCCGGTCGGGTACCGGCGGTCGCTGGATACACGCGGCGGCCATCCCTGGAACGTCAACGCTGCTGTGATCCGCGTCACATGAGAAGTCGGTGGTCCATGATCGACCACCTAGACTCGGCCCGGCTCGACCGACCGGCGGATGGATCAGGCAGATGACGAGCATCGGGAGCGATGACCGCGGTTGGCTGCGGGCAATGCCCGCCGAGGCGGGGCGCGACGCGCTGCCCAGTCGCGCCGGCCATCGGGTCCTGGCGGCACGCCGGCTCACTGACCTGCTCCAGGGCCGCCCGCCCGGCGTCACGGGCAGCCAGTGGACCTCGGCGAGCCGCGCCAGCTTCGACTTCGTGGTCTACGCCGCCGACACCGGCCATCTGGTCGTCGCCGTACAGATCGGCCCCGTTCCGTCTCCCGGCTCGGCGCAGCAGCGCGTGGAGCGCCTCACGGACGCGGTGGGCGCGGCCGCCGGCCTGCCCACTCTGCGGATCGGGTCGCCCACCTTGAGCGCCGTCGAGCATGGCCGCCGCCTGGTCGAGTACGTGATCGACGCGCGCGCCTACGCCGCGGGCGGGGCCACCGCCGCCGGGACCGAACCGGCGCCGGTGGGCTTCCGGGACATCCTGGGCCGGCTGCCGGACGGGCGTACGGGGCCCGTGAACGACCTCGGCGCGCTGACCCGTGTGGCGGCGGTCGAGGCGTACGTGGCCGGGCAGGTGGCCGACCCGATCGTGCGAGGGCTGCACGTCCGCTGGGTGGACGGGCCGGCACAGGGGTGGAGTTGGGTGCAGGTACGCCCCGACGCGTGCCTCATCGAGCAGGTCTCGGTGACCGAACACCGTTTCTCCTGCGGCATCGACGCAGCCCGGCTGGCCGAGGATCTCGCCGCCGTCGCCGTGGGGGAACGACTGCGAGAGAACGCCGTCGCCGACCTGCTGTCGCGCGCCGAGTGGACCGCCCAGATCGCCGCGCTGAGCCAGCGCCGCCACGAACTGGTCGGCGGGTTCGCCTTCGACCACCTCTGCGCCGACTGACCAGCGCCCGTTTCACCTGCTGATCCCTGCTCCGCACCGGCTCCGTGTCGGGTCGCGGCAATTTCCTGTGCGTCTGTTGAACCTTCCCGGCCGCCGCCCCGTACTCCTGCGCGAATGAACAGGATCTCCCCATCCGCGTCCACCGGGCGCGGGAGACGGTGCGGAAAGGGCATCGTCGGCCATCGACGCATTACCGGGTAGGTCACGGTGGGTCGCCACCGCGGCGTGCCACCTCACATCCGTCGGTCCGCCGAGGGCAGAAATCCACTACCGGATCGAGAAGGAGAGCAATTCGATGCGCAGGTCCACTCGGGCGCGCCGGCCTTCCGGCAACGCACGGAGCAAGCGTCTGCTGGCAGTTGTCGGCACGCTCGCGGTCTTCGGCGGAGTTGTCGCCGTGACTCAGATTTCGTCGGCCCAGGACCGGCGGACAAATAAGCCGCGTCCGGCTTCCGGGCAGTGCGTGGAGCCGAGCCCTGGCGCGACCGCGCCGACCGGTGGCGGCTCGACCAGCCGAACCTGGCAGAACGGTCGGTGGGTGCGTAATCACTGGGGTGACGGACAGCAGTCGGTCCCCGAGTGCGAGGACGGCAAGGACGGCACCGTGGGCACCGGCACGGCCATCGCCTGTCCGGACGTGGCGGCGAAACTGCCGCAGGTCCCGAACCGGGCTCGGGCCGAGGTGGACCGCAACCTCGCCCAGTTGCAGACCCAGATCGCCGAGGCGGACCGGCGGCTCGCCGCCGAGGGCAACAAGGGTGAGGCGTTCATCCGCAACGCGATCCTCCAGCCGTTGGCCGGCAAGCGCCGCGCCGTGCTGGACCGGATCACGACCGCCATCGACCGGGCCGGACCCCGGCCGCAGGGCCTCGCGCAGCTCGCCGAGTGCCAGGTGCAGCCCACCGGTGGAACGGGCGGCAACAACGGCGGCGGCACCACTCCCACCACCACCCCCGGCGGTGGCAACAACGGTGGCGGGAACAACGGCGGTGGCAACAACGGCGGCGGGAACAACGGCGGTGGCACCGAGCCCGGCGCCGGGCTCGGCGTGCTCGCCAACGACTGCGACGAGAGCCGGCTCCAGCCGCACGACGGTTTCCAGAACGGCAACCGCTGCGTGAGCACCGAATTCGGTGAGGTCGGCGCGGCGGCCAACAACCCGTCGCTGCTGATCACCCAGTTCCCCGACCAGGTCGGCCAGAACCAGCCCTTCACCCTGCGGGTCAGCACCCGCAACCTGGTCCGGGACCGCTTCCTGGCCGCCGGTCAGGGTGGTTACTACGTGGAGAGCTCGCTCCTCAACGACCAGGGCCTGGTCCGCGGTCACTTCCACACCGCGTGCCGGATGCTGGACAGCCTGACCGCTCCGCCGGAGCCGCAGGAGGTGCCCGCGTTCTTCGTCGCGACAGAGGACGGCCGCGGCGGCGCCCAGCCCGACGAGGTGACGATCCAGATTCCGGGCCTGCCGGAGTCCGGTACCGCCCAGTGCTCCGTCTGGGCCGGTGACGGCTCGCACCGCCTGCCGATGATGGAGCGGGCCAACCAGACCCCCGCCTTCGACTCGGTGCGCATCGACGTCAACTGACCTGATGTACCGGCGGCGGCCGGCCACCCGGGGCGACGACCCGGGTGGCCGGCCGCCGCTTCGAGTGCCCGGACAAACGACGGGGCCCCGCCGTTTCCGGCGGGGCCCCGTCGAGTCGCGTCAGCGGCTCTTGTACGCCTCGACGACCTCAACCGGGATCCGGCCGCGCTCGGAAATCTTGTAGCCGTTCTTGACGGCCCATTCCCGGATGGCCCGGTTCTGCTCCCGATCCATTCCCGCGCCGGCGGGTCGCCCCGGCCGCCGGACCGAACGGGCGCTCTCCACCGGGCCGCGCCCGATCCGCCGACCCGCATTGATGTACGGATCGAGCGCCTTGCGCAGGACGCCGGCATTCTCGTCGGAGACGTCGATCGTGTAGGCCACGCCGTCGAGACTGAACTCAACCGTCCGGTCGGCCTTCCCACCGTCGAGGTCGTCGGTCAGGACCGTGATTACTTTTCTCGCCATTGCCGATTACTCCCTGTGTGCGGCGGGATGTGTCCAAAGTCTGACCTATCACCCCGGTAATCCGCAACAATATGCCTTCCATTCATTCGGCGCGTCGCGATTCCGTTACCGAGCAAAACCATGAATCGCTTCGGTGGCGAGGCTTCATTCCCCGAGGATGCCGCTGTGACCGGCGATGGCAGCCGCCTCGGCCCGGTTCGAGACCCGCAACTTGCGCAGCAGCGCGGCGGTCATCCGTTTCACCGTCCGTTCGGAGACGTGCAGTTCTTCGGCGATGTCGACGGTGTTGCGGCCGGCCGCGATCGCCCGCAGCAGCCGCCGTTCCTCGCCATCCAGGTCGACGGGCGCGGAGCGGGTGGGCCCCAGCAGCATGGCGCGCAGCAGTTCGGCCGGCAGCACCGCCCAGCCGTCGAGGATCGCCAGCAGTGGGGGCAGCAGCTCCTCCGGTTCGCTGGTCTTGGGCAGGAACCCCTCGGCACCGGCCCGCAGGGCCTCCACCGCTGGCCCGGCGTCGGCTGAACCGGACATCGCGACCACCCGTACCCGTGGGGTGGTCCGCCGGATCGCGGCCACCGCCCGGATGCCGCCGGGCGGTGGCATGTGCAGGTCGACCAGGGCCAGGTCGGGGCGGCACCTGCTGACCAGGGCCGCCGCCGCGGCGGCTTCGCCGGTCGAGGCGGCCACCTCGACGCGGCCGTCGGTGGTGATCGGGAGCAGCAACTCCAGGCCGCGGACGAAAAGGGGGTGATCGTCCACGACGACGAGTCGCAAGGTGGAGGCTCCCGGCATGTCTGCGCCGTTCCCCAGCGGGTACCGATCATGCGGGTTCGCACCGAACGAGAGGACTCGGGTGGATGCGCGTACGGCACGGTTTGCGGGACCTGCTGCGAGGGTTGCGCCCCATTGCGCCGACACCGGGCGAGAAACGACCGACGGCGGCCGATTCGGAGCTGCTGCTGCGGGTGCTGTGCCACGAGTTCCGGACTCCGGTCAGCACCCTGACCTCGCTGACCCGCGCGTTGGCCGACGAGCGTCGGGAGCTGACCGGGGACGACCGGCGGGCACTCACTGCGCTGGCCCGCGACCAGGCCGCCCACCTGCAGAGCCTGCTGCGAGACGCGACCGCCGGGACCGGTGTGCTGACGCCGACTCCGCAGCCGGAGCCGGCCGTCGCGCTGGCGGGCATCCTGCGGGAGGCCGCGGCGCTGGTGCCGCTCGCCCGTCGGCGGGCGCGCGCCACCCGGGAGGCGGCCTCCTGCCCGGTGCCGGCCGGACGAACCCGACAGGTACTGGTCAACCTGGTGCAGAACGCGTTGCGGCACGGGCCGCCGGACGGGCAGGTCGGGCTCTACGCCACGGTGCGCGGCCCCAGCCTGAGCATCCTGGTCACCGACGAGGGTCGGGTCGACGACGCGCTGCTGGTCGCGCTGCGGCGTCCGGCACCGGCCGTCGGGATGTCCGGTCTGGGCCTGTGGATCGCGCGGCAGCTCGTCGCGACGGACGGGGGAGCGTTGCGGGCGCACCGGCTACGGTCGCGTGGAGTGGCGTTGGAGGTGCTGCTGCCGATGGCCCGCCCGGTGCGCTGACCCGGCCGGGACACCGGTTGGCCCGCTCGGGTCATCGGGGCGGGAACGGCCTCGCTACCTGTTTCCGGTACTGAGGAGGTTGGATGTTCAGCCACGTCAAGGATCTGCAGTTCGAAGCCAAGCCGGACGGCCCGGATGCGGCGTTCGCCCGCCGGTTGCAGGAGGTGCTGGGCGGCAAGTGGGGCGAGATGACGGTCGCCAACCAGTACCTCTTCCAGGGTTGGAACTGCCGACTGCCCGGCAAGTACAAGGACCTGCTGCTCGACGTCGGCACGGAGGAGATGGGCCACGTCGAAATGATCGTCACGATGATCACCCGGCTGTTGGACAACGCGCCGCTGTCACTGACCGAGGGGATCGCGGAGGATCCCGGAGGTGCCGCGACCTACGCCGGTGAGAATCCGGCGCACTTCATCCACGGCGGAGGTGGCGCCCTGCCCACCGACTCCAACGGGGTGCCCTGGAACGGCGCGTTCATCACCGCCAGCGGCAACCTGTTGGCCGATTTCCAGCTCAACGTCACCGCCGAGGCGCAGGGTCGGCTCCAGGTCGCCCGGTTGTTCCACATGACCGACGATCCGGGCGTCAAGCAGATGCTGCGCTTTCTGCTGGCCCGCGACACTATGCACCAGAACATGTGGCTGGCGGCCATCGAGCAGCTCAAGGAGGACGGCCTGGAGGAGATGCCGGTGCCGGAGGCGTTTCCTGACTCGGGCGAGTTCACCGAGGAGTACGGCTACACCTACCTGGGATTCTCCTCGGGCACCGACGCCGCCCAGGGGCGCTGGGCGTCCGGGCCCTCGCCGGACGGCAAGGGCGAGTTCCGGTACGACGACAACCCGCGGGCGAACGCGCCGGAACCGGTGCTGCCCCCGGGTGACCCTCGTCTGTACGGCACCAACCCGGGGGTGGCCGGCTCGGTGGTGAACACTGTGAAGAGCAAGCTCACCTGAGGTGCCCGTCGGGTCGCCCACCGGTCCCGGGCGACTCGACGGACCGGGCACGAAAGTGGCCTGGGTCACAGGTCGGAACAAGGGGCACGCTTTGTTACTTGAGTGAGACACGCTCAACTAACGCGAGGTGTTCGATGGCAACTCTTCCGGTACTGCCCCTGACCGACGCCGTGCTGCTGCCCGGCATGGTCATCCCGGTGA
This sequence comes from Micromonospora sp. NPDC005553, assembly GCF_042871765.1. Classification (NCBI taxonomy): domain Bacteria; kingdom Bacillati; phylum Actinomycetota; class Actinomycetes; order Micromonosporales; family Micromonosporaceae; genus Micromonospora; species Micromonospora sp. NPDC005553. The sequence goes on along the minus strand of NZ_JBIAJD010000010.1, from coordinate 70,868 downwards.
CCCTCGACCCCACCACCCAGGCCGCGATCGACGCGGCGCGGGCGACCGGCGACCGCAAGCTGCTGGCCGTGCCGCGCATCGACGGCGAGTACGGCCCGGTGGGCGTGGTCGCCACCATCGAGAAGGTCGGCCGCCTGCCCGAAGGCGAGCCCGCCGCCGTCATCCGTGGCCTGTCCCGGGCCCGGATCGGCTCCGGCGTGCCCGGCCCCGGCGCCGCCCTCTGGGTCGAGGCGACCGAACTCGACGAACCCGCCCACGCCGGTCGGGCCCGCGAACTCGCCCGTGAGTACCGCGCCCTGGTGACCTCCGTGCTCCAGCAGCGGGGCGCCTGGCAGGTCATCGACGCGGTGGAGCGGATGACCGACCTCTCCGAGCTGGCCGACTCGGCCGGTTACGCGCCCTGGCTGACGCTGGAGCAGAAGACCGAGCTGCTCGCCGCGCCGGACGTCACCGCCCGGCTGGAGCTGCTGGTCGGCTGGGTGAAGGACTACCTGGCCGAGCAGGAGGTCACCGAGCAGATCAACAGTGACGTCCGCGAGGGGCTGGAGAAGTCTCAGCGCGAGTTCCTGCTGCGCCAGCAGCTCGCCGCGATCCGCAAGGAGCTGGGCGAGGACGAGCCGGACGGCTCCGCCGACTACCGGTCCCGCGTCGAGTCCGCCGAGCTGCCGGAGAAGGTCCGCGAGGCGGCCATGCGCGAGGTCGGCAAGCTGGAGCGGGCCAGCGACGCCTCCCCGGAGGCAGGCTGGATCCGTACCTGGCTGGACACCGTGCTCGAGATGCCCTGGGGCACGCGTACCGACGACAACACCGACCTGACCGCGGCCCGCGCGGTGCTCGACGCCGACCACGCCGGCCTGGCCGACGTCAAGGACCGCATCCTGGAGTACCTGGCCGTGCGCAACCGGCGCGCCGAGCGCAACCTCGGTGTGGTGGGCGGTCGCGGCTCCGGCGCGGTGCTCGCCCTCGCCGGCCCCCCCGGAGTCGGTAAGACCAGCCTCGGCGAGTCCGTGGCGCGGGCGCTCGGGCGCAACTTCGTCCGGGTCTCGCTCGGCGGCGTCCGCGACGAGGCGGAGATCCGCGGGCACCGGCGTACCTACGTGGGGGCGCTGCCCGGTCGGATCGTCCGCGCGCTGCGCGAGGCTGGTTCGATGAACCCCGTCGTGCTCCTCGACGAGGTGGACAAGCTGGCCGCCGGCTACGCCGGTGACCCGGCCGCCGCCCTGCTGGAGGTGCTCGACCCGGCCCAGAACCACACCTTCCGGGACCACTACCTGGAGGTCGACCTCGACCTGTCCGACGTGCTCTTCCTGGCCACCGCCAACGTGGTGGAGTCCATCCCCGGCCCCCTGCTGGACCGGATGGAGCTGGTCACCCTGGACGGGTACACCGAGGACGAGAAGGTCTCCATCGCCCGTGACCACCTGCTGCCCCGGCAGCGGGAGCGGGCCGGGCTGACCGCCGACGAGGTGGAGATCGCCGACGAGGCGTTGGCGCTGATCGCGGGGGAGTACACCCGAGAGGCCGGGGTCCGGCAGCTCGAACGTGGCCTCGCCAAGATCCTGCGCAAGGTGGCGGTGACGCTGGCGACCGACCCGTCGCCGGTACGCGTCGACACCGACAACCTCACCCGCTACCTGGGGCGGCCGAAGTTCACCCCGGAGTCGGCCGAGCGCACCGCGGTGCCCGGCGTGGCAACCGGCCTCGCCGTCACCGGCGCCGGCGGGGACGTGCTCTTCATCGAGGCGACCAGCATGGAGGGCGAGCCGGGGCTGACCCTGACCGGCCAGCTCGGTGACGTGATGAAGGAGTCGGCGCAGATCGCGCTCTCCTACCTGCGCTCCAACGGGCGGCGGTTCGGCATCGACCCGAACGCTCTCGCGGGACGCCGGATCCACGTCCACTTCCCGGCGGGCGCGGTGCCCAAGGACGGTCCGAGCGCCGGCATCACCATGGTCACGGCCCTGGCGTCGCTGGTTACCGGCCGCCCGGTCCGTCCCGAGTTCGGGATGACCGGTGAGGTGACGCTCTCCGGTCGGGTGCTTCCGATCGGTGGGGTGAAGCAGAAGCTGCTCGCCGCGCACCGGGCCGGTCTCACCGAGGTGATCATCCCGGCGCGCAACGAGCCCGACCTGGACGACCTGCCGACCGAGGTGCGCGAGGCGCTGACCGTGCACACCCTGGCCGACGTGGCCGACGTGCTCGCCCTGGCGCTGCGCCCGGCCGACGTGAAGACGCTTGACGGGCCGGCGCTCTTCGCGGTCTGACGCTCCGACGATCCGGGCCCCCGCCGTCTTGCGACGGCGGGGGCCCTTTCGGTACGCGGGGAGGTCTACTGTCTCGTCTGCACCGTCAACCACCTCTCCGCCGCGAGGCGGCCCCTGGAGGAACCCCCCGTGAACGTGGTGCTCTGGATCATTCAGTTTCTGCTCGCCGCTGTCTTCGCCGGCGCCGGGCTGGCCAAGCTGAGCCAGCCCAAGGAGAAGTTGCGCGACGTGATGCGGTGGGTGGACCCCGTCCCACCGTCGCAGGTCAAGTCGCTCGGCGCGGTCGAGCTGCTGGCCGCCGTCGGGCTCGTGCTGCCCGCTGCCACCGGCATCGCCACAGTGCTCACCCCGCTCGCCGCCGTCGGGCTGGTCATCGTCATGATCGGCGGCCTCCTGGTGCACCTGCGCGCCGGCAAGCAGGAGACCACCCAGCAGGGGCGTCGAACCGAGATCCAGGGCGCGGTCACCTGCGCGGTGCTGCTCGTCCTCGCGGCCGTGGTGGCCTGGGGCCGTTTCGGCCCGTACGCCCTCTGATCCGCGTCGGCGAGCACGCGACAATGCACAGTAGAGTCTGCCCGCCGCTCGAGGTGGCACTCAACGGGGGAGAGGCATGGAACCGATCGTGAGCGCACCTGGTGCGGTGCCGCCGGCAGCGCCACAACGGTCAGATCCACCGAGCCGACGGTTGGGACGGCGGGTGCTCTTCGCCGGGGGCGCGGGCGCCGCGGTGGCGACCACGGTGGCCACCCTCGCCGGTGCCGAACAGGCGGGATCGCCGCCCGTCACGACCGTGCGGGAGGCCCCGCTCAGCCTCCGGGACCCCCGGGTCGGTTGCCGGCTCGACGGCAGTGACGAGTCGGACAAGGTCACCACGGCGCTGAACCTGCTGCCGGCCGGTGGCGGGGAGATCTTCCAACCGGTGGGCGCGCTCGGTCTCGGATCGGAGGTCCGCTTTCCGACGAGTGTGACCTGGACCGGCGAGAACATCGGCGCCGCGATCATCCAGCCGGCCCCGGGCTACACCGGTCGTCTGGTCTCGAGCGGTAAGTACAACCAGATCTCCAACGTGCACTTCTACGGCATGCGGACCTCCAACGTGCTGTTGACCGTCCGCGGCCCCCGGTCGACCTTCCACCACCTGCACCTCGGCAACTCGGGCAGCCACGCGATCGAGTTCCTCGGCAAGGACGCGGACACCAGCGCCCACGCCAACAAGATCACCGATATCAACATCGAGGACTGCCTCGGCGTCGGCATCCTGGTGAACAAGGTCGCGTACGACAACGAGTTCCTCAACGTCTGGGTCGGTGAGTGCCAGACCGGGATACGGCTGCTGGACAGCGCCTGCTTCTTCGACAACCTGCATGTCTGGGGTTGCCGGGGCAACGGAGTGGAACTGCGCGAACCCGCCCACCGGAACATCTTCCAGAACGTCTACCTGGAGTCGAACGGCACGAGTGGCACCGGCAGCGGCGCCGACCTGCGGCAGGTCTGGGGGACCCAGTTCATCGGCGGCCGGTTGTGGCGCAACGCCACCAACGGCATCGAGGTCTCCTCATCCGGACGTACCCGGATCATGGGGCTCGACATCCACGACAACGGCGCGAACGGGATTCTCGGCCGCGACGCCGACCTGTGCCAGGTGATCGGCAACCAGTTCTACGACGACGCGACGCCCCGCCGCCAGGACCGACCGATCATGACGGTCGGCACCAGCAACAACTGGATCGTCACCAACAACGTGATGCGGGCGTACGACCACCGCTCCGGTGGCGCGTCGCTGGCCGGGGCCAACAACGTCGTAAACGGCAACATCGGCTGACAGCGGCGGGGCGGCGGGTGCCCATGTTTCTCCCGCCGCCTCGCCGGGCCGGGTCGTCGGCGACCGTCGTACTCCGGCGGTCGCCGACCGCGTTCTCAGCGCTCGTCGCCGCCGCGGTCGCGGCGCACTGTGGCCTTGCGGCCCTTGATCGTGCTGGAGCGCAAGCCGGAGATGACCTCGTCGGCCACCCCCTGCGGCACCTCCACCAGTGAGAAGCGGTCGGCGATCTCGATCGAGCCGATGTCCCGGCCGCGGATGCCGGTCTCCCCGGTGATCGCGCCGACCAGATCCTGCGGGCGCACCCCGGCGCGTCGACCCAGGCCGACGAAGACCTGCACGGTGTTGCCGCCGCCGGAGCGGGGCCGGCCCCCGCCGCGCCGGTCGCCGCCCCGGCCGCCGGCCTCCGGTCGGCCCTCGCGCGACCCACGGACCGGAGCCTGCGGGATCTCCTCCTCGTCGTCGGAGCCCGGCGACGTCACCTCGTGGGCCAGCTTCACGGCGGCGAGGGCGACCTCCATCAGGTCGAACTCGTCGGTCAGCGTCTCCACGATCACCCGGAACGGGTCGAGGTCGTCCTCCAGCAGGCTCTCCCGCAGGGCCGCCTGGGTCAGCTCCAGCCGCCGGGTACGCATGTCGGCCACGGTGGGAATCTTGTCGATGGTGATCCGCTGGCCGGTCACCCGCTCGATGGTCTTGAGCATCCGGTGCTCACGTGGCTCGGCGAGGGTGATCGCCACGCCCTCGCGGCCAGCCCGACCCACCCGACCGATCCGGTGCACGTACGACTCCGGGGCGGACGGCACGTCGTAGTTGACCACGTGGGTCAACTGCTCGACGTCCAGCCCACGCGCCGCCACGTCGGTGGCCACCAGCAGGTCCGCGGTGCCCGCCCGCAGCCGGCCCATGACCCGGTCGCGCTGCTCCTGGCTCATGCCACCGTGCAGCGCCTCGGAGCGGTAGCCCCGGCCGTTCATCGTCTCGGTCAACCGGTCGACCTCTTCCCGGCTGCGGCAGAACACGATCGCCGCCGTCGGGGACTCCACGTCCAACACCCGACCCAGCGCGGCCGGCTTGTGCGCCCGGGTCACGATGTACGCGCTCTGCCGCACCCGGGGCGCCTCACCGGCGATCTGCTGCTCCCGGCCGATCTCGATCCGCACCGGTTCGCGCAGGTGCTGGCGGGCCATCCCGTCGATGCGCGACGGCATGGTGGCCGAGAAGAGCACCGTCTGACGCTGCGCCGGAGCGTGCTCCAGGATCGCCTCGATGTCCTCGGCGAAGCCCATGTCGAGCATCTCGTCGGCCTCGTCGAGCACCACCGTGGCCAAGCCACCGAGGCGCAGGGTGCCCCGGGCGATGTGGTCGAGGGCCCGCCCCGGGGTGGCCACCACCACGTCGACCCCCATGTCCAGGGCCCGCAGCTGCCGCCCGATCGGCTGCCCACCGTAGATCGGCAGCACCCGCGCGCCGAGGTCCTTGCCGTAGCGGTGGAACGCCTCGGAGACCTGCACCGCCAGCTCCCGGGTCGGCACCAGCACCAGCGCCACCGGGTCGCCGCCCTGGCGGTGCGCCGTCATGAGGTTCAGCAGCGGCAGCGCGAAGGCGGCCGTCTTGCCGGTGCCGGTGGCTGCCTGGCCGAGCAGGTCCCGACCCTCCAGCAGCGGTGGGATAGCCTCCCGCTGGATGGGGGTCGGCTCCTCGTACCCGAGGGCGGCGAGCGCGCCCAGCAGTTCGGGGCGCAGGCCGAGGTCGGTGAAGGCGCTCACCTCGTCGGTGCCGTCGAGGGTGGCGTCGATCGGTGCTTCGTGCTGTGCAGGTGCGGAACTCATGCGCCAAGCTTTTCATCACGCCGTCCGGGCCGTTGCGGCGACCGCCACAAGAGCTGTCTCAGGGCTCGTGCTGCGGCTGTTCCACGAACCCACCGGCGGCCTCGATCAGGCGTCGGTGGTCAGGATGGCCAGCACCATCACCGCGGCGAGGGCCACGTCGAGCACCACGCAGAACTCGGCGTAGCCGCGCGGCACCACCCGGCGGTTGCGGTGGTGCACGATGTCCCAGCCGGCGTGCGCCAACCATCCGAGCGCCACCAGCCAGGCGGCAGTCCGCCCACCGGCCAGCACCGCGACCAGCGTCAGGGCGACCCAGATGGCCAGACCGGCGAGTTGGGTGGCGAGCACGCCCCGTCCGCCCAGCGTGCGGCGGGCCGCGCCGATCAGCAGGTAGCCGCCGGGCAGCACCAGCATCGTCCACGGGCTGAGCACGGTCGGATCGACCCACATGTCCACCGTCAACAGCAGCGCCAGCCCGCTCGGCCAGTGGCGGGCGAGCGCCACCACGGCCGGATGCCGGCGGATCGGCACCGGCGCCTCGTGCCGATGACGCACCGCCACCAGAACCATGGCCGGCACCATCAGCAGGTGACCGCCGAGCATCAGGGCATCGGCATCCAGCAGGCCCGCCCACCACGGCACGAGCAGCAGCAGGAACGGCACGTACATCGCGGCGGCCATCTCGGCGACCCCACGCCAGTGGTGCGCCCGGTAGCGCATCCACACCGTCATTCCGACGGTCATGTTCGTGGCCATCACCAGTGCGGCGACGTCCGGCCGGGCCAGCGCATCGGAGACTCCCAGGGCGGCGCCGGGCAGCTCCCACAACGGCCCGAGCAGCAGCATCCCGGCGACCATCGCCAGCGCCATCTCGCCCAGGTGCCACAGCAGCCGCCGCGTGCTGCTGGTCGGGGCCGCGGTAGTCGGGGCGGCGGTGGTCGGCGTCGGGTCCGAGGGCGCCGGGTCGGCGGTGGGCAGGGGCGTGGGCGACGGTACGGCGGTGACGCTGTCCGCGTACATCCTGGTGTTTTCCATGTCTCGACCCTGCCGGTGTCCCCGGTGCGGCCGGCAGACCTCTTCGTCACGGAAAAACCGTGCGGACCGCACGGCCCGACCGTGACAGTTCGCATGGGTGGACCATGCGCCGGGCGGTCCTAGGATCGGTGCGTGGCGAGCGAGGCGGTGACTACCCGGGCGGACCGGCGGCTGCGTCGCGCCCGACGGGCGACGCTGGTGTCGCTGGCCACCGGCGTGTGGGCGAGCGTCCTGCTGCCGGCGGTCGGCCTGACCCGCGAGCCCGACCGGGGCCGGGTGACGCTCGGCGCGGTCGGCATCCTCGCCTTCGTGATCGCTCAGACCGTCGTCCTGTACGCGGCCGTGACGCCGTGGCTCGACCCGCGCTGGCGGCGTCGGGCCGAGCTGAGCCTGATCGGGGTGGCGGTGCTGACCGTTCCGCTGGTGGGCCCGGTGGCGGCCGGCAGGTGGCCGACCTGGGCCTGGCTCGGCGCGGCGCTGATCGGCATGACGCCGCTGCTGGTGCGGTGGCGGGCCGCGCTGGCGGTCGCGGTCGGCGTCCTGGCGGTGTCGGTAGCGGTGGCCTGGTGGACCGGCGGGTCCGTTGCGCGTCACCTCGCCGTGACCGGCGCAATCGGCGCGGCGGTCGCCGCCGTCAACGGGTTCCAGGTCTGGTTCTGGGACCTGCTCGTGGAGGCCCGGCAGGGCCAGGCCGCCCAGGCCCGGCTTGCCGCCGCCGAGGAACGGCTGCGCTTCGCCCGCGACGTGCACGACGTCCTGGGGCACCACCTCACGGTGATCGCGTTGAAGGCCGAACTCGCCGCCCGGCTCGCACCGGTCGACCCGGAACGGGCCGGGCGGGAGGCCGCAGAGGTGCAACGGTTGGCCGCCTCCGCGCTGGGCGAGGTACGCGAGACCGTGCACGGCTATCGGGCCGTCGACCTCGACGAACAGCTCGCCGCGGTGGTTGGGGTGCTGCGTTCCTGCGGGGTGCGGTGCACGGTTGCGCCACTGCCGGCGGACCTGCCGCAGCCCGCCGCCATCGAGCTGGCGGCGGTGCTGCGCGAGGCGAGCACCAACGTGCTGCGGCACAGCCGGGCCGACTGGTGCCGGATCCGCATCGATCGGGAGGATGACGTGGCCAGGATGACGGTGGCCAACGACGGCGCCGACGACCGCGGCCCGGACGCGCACAGCCACGGCCTGCGCGGGCTGGCCGACCGGCTCGCCGCCGCCGGGGGCGAGTTGCGGGTACGCCGGGAGGACGCGATCTTCACCCTCGAAGCCACAGTGCCGGCGCCGTCGTGATCCGCGTCCTGCTCGCCGACGACGAGGATCTGATCCGGGTCGCCGTCGCCGCGCTGCTCGCCCTGGAACCGGACATCGAGGTGGTGGCACACGCCGCCGACGGGAAGACAGCCGTCACCGCGGCGCTGGCGCACCGCCCGGACGTGGCAGTGGTGGACCTGGAGATGCCGGGCCTGGACGGCATCGCGGTAGCCGCCGAGCTGACCCGGGTCCGACCGGAGTGCGCGGTGGTCGTGCTGACCGGGCACGGTCGTCCCGGGCACCTGCGCCAGGCGCTGACCGCCGGCGCCCGTGGGTTCCTGCCCAAGGGCTCGCCGGGTGGGGCGCTCGCCGACGTGATCCGCCGGGTGCACGCCGGAGGGCGCTACGTCGACCCGACGCTGGCCGCCGACGCGTTGACCCTGCCCCCGTGCCCGCTGACCCCTCGGGAACTGGAGACGCTGCGGCTGGTGGAGGTCGGCGCCCCGGTCGCGGTGATCGCCCGTCGGGTGCACCTGTCCACTGGCACCGTGCGCAACCACCTCTCCGCCGCCGTGCAGAAGCTCGGCGCCGCCGACCGGGCCGAGGCCGTCCGCACCGCCCGGGACAACGGCTGGCTCTGACCGGCGACACCGGCGGCGTGCGCTGGCCTTCTGGTGGATCTGGTACAACACCAACCTGGCCACCGACAGCCTCGACTGCGAACGACCCACAGTGCAGATTCTGATCATCTGCGTGATGCTCGGCAGTCTGCTGATGTCCATCAACGTTCCGGACGCCTTCGGTGACCAGGGCTTCGTCTTCGTGGGCGCGTACCTCGGGATCCACCTCGGCCGGACCCTGGTCATGGCCCTCTACCTGCGCGGCACTCCGGCCTGGCGTCGGCCGGTACGGGGACTCGTCTGGTATTCGATGTCCGCGACGGTCTGGTTCGCCGGGGCGGCGGTCAGCGGCGGCGAAGCACGAGTCCTGCTGTGGGCATTCGCGCTGGCGATCGACTACTCGGCGCCGCTCCTGGGATGGCCGGTGCCGTGGCTCGGCCGGGCGCGGGCCAACGAGTGGCACCTCTCGGGCGAACACCTCAACGAGCGGTACCGGCGCCGGCAACGCAGTGGCGATCCTGGTCGGGCCGCTGACCTTCCTCATCGGGCAGATGATCTTCGAGATCTGGGTGTTCGGCCGCCTGACGCGGCACTGCCTCGCGGCCGTGGTGGCACGCCTGATCCTGAGCCCGGTCGCGGCGCGACTCCCGCCGCTGTCGGTGGGCTTGTTGGGCGCGGCCACCATCACCGTCGTCGCCATCTTCGACCTGACCCACCGTGCCCGGGTCGCGGGTGAGGTCAACCCGGTGTCGGCCGGGGACGCTCCCCGCCGTCACCCTGCCTTACGGGTGTGGCTCGGTTCCAATCTGTGGGGGTGGCGCGAACCGTCCGGCTAGCGTGGGCGCGTGCGTACGGTGGAACTGGTCTGCTCGCCCGGCCTGGAGGTTGCGGTCCGGGCGGTCTGGGGCCGCCTGGCCGCCGCCGGGCTACCCAGCCTGGCCCGCAACATCCACCCCACCAACCGGCCGCACCTCACTCTCGCCGCCGTCGACGAGTTCCCGCCGGGGGTCGAGCACCGCCTGGCCGAGCTGTTCGACGCCGCCCTGCCGGTGCCGGTGACGCTCGACCGGGTCGTCGTCCTGGACGGCAGCGCGCCACTGGTCTGGCTCGTCCGACCCACGCGGGCGCTGACCGCGCTGCACGCCGCCGTCTGGGAGGTTCTCGCCGATGCCGACGGACACCGCCCGTGGCACTCGCCCGACGCGTGGGTGCCGCACCTGAGCCTGGCCCTGCGGTTCCGCGACGCCGACCTGCGGTTGGCGCGTGCCGTGGCCGGTGGGCAGCGCCCGACGGGCGACTTCGACGCCGCCCGCAGTTACGACGGCACGGACCGCTCGGTGACCGCGCTGACCCGGCTCCGCTGAGGCAGCCGTCCGCTGAGGCCCCGACGTGCCGAAGTGGCATCGTGGCCGCTTTGAAGGAGGGGCAGCAGTCAGGCCGAGGCGGCCGTCGGAGCGTGTCGCCCCGACGGCCGCCGGCCCCATCCTGGTCAGTTGTCGCGCGGCTGCGGGATCTCCTGCCGGGTGAACGAGATGCCCGCCGCCGGGGCGGCCCGGGTGGCGAGCGACGCAGCCGACTCGTCGGTGTCGTAGAGCCGAACCGAGCCGTTGGCGGTCCGGCTCACGAAACCGAGTCGGATGCCGTTGGAGTTCTGGAAGACGAATGCCGTCGGGTCGGTCGGATAGGTCTCGTCCGGTACCGTCGCCGTGGCCCAGTCGCCCCAGGCGGTGGAGCCTGCGGCGGTCTGTCGGCTGTGCTGGATGGTGTCGTCGGTCGTCCGGGTGAACACCGAGACGCGGCCGGTGTTGGGGCTCAGGACGGCGGTCGGGGAGCCGACCGGCGTGATCCCGCTGGCTCCCACCGCGGTCCAGGTGCCGGGCCAGGTGCCGTCGATGTTCTGCAACTGGCTCTTGACCACTCCGTCCGTGTGGCGGGCGAACACCATCAGGCGACGGCCAGGCAGTGTCACCACGCTCGGCGTGTCCACGAAGCCCGTGCCACCCAGCCCCGTCCAGGCGGAGGTCAGCGCGCCACCCTTGTACGTGGCGGCCTGCAGGGTGCCGGCAGCGTTGGCCACCAGAAGTGTGGCGGTGCCGTCAGCGCCCGGCACGGCGACCGGCGTCCCGGTCAGGCCGGTGCCACCGAGCGGCGTCCACGGAAACAGATCGCCGGCCGTGCCGTCCTGCCGCCGGTGCCACAGAGCGCCCTCGGCGTCCAGGGCGAAGACCACGCGGGTGTCGTCGGAGAGCCGGACGGCGGTCGGCTCCGAGCGCATCGCCCCACCGAGGGCGAGCCACGGGTTCCAGTCCGGCATGGCCGGCGTCTTCTGGGTCAACGAACCCACGTTGCTGGTGGTCTCGTGGGCAACGATGGTGACCCGGTTCTGGGCGTCCGAGACCAGCGACGGCTTGCCCGTGTACGCCTCGGTGCCGGGCGCCGGTGACCACTGGATCGAATACAGCGAGTCCGGGTTCGCACGTCCGTGCCGCAGTTGACCGATGTTGTCGGTGTAGGCGATCTCCAGGCTGCCGAGCGCGGTGCCGGCGGGCGGGGCCTGCACGACCGCCAACGGGGCGTTCTGCCGTGCCGGGGTGGCGGGCAGCGCGGGGCTGGTGATCGCCCCCTGCCGGCAGGTGTTGGTGGTGGTGAAGACGTTCGGGAAGCCCCCCCAGCCGTTGCCGATCTGGTCCGCGGTCAGTGCCCAGGACAGGTTGTCCTCGCGGAAGCGGTACTGGAACAGATCACCGTCGGCCTGAATGCCGAAGAGCGTGTCTCCGCCGGCGGAGAAGAGCCCTTTGGTGAACCCCTGCCAGTCGCTCGAACCGACCTGACGGTCCCGCAGGAGCCACCGCTGACTCGCCGGGTCGAACCGGTGTCGGTAGAGCTTGCCGTCGGACGTGCGGCCGTAGAGGACTCCGGGGGCACCGGCGACGATCAGGTTGTACCGGTCCCAGCCGGAGTCGATGACGCGTGCGTCGATGGTCCATTTCCGCGTCGGCTCGTCGAACCGGTACCAGCGCAGTTTGCCCTGGGCGTCGACGGCGTAGAAGTCGCCGATCTGGTCCACAGTGATCTTGTTGCGGTAGGCGGCTGTCGCATAGTTCGTGAAGCTCGAACTGATGATCAGGTTCTGCTTGCCATCGATGGTCTCCCAGTTGCTGCCTGTCCATCGGTAGCGGTTCAGCCCGGTCGAGTTGATGCCGTAGACCCGGCCGTCCGGCCCGCCCAGCAGGCGGCCGAACGTCTGCCAGCCACTGGGGCCGATGGGGGTGGCGGCGGTGAACACGCCGCCGTCGCGGCCCGGGGTGCTGTACTGGCGGCGGGAGAGCGTGCCGGCCGTTGTCGAGTTGAAGAACGCCGCGGCCCCGGTGCAGCTGAAGGCGTCGGTGGCCGCCTGGGCGGGAGACGCCGGCAGCGGTGCCACGAGGCCGGCGGCGCCGATGAGCGCTGCGGCGGTCAACGCCAGCGACCGACGCCGGGAAGACGTCCGTGGTGTGGACTCTCTGGTTGACTGGGACACGTTTGTGTGATCCTCCCCCGAGAAGAATAAGAATGACCGTAGTGAATTGATAAGTCTGTGGTGATCGCCACATTCACAGACGCTCCACTGTGCGCGGTGAGTGATCCATCCGCCACGGTCGCGGCCCATCATGCACGACCGTGGGTCGCCTGCCAAGGCGGAAGCTCCGCCCGGTTCGTGGGCTCCGGAAACATCCACGATGGACATTCGGGGCGGGTCGGAGCAGGGAGTAAAGGGACTAAAGGCTCCAAATGGTCGGAGTCTTAACGGAAAGTAGTCTCCCCAGGTCGTAGCGCAAATGAGGAAGGTTGCCGCCACTGTGGCTTGACAGCCGATCGAGCGTGCTGCAACCTACAGCGGCATATCGATGAGTAGCAGCACACGGGGGTGTGAAGCTGTGACCGCTGACTTGGCGGCAATCTGCCGTGCCGAGGCGACACGAATATTGTTGGGCGCTCCGCTCCCGCGTGAATTCCGTCCACCCAAGTTGTCTCTTTCTCTTTTCTGACATTCTCGTCGACCGATGAGTCGACGTCGTAACGCCGTGCCCGTGAAGAGGTAGCGGCGATCGACACCCGGCTTCGTGGGGCCTTAGCAGGTCTCGCGGCCGGCACGTGCCTGTCTCCGCCTCTTAGCCCGTCCTCGATCCAGGGGTGACCATGTCCTTCAGCATTCGCCGTCTGCCCGACCCGCGCGGTCGGCTGACCGATCTGCGTGGTCGGCTACCCCGGCAACGTTCGATGTTCGGCTCCGGCACCACCCGGTCGGTCCTGGCCGCCGCTCTGGCCGGCGTGCTGATGCTCAACCTGGGCGGCAGCGGGGTGACGGCGCTGCCGGCGGGCGGTGCCCGCGACCGGGACGGTGTGGCCTCCGCCGGTCGGGGTGGCGGCGGCGCGAAGCCGAACCAGGCATGGGGTTCGGCGGCCGGCAAGGGTCACGTGACACCCGGACGCCCCAACCGTGACCTGCCGAAGTCCATGCGCGGGCAGTACCCGTTGCACAAGCTCGCCGACAAGCCCGCCCCGGGGCGCAACAAGGCGTCCGTCGCGACGGCACCCGTCGAGGACACCCCAGGCTTCGACAAGCGAACCAGCCGGGAACGACCGGCCGAGCGCGACGTCAACCAGCGGGTCTTCGACAACGCCGACGGCACCCAGACCACCGAGTTCTCCTCCTCCCCGATCAACTACCGCAAGCCGGACGGCACCTGGGCGCCCATCGACCACGCCCTGGTGCCGACCGCCGACGGGTGGGGGATCGCGGCCGACTCGGTCGGTCTGCGCCTCGCCGGCAACGGCGCCGCGAGTCAGGTGGCCCGGGTGAGCTTCGACGGTGACACGGAGTTCGGCTTCGGTATGGCCGAGGCGGCCAACGCGCCGGGCCGGGTGAACGGGAACGCCGTCACCTACCCCGGCGTACGCCCCGACGTCGACCTGCGTCTGGAGCCCCGGGCGGGCGGCGTGAAGGAGACCCTGGTCCTGCGCTCGGCCAAGGCGCCCGCCTCGTTCGTGTTCCCGTTGAACCTGCGCAACCTCACCGCGAAGCTGGTCGACGGTCAGGTCGTCCTCAGTGACCGCGACGGGCGTGAACGCGGCGTGATCCCGGCGGGTTACATGGTGGACGCCGGCACCGGCGCGGCCGGTCCCGCCACCTCCACCAAGGTGGCGTACGAGCTGGTCACCACGGGTGGGCAGACGGCGCTGAAGGTCACCCCCGACCGGGCCTGGCTGACCGACCCGGCCCGGCGGTACCCGGTCGAGGTCGACCCGACCGTCGGCCCTCCAGTCGACGCCGTGAAGGCCGACAGCAGCATGTACGTGCACCGAGACGGCTCCGTCTCGGGTAAGGACGAGTTGCTCGTCGGTCGCACCGGTGATTCCAACGCGGCGGCTTACCTCAAGTTCGGTGACCTGGTCAGCCGACTCCAGAACCACACCATTCACGGCGCGGCGCTCTCGGTAGTCAACTTCGACGCGCGCTCCTGCAAGGCGCGCGCGGTCAGCGTCCACCCGGTGACCGGGTCGTGGTCGGCCGGCACCGGCTACTCGTACCCGGGGCCGGCGGTGGGTGGCGCGCTGGTCAGCCGCTCGTTCGCCCACGGGTACGTCGCTCTCGGCCAGTCCCAGTCCGCCTGCCCGGCAGCCGGGGAGATGTTCGATCTCGGCGTCGGCGGCCGTAACCTCGTGCAGCGCTGGGCCAACGGCCAGCAGGCCAACAACGGTCTCTCGCTGCGCGCGTCCACCACGGACACCTCGGCGTGGAAGAAGTTCGCCGGCACCGGCACCGCGAACCCGCCGGCGCTCTACGTCACGCACAGCCCGTACAACGCCGGGTACGCGATCCCGAAGCCCACTCCGGAGCCGGCCGTCCTGCGTAACCAGGACGGCAAGGTGAAGGTGACGGTCACCAACCTCGGTGCCGAGGCGTGGACGCCGGCCAACTACTACCTCGCGTACCGGGTCTACAACGCGCAGACCGGCGCCGCGGTGACCCAGCAGCGGGCGGCGAACCTACCCGCCACCCTGGCCCGTGGCGCGAAGGTCACCCTCGACGCGACAGTCAAGCGGTTGGAGCCCGGCTCCTACTTCCTCGACTTCACCATGGTGCGTACCGGTGGAGCGGTCTTCACCGACCACCAGGTGCCACCCGGTCGGATCGTGCTCCAGGTGTTCGACGTTCCGCCAGTCGTGCAGGAGCTCTACCCGGAGAACGGGTACCAGGCCCCGACGCTCACCCCGTTGCTCTGGGCGCGGGCCGTGGACACCGACGCCGCACCCGGCGCCACCTTGTCCTTCAAGTTCGAGATCTGCGACCAGACCGACGCCGGTGCGGCGACCAACTGCACCAACTCCGGCTACCAGGCCAAGCAGTCCTGGGTGGTGCCCGCCGGCCGGATGGTCTGGGGCAAGAGCTACCTGTGGCGCTCCTTCGTCAAGGACAGCGCCAACGAGGTCATCTCGCCGTACTCGACAATGCTCAGTTCGGTGCCACAACCGGACCTGCTGTCCCGGATCGCCACCTCGCCCAACGCCGAGCAGGGTCGCGAGTTCGACGCCCAGACCGGAAACTTCGCCACCTCCGCCGTGGACGCCACTGTGGTGACCGTCGGTCCGGAGCTGAACCTGGTCCGCACCTACAACAGCCTCGACCCCCGCACGACCGGCGTCTTCGGCGCCGGCTGGTCCAGCCGGTACGACATGACGCTGGTCCCCGACAACGACGGCTCCGGCAACGTGGTGGTCCGCTACCCGGACGGCCAGGAGGTGCGGTTCGGCAAGAACCCGGACGGCACGTACGCGCCGCCGCCGGGCCGGGTCGCGAAGCTCACCGTCGACAGCAGCAACTGGAAGCTTGTCGACCGTACCGGCAGCACCTACCAGTTCTCCCTGCTCTACAAACTCCAGAAGATCACCGACAACTCCGGGCACTCGGTCAACCTGACCCTCGACCCGATGACCGGCAAGCTCGCCCGGGCCCAGGTCTCCAACAGCCAGACCAACACCGCCGGCCGTTCGCTGACCTTCACCTGGAACGGCATCCACATCGCCTCGGTCAGCACCGACGCGGTCAACGGCGCGAAGCTGACCTGGAACTACACCTACAACGGTGACCTGCTGACCAAGGTCTGTGGCCCGGAGTCCGCCTGTACCAGCTATGACTACGCGGCCGGGTCGCACTACCGCACCGCCGTTCTCGACGCCAAGCCCGACTCGTACTACCACCTCGGCGAGACCGAGGGCACCGGCGCGGCCAGCGACGTGGCGATCAACCTGGGCAAGGACGCCGGCACGTACCGCAACAACGTCACACTGGGCCAGCCCGGTGTGCTGGAGGGCACCAACGGCACCGCCGCCGCCTTCAACGGCACCTCGGCCTACCTCGAACTGCCCAAGGGGCTGGTCAAGAAGAGCCGCGACGTCTCCGTCGAGCTGTGGTTCAAGATCGGTCTGACGCAGACCGGTGGCCCGCTCATCGGCTACCAGGACAAGGCCGTCGGCACCACGGCGACCAGCGGCGTCCCGCTGCTCTACACCGGCACCGACGGAAAGCTGCGCGGCCAGTTCGCCAACGGCACGATCGCACCGTTCACCTCGGCTGGCACCGTCAACGACAACAAGTGGCACCACGTGGTGCTGTCCGCGATGGCCAACACCCAGACCATGTACCTCGACGGTGAGCCGGTCTCCACCCCGCTCGGGCAGACGGGGCAGCCGATCGAGCACTCGCTGCTGACCTTCAACCAGGTCGGCCTCGCCTCGGCGACCTCACCCACGTCGTGGTCCGGCTGGGGCAGCACCGCCCAGCGCTACTTTGCCGGCACGATCGACGAGGTCGCCGTCTACTCCCACCCCATTGGCCTGGACACGGCCAAGGCGCACTACCGGTACGCGAAGCCGGCCGCCCAGCAGCTGACCCGGGTCACCCTGCCCAGCGGCCGGGTCGCCACCGAGGTCGAGTACGACACGGCCACCGACCGGGTCAGGGAGTACACCGACGACAACGGTGGCACCTGGAAGGTGGGTCAGCCCACCGTCTACGGCGGCGATACGGACCTGCGGCGCAGCGTCCAGGTCCTCGACCCGGCCAACCGCCCCTACCTGTACGAGTACGACGCGCTCGCCGGTCGACTGCTGCGCTCCGGCACCCCGCTCGGACTGGAGACCCGCGAGGAGGACCGCCCCGGGCAGACCAGCCCGACGCCGAGCCCGCCGCCCACCGAGGTCTGCACCCAGCCCGACCCGAACGACCCAGCCTTCTGCACCGTGATCCCCGGCGACGCCGGTGGGCCGATCTTCGTGCGGCACCCGTTGGACGGCATGGCCATCCGCTCGTTCTCCTACAACGCGGACGGCCAGCAGAGCAAGGTCACCAACGAGAACGGTGACACGGTGGAGATGACGTACGACAGCCGGGGTCGCCTCGCCACCCGCAAGAGCTGCCGTACGTCCACCCAGTGCTTCACGAACTACTACACCTACCCGGCCTCGATCACCGACCCGTTCGACCCCCGCATCGACCTGGCGGTGGAGCAGCGCGACGGCCGTTCCAGCGGCCCGACCGACAACAAGTTCCGGACCACCTTCACGTACCGGGACCGCACCGGTCAGCCCCTCACCCAGACCAACCCGGACGGCAGCCTGGTCACCCACACCTACACCAGCGGCGGCGAGGCCGGTGTCAACGGCATCCCCCCGCCCGGGTTGCTGGCCAGCAGCACCACCAACGGGCAGACCAAGCCCACCACCTACGCGTACTACGCCAACGGTGACCTGTACAGGGTGACCGAGCCGTCCGGGCTGGTGACCGAGTACACCTACGACGCGCTCGGCCGACGGATCACCGAGAAGGAAATCTCCGACACCTATCCCGCGGGCGTCACCACTACGATCACCTACGACGGGCACTCGCGGGTCGCCACCGTCACCGGCCCGGTCACCACCGACGCCGTCACCGGCAAGCAGCACCAGAGCCGAACCGTCAACGAGTACGACGCCGACGGCAACCCCACCAAGGTCACCGTCAGCGACCTGCTTGGTGGTGACCCCGAGCGGGTCACCAGCACCGAGTACGACGACGAGGGACGGCCGGTCCGGGTCGTCGACCCGGAGGGCAACGAAACCAGCTACGGGTACGACAGGTTCGGCAACAAGACGACCATGACCGACGCCAACGGAAACCGCTACGACTGGGCGTACACCGCCCAGAACAAGGTGGCCGAGGTACGGCTGCGGGACTGGCGCAGCGACCCGGCCGGCACCCCCGGCACCGGCACCGGCGACTACCTGGTCCTGCACTCCTACTCGTACGACTTCGCCGGGCGGCTGGCCAGCGACACCGACGCCATGGGTCGGCGACTGGAGTACAAGTACTACCGCGACGACCTGTTGGAGAAGATCACCCTCAAGGACTTCCGCAACCCTGACGGCTCCAAGCGGGACTACGTCGTGGAGGAGAACACCTACGACGGGGCCGGCAACGTGACCCGCAAGGTCGGGGCCAACGGCACCCAGATCACCGACCACACGCCGGACGAGGCCGGCAAGGTGAAGAGCACCGTGCTGGATCCGACGGGGGTGCGTCGGACCAACACCTTCACCTACGACTACAACGGCAACGTCAAGCAGACCGTCCGGACCGGAAATCCGTCGAACCTGAACTGGGAGGTACCGGCCACCTCCGAGGTCGTCGACTACACCTACGACGATGCCGGCAACGTGCTCACCGAGAAGGTCACCGCCGGCAGCAGCACCCGGGTGACCAGCTACACGTACGACAGGCGCGGCCTTCGCACCTCCGTCACCGACCCGCGTGGCAATGTGAGCGGCGCCGACAAGGCGAAGTTCACCAGCACCTTCCGCTACGACGAGTTGGGTCGCCAGGTCGGGCAGAGCGGCCCGACCGTCCTGGCCGAGAGCGACGGCAACGCCGCCGTCTCCACCAACCCGACCAGTTCGGTCGGCTACAACACCTTCGGCGAGCAGGTCGCCGTCAAGGACCCGCTCGGGCGAGTCTCCACCTCGGAGTACGACAAGCTCGGCCGGGTGGTGCGCAGCCTCGCGCCGATGTACCTCGCGCCCGGTGTGACCCAGCCGGTCACCCCGGAGCACAAGCGCCGCTACGACGCCCTGGGCAACGTGCTGGAGGAGACCGACCCGGCCGGCATCACCAACTACACGTACGACCAGCTCAACCGGTTGACCATCCGGGACGAACCGTCGAAGACCAACGACGACAGGGCGCTCACCCGCTACACCTACACCCGCACGGGCGAGGTCCTGTCGGTCACCGGCCCGACCGGCGCCCGGGTCGAGTCGACCTACGACGATCTCGACCGGCAGGTCACGCAGACTGTCGTCGAGCGACGGCCGACCACCCGCAACCTGGTCAGCAAGCTCGCCTACGACGACGCGGGCAATCTGACCTCGTCGTCGTCCCCCACCGGGGCGACGACTGTCAACACCTTCAACGGGGCCGGCGACATCACCCGCAGTACCGCCCCGACCGGCGAGGCCATGATCTTCGGGTACGACTTCGCCGGCCGCCAGGTCCGGGTCTCCGACGGCCTCGGCCGCACCACCCGGGTCGGGTACGACCAGTTGGGTAACCGGACGAGCACCGTGAACCTCAAGGCCGACGGCACGGTCCTGCGCACCCAGAGCTACGGCTACGACGTGGCCGGCAACATGACCTCGTCGAAGGACCCCTACAACACCGTCACCACCTACGAGTACGACGCGGCGGACCAGCTCGTCAAGCAGATCGAGCCGACCGACGCCGACCCGATCACCACCACCTTCGGGTACGACGCCGCCGGCAACCGGACCCGCTACACCGACGGCCGCAACAACTCCACCATCTACACGTACAACACGTTGGGTCTGCCGGAGTCGGCGATCGAGCCGTCCACGGCGAGCCACCCGACAGTCGCGGACCGGACGTGGACGGTCGCGTACGACGCCGACGGCAACGCGGTACGGCTCAGCGCCCCGGGTGGGGTGAGCCGCATGCGGACCTACGACGCGGCCGGCCGCCTGACAGAGGAGACCGGTTCCGGGGGTGACACCGCTACCGCGACCCGAACCCTGGACTACGACCAGGACGGCCGGCTGAAGAGCGTCAACGCTCCCGGTGGCAGCAACACGTACAACTGGAACGACAGGGGTGGGCTGCTGTCCACCGCCGGCCCGTCCGGCACGGCGAGCTTCGACTACAACGACGACGGTCGGGTCACCAGCCGCACCGACCTGACCGGCACGGCCAGCTTCGGCTACGTCAAGGGTCGCCTCGACACACTCACCGACAGCATCACCGGCCAGCAGCAGAAGCTTGGCTACGACGCCGCCGGTGACGTCAAGACCGTCGACTACGGCGCCGGCCGCGTCCGCACCTTCGGGTACGACGACTACGGGCGGGTCGCCAGCGACGTGCTGCGCAACGCGGGCGGCCAGACGGTGGCCTCGGTCACCTACGGCTTCGACCTCAACGGCCACCTCACCAGCAAGAACACCAGCGGCACCGCCGGGGCCGGCGCCAACACCTACGACTACGACAAGGCCGGCCGGCTGATCTCCTGGACCAGCCCGGCCGGGACCGTCACGTACGCCTGGGACGCCAGCGGCAACCGGGTCCGGGCCGGGTCCAAGACCGCGACCTTCGACGAACGTAACCGGCTGCTCTCCGACGGCGACTACACCTACGCGTACACCCCGCGGGGCACCCTGCGGACCCGCACCAGCTCGGGCCTGGCCGAACAGTTCTCGTTCGACGCCTTCGACCGGCTCACCGGGGCGCAGAACCAGACCTACACCTACGACGGCCTGGACCGGGTCGCGTCTCGCACCGGCAACTCCTTCGTCTACGCCGGGCTGGGCGACGAGGTGGTGCACGACGGTTACGAGTACTACGGTCGCGGCCCTAACGACGAGCTGCTCGCCACCGCCCAGGGCGCCGACAAGCGGCTGTCGTTGACCGACGCCCACGGTGACGTGGTGGCGGCCATCAACCCGGCCGACACCCAACTGTCCACGCTGAACGACTCGACCGCGTACGACCCGTTCGGCAAGAAGGTGACCAGCACCGGCAGCACCGGCCGGCTGGGCTTCCAGGGGGACTGGACCGACCCGGACACCGGGCAGGTCGACATGGGCGCCCGCTGGTACCAGCCCGGCACCGGCACGTTCACCTCGCGCGACAGCGTCAACTACACAACCGGCGACTCGATCCTGGCCAACCGCTACACCTACGGTGCTGGCGCCCCGCTGGACTTCGACGACCCGGATGGTCACTGGCCGCGCTGGATGAAGCGCGCCGCGAGCGCGGTGAGCAACACCGTCTCCAACGTCGTCAGTGGCGCGTACACGGCGTACAGCTACGCCAGGAACTTCGTGTCAACTGTCGCTCACTACGCCTGGTCCGGCCTCAAGGCGGTCGGCCGGGTCATCTCCAGCACCGCGAAGTGGATCGGCGAGAAGACGATGAACGCCGTCCGCTACGTCGGCAGCAAGATCCAATCCGGACTCAACCAAGTCGCTCGCGCCGCCGACTGGGCCAAACAACAGGCCAAGATGGTCGCGCAACGCATCTACCAGGCAAAGGTCGCGGTGACCGCCGCCGCGAAGTCGGCCATCAAACAAGCCGTCAAGTTCACCAAGCTGGCGGTGATCCCGGCGCTGACAAAGCCGCTCATCTCGCTCGGCAAGGTGGTATCCACCGGGTTCAAGATGGCCGCGAGCGTCGTCGCGGTCACCACAATGGCCATTCAGGACCCACAGAAGTACAGCCAGAACCTATGGCTGGCGGCCGCGCAGAAGCTGACGCCGCTCGTCGAGGGCGCCGAGAAGATGTGGGACAAGGCGACCCAGTTCGTCGAGGATCACGCCGCCGAGATCGCCGGCTTCGCCGTCGGTGCCATCGTCGGCCTGGGCTGCGGCGCGGCGATCGGCTGGACCGGTGTCGGAGCGGTGGCCTGCGGGGCGCTCGCGGGTGCGGTCGGCTCGGCGGTCACCGGTTACATGAACGGCAAGCGCGGCTGGGACCTCGCCGGCGCCACCGCCATGGGCGGCCTCACCGGTGCCCTCGGTGGCGCGCTCGGCTCCATCGGCGGCCAGGCGCTGGGTGCTGGTATTCGCGGGCTGAGTGGCGGGCTTCGTTCCGCCGGCAGCAAGGCAGTGAGCGCGGGCATTGGCGAGGCCCGGGCGATTGGTCGAGGCCTGCTTGGCAAGTGCCCCAACAGCTTCACGGGCGAGACCCGGGTGCTGATGGCGGACGGCAGCTTCAAGCGGATCGACCAGGTGCAGATCGGCGAGAAGGTGCTCGCCACCGATCCGACGACTGGCCGCACCGAGGAGCGCGCGGTTACGGCGCTGATCCTCGGCGCCGGCAGCAAGGACCTCGTCGAGATCACTGTCGACACTGACGGCAAGAAGGGTGATCGAACGGAGAGGCTGACCGCTACGGGCGGCCACCCGTTCTGGGTTGCCGGTCAGAACCGTTGGGTCGAGGCGCAGGATCTGGTGAGCGGCTCCGTCTTCGAGACGGCCGACCACCGGCCAGCGTCTGTGGTTGCCACGCGAAAGTGGACCGAGCAGCGCCAGGTTTACAACCTCACGATCGACGCACTTCATACGTACTATGTGATAGCCGGCAACACGCCGGTACTCGTACACAACTGCGGTGAGCAGCACGTGGCGCTGGGCTTGAAGGAAGAGGTAAAGGGTTTCGCCGAAAAAGTCGGCGCGGAGCACTTCATGCGGGACAAGGACTGGAAAGGCTCGGTATGGACTGCGGCTAACCTGCTTAAGTTCGATAAGCCAGGAGTTAGGGTCTCATTCACGCTCGACGGGATGCACGGGGCATCGGATGGCGTTGAGGCTGCCGTCGGTCAGTCGCTCATGAGAAATGCTCGACAAATCGGTGGTGCAACCGATTTGGAAGTGGCATTCTTCAAAGATGCCGGAACTCTAGGTAAGGTCGATTTCTATATCGGCGGCATGAAGCAGCTCAATCCGTTCCAATGAGCAGGGGGTGCCGTGGGCAATATTCAATTTCCACTTCAGTTTGATAGGCGCTTCCAGCTCTGGTCCTTCCATGTCGGCCATGGTGTCCTACTCCTGCGAAGCAACAGCCGGCCCGGCTTGCCTGGGCGCGTGGACGTGATGTTCCGAGGTGTAACTGCCCTGAGGCTGCGGGATGTATATGCGAATCTGGTGATAGATCGCGTGCCGCCTGAGGAGGTGTCGACAATTGTCGACAACGACATCGATGGTGCGGTGGAGCTGGATTCCCATGTTTTCTCTCTTGGGGTTGCTGGCGGGTCGCTAGGCTTCGTGGTGGCAGGAAGTGCTCACTTTTCTGAAGACGACATGGAATATGGTGAGCCGAGTTCGATCGATCATCCCGAACTCTCGGCGCATGTGCTGCGATCTGGAGACTTTGGCTAGATTTTTGTTCGTCTCCGATCGGCGGCTGGAAAGGAGTCGCCGGAACTTGCAGTTGGAGCGATGAAAATTTGCGTAGATTCCCAGGCGTCTTTCCGCCGTTTACCGCTCGCTTAAGGAATTTGAATGCAGGGATTCAAGTATTTGCGTCAGCGCGCCGGCCTCTGGAATGGACTCGCAGCCCTTGGTGTCATGCTGACAATGGCTGTTTCGTCCACTCCGGCGCACGCCGACGCCGCCGGCGGGGGTGGTGACTTCGTACCGATTGACAGCGTCCCCCTCCTGGACACCCGGGACGGCACCGGCGGCACTACCGGTGTTCGGGGCGCGAAGTCCGTCACCACGTTCAACGCCGTCGGCATCGCCGGTATCCCGACCAGCGGGGTCAGCGCGTTGATGGTCGATGTGACGGCTATCTACCCGACCGCCAACACGTTCCTGTCCATCTACCCGGACCTGACGGACCCGAAGGCTTCGGCCATGAACGCTTCCATCGGTGAGGTCATGACCAACTCGGCGGTGGTCAAGCCCGGTACGAACGGCAAGCTCGCGGTGCGCAACGCGGGCGGCAACGTCCACATCAGAGTGGACGTGGTGGGCTACTTCACCACCGCCACCGGCAGCACCGGCTCCGGTTTCGTGCCGGTGAACCACACCCGGGTGGTCGACACCCGGACCGGGCAGGGGATCACCGCCGGCACCATGCCGACTCGTGGCACACGTGCCGCAAACATCTCCGGTGGTGGGCTGGTGCCCAGTTCCGCGACGGCTGTCATGCTGGACGTCGTGGTGATCGGCGCGACCGGTAACGGTTGGATGACCGTCGGGTCGAGCACGGCCGCGGAGACCGGCATCGACTACGCCAAGGGCGCCACCTCGATGGGGATGGTCGTCAAGCTGAACCCCGGCGCCGGCGGCGCAGTGGTGTTGGAGAATCGCGGGCAGGCCGTGCATGTCGCCATCACCGTCCAGGGCTACTGGACCGGCAGCCCGACCACCGGTGCCGGCCTGCGCATGGTTCCTGCGACCACCCTGTACGACAGCCGCTTCCCCAGTGGCGCCCAGCCGGTGCCCGCCTACGGCACCGTCGATGTCGCGGTCGCGGGCACCAACGGCCTGCCGACCCGTGGTATCGCCGCGGCCGTCCTCAATGTGCACGCGGTCGCCCCGACTGTTGACGGGTTCTTCAACGTCACGCCCCTGGGCAGCGCCTTGAACGTTGCGTCGACGACGAACTTCCCCGCCGCGCACGTCGCCCGGTCCAGCATCGTGGTGACCAAGCTGGGCACCGAGGGGAAGGTCCAAATCAGGAACGCCAGCAGCGGGACCGTGCACATCGTGGTCGACCTGCAGGGCTGGTACGCCGACCCGATGCCGTTCCTGCCGACTGAGTCCTTCTCCCGCTCGACGGCGTTGCAGGGGGAGCCGAGCGACGGCAGCTCGCTCGGGACCATCGTCTACGCGCACACCGACAACACCGGGCAGGTGCGGGTCGTCCACCAGCAGAACCCGGACGATTTCAGCAGCGTCCAGCACATTCCCCAGTTCGGTGCGGAGGCGTTCACCGGGCAGCCCGCCTTGAACGTGCAGGGTGGCACCAAGCAGGTGCAGATCAGCGCCCTGCACACCGCCGGCACCGTGTGGACCGGTGCGCAGACGGCGGCGAACGCGGCGACCTGGGCGACGACCGGGAACCTCGGCGGCACCATGGTGGGCCGGCCCGCCTCGGTCACCCTCGCCGACGGCACCAGCGTGATCTTCGCCGTGGACGTCGATGGTCGCCTCTGGCACTACCGACAGACCGGGACGGCTGCGTCGTGGAAGAGCCTCGGTGACGTCGACCTCACCGGCGGCGTCACCCTGGTGAAGGTCGACGCCGGTGTCCGACTGGTCGCCACCACCATGACCGGCACCATCAAGACCGCGCTCTACTCCACCGACGGCACCCTCAGTGCGTGGGTAGACCTCGGCGGAAACGTGACCGGTGTGCCGGCCGCCTTCATCAACCAGGGCTACCGCACCGCCGTGGTGGCCCGTGCCGCCGACGGTTCGCTGATCATGAAGAAGCAGGAACTGGGTGGGGCCTGGCCGACGACCTGGCAGACGGTGGGTACGTTCACCGCAGCCGGTTCCCCGGCCGCGATCCTCGACCCGGCGTTGGGCCGGATCGCTGTCGTCGCCCGCGGGCCCGACAACGAGATGTACCGGGTGTACGAGACCGAGCAGGGCTCCAGCACCTTTGGTGAGTGGCTGCGCCTGTACGAGAACCCGAGCGACCCGACCGCCGCCACCGCCGCCACCGATCCCACCATCGCGCCGATCCAGAACTCCGGCGGAACCGGCTTCGTGGTGGTCTACCGCAACCGGAACAACACCACCATCGCGCTGGACCGGCGGTTCGCCGCCCCCGGTGGGATGGCGGCAGCGAAGGCCGGCCCGTCGGCGGTCAGCTTCACCGCACACCTGATCCCGACGCCGAAGTCCTGAGCTTCGGCACCACCAGCTCGGGGGCCTTCGTCCACGCGACGGAGGCCCCCGGGTCGTTGTTCACCGGCTCGGCGCCTGCTTCCTAGACTGGGGCGATGAGCGTTGGCACCGACGGTCGGGGGATGGCCGAGCTGGCGGCCCTGCTGGCCGACGGCACCCGCGCCGGGATGTGTCTGGCGCTGCTCGACGGGCGGGCATGGACCGCCGGTGAGCTGGCCCGGCGCGCCGGCGTCGCCCCGTCGACGGCCAGCGACCACCTCACCCGACTCGTCCGCGGTGGGCTCCTCGTCGAGGAACGGCAGGGCCGCCACCGTTACCTGCGGCTGGCCGGGCCGTCAGTGGCCCAGCTCATCGAGGACCTGGCCGGGCACGCCCCGGCCACGCCCACACCGACCGGGTCGCTGCGCGCGGCGACCGCGAGCGCTTCCCTGGCGTACGCCAGGACCTGCTACGACCACCTCGCCGGGCGGCTGGGCGTGCTGATGTACGACGCGCTGCTCAGCGAGCGCCGACTCGACCGGGCCAGCGGGCTGGCGCTCACGCCCGACGGGTGGGCCTGGGCGGCCGGGTTGGGCGTACCAGTGGACGTGCTGCGCGTCGCCCGCCGCCCGGTGGTCCGCGACTGCCTTGACTGGACCGAACGCCGCCCGCACCTGGCCGGGTCGCTCGGCGCGGCGCTCTGCCGCCGCTTCACCGAGCTGGGCTGGATCAGCCAGGGCATCGGCCGCGCCGTCCGTCTCACTCCCACCGGCCGCCCCGGCCTGGCCGCGGCCCTGGCCATCCCCGAACACACCCTCGACCTGCCGGTGGTCCCGCCGCCCACGAGCGGTCGCGCCTGACCGTCGAGCAGCGGGTGACAGTGGCGGGATCGTTCGGTGTGGGGCGAACGGTTCGCGCCCTACGGTCGGGCGGTGACTGACAACTGGCCGCACATTGCGCCCGCCCCGGGAACACCCTCGTGTGGACCGCCCTCGTTCGACCCGGAACGCGGTTGGTGGGTGACCCGGCACGCCGACGTGTGCGCCGCGCTGACCGACCCGGCGTTCCAGGTGCCTGCCGTCGACACCGGTCCGCCCGGCACCCTCGCCTGGCTGCGCGCCACGGTCAGCCGCTTCAGTCCACCGCTACGGCACGCCGACCGTCGGGCGGTCGCAGTGCGCGCGCTGGCCCCGCTGGACCCAAACGACCTGCGACTGGATGCGGTGCGGCTGACCGTGGCCGTTCTCGACCGTGCCGGCGACCGCGTCGACGTGATGCGGGAACTGGCCCGGCCGGTGCCGCTGCGGACGTTGGCTGGTCGCCTCGGTTTCGCTGATCCGGCAGCCGCCGGGACGGCGGTCGCGGTCGTCGCGGCGGCGTACCACCCGGGGGTGGACCCGGCCCTGACCGCGCGGGCCGACCGGGCGGTGACGGCGCTGCTGGCGCTCGCCGCAGGGTCCGCCGGAGGTACGGGCGAACCTGATCGGTCTGCTGGTCCAGGCGTGCGATGCCACCGCCGGCCTGATCGGCGCCGCCGCCCATCATCTGCTGCCCCCGGGTGTGCCGACCACGGCACGGACCGCCGACCTGCTGGCCGAGGTGCTGCGCCTCGACCCACCGGTCCGAGCCACCCGACGGGTCACCGTCGACGAGGTACGGCTGGGCGGGCGGGAACTGCCGGCCGGAAGCCCGGTGCTGCTGCGCTTCGACGCGGCCAACCGTGACCCGCAAGCGTTCACCGAACCCGCGACGTTCCGGCCCGGTCGGCCCGATGCCGGGCAGTTGACCTTCGGGACGGGGGAGCGGGGTTGCCCCGGCGACCGGCACGCCCTGGCGCTGGCCACCGGTGTGCTCGACGTGCTGCGGGAACGCTGCCGGCGCGGCCCCACCCCGATGAGTTACGAGCCGCACCCGACACTGCGGGTGCCGACAACCCTGGAGGTGAGCGGCAGATGATCGAACGTCGGGCCGCGTTCCACGCCCTGCACCGCGCCGGCCGCCCCCTGCTGTTGCCCAACGCGTGGGACCACGCCTCGGCGGCGGCGCTCGCCGCGCGTGGACATCCGGCCATCGGCACCACCAGCCTCGGGGTCGCCGCGACAGCCGGCCTTCCCGACGGCGTCGCGGCCACCGCAGCGGAGACCCTCGCCCTGGCCCGCCGGCTGGCTCGGTTGCCGGTGCTGCTCAGCGTGGACGTGGAGGCCGGATTCAGCGACGACCCGGCCGAGGTCGCCGAGTACGCCAGGGAGTTGGCCGGGCTCGGTGTGGTCGGGATCAACCTGGAGGACGGGCGCGCCGATGGCACCCTCGCCGACACCGAGGTCGCCGCTGCCAAGATTGTGGCGGTGAAGGCAGCGGTGCCGGAGCTGTTCGTCAACGCCCGCACCGACACCTGGTGGCTCGGGGTGGACGAACCACTGCCGCACACCCTCGCCCGTGCACGTGCCTACCGGATGGCCGGTGCCGACGGGATCTTCGTGCCCGGGACTGTCGACCTGGCCACCCTGCGCGTCCTCACCGAGCGGATCGACGCTCCGGTGAACGCGCTGTACCAGCCGGGCGGCCCAGGGCTGGCTGAGTTGGGCGGGGCCGGGGTGGCCCGGGTCAGCACCGGCTCGCTGCTGTTCCGGGCCGCGCTGGGCGCCGCGCTCGCCGCCGCCGACGCCGTCCGTGACGGCGGGTCGACCGCTGCGGGGGGACTGCCGTCGTACGCCGAAGTGCAGGCCCTGGTGCCCGCGGGCGGCGACTGACAGCGGCGGCCTGGGCACTCGACGGTGCGTGGTGGGCTGGGCGCACCCTTCGAGGGGAGATAGGAGGAATGTTCGGTCCGTTCCGGTCCCGATGATTACGGTGTGTTTCAGGGCGAACCTACCCAGTGCCGTGACCGGAGAGAGGGACCCGTCATGCGAGTGCCCAGCCGTAGCCCGGGACAGCAGCCCGGTTCGCCTCCGTCGCCCACCGCTCCGGCCCACCGCCGACCCTCCGGTGCGACCCCCCGCCGCGTTTCCGCCCCCGCCCCCGACCTGCCCGCTTACCGGGCCGCCGTCGCCGAACTGCTGGTCGAGGTCGGCGCGCTGGCCGACGCGGCGAGCACCCGGGCCCGGCAGGTGCTCATCGACGAGCGGCTGCGGGAACCGGCGCTCGCCGCCGTCCTCGACGCCACCCCGCAGGGGCTGATCGGCGCGCGCGAGACGTTGCTGCTGGAGATGGCCCGCTACCAACCGAACGAGCGCACGTCGGCGACCGACCTCAGCGCGCTGGTCCGGATCTACCTGCTCTCCCGCATCGACGTGCTGTGGTGGCAGGACGCACCGACCTTCGTCACCGACGAGCAGGTCAACGGCAGCCCCGAACTGGTCGACCTGGAATGGCTGCGCCGCCGCGACCTGCTGCGCTTCCGTTACCAGGAGCAGCCGGCCACGATACTGGGCCGGGCCGCCCGCGGGCTGCGTCGCCGGCTGCGACCCGACGCCACCCCGCGCACCGCGGGGCTGCTGTTCCGCCGCGCCCGGCGCGAGGTGGTGGCGCTGCTCAACGACATCGGACGGGAGTTTTCCGCCGTCGCGCCGCCGGCCACCCCTCCGCTCTGGGTGACCAGCCTGGTCCGCAGCGCCGAACACCAATACCGGCTGCGCCGTCTGGGCTACGCGGCGATGCTGCCCAGCGGGCACTGCCTCGGCTACTCGGCCGACGTCGAGTTGGCCTGGTTCGAGCGTTTCGGCGCGCGCGAGGCCCTGGCGGAACTGCTGCTGAGCAGGCAGGAGGCCGGTGAGCTGAACGTGATCGACGAGGGGCAGGCCTGGCACCTGTGTCTCGCTCCCACCGCCCGGCGTCGCCTACGCCGGTCCTACGAGGCTGAGATGGGGGTCTGAGCCGGTGTGCGGCATCGCGTTGAGCATCGGCCCCGAGGCCGACCCGGCGACCTTCCGGCGGATGCTCGCCGCCCTGGCCCCGCGTGGTGAGGTCACCGAGACCCGGTCCGAGAACGGACTGCTCGCCGGCACCCGGCGGCTGCGGATCGTCGACCGGGACCGGGCGGTGCAGCCGTGGACGTCGACCGACGAGCGGTGGCTGCTCTGCTTCAACGGCGAAATCTTCAACCACCGGGAGTTGCGGGCGCAGCTGACCCGCCTGGGGCAGACCTTCCGCACCGAGAGTGACACCGAGGTGCTGCTCGCCGCGTTCCAGCAGTGGGGCGAGGCGGCGGCGACCCGACTGCGCGGCGAGTACGCCTTCGCGGTCGTCGAACGGGCCACCGGCCGCGCGTACCTGGCCCGCGACCCGCTCGGGGTCAAGCCGCTGTACTGGTCCCGTCGACCCGGCTGCCTGCACCTCGCCTCCGAGGTCAAGGCGCTCGTCGGGCACGGTGCCCCGATCGCCGAGGTGCCGCCCGGGCACCACGGCTGGGCGGAGGCGGACGGGCACGTGCGACTGAGTCCGTACGTCGACCTGCTCACCATCGCCGACGGCCTGCCGGTCATCGACGACCCGGACGAGGCCGCGCTGCTCGTCCGCGCCGCGCTCAGCGACTCGATCCGGATGCGGGTGGAGACCGACCTGACCGTCGGGGTGGTGCTCTCCGGTGGCCTGGACAGCTCGTTGACCCTGCGGCAGGTCCGCGACATTCACCCGGACTGCGTCGCGGTGACAGTAGGCGTCGCGGACAGCCCCGACGTGGCGTACGCCCGGCGGCTCGCCGCCGACCTCGACGTGCCACATGTGGTGGTCGAGCTGCGCCCGCGCGACATCCGGCTCGCCGACGTCCGCGAGGCCGTCCGGATCTCCGAGCTGACCGAGTACGGCGACATCATCAACGCGGTCGTCTCGGTGCCGATCTTCCGGCGGCTCCGCGATCTGGGCATCAAGGTGGTGCTGACCGGCGACGGCTCCGACGAGCTGTTCGGCGGGTACCCGATGTATCACCAGGTCGCCCCGGCGGCGGCCCGCCGACTGTTCCTGCACCGGATCCGCAACCTGTGCCGCACCGAGTTGCAGCGCGTCGACCGGGCCGCGATGGCGTACGGCGTGGAGGCCCGGGTGCCGTTCCTCGACCTCAGCGTGGTGGAGCTGGCGATGCGGTTGCCGGTGGATCTGAAGCTGCGCCACGGGCAGGAGAAGTGGATCGTCCGGCGGGCGTTCGCCGACGTGCTGCCGGACTACATCCTCCGACGTCCGAAGAACCCCATGTCGTACTCGTCGGGGTTGCACGAGCGGGTCCGGCTGTACAAGCCGCTCTTCGCCCGGCTGCACCGCTCCTTCGGCTACGACCTGCAGGAGCCGGTCCGTCGGGACTTCGACACCGTGCTGAGCCGCTGTGGCAACGACCTGGACCTGGCCATCGCCGACGGGCTGACCCGACCCGACTACACGGTCCTGGAGCACGCCCGCGACCTGGTCGGCGCGGCCAAGTGGAACGCCGCTCCGATGGTCCGTCGGCTGGTCGGCCCGCGCCCCGCCCGCCACTGACCGCTGCCCCGCACGCCACGCTTGACTCTGACACGGTGTCAGGGACGAGTGTGAGGGGACCATGTTCACCATCGGAGACTTCGCCAGACTCGGCCGGGTGTCGGTGCGGATGCTGCGCCACTACGACAGCATCGGCCTGCTGCCCCCGGCCAGCGTCGACCCGCACACCGGCTACCGCTTCTACCGCGCCGACCAGCTGCGCCGGCTCAACCGGGTGATCGCCCTCAAGGAGCTGGGCCTCACCCTCGAACAGGTGCGCTCCATCGTCGACGACGCCGTCGACGTGGCCGAGCTGCGTGGCATGCTGCGGCTGCGCCGGAGCCAGCTGGCGGAACAGTTGGCCGCCGACACGGCCCGGCTCACGGCCGTCGAGGCGAGGCTTCGAATGATCGAGTCGGAGGGTCGGATGACCACCCAGGACGTCGTCCTCAAGGAGATCGCGCCGGTCCGCGTGGCGGAGCTGACCGCCGTCGCGCCCAGTTACCAGGGTGAGGACATCAGCCCGGTGATCCAGCCGCTCTACCCGGAGATGTTCCGTCGGCTGACCGCCGCCGGGATCACCCCGACCGGGCCGAGCATCGCCTGGTACGAGCCCGTCGACCCGGGCGGCGACGCTGTCGTCGTACACGCCGGTGTGCTCGTCGACGCCGAGCCGTCCGCGGCGCCCGACGTCACGGTGCGCGACCTGCCGGAGCTGCGCACCGCCGCGACGATCATCCATCACGGGGCGATGGACGACGTCGAGCCGAGCATGCAGGCGCTTGCCCGGTGGATCGAGGAGAACGGCTACCGCACCGACGGCTTCGCCCGGGAGGTCTACCTCGACTACTGCCCGGACACCCCGGAGAAGGGCGTCACCGAGCTTCAGGTCGCCGTGTACCGCGACTGAGCGCTCAGCTCACCAGCAGCAGCGCGCCGACCGCGGCGAGCGTCGCGGTGACCGCGAGCAGGGTGCTGGTCAGCACGAAGCGGGTCACCGGCACCGCGACCCGGGCCGCCCGGCAGCGCTCGAACCACAGCAGGGTGGCCAGTGACGCCCAAGGGGCGGCCAGCGGGCCGACGTTGGTGCCGATCAGCAGGGCCAGCAGGCGGGTGTGGTCGCCGGCCGGCAGCACCGACTCACCGGCCAGGTAGGCGGGCAGGTTGTTCACCGCGTTGGCGAGCAGCGCTCCGGTGCCACCGGCGCGCAGGGCGCCCAGGGCACCACCGTCGGTGCCCACCAGGGTGCCGACCAGGTCGTCCAGCCCGTGCCGGCCGAGGGTCTGCACCACAAGGAACAGGCCGGTGACGAAGAACAGCAGGCGCACCGGGACCAGCCCCGGGCGCAGCGTGGCGGGGGAGCGGACCAGGAACCCGACCAGCACCAGCGCGAGCCCGACCGTGGAGGCGATCTCGATCTCCACGCCGGCGAGGATGCCGGCGACGAAGATCAGGCAACCGGCGAGCGCCGTACGGTGCAGCACCGGATCGGCCGGCACGTGCCGGGTCGGCGGGACGAAGCGCCCACCGGCGGGCCGCTCCCGCCGCCACCACCCGAACCAGAGCAGCGCCATGGTGACCACGACGGCGGCGAGCTGTGGCAACGCCATCCGAGCCGCGTACGTCAGCGGTGCCAGCCCGACCCGGTCGGCGGCGAGCAGGTTGGTCAGGTTCGACACCGGCAGCAGCAGGCTCGCGGTGTTCGCCAGCCAGACCGTGGTGACGGCGAGCGGCGCGGCGGGGACCCGCAAATTCCGGGCCAGCGCCAGCAGCACCGGGGTGAGCAGCACGGCTGTGGTGTCGAGGTTGAGTACGAGGGTGGTCAGCGTGGCGAGACCGCCGCAGAGCAGGAACAGCGCGGCCCACCTGCCCCGGGAGGCGATGGCCAGTCGGCTGGCCAGCACGTCGAAGACACCGGCCACCGCGGTCAGCTCGGCGAGCACGATCACGGTGCCGAGGAACAGCAGCAGCGGCAGGATCCGGTGCAGGGTGGCGGTGGTCTCCGCCCGGGGGAGTAGCCCGCTCAGCGCGCAGGCCGCCCCGACCACGGCGAGGACGGCCGCCACCACGTCCAGCGGGTGAGGCCGCCAGCGCGTGGTCGGTTCGGGCGGGGCTGCGACTGTCACAACTGTTCACGTTGACACAGGGTCTGACCAGGTGCCCGGCAACCCCGCGCCCTGGTGACCAGCCCCACCGTGTCGACCTGCCGCCGGACACGGGCCGGGCCCGGCCCCCGATGATCGGGAACCGGGCCCGGTGTGGTGCGCGGTGCCTACCAGCCCAGGTAGCTGGGCTGGGTCTGCACGTTGAGCTCCTGGTAACGGGTCAGCTTGGCCGACCAGGTACGCCAGTCGTTCAGCTCCAGGACGTCCAGGCCCTTCACCATGTCGTTCGAGTAGATGTGGCCGTTGTAGTAGTACGCGGACCAGGTGCCGCCGCCGACGAAGGTGTCGGCCGACAGCGGGCCGCGCTCCCAGAAGGCGATCTCCTTCGGGTTGGCCGAGTCGGTGAAGTCGAACACCGAGATGCCACCCTGGTACCACGCCTGGACCATGATGTCCTTGCCGAGCACCGGGATCAGCGAGCCGTTGTGCGCCACGCAGTTCTCGGTGTCGGCGTTCGCCCGGGGGATCTTGTAGTAGCTGCGGAAGGTCATCGTCCGGGCGTTGCCGCGGCCGGCGATGTCGTAGATGGCGTCCGCGCCGCGGTTCGGGCCGACGGCCTCGTTGCAGGTCGCCGCCCCGCCGCCACCCAGCTCGTCGGTGAAGATCACCTTGGTGCCGGAGTTGTTGAAGGTGGCCGAGTGCCAGAACGCGAAGTTGGTCTCGTCCCGGACCCTGTTGATGACCCGGGGGGCCTCGCGGTTCTTGATGTCGAGCAGGATGCCGTCACCCATGCAGGCGCCGGCGGCCAGGTCCTTCGACGGGTAGGCGGTGATGTCGTGGCAACCGGTGGTCGCCGAGCCGGTCGGGCTGCCGGGGAAGCCACCGTCCGGGAAGAGGTTCGGCGTCGCGACCACTGCCGCGTCGGTCGGCTTCTTCAGCGGCACCTTGACGATGGAGATGGAGTCGTGCGGCGGCTGGCAGTCCGGGAATTCGGCCCGCGGGCTGTACGACGAGACGTACAGGTAGACGGCCTTGCGGTCCTTGCCCGGCACCAGGGTGTGGGTGTGGGAGCCACAGGCGGTCTCGACGGACTTGATGTAGCGCGGGTTGGCCTTGTCCTTGATGTCGAAGACCTTGATGCCCTCCCACGAGCCCTTCACGTCCGCTCCCTGCGTGGTGCTGTTGCAGGAGTCGTCGCTGCGCGACGAGTCGGTGGAGAGGAAGAGCAGGTCACCGTGGACGGAGATGTCGTTCTGCGACCCCGGGCAGAGCACCCGGGCCTTGACAGTCGGGGCGCTGGGCCGCGAGATGTCGTAGATGACGAAGCCGTTGTAGTTGCCGGCGAACGCGTACTTGCCCTGGAAGGCGATGTCGCTGTTCGTCGCGTCCAGTGGGGCGACCTTGGGCAGGTTGGCGATCTGGCGCAGGTTGGGGCTGCTGACGATCTCGTCGACGCCGGGGATCGTGTTGGTGAGGGCGGGAGCCGGGGCCGTCTGCGGCACCGTCTGGGCGCTGCTCGCCGGGGCGACGAGGGCGCTGGCGACGAGGAGGCCGGTCGTGGCGAGCGCCACGACACGCAGTTGTCGTAACCGTGGCTTGTGGAATCTGATCATCGGCGGGGCCCTTCGCAAGGGGGAGACGATGGTTGACACGTTACCGTCCGACGAAGATCGTCGATGTGAGCTGGATCACATGAAAGCGGGTTCTTCAATGGATAGCATCGCGGTGACCTCGACTGCAGGGAGTGGCCCATGACCAACCGGCGCGCACGCATCCTGGCCGTCGTCACATTGGCTCTCGTGTTGCCGCTGGTGGTGTTCATGGTGATCCGCCTCGACGGCGACACCGGTACGAGCGCACCGCAGCCGGTCTCCGCCCCCGCCACGTCCGCCGCGTCGCCGCCGGCCAGCCCCGTCCCCACCGACCTGACCGTCATCGCGCCCGGCCGTCCGGGCGAGACGGCGGCCACCCGCCCGGCGCACGAGGTCCGCGACGCCGGTCCCGCCCCGCACAACTCGCTGGACGTCTGGTTCGTCCGGATGATGATCCCGCACCACGCGCAGGCCCTGGCGATGGCGGAGCTCGCCCCCGACCGGGCCGCCGACCCCGACGTCCGGGCGATCGCCGAGCGCATCCGGGCCAGCCAGGGGCCGGAGATGGGCATGATGCGCGGCTGGCTGCAGACCCGTGGCCTCCCGGCGGAGATGCAGGGGCACGACCACGGCACCATGCGCGGCATGCAGTCGCCAGAGTCGATGCGGCAGCTCGCCGCGGCCCGTGGCGCTGACTTCGACACGCTCTTCGTCCGGATGATGACCGAGCACCACCAGGGCGCCATCGAGATGGCCACCAACCTGCTCACTGTCGGCTCCGACCTGACGCTCAACGAGTTCGCCAACTCCGTCGCCACCGAGCAGACCGTCGAGATCGACCGCATGCGCGAGGTCCTCGGCGGCTGAGCCCGAGCGCCCCGGCACGTACGCTGGGTGACCGTGACACGCACCCTGTTCGGTCGCCCGCTGCGCGGCGTCGCCTTCGACGTGGCCGTCGCCGCGCTGGTGGTCCTCGTCTCCCTGGCCGCGGCGGTGAACCAGCCGGGCGGTTGGGCGGCCACGGCGGTCGGCCTGGGGATGGCGGTGGCGTTGCTGTTCCGCCGCACCCACCCGAGCGCGGTCACGGTGGCGGTCGCGGCGCTCGCGCTGATCCAGGTCATCGCCCGCTGGGGTCCACTCGTCTACGACGTGGCCGTCCTGATCGCGCTCTACAGCGTGGTGAAGTACGGCCGGCGGCTGCGCGACGGCGTGTTGGCCGGTGCTGTCGCGGCCGTCGGGGTGCTGCTGGCCGCCGCGCAGACCCCCAACGTCATCCAGTGGTGGGTGACCGCGCTGTGGTACGCGCTGGTCACCGGCGCGGTGTGGTTGGTCGCGCTGAACGTGCGGACCCGCCGGCTCTACGTGCTCAGCCTGGAGGAGCGGGCCACCACCCTGGAACGCGAGCGGGAGGCCGAGTCCCGGGCGGCGGTCGCCGAGGAACGCACCCGGATCGCCCGTGAGCTGCACGACGTGGTCGCCCACAGCATGGCTGTGATGATCGTCCAGGCGGACGGGGCCCGGTTCATGCTCGACCGTGACCCCGCCCAGGCGCGCACCGCCGTGAAGGTGGTCGCGGACACCGGCCGGCAGGCCCTCGAGGAGATGCGCCGCCTGGTCGGCGTTCTCCGCGACGCCGGCCCGACCGGCGCGGACGGGACCGACGGGCTCGCGGTGGCGGCCGACCCCGAGCACCGACGCCTCGCGCTGGCCGAGCTGCCCGACCTGCTGGCCCGGTTCGACGACGCCGGTCTGCACGTCCGCAGCACCGTCACCGGTGCGCCACCGGCCCTGCCGCCAGGCCTGGAGCTGACCGTCTACCGGGTGGTGCAGGAGGCGCTGACCAACGCCCTCAAGCACGCCGGCGTCGGCGCCGGCGTCGAGGTCGTGCTGTCGTACACCGCCGAGGCCGTCCTGGTCCGGGTGGTCGACGACGGTCGCGGCCGCCCGCTGGTCAGCCCGGCGCCGTCCGGCGGTCACGGCCTGCTCGGCATGCGGGAGCGGGTGACGGTGTACGACGGCAGCCTCACCGCCGGTCCCCGGCTGACCGGGGGCTGGCAGGTCGAAGTTCGGCTGCCGCTACCGACATGCGGGTAGTGCACCGCCCTTCAGGGCGGTGGTGAAAGCCCGCGTGGGAGGGCCGTCAAGGCCCTGGCGTGCCCTGGACCGCGCGGTTCTGTTGTTCGATGTACTGCCGCAGGACGCTCAGGGGTGCCCCGCCAACGGACCCGGCGAAGTATGACGCTGACCACAGGCGGTTGGTGCGGTAGTAGTGGCGGACGAGGTCGGGGAACTCTTGGCGTAGCCGCCGGCTGGACACGCCTTTGAGGGAGTTGACCAGTTTCGCCAGGGCGATCTTGGGTGGGAAGTTCACCAGTAGGTGGACGTGGTTGTCTTCGCCGTTGAACTCGATCAGCTCGGTGTCGAAGTCGGCGCATACCGTCCGCATGATGTCGTGCATTCGTTTGAGGTGTTGGTCGGAGAAGACTTGGTGCCGGTATTTGGTGACGAAGACCAAGTGGGCATGTAACGCGAAAGTGCAGTGTCTACCGGTGCGGATGTCTC
Source organism: Micromonospora sp. NPDC005553 (assembly GCF_042871765.1). Classification (NCBI taxonomy): domain Bacteria; kingdom Bacillati; phylum Actinomycetota; class Actinomycetes; order Micromonosporales; family Micromonosporaceae; genus Micromonospora; species Micromonospora sp. NPDC005553. The sequence continues at coordinate 33,423 of NZ_JBIAJD010000010.1, read as the reverse complement.
CGAGATCGGCCATAGACCAATGGTAGGCTCGGCCCCGTGCAGCTTCGGTACAACTACCGGCTCTACCCGGATGCTGCCCAGCGTGAGGCGCTGGCGAAGGCGTTCGGGTGTGCGCGGGTGGTGTTCAACGATGGGCTGCGCGCGCGTCAGCAGGCGCGGGAGGCTGGTCTGCCGTATCTGACGGACGCGGAACTGTCCCGGCAGGTCACGGCGGCGAAACTCACCCCGGAGCGTGTGTGGTTGGGTGAGGTGTCGTCGGTGGTGTTGCAGCAGGCCCTGGCGGATCTGAACACCGCGTACCGCGCCTTCTTCGCCTCGTTGTCGGGCAAGCGTAAGGGTCGCAAGGTCGCCGCTCCCCGGTTCCGGTCGCGTAAGGACAGCCGGCAGGCGGTCCGGTTCACCGCCAACGCCCGGTTCAAGGTCCTCGACAACGGTCGACTGCGGCTGCCGAAGATCGGCGATCTGGAAATCCGTTGGTCGCGGGAGTTGCCGGCTGCGCCGACGTCGGTGACGGTGGTCCGGGACGCCGCCGGTCGGCACTTCGCCTCGTTCGTGGTGCAGACCGCCGACCAGCCGTTGCCTGAGCTGGAGTCGGAGGTCGGCATCGATTTGGGGTTGACGCACTTCGCCGTGATGTCGGACGGGTCGAAGGTGACCGCGCCGAGGTTCCTGCGCCGTGCGGCCCGCAAGCTGCGCCGGTTGCAGCAGGGTTTGTCCCGCAAGCAGCGGGGCAGCAACAACCGTAGGAAGGCCGTGGTGAAGGTTGCCCGCGCGCATGCGAAGGTGGCCGACACCCGGCGGGACTGGCAGCACAAGCTTTCGACGCAGATCATTCGCGACAACCAAGCGGTGTTCGTCGAGGACCTGTGCGTGAGTGGTCTCGCCCGCACTCGGTTGGCGAAGTCGGTGTACGACGCTGGGTGGTCGCAGTTTACGGCCATGCTGGAGTACAAGGCTGCCCGGTACGGGCGTACTTTCGCCCGGGTAGATCGGTTCTTTCCGTCGACGCGCATGTGTTCGGACTGCGGCCGGGTCAACGACAAGATGGTGCTCGACGTCCGGACGTGGGGCTGCCCGTGCGGCAGCCTGCATGACCGGGACGTGAACGCCGCCAGGAACATCAGGGCCGCCGGACGGGCGGACCTCAACGACCGTGGAGCGCAGGTAAGACCGGCACCCGTGCCGGCACCGCGCAGGGAAGCGGTAACCCGCCGGGAGCTTGTCCCTTCCGGGGCGTAGCAGACCGGAATCTCCGCCCTTCAGGGCGGAGAGGGCGTCAACGTCAGAGCCGGCAACGGACGGAGGTGATCGCGGCATGACGGTCCGGGTAGTGATCGTGGACGACCAGGCGCTGGTCCGCGCCGGGTTCCGGATGGTGCTGGAATCCCAGCCCGACCTGGAGGTCGTCGGGGAGGCCATCGACGGCGCGGACGCCCTGCGGGTGCTCGCCCGCACCGAGGCCGACGTGGTCGTGATGGACATCCGGATGCCCACGATGGACGGGGTGGAGGCGACCCGTCGGCTCTGCGCCGAGCGGCCCGCGGGTGGCCCTCGGGTGCTGGTGCTGACCACCTTCGACACCGAGGCGGACGCGTTCGCGGCGCTGCAGGCCGGGGCGAGTGGCTTCCTGCTCAAGAACGTCCCGCCGGAGGAACTGCTGGCCGCGATCCGGGTGGTGGCCCAGGGCGACTCGGTGGTGGCTCCGTCGATCACCCGGCGCCTGCTGGACCGGTTCGCCGGGCAGCTCGGTGCCGCCCCCAGCGGCGACCCTCGACTCGCGCAGCTCACCGAACGGGAACGGGAGGTGCTGCTGCTGGTCGCCCAGGGGCTGTCCAACGCGGAGATCGCCGCCCGGGTGCACGTGGCCGAGGCCACGGTGAAGACCCACGTCGGGCGGATCCTGGGCAAACTCCAGCTGCGCGACCGGGTCCAGGCGGTGGTCCTGGCGTACGAGAGCGGGCTGGTCACGCCCGGCGGATGACTCGGCGTACGACCTGGGTCGTAGCGGCCGGCGTTCGCACCGCGACCCGGGGCGCAGGCAGGTCGAGCGCACAGGTGGAGATCGACAGACCGGTGCCGGCCATAGCGTCGGAGGGTCCGATCCGCCACCTGCACCGGGAGCCCCGCATGATCCGCCTGACCCTGCGTTCGCTGCGCGCCGAGGCGCTGCGCATGCTGCTCTCGGCGCTCGCCGTCGTGCTCGGCGTCGCGTTCGTCGCCGGCACGATGATCTTCGTCGACGGGATGCGGGCCGGGGCGTACGAGCGGGCCGGCACCTTCGACCGCCACACCGACCTGGGGGTCTACTCGGCGGGCCGCGAGGTGCTGCCCCCGGCGCTGGTCGACCGGGTGCGGGCGGTCGACGGGGTGGCCGCCGCCGCCGGTGAGCTGACCAACACCGCCGGGATCGTCGGCGCCGACGGTCGGCCGGTGCTCGGCTTCACCATGCTCGTCGCCATCCCCACCGAGGACGCTCTGCGCTCGTACGACGTGGTGGCCGGCCGGTTGCCCGACCGGGCCGGGGAGGTGGTGCTCGACGCGCCGACGGCGACCGAGCAGGGCTTCGGGCTCGGCGCGGCGGTCCGGATCGGCGCCACCGGTGGGGCGGCCCGCGCGTACACCCTGGTGGGCACCGTCGACGTGGCCGGCACCGCCCGCGACATCGGCGGTCCGTTCGTCGGCCTGGTCGGGCCGGACGCGTTGACCCTCACCGGCGAGCGGGGCTACGGCCGGATCATGGTGGCGGCCCGACCGGGCGCCGACGTCACCGCGCTCACCGAGAAGGTACGCGCCGTGTCCGGCGCCGAAGCCACTGTGAAGAGCCGCCAGCAGATCCTCGACGAGGCAGTGGAGGACGCGGTGCGCAACGTGGACCAGTTCCGCATGCTGCTGTTGATCTTCGTAGGGGTCGCGATAGTGGTGGCCGGCTTCGTGATCGCCAACACCTTCGCGATCGTGCTGGCCCAGCGCACCCGACGGACCGCGCTGCTGCGCCTGATCGGCGCCACCCGGGGACAGGTCTTCCGGGCCACACTGCTGGAGTCGGCGGTGCTGGGGTTGGTGGCATCCGCGCTCGGGGTGCTGCTCGGGGTGGCCCTCGCCGCCGGGCTGCGGCTGGTGCTGTCGCACCTGGACGTGCCGGTCACCGGTGGGCTGACCGTGACCGGTTCGACAGTGCTCACCGGCCTGCTGCTGGGCACCGGGCTCACCGTGTGCGCCGCCCTCCTGCCGGCCTGGCGAGGGACGCGGATCGCCCCGGTGGCCGCGCTCACCGACGCCGCGGTACAGCCCAGCCGGGGTGCCGGCCGGGTGCGGCTGAGCATCGGCGCGGTGGTCCTCGCCGTCGGTGTGGCCGCGCTGGCCGGCGCCGCCAGCGCCGGCCAGCTGCTCCTGGTGGCCGTCGGTGGGGTGCTCACCTTCTTCGGGATCGTGCTGTTCGGGCCGGTGCTCGTCCCCGCGCTGGCCCGGGTGTTCGGTTGGCCGGTCCGACGAGTGCTCGGCGCCGTCGGCGAACTGGCGGTCAGCAACACGGTGCGCAATCCACGGCGGGTCGCCGCGACCGCCACCGCGCTGGTGATCGGCATTGGACTGGTCTCGTCGTTCATGGTCGGTGCGCGCAGCACCAAGGACGGCATCGAACGCAGCGTGGACGCCCAGATCGGAACGGACTTCGTGGTCAGCGGAATCGGTCAGGACCTTCCGGCCGCGCTCGTCGGTGAGCTGGCCTCCCGTCCCGAACTGGGTGTGGTGCACGAGCAGCGCAGCACTGTCGTGGACGACGTCGAGATCCGCGCGGCCCACCCGGCGCTGGTGGGCCGGACGCTGAGCGGGGTGCTGGCCGGCGACGCCGAGCGGGTCGGGCCGGGGCAGGTGCTGGTGCACCGCGAGTTGGCGCGGGCCCGCGGCTGGGAGATGGGCTCCCCGGTGACCGTCAGGGGGAAAGCGTTCCGGGTGGCCGCCGTGGTCACCGACGACACCCCGGACGGTGAGGTGCCAGCGGGTCACGTCATCGACCTGTCCGACCAGGACTTCGCCGCGCTCTTCCCCGCCCGACGCGGCTACCTGGCCGAGATCGACCCCGCCGCCGGGGTGAGCGCCGAGCGGGCCCGCGACGCGATCACCGCGGTGCTGGGCCGCTACCCCACGGTGAACCTGATGGACCAGGGCGCCTACAAGAAGATGCTCACCGGCACTGTGGACATGCTGCTCGCCTTCGTCACCGCGCTGCTCGGTCTGGCCGTCGTGATCGCCCTCGTCGGCGTGGCGAACACCCTGAGCCTGTCGGTGGTCGAACGGACCAGGGAGAACGCCGTGCTGCGGGCGGTCGGGCTCACCCGAGGGCGGATGCGGGCGGTGCTCGCCGTCGAGGCGGTGCTGATGGCGCTGGTCGGCGCTGTGCTCGGGGTCGGACTCGGCACCGGAGTCAGCGCGTCCGCGATGGCCCTGCTGGACCGCCTCGGCGGTGACTTCCACGTGGTGCTGCCGCTCGGCCAGCTCGGGCTGATCCTCGGTGTCGCGGTGCTCGCCGCCCTGCTCGCCTCGGTGCTGCCGGCCCGCCGGGCGCTGTCCCGCCCGGTCGTCGAGGCGCTCGCCGACCAGTGACCCGGTCGCCGGGGTCCGGACCGGCCGGGTCAAACCCCGGCGACCGGACGGACATCCGCCGGCCGGTCCCGCCATCTTCCCCGGCGGCGGGACCGGCCAGCGGTGCCGGGTCTACAGGCGCTCGACCATCGGGCCGACGCACCGGTTGCGGGTGTCGAAGACGTAGCGGGCGTGCCTGACCACGAGGTCGTAGTCGAAGGTGTCATGGTCGGTGACCACCACCACCGCGTCGGCCGCGCGCACCTCACGCTCGCTGAGCTCCACCACCGTGATCCCGGCCGGGATCTGGTGCGCCTCGGCGTACGGCTCGACGGCGTGCACCTCGGCGCCGAGGGACTGCAGGCGACGGGCCACGTCCGCAGCGGGGGAGTCGCGCATGTCGCCGGTGTTCTTCTTGTACGCCAGACCGAGCAGCAGCAGCCGGGCGCCGCTGACGGCCCGGCCATCCCGGTTCAGCCCTCCCATGATCCGCTGCGCGACGTGTTCGGGCATCTCGTGGTTGACGTCGTTGGCCAGCTCGATGAACCGGAACTGCCGCCCGAGACGGCGCTTGACCTGCCAGGACAGGTAGCACGGGTCGATCGGCAGGCAGTGCCCGCCGACGCCGGGGCCGGGTCGGAACGGCATGAAGCCGAACGGCTTGGTCGAGGCGGCGTCGATCGCCTGCCAGACGTCGATGTCGAGGTGGTGCGAGAGCATGGTCAGCTCGTTGATCAGCGCGATGTTGACCTGGCGGAAGGTGTTCTCGATCAACTTGGTCAGCTCGGCGACGCGGGTGGAGTCCACCGCTACGGTGCGTTCCACGAGGCGCTGGTAGAACGCGTCCACCCGGGCCAGCGCAGCCGGGTCCACACCGGAGACCACCTTCGGGGTGTTCTCCAGGCGCCAGGTCGGGTTGCCCGGGTCGATCCGCTCAGGGCTGTAGCCGAGGTGGAAGTCACCGGGGCTGGTCAGGCCGCTCGCCGACTCCAACAGCGGGCGCAGCAACTCCTCGGTCGTGCCCGGGTAGGTGGTCGACTCCAGGATCACCGTGCAGCCCGGGCGTACGTACCGGCCGATACCGATGCCGGCCTGCTCGACGAAGCTCAGGTCCGGGGTCCCGTCGCGGAGCGGGGTCGGCACCGTGATGACGCAGATGTCGAACCCGTCGGCGTCGGTGTACTCGGTGCTGGGGTGGTAGCGGCCGCTGCCCAACGCGCGGCCCAGCCGGTCGGCCGGAATGTCCTCGACGAACGACTCGCCGGAGGCGAGACGCTTCACCCGGTCGGCGTCGACGTCGAGACCGACAACGTCGAGGCCCGCCTCGACGGCCCGCATGGCCAGCGGCAGTCCGACGTACCCCTGACCGATCACGACCAGCTTTTCAGCGCTCACCCAGGCTCCCGCGGCAGATGGTGTAAATAGCCTGCTGAGAGCCTAGAGGCGTCTTCGGCGCCGTAAGTCCGTTTTGGGGATATCGGTGCTGATGGGACTGGCGGGGTCGGCGCGGCGGTCGGATCAACCGCCCGCCGGCACCTCCGGTTCGAGCGGCGGGCTGGAGGTGGCGGGTGGATCAGCGGGCGCGCTGGTCGTCGGCGGCGCGGCCGTCGTGGGCGCCGCGCTGGTGGGGGGCGGTGCCGAGGTGACTCCCACCGACGGCGTCGGCGAGTTGACGGTCTGGCTCGGCTGCGGGGTCGGCGTGGCGGAGACCGACGCCGACGGGGAGTTGCCGGGGACGTGCGGCCGGTCCGGCCGGTCCGGCTCGACGCTGGTGATCTGCTCGTTCGCCGCGGGCAGGTCGACGGGGCCGCTCGGCGCCACCGTCGGCGAGGTGGCCGGCAGATTGACCGCCGGGTTATCGCCGACGTCACGCGTCGCGGCCAGCGCCGCGCCGAGCCCGACCAGCGCGACCAGCATGGCCGCCGCCGCGCCGACGAGCGGACCCCGCCGTCGCTGGCGCCCGTCCGCCACCGCCGCCCCGGCCGGCACGTCCGTCCGGGTGCCCGGCCCAGCGTCGCGCAGCGCGACCGGCCCGGCCATCGCCGTCGGCGGCTCGCCGCCGGTGACCGCCGTCCGAGCGGCCTCGGCCATCGCCGCTCCGCTCGTGAACCGCTCCAGCGGATCCTTCGCCAGGGCCCGCGACACCAGGGCGCGGACCGCCTCCGGAATGTCGTGCGGCAGCTCCGGCGGCTCGTCGTCCAAGTGCCGCACGGCGACCTGGAGCGGATTGTCGCCGGTGAACGGCGGACTGCCGGTCAGGCAGCAGTAGGTGACCGCGCCCAGGGCGTAGATGTCGGTGGCGCCGCTGACCGGCCTTCCGGCGGCCTGCTCGGGAGCCATGTAGAGGGCGGTGCCCGGCACCGCGTTGGTGCTGGTGATGCTGGTGATGTCGGTGGAGCGGGCCACGCCGAAGTCCACCAGGACGACAGTGCCGTCCTCCTGCACCAGCAGGTTGCTGGGCTTGACGTCGCGGTGCACGATGCCGCCGCGGTGCGCCGCGTTGAGCGCTGCGGCCGCCTGGGCCACGATCGACATCGTCTCGGCCACGTCGAGCCGCCCGGCCGCCTCGATCCGCTTGGACAACGGCTCGCCGGCGACGAACTCCATGACGAGGTAGTCCGCCCGCCCGCCGTCGGGGAGGTCGTCCGCACCGCAGTCGAAGACCTGCACGATGCCGGGGTGCCGCAGCGCCGCCATGATCCGGGCCTCGGCCCGGAACCGGGCGATGAAATCGGGATCGGAGACCAGCGCCGGCAGGAGAACCTTGACCGCCACCTGCCGGCCGAGGATCAGGTCGGAGGCACGCCAAACGTCGCCCATGCCGCCCGTGGCGACACGTTCGTCCAAGCGGTAGCGACCGCTGAGTACGACCTCCGATGACAACACCGCATTACCGTACCTAGAGTGGCGCGGGGCGGCGCACCGTGGCAGGGCCGCCGGGCGGCTGGTTCAGACCGGCTGATCCGGCCTGACCTGTGTGGACGCCAGCCCTTCGTGACGGTGTGGATGTGCGCTGTCACGAAAAGCGACTATTTCCGTCGCTCGGGTCGTCAATGGTGGCAAGAAACCGACTCCAGGCGTGGTTGGCGTCCGTCGCGTACTGCCCGTTACGACGACGCGCCGTCGAGGCGGGTTGAAAATTGTCACTCTTCCGTGACACGACGCCGACTTGTCGCCTCGTGAGCCCGCTCTTAGCGTTAGCCCGGCTCGGGCCCTCCCGGCTACCTCGGCGCGCAGCGCGCCGACCGACCACCCTGGCGTCGGCCCCCGGACACGCCGCCCCGACAATCGTGGTCGCGGGGACAATCAGAGCGGTGGAGGGCGGTGCGGTACCGATGCTGATCGGGCGGACGACTCGTGCCGCGTGGTGCGCGCCAGCCCGGCTGGTCGGGCCGACACGCCTCGAACGATGCGTGGACCGCGCATGACCGCCGACCTGTCGGAGGTGGTGACCGCCGCGCAGGCCGGGGACGAAGAGGCGTTCCGCCTCCTCTACCGCAGCCTCCAGCCCGGGCTGCTCCGGTACCTGACCGCGCTCGTCGGGGCCGACGCCGAGGACGTCGCCAGCGAGACCTGGCTCCAGATCTCCCGGGACCTGCCCGGCTTCACCGGGGGCGAGTTCCGGGCCTGGGCGGTCACCATCGCCCGTAACCGCGCGATGGACCACCTGCGCCGGATGCGCCGCCGCCCCTCGCTCCCGGTCCCGGTGCAGGCGCTCGCCGAGCTCGCCAGCGACGCGGACACCGCCGAGCGAGCCAGCGAGACGCTCGGCACCGAGACCGCCCTCGCGCTGATCGCCACCCTCCCGCCCCGGGAGGCCGAAGCAGTCCTGCTGCGGGCCGTGATCGGGCTGGACGCGGGATCCGCCGGCCGTGTGCTGGGCCGCCGGGCCGGCGCCGTGCGGACCGCCGCCCACCGTGGCCTACGCCGCCTCGCGGTCCTGCTGGAGCGGCAGAGCCCGACCGAGTCGTCGCTCGGGGTCGAGGGGGTGCCACCGCCGCGGCTGGGGAGCAACCCCGCCGTGCGGGCATCGCACGTCGAACCGGTGGACGGCTGACGTGAGGGGACTCCCGATGAACCCGTTCCGGCGGGCCGACCACGCCGACACCGAGCGGCTGCTCGACGCGGCCTCTGCCCGGCCGGACGCCACGCTGGATCAGGGCCCCTGCGCCGCAGTGGACGCGAACTCACCTGAGGCGCACCTGAGCGCCCGCGACGTGCCCTCGGCCGAGCCGGTGGCCGCGCTGCTCGCCGCGGCGGCCGGCCCCGTCCGCCCTGGCGAACTGGCCGGGGAGGACGCCGCGGTGGCCGCGTTCCATGCCGCCCGTGCCAACCCGGCGCCGGCCGTGCGGCAGCGGCCACACCGTCGCCGAATGACCACCGGTGCGGTGGCCTGGATCGGCGCGGTGGCAGCCACCGCCACCGCGGGAGCCGCCTTCGCCGCGGTCACCCGGGAGCTGGGGCCGGACCCAATCGCACCGGCACCGTCGCGCCCGTCACCCTCACCGCACCAGGGCGCGTCCCGGTCGGCCGAGCCCGATCGGTCGGCGGGCCCCGGCGTCGCCTCGCCGCCGGGTGCGCCGCCGTCGGTCACCGCCACGCCGCCGCCCGGTCCCACCACCGTCGGCCAGGTGCACGGCCTGTGCCGGGCGTGGCGGGCGAAGAAGCCCGAGCAGCGGGAGAAGGCACTGCGCACGCCGGGTTTCCAGAAGCTGGTGACCGCCGCCGGCGGCCCTGCCGAGGTCGAGGCGTACTGCCAGCGGCTGGTACCCGAGACGAAGCCGTCCGAGTCGGCGAAGGTCACACCCTCCGAGTCGGCGAAGCGCAAGCCGTCCCCTTCGGGGAAAGCCCCGCCGTCACCGCCGGGATCGGGCCACCGCGCCGAGGGCTGACCAGTCGGGGGCGGGAGCGGTTTGGTTCCGCCCTGCTTCGGAAATTCGTCTGTTAGACAGAGGTTGGTGGCACCGTGCACGCCTCCGACGGTGTCGGTGGGTGGGTTTACGGTGGCAGAGTGTGCCGGACCTGGCACACGGAGAGGGGGCCCGACCCTTGGTGACGTCATCCGACCTGGACCGCAGCGCCATCCTGCGCGAGTCCGCAGCCGCAGTCCGACACCTCGCCCGGATCTGCTTCAAGACCGGCCCACCCACCCACACCGGCGTCGAACTGGAATGGACAGTGCACGACGTCGCCGATCCCGCCCGCCCCGTCGACGCGACGCGGCTGCGGGCGGCGCTGGGGCGGCACAGCCCCGCCACGCTGGATGCCACCAGCCCCGCCGAGCCGCTGCGGCACGGCGGCATGGTCACCCTGGAGCCGGGTGGCCAGTTGGAGATCTCCACCCCGCCCCGCCCCTCGGTCGCCACGTTGATTCGCGCCACCGAGGCCGACATCGCCCAGGTCACCGACCTGCTGGCCGCCGCCGGGCTGATCCTCGGCAGCAGCGGCATCGACCCCCACCGACGGCCCCGCCCGGTGGTGGAAACTCCCCGTTACCGCGCGATGCGCGGAGCCTTCGACCGCCACGGCCCGGCCGGCCGCACGATGATGTACAGCACCGCCGGCCTGCAGATCTGCCTCGACGCCGGTGAGCCGGACCATGTCGCTGACCGGTGGGCCGCGGCCCACGCGGTCGGGCCCCCACTGCTCGCGGCGTTCGCCTCCGCCACCCGACACGCCGGGCGGCGCACCGGTTGGGCCTCCGCCCGGATGGCCGCCTGGCTGGCCATCGACCCGGCTCGCACCCGCCCGGTCTGGGCACCCTCCCGAGCCGAGGACGATCCGATCGACTCCTGGATCAGCTACGTGCTCGCCGCGCCGCTGCTCTGTCTGCGCCGACACGGCGCCGACTGGGCCGCGCCGCCCGGGGTGACCTTCGCCGACTGGCTCGACGGCGCGCTGCCACGACCGCCCACCACCGATGACCTCGACTACCACGTCAGCACTCTTTTTCCGCCAGTACGGCCGCGCGGCTACCTGGAGCTGCGCTACCTCGACGCCCAACCCGATCGGGGCTGGCGGCTGCCACTGGCGGTGCTGACCGCCCTGTTCGCTGACCCGGGCACCGTGCGCGAGGCGTACACGATCGCCATGCCGGTGGCGCACCGCTGGTCGGCCGCCGCCCGACACGGCCTGGCCGACCCGGCGCTGGCCGCTGCCGCGGCGGCCCTGCTCGACCTGGCCGTGAGCACCATGCCACGACTGGAACTGCCGGCCAGCACGCACGACGAGATCCGGCGAGGGCTACGCCAGCGGCTGGCCGCCGCGGAGAGGAGACACCAGTGAGCGCGAGGAGTGAGCCGGTGGTGCGAGCCCCGCAGGCGAGCCGGGTCGATGGCGAGCGGTTGCGCGACCACATCGCTGTGGAGTTGGCGCGGGCCCGCGCCCGCACCGCGTTGCTGACCGAGGCGGTCGACGACGCCGACCTGACGCGCCAGCACTCACCGCTGATGTCGCCATTGGTCTGGGACCTCGCCCATGTCGGTAACCAGGAGGAGCTCTGGCTGGTCCGGGACGTCGGGGGCCGGGAGCCGGTCCGCTGCGACATCGACGAGTTGTACGACGCGTTCAAGCAGCCGCGCCGGGACCGCCCCGCGCTGCCCCTGTTGCCGCCCGCGGAGGCGCGCGCCTACCTGGCCACCGTTCGGGACAAGGTGCACGACCTGCTCGACGCGGTGACCTTCACCGAGCGGCCGCTGGTCGCCGACGGGTTCGCCTTCGGCATGATCGTGCAGCACGAGCAGCAGCACGACGAGACCATGCTCGCCACCCACCAGCTGCGATCGGGGCCGGCGGTGCTGCACGCCCCGGCGCCGCCCGAGCCGTCGGTCCGGGTCGGCGCGGAGGTGCTGGTGCCGGCCGGCGAGTTCACCATGGGCACCGACACCGATCCGTGGGCGTTGGACAACGAACGTCCGGCGCACCGGGTCGACCTCCCGGCCTACGTCATCGACGCCGCTCCGGTGACCAACGGCGAGTACGCGGCCTTCATCGCCGACGGCGGCTACACCGAACAGCGCTGGTGGAGCGATGCCGGCTGGGAGCATCGGGTTCGGGAGCAGCTGAGCGCCCCGATGCACTGGCGTTCCGACGGCGACGACTGGTCGTATCGGCGCTTCGGTCAGTGGGCGCGCGTCCGTGCCGACGAGCCGGTGGTTCATGTGTGCTGGTACGAGGCGCAGGCGTACGCCGCGTGGGCGGGCAAGCGGCTGCCGACCGAGGCGGAGTGGGAGAAGGCGGCCCGCTGGGATCCGACGACCGGGCGCTCGCGGCGTTACCCCTGGGGGGACGACGACCCGACCGAGGCGCACGCCAACCTCGACCAACGCCATCTGTGGCCGGCGCCGGTGGGCGCGTACCCGGGCGGCGCCTCGCCGTTGGGTGTGCACCAGCTCATCGGCGATGTCTGGGAGTGGACCTCGACCGCGTTCGACGGGCATCCGGGGTTCGCCGCGTTCCCCTACCGGGAATACTCGGAGGTCTTCTTCGGCAGCGATCACCGGGTGCTGCGTGGTGGTTCGTTCGGCACCGACCGCTCTGCCTGCCGGGGCACCTTCCGTAACTGGGACTATCCGATCCGCCGGCAGATCTTCAGCGGTTTTCGCTGCGCCCGGGACGCGCGACCGGACGAGTCGTACCGGTGAGTCGCCGCACGACCGGCGGCCCGGCGGCGGGCCGGGGGCGCTGATGTGTCGCCACCTGGCCTACCTGGGGCCGCCGGTCACCCTGGCCGAGTTGTTGTTCGACCCTCCGCACTCGCTGGTGCGGCAGTCCTGGGCGCCTCGCGACATGCGTGGCGGCGGCACGATCAATGCCGACGGGTTCGGTGTCGGCTGGTACCCGGGTGAGGGTGAGCCGGTGCGGTACCGGCGGGCGCAGCCGATCTGGAGCGACCCGACCATCGCCCAACTGGCGGCGGTGACCCGCAGCGCGGCGGTGGTGGCGGCGGTGCGCTCGGCCACGGTCGGGATGGCGGTGCTCGACGGTGCGGCGGCGCCCTTCGCCGAGGGGCGGTGGCTGTTCAGCCACAACGGTGTGGTCCGCGGCTGGCCGGACGCCGTGGTGCCGCTCGCCGCCGCTCTGCCGGTGCGTGACCTGCTCACTCTGGACGCCTCGACCGACTCGGCGCTGCTCTGGGCGCTGGTGCGGCATCGGTTGCGCGCCGGCGCCGACCCGGTAGAGGCGCTCGGGCGGACGGTGACCGAGGTCGCCGCCGCCGCCCCCGGGTCGCGGCTCAACCTGCTGCTCACCGACGGGCATCGGATGGTGGCCAGCGTGGCGGGGCACGCGTTGTCGGTGCGCGAGTCGCCGGGTTCGGTGCTGCTCGCGTCCGAGCCGCATGACGACGATCCCGGGTGGCGGTCGGTGCCGGAGGGGCACCTCGTCGTCGCCACCCCGGGTGAGGTGCGGGTACGTCCACTGCCGACCCGGTGAGCGGGGTCGGGCAGGCACGAAACGGCTGATCGAACGAAAGGAGCGAACCGATGACAGCGGAACCCCTGGAGATCTACCTCGAAGAGGGCGACCTTGAGCGTGGCCTGCGCGACGACGTCCGGGCCGGGCTGAGCGCCGAGCCGAAGTGGCTGCCGCCGAAGTGGTTCTACGACGCCCGGGGCAGCGAACTCTTCGAGGAGATCACCCGACTGCCCGAGTACTACCCGACCCGGGCCGAGCGGGCCGTGCTGGCCGCGCACGCTCCCGACATCGCGACGCTGACCGGGGCCAAGACGCTCATCGAGTTGGGCTCCGGCTCGTCGGAGAAGACCCGGCTGCTGCTGGACGCCTTCACCCGCCGCGGTGGGCTGGGCACGTTCGTCCCCCTCGACGTGTCGGTCAGTGCGCTGCGCGGGTCCACCGCCCAGATCGCGGCCGACTACCCCCGCCTGCGGGTGCGGGGCATCGTGGGGGACTTCACCCGGCAACTGGACCGGCTGCCCACCGGCGGTCGGCGGTTGGTGGTGTTCCTCGGCGGCACCATCGGCAACCTGTTGCCTGCCGAGCGGGCCGAGTTCCTGACGGCGATGCGCGCCGCGCTGGAGGTCGGCGACTGGTTGTTGCTCGGCACGGACCTGGTGAAGGACCCGTCGGTGATCGTGCCGGCGTACGACGACGCTGCCGGGGTCACCGCCGAGTTCAACCGCAACGTGCTGCACGTGATCAATCGGGAGTTGGGCGCCGATTTCGACCCGGCCGCGTTCGCGCACGTCGCCGCGTGGGATCCCGACCACGAGTGGATCGAGATGCGGTTGCGGGCGACCCGGCCGATGAGCGTGCGGGTGCTGGGGCTGACAGTCGATTTCGCGGCGGGGGAGGAGCTGCGTACCGAGGTCTCGGCGAAGTTCCACCGGGAGGGGATCGCGGCGGAGCTGGCCGCGGCCGGCTTCGCCACGGCGGAGTTCTGGACCGATCCGGACGCGCTCTTCGGTGTCACGCTGGCGCGGGCGCGGTGAGCCTGTTCACCCGGCTCGTCCGGTCCGGGAGGTGATCCGATAGGCTGAACGCGCGAAGGGGAGTAGCCCCCAATGTCGTGGTCGACATACTGGTGCGTTCCGCATCCGGCCACGCGGCCCCGGTTCTCTCGGGGCGGGCGAGACCTTCGACTCAGGCTGTTGCAGCCGGGTCGAGGGCGCCCCTGTACCTCCTCCCGGCGTGAACGGGAAGGACGTCATGGAGGGATTTTTCGCCGCGCTGGTCGTCAGCTTCGGCGTCATCTTCGTCGCCGAGCTGGGGGACAAGTCCCAGCTGATGGCGCTGACCTTCGCCACGCGGTTCAAACCGATTCCGGTGCTGATCGGCATCACGGTCGCCACCGCTGTGGTGCACCTGGCGTCGGTCGCCATCGGTGCGGGTCTCGGGGCGGTGCTGCCGACCGAGTGGATCTCCCTGGTCGCCGGCGTGGCGTTCCTCGGGTTCGGTGCGTGGACGTTACGTGGGGACAAGCTCACCGAGGAGGAGAAGCGCAAGGCCGAGAAGACCAACAAGACCGCGCTGGTGGCGGTGTCGGTGGCGTTCTTCCTCGCCGAGCTGGGCGACAAGACGATGCTCGCCACGATCACGCTCGCCACCAAGTACGGCTGGTTCGGCGTCTGGCTCGGCTCCACCATCGGCATGGTTGCCGCGGACGCGCTGGCAATCCTGGTCGGCCGGATGCTCGGCCGGCGGTTGCCGGAGAAGACCATCAAGTACGGTGCCGCGATCCTCTTCGCCATCTCCGGTCTCTGGCTGATCCTGGAGGCGGTGAACGAGCTGACCTGAGCGCCGACTAGCTGCCCGGAGGGCGGGTAACGGCCCGGGGTGGAGCCGGCCGAGTTGTTGCGCCAGGGCGACCAGGTGCTGGTTGCCGTGGTCGAGGTGGCCGGCGCGCTGGTGATCTTCGTTGGCGCGATGTGGGCGGCGGTGCGGTTCGTGGTCGAAGGGCTGCGACACCGCAGCGCCGCCCGCTTCACGCCGATCCGGCTGTCGCTGGGCCGCTTTCTGACCCTCGGCCTGGAATTCCAGTTGGCGGCCGACGTGCTGCGTACGGCGGTGTCCCCGTCGTTCACGCAGATCGGCCAACTGGCCGCCATCGCGACGATCAGAACGGCGTTGAACTACTTCCTGGGCCGCGAGATCCGCCAGGAGCAGCGTCAGGTGGCCGAGGGGGAGCGTCGAGCGTGATGGGCACCCTGGCCACGGCGGTCACCGCCCTGGCGCTGGTCGCCGGGGTGCTCACCACGCTCACCACCGGGGCGCTGCGCAGCGGCGTCCGGGTACTGCTGGACCTGCTCGTCGGGGCCGGCCTGCTCCGGCTCGCCGGCGAACCGGGTTGGAACGGCCTGGCCGGCGCGGTGGCGATCATCGCCCTGCGTCAGCTGCTCGGGGCAGCGCTCGGCAGCTCACCCCCGTGGTCCGGCCGACAATCAGCGGCACGCTGCGCCGAGGACGATCACCACCTACCGTTGGCCTCGACAGGTGAAACGGGAAGAGCGGGAGGATGACCAGATGAGCCGGCACGACGAACCGAACGAGTACGGCTACGCCGGCGGTGCCACCGCCCCGGAGCCGCCGCGCGGCGGCAAGCCCGACGAGCAGGATCGCGTCGAGGCGGTGGCGGTGCCGGGCGACGACCTCACCGGGCCGACCGCCGAGGCGCTGGTCGAGGAGACCGAGGACCTGCCGCCCGCCGACCGTCGCCACTGAGCGCGAGCGCGCGCGCTTGGTGCGGCGGCGCGGCACGGCGGCTAACCCGCGCCGCGCCACCGCTCGGTGCCATGGTTCGGCGGGCGGCGCTGGCGTGGTCAGCGGGCGTCGGGGTGCTGGTAGACGTCGGGTACGCCGTCCCCGTCGGCGTCCAACCGCTCCCGCTGCGCCACCCTCCGGTACGCCGCGTTGCGGCGGCTGAGCACGGTGGCGGCCAGCCCGGCGGAGATCACCGAGCCGAGCAGCACGGCCGCCTTGACCCGGTCGTCGGCCGTGCTGCCCGCCCCGAACGCCAGGTCGCCGATGAGCAGTGAGACGGTGAAGCCGACGCCGGCCAGCAGGGCGATCCCGAGCAGGTCGGCCCAGGTGATGTCCTCGTCCAGTTCGGCGCGGGTGAACCGGGCCAGCAGGTAGGTCGAGCCGAAGATGCCGATGCTCTTGCCGAACACCAGGGCGGCGACGATGGCGATCACCATCGGATCGCTCAGCAGGGTGCCCAGGTCGGTGCCGCGCAGTGTGACCCCGGCGGCGAAGAAGGCGAAGATCGGCACCGCGAAGCCGGCGGACACGGGCCGCCAGCGGTGCTCCAGGCGGGCGGCGAGCCCACCCTCGCCCGCCTCCGCGCTGGCGGCGGCCGGCTGGTCGCCGGCCGGCGGTCTGCGGGCGAGCACCGGCACCGTGAAGCCGAGCAGGACACCGGCGACCGTGGCGTGCACGCCCGAGGCGTGCATCAGTGTCCAGGCGGCCACAGCGAGGGGGATCAGCGCCCACCACCAGGTGCGCCCCCGCTGCACCAGCACCGCGAAGAGCCCGATCGGCGCGAACGCGGCGAGCAGCGGTACGGGCTGAAAATCGGCGGTGTAGAAGATCGCGATGATGGTGATCGCGAACAGGTCGTCGACCACCGCCAGGGTGAGCAGGAATGCGCGTAGCCCCTGGGGCAGATGTGAGCTGACCACCGCGAGGACGGCGAGCGCGAAAGCGATGTCGGTGGCGGTCGGAATGGCCCACCCGCGCAGGCCCTCCCCGCCCCCGGTCAGCACCACCGCCACGTAGATCAGCGCCGGCAGCAGCATCCCGCCGAGCGCCGCCGCCACCGGCAGCGCGGCTCGGCGCGGGTCGCGGAGGTCACCGGCGACGAACTCCCGTTTGAGCTCCAGGCCCACAACGAAGAAGAAGATGGCCAGCAGGCCGTCGGCCGCCCAGGTGGCCAGATTCAGGTCGAGGTGCCAGGGCGCGCCGGGCCAGGGCACGACGTCGCCGAGCCGGGTGTACGAGTCGGACCACGGGGAGTTGGCCCAGATCAGCGCGATCAGAGCGCCTGACAGCAGAAGCACGCCGCCGACGGTCTCGGTGCGCAGCACGTCGGCCAGGTGCCGGGCCTGCGGCCAGGACGATCGGGAGAACAGCCGGATCTTTGGCGGACGCGGGCCGGGAGGCGGGGTGGGGGAGGTCAACTTCGGGCTCACCTACAGGAGTCGGGACGGCAGGTTTCCACTCGCCGACCAGACTTCCCGGCACACCGCTGTCGACCCTATCCGGCGACGCGGTCGGCGGCGACCGCTGGGCCGATCGGACGCCCTCCGATCGGCTTCGGACTTTTCCCCGTTGTCGCCGCAGCCGAATGGGCGTTTGTCGGGTTGGTCATGCGGGCGCACATCTCGCCGCGGAAAATACATAACTCCGGACATAAGCCGTATGAACCGCTTTAATGGTTTCACGAGTTTAGAGACGACCTTGGGGGTTTTCGTGAAGTTCTTTGCCGTAACCGGACCGGCACGGGGGCGCTCCTGATGGACCTGCTCCGCCAATTGCGCCACGTGCGTCGGCACTGGTGGGTCGCGCTGGTCACGGTCATGGTGGCTCTCGGCGTCTCGGCGTTCCTGACCGTACGTGCCCAACCTCGGTACGTCGCCTCGGTGACCTTCTTCGTCACGACCCCCAACACCGGCGTCACCGACGCCTACCAGGGCGGGCTCTTCCTCCAGCAGCGTGTCAAGTCGTACGCCGACCTGCTCAGCAGCGACCGGCTGGCGCAGAGCGTGGTGGCCGAGACTCCGGTCGGCCTCACCGCGGACGAGGTGCAGCGCCGGGTGAGCACCTCCACCGAGACCGGCACCGTTCTGCTGCGGGCATCGGTCACCGACACCGACCAGACCCGCGCGTTGCGCGTGACGGAGAGCCTCGCCAACAAGTTCGTCGAACTCGTACAGAAGGTGGAGACGACACCGGAGGGCAAGGCCCCCATCAAGATCGAGGTCGTCAGTGGCCCGCGGGTCAGCGCCAACCCCGTCTCGCCGCAGCCGGTCCGCAACCTCACCCTCGGTGGCCTGGTCGGCCTGCTCCTCGGCATCGGTCTGGCGATCCTGCGCGGCGTCGCCGACGTCCGACTGCGCGACGCCGCCGGCCTGCAACGCGCCACGGGCAGCCCGCTGCTCGGTGAGATCCCGTTCGAGGCCAACGCCCGCAGCGCGCCGCTCATCGTGGGCGACGCCGCGACCTCGGCGCGCGCCGAGGCGGTCCGCAAGCTGCGGACCAACCTGCGCTTCGTGGACGTCCACGAGCCGGCCCGGGTCATCGCGGTGACCAGCGCCCTGCAGGGCGAGGGCAAGACCACCCTCTCCTGCAACCTGGCCATCGCGTTGGCCGAGGCGGGCTGGCGGGTGCTGCTCGTCGACGCCGATCTGCGCCGCCCGAAGGTCGACGACTACCTGGGCCTGGACGCCGGCGTCGGCCTCACCGACGTGCTGGTCGGCGACGTGAAGGTGGGCGACGTCGTGCAGCGCTGGGGCGACAAGTCGCTGCTGGTGCTGCCCAGCGGGTCGGCCCCGCCGAACCCGAGCGAGCTGCTCGGCTCCAAGGCCATGTCGGACCTGCTGCTGGCGCTGCGCGAGTCGGCCGACATCGTGATCATCGACACCGCCCCGCTGCTCGCGGTGACCGACGGCGTGGTGGTGGCCGTGCAGGCCGACGGCGCGCTGCTGGTGACCCAGCAGGGCCGCACCTCGCGGACCCAGGTCGCCGCGGCGGCCCGGTCACTGCACTCGGTCTCGGTCCGGCTGCTCGGTTGTGTGCTGAACATGGCCAAGGTGGCCAAGGCGGAGGCGTACCAGTACGAGGCCTACCGGGTGGTGGCCTCGACGGCCGAGGCGTCGGTGCCGGCCGAACGGACCGCGTCCGGCCGGCACAGCGCAACCGCCGACGGGGTCAACGGAGTCCCCGACCACACCCAGGAACTCACCCGGCTGCCCCGATGAGCACGGCGAGGGGCCGCAGCGACCGTTCGATCTCCTCGGCGCAGCGTCGGAAGTCGGCCACGGTGCCGCCGATCGGGTCCCGAAGGTCGTCCTCGTCCGGGGCGGCGGGTTGCAGTCGTCCCCGGGCCTGCGCGGCGGCGCCGATCGCCGCCCGCAGCGGGTCGTCGGCCGAGTCGGTGGGCGGGTCGGCCGCCGCGGCCAGCCGACCGAACTGGCGCAGCGTGAACGTCCGGTGCAGCGCTCCCGGCGCCAACGAGGTGCAGACCGAGCGTTGGCGTCGGGTCGCGGTCAGCACGAGCGTCGCGTCGACCAGGTACTCGGGGCGCAACCCGCGGGTGCGAAATGCTGCCGGGTCCGTGCCGTTCTCCGTCGCGACCTCCAGGGCGTACGGGTGCATGGCCAGCCCGTCGATCGCGTCGGTGCCGGCGCTGGCCACCTCGACGGGTCGGTCGGCCAGCAGCCGGCGGGCCAGGTACTCGGCCATCGGTGACCGGCACAGGTTGGCGTGGCAGACGAACAACACGCGATCAGCCATCGGTGCCCCTCTCGTCGGTACGGACACCGAAGCGCGCACCGCGGGGGCGGTGCGTCGACGCCGGTGGCCGCGCGGGGAGGGGTTGTCGGCATCGTACGCGCGCCGCACGCCGGCCGGTCGTGGTGCCGCGCCGGTCGCTGGCGATCCCGGTGGGACGGGGGTGTGTCGGTGAAGATCGGCATCCTGTCGTACCACTTTCCGCCCGAGCCGGCGTTCATCCCGGGGAGCCTCGCCGAGGAGCTGGCCGCGCGTGGGCACGAGGTACGGGTCCTCACCGGCTTTCCGGACTACCCCGGTGGCCACGTCTATCCCGGCTGGCGGCAGCGGTGGCACCACGAGACGCACAGCGAACGGCTGAGCGTCCGACGGGTGCCCCGGTACCCCGGGAGTGCCGCGTCCGCCGGCGGTCGAATGGCCAGTTACCTCTCCTTCGCCGGCAGCGCGGGGCTGGTCGCACGCCGTTTCCTGGGTGACGTGGACGCGCTCTACGTGTTTCAACTGCCGGCAACGACGTTCGCCGCCGCCGCGGTGCTCCGGTTGCTCGGGCGGGTGCCCGCGGTGCTGCACGTGCAGGACGTCTGGACCCGCGACGGCGCGGACGAGGGGGGCGAGGGGCGCTGGGCGGCGCGGATGGGCAGCACGATGACCCGGATCTACCGGACCGCCGCGAGAATCGCGGTCGCGGCGCCGTCGATGCGGGACCTGGTGGTCGCCGCGGGCGCCGACCCGGCCCGGGTCCGGCTGGTGCTGAACTGGACCGACGAGCGGATCTTCTACCCGGCGACACCCGGCGCGGCGGCACGCCAGCTGGTCCGTCGCGACGGTCGGTGCGTGGTGATGCACGCCGGGACCATCGGCGCGCGGCAGGGGCTCGAGACCGCGGTCCGTGCGGCCGCGGCACTGGACCGGACGATGGATCTGGTCCTTGTCGGCTCGGGCGCGGCGGAGCGGCGGGTGCGGGGGCTCGCCGCCGAGCTGGGCGCGGAGAACGTCCGTTTCCTGGAGCGGCGGTCGCCGGTCGACATGCCCGAGCTGTACGCCGCCGCCGACTACCAGCTGGTGATGTCGCGCGACCTTCCGGAGCTGCGCAGCACGGTGCCCGGCAAACTCCAGGCCGCGCTGTCCTGCGCCGCGCCGGTGATCGCCTCCGCCGGTGGGGACACGGCCGAGCTGGTCGAACGGGTTCGAGCCGGGCTGTCCTGCGCACCCGAGGACTGGGCGGCACTGGCCGACCGGTTCTGGTTGGCGGCCACCATTCCGCCGCCGGCGCGCACCGAGATGGGTCGCCGGGGGAGGGCCGCGTACCTGCGCGAGATGTCGCTGCCCGGCGGCGTGGACCAGATCGAGCGGCTGTTGCACGAGGCGGCTGGACGGATCGCCGAGCCCGCCACGGAACCACGAAGAAAGCTCGCTTAAAGGACGATAACTGCATTAACGGCATGAACTTCCCTTGGACGTGCTAAGAACGTCAGGGAATCGACCTTCTGTCCGGTTCCGCGAATGGGAGTTAGGTGTGACGGTGAGCGAACGGCCGATCCGGCGGCGGAGCCGGTCCCGACGTCGTCGGCGGGCCCGACTGCGACGGGCGCTGCTCGGCGCCCTGGTGGTCGGCTCGCTGCTACTGGCGACCGCCGGGTGGGTCGGCTTCCGGGGCTGGCAGGCGCGCACCCACCTGCTCAACGCCGCCGGCCTGGCCCGGGAGTTGAGCGCTCAGATCGTCGGTGGGGACACCGACCGTGCCCTGCGGACGCTCGCCGCCCTCCAGGAGCAGGCCAAGGCGGCCCGCTCGGCAACTGCCGACCCGAGTTGGCGGCTCGGACGGCTGACGCCGATTGCCGGCGACGACCTCGACGCTGTCGCGCAGATCGCCGTCGCCATCGACGAACTGGCCCGGCACGCGTTCCCGACCCTGCTCCGCACGGACCTGGCCAGCCTGGTGCCGACCGGCGGCCGGTTGGACCTCGCGCGGCTCGCCGCCGTCTCGACGGAGCTGACCGGGGTGCACGAGTCGGTGCAACGTACCCGCCAGAACCTGGCGGCGGTGCCAGCCGACAGTCTGGTCAGCCAGATCCGGCAGGCGCTGGGCGACCTGCGCGACGAGATCGACCGTCTGGCCAGCCTCACCACGGCAGCCGACCAGGGCGCCCGTCTCCTCCCGCCGCTGCTCGGAGTCAACGGCCCACGCCGCTACCTGCTCGTCTCGCAGAACCTCGCCGAGTTGCGTGCCACCGGCGGCATGTTCGGCGCCTACGCGATGATCGAGGCAGAGAACGGCAAGGTGCAGATGGGCAAGCAGGGCAGCACCTCCTCGCTCGGTCGGTTCACCCCGGCGCTGAAGGTGCCCGCCGAGACCCGGGCCCTCTGGACGGACCTGCCCGGCATCTACCCCGCCGACGTCAACCTGTCCCCGCACTTCCCGACCGCCGCCGCGCTGTACCGCGAGATGTTCCGGCGCAAGACCGGCACCACTGTCGACGGCGTGCTCGCCGTCGACCCGGTGGTGCTGTCCTACCTGCTCAAGGCGACAGGTCCGGTGCTGGTGCCCGGCGGTGTCCCGCTCGCCAGCGAGAAGGTGGTGCAGACCCTGCTCAACGACAGCTATCAGCGCCTCGACGTCAAACAGCAGGACGAGTTCTTCGCGGCGTCGGCGTCAGCGGTGTTCGACTCCTTTTTCAAGAAGAATGTCAACCCTCGGGTGTTGTTGTCCGCATTTGACCGTGCTATCACTGAACGCCGGATATTGTTCTGGAGTGCCCGACCTGAGGAACAGCGGACATTCGGCGAGAGCCGGATGGCCGGGACGCTTCCGGAACAGGACACCGTGCCGACCGTCGGCGTGTTCCTCAACGACGGCAGCGGCGCGAAGCTCGGCTACTACCTGCGGCCGACGGCGAACCTCACGGTCGGCGAATGCCGGTCGGACGGTCGCCGTGAGCTCCGGCTACGGGTGACCCTGCGCTCGACGGCGCCGAAGTCCGGACTTAGCAAATCCGTGCTCGGCCTCGGCCTGGCCGGCGATCCGTACACCGCCCGAACGTTGGTGTCGATCTTCAGCCCGGCTGGTGGAGCGGTGCTGGAGGCCCGACTGGACGGGGCCGAGACGGCGCTTGGCAGCGGCACTGAACGCCGCCGCCACGTGGCCACGGCCAGCGTCGACGTCGGCCCCGGCGCCGAGAGGGCGCTGGAGGTCACCGTGCTGACGGCCAAGACCGGCGTCGGGCAGGCCGAGCTGTGGCTGACCCCCACCGCCAGCCCCTGGACCACCCAAGTTCATTCCGCACCAAGCTGTGATCAGTAGGAGGGAACCAAATCATGCGGCTATCCCGCATCATCATGGCGCTCACGGTCGGCCTGGCCGTGGTGGCTGTGCCGACGGCAGCGGGGGCGGCAGCGCCGCAGCCGCAGCCCACCGCGACGACAGACCCGCCGCAACCGCCGCCGTACCCGCCGACCGCCGCGTCGCTGACCGTCAACCGTCCGACGATCTACCTCGGCGAGACGGTGGTGCTGACCGGCACCAACTTCGGCCCGAACGAGACCGTCGACATCAACGTGACGGTCACTCCGCAGGCCGCTCCGGCCGGCGGCGCGGCTCCGGCTCGCCGCAGCGACGGCAGCACCGTGGCCATGGCACCGGTGGCCTACCAGGCGAGCGCTCCCCTGCACTTCACGGCCTACACCAACGGTCAGGGCCGCTTCACCAAGAGCTACAAGCCGTCGGTGACGGGTCTGCTGACCTTCACCGCCACGGGCCGGGAGTCTGGCCGTACCGCCAGCACCGAGCTGCGCGTGCTGCACAAGAAGCAGCCGCTGCCCGTCACGGGTGACAGCATCGGCACGCCCATGAAGCTCGGCGGCGGCCTGGTCGGCGCCGGAGCGGTGATGTTGCTGCTGACCCTGGCCTGGCGTCGCCGCCAGCGCTTCGGTGGTGCGGCGCACTAGTTCACACCACCGGGCTGCGCCCGGACAGCACCGAAGCTGGCGCCCGTCGGAACTCCGACGGGCGCCAGCCTATCCGTTTCGTCGGTTTCATGCGGTCAGCCCTTCCCTGATCCACTCGCGTTCCTTGATATCGCCATGTCCTGCCGTCCGGGATGCCCCGGTTTCCGTGAACCCGAGTGGATCACGCGCGTGAGGGCAGGTTGGACCACTGTCGTGTCGATCTGGCGTGGGTGGTTTGTCCGATGGCAGGTGGTCTGGGGGTGTGACCGGGTGCACCGGTGGGCTGGAATCATGGCCGGGGCGGGGTCGTTACATACCCTGACGATCGCAGTACCACCGGCTCGCCGCCCGACCTTT
Source organism: Micromonospora sp. NPDC005553 (assembly GCF_042871765.1). Lineage (NCBI taxonomy): Bacteria > Bacillati > Actinomycetota > Actinomycetes > Micromonosporales > Micromonosporaceae > Micromonospora > Micromonospora sp. NPDC005553. The sequence goes on along the minus strand of NZ_JBIAJD010000010.1, from coordinate 9,573 downwards.
GAGGGCGGGTCGCGCAGGTGGGAATGGCAGCCTCCACCCGGTCGTTACAACCCCCCACGACCGCTGGCACCGCCTCGATGAGGGTGCCGATGGATGGGCCACCCCGGAATGACCCCGGCCCGGCGGTCGTTACACAGGGTCCCGGCGCCACGAGCCCCCCCCCGCTCGCCAGGCCGCCGACTCCGACGCCCGATCAGGCGTCACCCCTCAGACTTTTCCCCTTTGTAAGTGCAGCGCCGGACGAGGTGCTCACACCCTGCCGCCGCCCCCCTTTTGGCGGTCGGGGTGTCCTACCCCCGAAGGAGCTACCCCTCATGAACACGATCTTGCGTAAGAGCGTCCTGTCTGTTGCTGGTCTCGCGTTCGCCGGTGGTGTGTTCGCCGGTCCGATCGCCGCCCATGCCGCCAGCCCGGCCGTGGACGCCAAGCCCGTCGCGGTGGCCGTCCAATCCGCGCCGAAGCCGCAGGGTGACCAGTCCCACATCAGCCTCAACGACGAGCAGACCGCCAACGTGAAGGCGATCATCGCCGCGACGAAGAAGGCCGGTCTGCCGGAGCGGGCCGCGGTCATCTCGATCGCGACGAGCCTGCAGGAGTCCAAGCTGGAGAACCTCGGCCACCTCGGCGACGCCAACGACCACGACTCGCTGGGCCTGTTCCAGCAGCGCCCGACCAGTGGTTGGGGCACACCCGAGCAGATCACTGACCCCGAGTACTCCACCACCGCGTTCCTCAAGGGCCTCAAGCAGGTCGACGGGTGGCAGGACATGGCGCTGACCGACGCCGCGCAGACCGTGCAGGTCTCGGCCTACCCGGACGCCTACGCCCAGTGGGAGCAGCAGGCCACCGACCTGGTCGGCCAGTACTGGAACAGCTGACCCGCACCACCGCACGACAGCATCGGCCGCTGGCCGGCACCCGCAACCCGGGGTGCCGGCCAGCGGCGTACGCCGGTCAGCTCTTGTGGTTGTGGGTTCGCCAGATATCGATCAGCGCAGCGATCAACGCGAGGGCGATGATGCCGGTGGCGAGCATGAGGGACTGTTCGAAGGCGTCGGTCCAGTGCCCTCGGCTGTCGGCCAACGTGGAGAAGAACAGCGAGCCGACGGCGGCGATGCCGGCGGCGGCGCCGATCCGCTGGCCGGTCTGGAGCATGCCGGCGCCGCTGCCCGACTGCTCGACGGGCACCTCGGAGAGGGTGATCGTCTGGTTGGGGGCGATCACCAGCCCGCTGCCGATGCCGGCGACGAGCAGTGGGCCGGCGGTGACCCAGGGAGCGGGGGCGTCCGGGAAGAGGCGCAGTGCGATCACCGTGGCGGCCAGTCCGACCACCACGGTGAGCAGTCCGATGGCGACCAGGGGTCGGCCGAAGCGGTTGACGATGCGGCCACCGAGCACGGCGGCGGCCGCGGAGCCCAGGGCGAACGGGGTGATGGCCAGGCCGGCGACGAGGGCGCTGTAGCCCAGCCCCATCTGCAGGAACAGGGTGAAGATGAAGAAGATCGCGGTGAAGCCCCCGAAGTAGACGAGCGCCAGGACCGAGCCCAGCGTGTACGACTGGAAGCTGAACAGTCGGAGGTCGAACAGGGGTTGATGGTGGCGTGCGTAGCGTCGTTCCCAGAGCCCGAAGGCGACCAGCACCGCCAGGCCAACCGGGATGAGGGCCCACTTCCACGGGGTCCGCCACTGCTGCTCCTGCACGAGTGGCAGGAGGACCAGGACGACACCGACGCCGAGCAGCAGGACCCCGAAGGGGTCGAGTCGATGCCAGCCGGGTTGACCGGTGGGGCGGCCGGGCAGCAACCGCCAGCCGAGGATCACCGCGAGGACACCGACGGGCACGTTGACGAAGAAGACCCAGCGCCAGCCGTGGTCCTCGCCGCCGACGGCGATGAGCAGCCCACCGAGCAGCGGCCCGACGGCGGTCGAGATGCCGATGGTGGCGCCGAGGATCCCGAACGGGCGGGCGCGTTCGGGCCCGCGGAACAGTTGCTGGATCAGCCCGATGACCTGCGGGTTGACGATGCCGGCGGCGGCGCCCTGCAACAGTCGGGCGATGACCAGCCAGGTCGGGGAGGTGGCGAGGCCGGCGAGCGCGCTGGTGACGGTGAACAGCGCGATGCCGAAGACGAAGGCGTTGCGCCGGCCACGGGCGTCGCCGAAGCGGCCGGCGGGCACCAGCGCCAGGCCGAAGGTGAGCGCGTACCCGGAGAGAATCCACTGCAGGTCGCTCGACGACGCGTGCAGCGCCCGGTCGATGGAGGGCACGGCCACGTTGACGATGCTCACGTCGAGCAGCGTCATGAAGGCGGCGACGAGTCCGACGCCGACGGCCTGCCAGCGCCGTCGGTTCTCGGCCGCCGTCACCGGCTGCGGCGTCTGCGCCGCGCTCATCGCGCCCCCCGTCGACCCTCGGTCACGCATGGTTGACCGCTACCCGGGTCTTCGGGGGGCGAACCGTGCCAGCTGGCTCCGCGGGTCACGCCATCTGGCGGGCGCAGAACCGGGGACCGAAGTCGAGGCCGGCCATCGGCGAGTCCTCGCGGTGCAGCAGGCCCTTCTCGGTGAGCAGGTGCAGAGGGCTGCCCACCTGCTCCGCGGTGAGCCCGGATTCCTCGGCGATCAGGTCCGGGTAGGGCACCTGCCCGCGTGCCTCGAGGGTGGTGACCGCCTGGTACACCCGTTGCTCGGCCTCCGACAGTTGCACCTGCTGCATGGTTCCTCCTCTGTTCGTCCGCCACTGCGGTGGCGGTTGCCGTGCGCCGTTTACCCCCTCGGTGCCCGAAGATGCACACCCGATCGGGCGGTCGCGACGGCGGGCGGGTCCGGCGGGCGGGCCGGGGAGGTGCCCTAGGCTGCTTTCGTGATCGTTTGGGATCTCGTCGTCGTTGGCGCTGGCCCCGCGGGGCTGTCCGCGGCGCACGCCGCTGCCCGTGCTGGCGTCTCCACCCTTGTCGTCGAGCGAGCCGTACACCCGCGGTACAAGACCTGCGGGGGTGGCCTGATCGGCACCTCACTCGCGGCCGTCCAGGATCGGATCGAGGTGCCCGCGCACGACCGGGTGGACCGGGTGACGTTCACCCGCGACGGCCGTCGGGAGTTCACCCGCCGCAACGGCAGCCCGGTGGTGACGATGGTGCGCCGCGAGGAGTTCGACGACCGGCTGCGCGCGGCGGCGGTCGCCGCTGGCGCGCAGCTGCGGGAGCGGGTCGCGGTCCGCGCTATCGAGCAGGACCCCGAGGGGGTACGCCTGCGGCTGGCCGACGGTACGACGATCGCGGCTCGTGCCGTCATCGGGGCGGACGGCTCGTCAGGGGTGACCGGGCGGCACGTGGGGGTTCGGTACCGGCAGGTGGATCTGGGTCTGGAGCTGGAGATTCCGGTGCCGCCGGTCGAGCAGGAGCGGTGGCGGGGCCGGCTGCTGTTGGACTGGGGCGACATGCCGGGCTCGTACGCCTGGGTCTTTCCCAAGGGCGACCGGTTGACCGTCGGCGTGATCGCCGCGCGGGGGGCGGGGGAGGGGACCCGTGAGTACCTGCGGCGGTTCGTCGACCGGTTGGGTCTGACCGGGTTGCCGGCGGAGCACGACTCCGGTCACCTGACTCGTTGTCGGGCGGAGGATTCACCGTTGCGCAACGGCCGGGTGCTGGTCGTGGGGGATGCGGCGGGGTTGCTGGAGCCGTGGAGCCGGGAGGGCATCAGCTTCGCGTTGCGCTCAGGCGAGTTGGCCGGAGCTGCGGTCGCGGATGGTGACCTGGCCGGGTACGAGCGGACGGTGGCCGAGCGTCTGCTGCCGGAGATGCGGGCGGGTTTCCGGCTGCTCGACGTGTTCACCCGTCGCCCGGACGTGTTCCACGCCCTGTTGGCGACCCCGCCGGGCTGGCGGATGTTCGTGCAGTTCTGCCAGGGGCGGGCGAGCTTCGACGAGATGTTGAGCCGCCGGCCGATCCGGGCGGCGCTCGCGGTGCTCGACCGGTTGTCCCATTCGTCGCGCCAGGCCACCACCGCTCACCCAGGATCCTAGGATGCCTTAGAGGGTGTGCGTCCGGCTACTGGTGTCGACCGGCGGGGCCGCCGGACAATCACAGCGGAGCAGGGGGAGGCGCTGATGACCGAGCAACAGTTCACCGACGACGAGTACGCGTTTCTGCGCCACGCGCGGTTCGGGGAGTTGCCGCCCGCCGTCCGTCCCGACGAGCGGGTGGCCCTGACCGAGACCGATCCCGGGCGCGACCGGCCGGAGGAGTCCGAGGACCCGATCCGCTGGAACGTGCAGGGCTGAGAACGCGCGACGGGCCGCGGGTGTCGCCACCCACGGCCCGTTCCTGATGCGCTGCGGGTCAGAAGACGGGCACGCCCTCGCGTACCAGACGCCAGTTGGGCTGGAAGAAGTCGGCCGGGTCGATCGTCCCCCTGGCCTGCGCCCAGTCGATGAGCAGCTGACGGATCTCCTGCTGCGCGTTGTAGACCTGGGTCTTCACGATGCCGGGGAAGTTGCCACCGCCGCTGCGCCGGTAGTTGTTGACCGCCACCACGAACTGCGCGTTGTCCGCGACCGGGGTGTCGCTGCCGGCCAGCACCAGGCGGGTGATCCGCTGCCCGACCGGCTTGGAGATGTCGATGTCGTAGTCCAGGCCGGAGAAGACGTCGTAGTTGTAGTCCGGCACCGCCGGGTCGCTGATCTGCTCCGGGTCGACCGGGGCACCCGGCGCGACCGTCCGGAAATACTTCGCCGAGTACTCCAGGTAGGCGCGTACCTCGGCGCCGCTGAGCACGACCGCCTCGAGGGTGTTGTCGTACACGTACAGGCCGGCCACGTCGCGGATCTTCACGTCGCCGGCGGGGAAGACGGCGGTCCGGCTGAACGGGGCCGCGATCGACAGCACCGGCAGGTCCGCGTACGCCGTGCCGGCCAGCGCCGCGCCGACCACCTCGGTCTGCACGTGGTTGATGAAGTCCAGGATCGGCGTGTCCTTGTAGCGCGACTCCGCCGCCGACAACTCCACAGTGGACTGCGCAACCACCTGGTTGACGTACGCGATGGTCTTCTGGTGCTGGGCCCGCACGGCGGCGAGCACCTTCGGGTCCTCGACCACCGTGTTGGTGTTCAGCATGGTGGCGGCCTTCTTGGTGATCGCCCACCGGCCACGCTCGCGGGTGAGGGTGAAGTCCATCCGGGTGAGCCGCTGGCCCCACTTCGACGGCTCGGAGAGCAGCACCTGCGTGCCGGTGCGCTCGTTGGTCACGAACCGCTCGACCACCTCGTTGTGCGCGTGACCGAAGAGGATCGCGTCGATCCCCGGCACCTGTTGGGCGATCAGCGCCACCGGGTTCTCGTTCGGCAGCTCGGGGCCGTAGCTGGAGGTGCCGCTGTCACCGCCGTGCGCGGAGATCAGCACGAGGTCCGCGCCGCGGGCCCGCATGATCGGCACCCACTTCGCGGCGGTCGCGATCATATCGTCGAAGCGCAGCTTGCCCTCGACGTTGCCCTTGTCCCAGATGGCCACGCCGGGGTTGGTCAACCCGAGGATGCCGACCCGCAGGGTCGGCGCGGCGAAGCCGAGGGAGACCTTCTTGATGACGTACGGCAGGAAGGCCGGCTTGCCGGTCTTCGCGTTGACGGCGTTCGCGGCGAGCGCCGGGAAGCCGAGCTGACGGATCCACAGGTCCAGCAACGGCAGACCGTAGTTGAACTCGTGGTTGCCCAGGGTCACCGCGTCGTAGTCGATGACATTCATGGCCCGTGCCATCGGGTGCTTCTCCCCGGTGGCGGTGATCGGCTCCTGCTTGGCGTAGTACGTCGCGAGGGGCGTGCCCTGGATCGTGTCGCCGGCGTCGAGTACCAGCGTCGCCTTGCCGCGCCGCTCCCGACGAATCTGGTTGATCAACGTCGCCAGCTTCGCCACGCCGATGTCGTTCTGCTTGCTGTCGTCGTACTCGGCGTCGCGGTAGTAGTCCCAGTTGTAGACGTTGCCGTGCGTGTCCGACGTGCCCAGGAGGGTGAGATCCCAGGTGCGCGGCCGGGCCGCGCCGGCCGCCTGCGCGGGCGCGGCGGCGATCAGCGGGGTGGTCGCCGCGGCCGCCGCGGCGACGAGCACCTGGCGGCGCGACGGGCCGGAGGAAGAGGTCATGACGTGCCTTTCCATGGGGGTGGACGCGCCTCGTGAGCGCCTTGCGCACCCTAACCAGCAGCGGGCACCGCCGCACGACAGCCCTGGTCGTTGCAGCGGTTTCCGCAGGCCGACGCAGGGTAGGGCGGTCAGGGACGGCATTCGCGGGAGACCCCCGCTTCCCGCGCGCAGCGAGGAGAGTTTTCAGTGAGCGAGGACCAGCACACCCAGCAGGACCCGACCAGCCAGTACGGAGGGCAGTCCGGTCAGCCCGCGCAGCAGCAGTCGGCGCCCGGCTCGACCGCGGAGATGAACCCGCGGCCGGACCACGGGGAGGAGTCCTACCGGGGCAGCGGCAAGCTCGACGGCAAGCGGGCGCTCATCACCGGCGGTGACTCGGGGATCGGCCGGGCGGTCGCGATCGCCTTCGCCCGGGAGGGCGCGGACGTGCTCATCTCGTACCTCAGTGAGGAGGAGGACGCCGACGCCCGGGAGACCATCCGGCTGGTCGAGGCCGCCGGCCGGCGGGGCGTCGCGGTACGCGGCGACGTCACCGACGAGGCGCACTGCCAGGAACTGGTCGACCGGGCGGTGCGCGACCTGGGCGGTCTCGACATCCTGGTGAACAACGCGGCGTACCAGATGTCGCAGGACAAGGGGATCCTCGGGATCAGCACCGAGCAGTTGGACCGGGTGTTCAAGACCAACCTGTACGCGATGTTCTGGCTCTGCAAGGCAGCCATTCCGCACCTGGCCGAGGGGTCGGCGATCATCAACACGTCGTCGATCCAGGCGTTCGACCCGTCGCCGCAGTTGCTGGACTACGCCACCACCAAGGCGGGGATCGCCAACTTCACCAAGGCGCTCGCCGCCGACCTGGCCGAGCAGGGCATCCGCGTCAACGCTGTCGCACCGGGCCCGGTGTGGACGCCGTTGATCCCGGCAACCATGCCGGAGGAGAAGGTGAAGCAGTTCGGCACCGACACCCCGGAGGGGCGTCCCGGGCAGCCGGCGGAACTGGCACCCGCGTACGTCTTCTTCGCCTCGCAGGAGTCCAGCTACGTGACCGGCGAGATCCTGGGGGTCACGGGCGGTCGACCGACCAAGTGAACCGCCGTCGGGTGGGCGTCCGCTCGGGATGCCCACCCGACGCTTGTGGCCTGCTCGCGTCGCGTGGCCCGTTGGTGCGGCTCGTTCGTGTGGCCCGCTGGTCAGCGGGGCCAGGCGGCGAAGCGTTGCCGGATCTCGGCGACGTCGACGGCGCCCAGGCCGTACCGGCCGAAACGCTGGTCGGAGAGCCGGTCCAGATAACGGCCGGCGGCGCGCACGTCGTCCGGGTCCAGCGCGGGGTCGACCTGCCGTGCCAGCACCAACAGTTCGGTCACGTCGTAGTGGTCGAGGGCCGCGGCCACGTCGATGAAGTCGCGAACCTCCCGCCGGTTGACCAACGCCGCGATCTTGTTCGCCACCAGGTCACGAACGTCCATCACCGGGCCGAGGTCCATCACTACCGGACTCTGCTGGCGGTCCAACCGGGCGAGGCTGAGCCGGATCTGCCGTCCGTCGCGGCTCACCACGAAGTCCTTCATGTCCTGCTCGTACCCGTCGAACAGTTCGGCCAGCTCACTGTCCGGGTCGGCGTCACTGACGATGAACCCGGCCCGCTCCAGGGCCACCCGCACCCCGGCGGACGCCGCCGCCGCGGCACCCTCCACGTCCGCGAAGAGGTCCACGTCCTCCGTCGGTCGGGCGACCAGCCCGTGCGCCGCCCACGCCACCCCACCACCCAGAACGAACCGGTACGGCCCGGCGGCGGCCAGCGCCACCCGGGCCACCTCCCGGTAGAACTCGTGCAGATGAGGTTCGATCACGCCGCGCGCAGGCCGCGGTGCCGGCTCTCCCACGCCTGGCGTACGCCCCGAGGCAGGTTGAGCAGTCGCCACACCCGACGCAGCGTCCGCCCGTTGATCAGGGCGCGCAGATCCTCGGCTCGAGTGGTCTCGCGAAGCACGTTCTCGTACATCCAGAGCAGCTGGTCCGGGTCGCCGAGGTCGAAGGTGCGCTCGGCGTTCCACATCAGCCGTACCGGCAGTTCCACCACACCTCGGGTGGGGCCGGCAAGCTCGGCGAGGGTCCGTGCCACCACAGCGGGGCGACCCGGGCGGGCCAGAAAGGCCACGCCGGTCGCGGTGGGGGAGACGGCCTGCATGGTGTCAGGGTAACGCCCGCCAGAGCCGGTGTCGCTCAGGTCGATCCGAGCGCGCTGCTCATGCGCGCCGACCTGACCCCGCCCGGCTGCGAAGTCTGTCCGGTTTGTGCGGCCTTTGCACGGTCGGTGCGTTCCTGATCGACTCGGGTTTCCTGATGTCGGGGTGTCCGGGCGTCCGGGATGCCCCGCCTTCCGTGAATCCGAGTGGATCACCCGGAGAGGGCTGGTCCGATGGCGTGGAGCCCGGTTCCGTGTGGGTGGTTTGTCTGTATCTGGGTGTGGCCGGGTGCACTCGCGGGCCGGAATCATGGCCGGGGCGGGGTCGTTACATACTCTGACGACCGCAGTACCACCGGCTCGCCACTCGACCTTTCAAGGTTGGTCGCGCAGGTCGGAATGAGAACCTCCCCCGGTCGTTGCAGTCCGCACGGACGACCGACGGGCACCGCTTAGACGAGGGTGCCGGCAGGTGGGCCAACCCGGAATGACCCCGGCCCGGCGGTCGTTACACAGGGTCCCGGCGCCACGAGCTCCCCCGCTCGCCAGGCCGCCGGCCCTGACGCCCGATTAGGCGTCACCCCTCAGACTTTTCCCCTTTGTAAGTGCAGCGCCGGACGAGGTGCTCACACCCTGCCGCCGTCCCCCTTTTGGCGGTCGGGGTGTCCTACCCCCGAAGGAGCTACCCCTCATGAACACGATCTTGCGTAAGAGCGTCCTGTCTGTTGCTGGTCTCGCGTTCGCCGGTGGTGTGTTCGCCGGTCCGATCGCCGCCCATGCCGCCAGCCCGGCCGTGGACGCCAAGCCCGTCGCGGTGGCCGTGCAGTCGGCCGCGCCGAAGCCGCAGGGTGACCAGTCCCACATCAGCCTCAACGACGAGCAGACCGCCAACGTGAAGGCGATCATCGCCGCGACGAAGAAGGCTGGTCTGCCGGAGCGGGCCGCGGTCATCTCGATCGCGACGAGCCTGCAGGAGTCGAAGCTGGAGAACCTCGGCCACCTCGGCGACGCCAACGACCACGACTCGCTGGGCCTGTTCCAGCAGCGCCCGACCAGTGGTTGGGGCACGCCGGAGCAGATCACCAACCCCGAGTACTCCACCACCGCGTTCCTGAAGGGCCTCAAGCAGGTCGACGGGTGGCAGGACATGGCGCTGACCGACGCGGCGCAGACCGTGCAGGTGTCGGCTTACCCGGACGCCTACGCCCAGTGGGAGCAGCAGGCCGCCGACCTGGTCGGCCAGTACTGGAACAGCTG
>NZ_JBIAJD010000009.1:0-153927 GCF_042871765.1 Micromonospora sp. NPDC005553 | reverse complement strand
GACCTACACCACCCTCACCCGAGCAGCCTGATCAACAACACCTGACACATCTATCGGGACTTCCCCTTGACACATGTCTCGGGACACGACAGTCAGCGGCTGACGGAAAGTGTCCAAGATTTCGAAGCTTCGACGGGCGGGTGCCCGTCACTCCTTCTCGATGGTGACCTTGCTGGGCTTCGCGCTGCGCTCGTCGGTGGTCGGCTTGGTGGGACGTTTGCCGTTCTCGCCGGTGCTGGTGATCTTGGTGGGCTTGGCGTCCCGGCCACCCACCCCCGGTACGGCGGCCACTGTCGGCTCCCCGTCCACCCCGGCGCTCGCCGTGCCACCATCCACAGTGGTCACCGGCTCGGCCACCGGCCGCGTCGTGGACTGCCCGGACTCGTCCGCGGCGGCGTTCACCGGCTGCCGGGTGTCGGCGGGCTCCGTCTTCAGCCCGGTGCCCGCGCCCGACCCGGTGCCCGCGCCCGACCCGGTGCCCGCGCCCGACCCGGTGCCCGCGCCCGACCCGGTGCCCGCGCCCGACCCGGAGGCCGCGCCCGACCCGGAGGCCGCGCCGGCGGTAACGCTCGCGCCGTCGTCCCCACCACCGGCTACGCCTTCGCTCGCGCTGGCGTCTCCGGCCGGCGCGGTCGGGCCGTCGATCGGACCGGCGACACTCTGCAACCGCAGCTCGGACATCTGACGCTGGAGCTCGTCGGACTCCTGCCGGGCCTTCCACGTCTCCTGCCGCAGATCCGCCAACTGCTGCTGGGCCTGGGCGATCTCCAACATCACCTGGGCCAACTGCTGACGACCCGCCGCAGACTCCTGCTGGGTCGCCGCCAGGTGCTGCTGGGTGGTGGCCAGGTGCTGCTGCGTGGTGGCCGCGTACTCCTCGAACTGCCGGCGGGACGCCGCGACATGCTCGTCGGCCTTGCGGCGCTTGTCGCTGGCCTCGGCCTCGGCCCGGCTCAGCAGCTCGGCGGCCTCCGCCTCGGAGCGCTGGCGCAGCCCCGCCGCGTCCTGCTCGGCCGCCTGACGGATGCCGGCCGCGCCCTGCTCGATCTCGTTCTTGCGAGCCGTGTACTCGGTCTCCAGCTCGTTCTTCCGGGTGGAGTATTCGGTTTCCAGCTCGTCCCGTCGGGTGGTGAACCCGGTCTCCAGCTCCTGCTGACGGCTGGCGAGCCCGGCCTCCAGCTCCTGCTGGCGCGACGCGTGGTGCTTGTCCAACTCGTCGCGGCGCTTGGCGAACTCCTGCTCGGCCGCGGACCGTCGCTGCGCCAACTCCCGATCGGCCGCCTCCCGACGGGAGTTGACCTCCTGCTCCACCCCGGCCCGCCACGCGCCCAGCTCCTGCTGGGTCTGCGCGCGGGTGTGCTGCACGTACGCCTCGGTCTCGGTGCGCATTCGCTGTACGTACGCCTCGGTCTCGGCGCGGCTACGCTTCGCCGATTCGGTGGCCTGCGTCGTCAGCCGCTCGGCCTCCTGCTGCGCCTTGGCGCGGGTGGCCCGACCGGCCATCGACGCGTCGTCGATGATCTGCTTGGCCTCGTGCTGCGCCTTGGCGTGGGTGGCTCGCCCCGCTTCGGTCGCGGTGTCGGTGAGCCGCTTGGCCTCCTGGAGCGCCTTGGCGTGCACCTCCTTGGCGGCGTCGCGCAGATCGCTGGCTTCCTGCCGGGCGTTGGCCAGCGTCTCGCGGGCCGTCTCGCGCAGCTTGGTGGCCTCCTGCTGGGCCCGAGTGTGGATCTCCTTGGCGGAGTCCCGCAGTTGGGTGGCCTCCTGCTGGGCCTTCGCCAGAGCGTCCTGCGCGGCCTTGCGCAACTGCGCCGACTCGTCCTTCGCCGACCGCAGGGCGGCGTCCGCCTCGGCCCGCTGCGCGGCGCTGTGCCGCTCCTCCTCCGCCCGTCGGGCGGCGAGGGCGAGCTCGAAGTCCTTCAGTGCCCGGTCGGCCTGCTCGCGGGCCTCCTCGATGATGTGCTCGGCAGCGGCCCGCCGGGCCTCGATCTCGCCGTTCGCGTCGCCGAGAATCTCCTCCGCCTGCTCCTCGGCGAGAGCGAGGATCGACTCGACCCGCGGGCCGAGGTGCCGGAACGACGCCCTGTCGACCACGTTCATCTGCTTGCGCACCTGGGTCAGGTCGCGCTGGAGAACCTCGACCTGGCCGGCGAGCTTGTGGATCTGTGTGTACGCCTGTTCCCGTTCGGAGGCGAGGGTCGCGATCTCGTGCTCAGCACGTGCGACATAACGGTCGACCTGTTTCTTCTCGTACCCCCGCAGAGCGGACTCGAAGCTGGGCTCCGTCGTCACGTCCCCGCCGAGAGCGAACAGTTCCTCGCCGTGCGACATGCCCCCATCCTCACACGCAACGGGCCCTGCTGGGGCGATACGGACGGGCCATGTGGGAGCTACTTCACTCCGTCGCGGCCAGCTGATACCAGGGGTGAGGAAACGCATACGGCGCGAGGTGGCACCGGTTACCCGGTGTCACCTCGCGCCGTCGATGCCCCTACCTGACGCCTCGCGTCAGCCGGCGGTCTCCGCGGGCACCCGCTCCTGACCACCATCGGTCTTCTTTGCTGCTTCCGGCTTGGCAGCCGGAGCGGCCTGCGCCGGCATTCCCGGAACGATGCCGGCGAGACCGGAGAGCATCTGACCCAGCTGCGACGTGACAGCGTCCTTCTGCCGGGTGAGGTCCTCGACCTCGCGGCGGGCGGCCTGCGTGGTCAGCTCCGCCTCGGTGCGTGCCTCGGTGAGCAGGCGCTGCGACTCGGCCTTCGCATCGTTGAGGGTCTTCTCCGAGTGGGCCTTGGCCTTGTCGACGGTCTCGGCCGCGTTGCGCTCCGACTCGACCCGTCGAGCCTCGGCGCGCTGCTCGATCTCCTTGGCCCGCTCCTGCGCGGCCCGGGCACGCTGCTCGGCCTCGCTGACCATCTTCTGGGTCTGCGCGACCTGGGCGGCGTGCCGCTCGGACTCCTCGCGCTCGGCCTTCTCCCGCCGCTCGGCCAGCTGGAGCTCCAGGGCCTGCAGGTCCTTGTCGCGCTTGTCCCGCGCGTCGGTGAGCAGCTTGGTCGCCTCGGCGCGCTTCTCCTCAGCCTCGCGGGCGGCCTTCGCCCGCTGCTGGGTGATCTCCCGCTCGGCGGTGGCGCGCAGGGTGGCGACCTCCCGCTCGACTGTCGACTTCAGCTCGGCCACCTCGTGCGCGGTGACCGTACGCAGCTGCTTGGTCTCCCGGTCGGCGTCGGCGCGCAGCGTGTCGGCCTCGCGGCGAGCCTGCACCCGAACCTCGGCGGCCTCGCGCTCGGCGGCCGTGCGCAGGTTGCCCGCCTCGCGCTCGGCGCTCGCCTTCATGGCGGCGGCCTCGGCGCGGGCCTTGTCGGTGATCTCGCGGGCCTCGAGGCGGGCGGCGGAGAGGATGCCCTCCGACTCGCGCTTGGCCTCGTTGCGGTGGTCGTTCGCCTGCTCCTCGGCGAGCCGCAGGATCTGCTCGACGCGCGTGCCGAGCCCGGAGAGGGTGGGTCGGCTGTTCTCTTCGAGCTGCTTGTTCGTGTCGGTGAGCTTCTGCTCCAGCGCACTCATGCGCTGCTCGGCCTGGCGGAGCCGACGCTGGGCGTCGTTCATCCGCTGCTCGGCCTCGGCACGGGCCTGCTCGGACTGGGTCAGCGCGGCGGTCATCCGGCCGAGGAAGTCGTCGACCTGATGGGTGTTGTATCCGCGCAGGCCAACGGTGAAATCTGGCTGCGAGTTCGCGTTATCGAAGAACGCGAGAGGGGAGGACTGCTGCTGGGGCATTGGGACATACTGGCAGACGCCCCAGGGTGCTTCGCAAGAGCGGTGCGAAGCTTTCGTGCCCTCTTTACATGGTCAACACTCGCGACCGGCGAGGTTGGACCAATCGGCGATCTTGGCAGGTCCCGGCCTGTCGGACGCCACGCAGCGTGACGCGGAAAAGGGCCCCGGGGTTACCCCGAGGCCCTTTGTCGATCCGGGTGACTTATCCGCTAATGGGGGCGGAAGAACAATGAGCGATCAGCGCAATGGTCATCCGGCGTTCCACCGTCCGGCCGGGGCCGCCCCGGCGCTCCGGATGTCGGGAGGTCAGTGACCCCGGAACCGGTTGATCGCGTCCTCGTGCCGGGCACGCAACTCTCCGTCACGAACGCCCAGCCCGTCAGTGGGTGCGAGGCAGCGCACGCCCACCTTGCCCTGGTGGGCGTTGCGGTGCACCTCGTACGCGGCCTGGCCGGTCTGCTCCAGCGGATAGGTGCGGGACACCGTCGGGTGCACCTTGCCGAGCGCGACCAGGCGGTTGGCCTGCCACGCCTCGTGATAGTTGGCGAAGTGGCTGCCCACGATCCGCTTGAGGTGCATCCACAGGTAGCGGTTGTCGTACTGGTGCAGGAAGCCGCTCGTGGAGGCGCAGGTGACGATGGTTCCACCGCGTCGGGCCACGTAGACGCTGGCGCCGAACGTCTCCCGGCCCGGGTGCTCGAACACGATGTCCGGGTCCTCGCCGCCGGTCAGCTCGCGAATCCGTTCGCCGAAGCGCCGCCACTCGTCCGGGTCCTGGGTCTCCTCGTCCTTCCAGAAGCGGAAGCCCTCCGCGGCCCGGTCGATGACCAGATCCGCGCCCATCCGGCGGCACAGCTCGGCCTTCTCCGGAGAGGACACCACGCAGATCGGAATCGCGCCGCCGTTGAGCGCCATCTGGGTGGCGTACCCACCGAGGCCGCCGGAGGCGCCCCAGATCAGCACCACGTCACCCTGCTTCATGTTGGCGCCGTGATGCGAGACGAGCTGCCGGTACGCGGTGGAGTTGACCAGCCCGGGACTGGCCGCCTCCTCCCAGCTCAGGTGTCGCGGCTTGGGCATCAGCTGGTTGGCCTTGACCACCGCCAGCTCGGCCAGCCCGCCGAAGTTGGTCTCGAACCCCCAGATCCGCTGTTGCGGGTCGAGCATCGTGTCGTCGTGCCCGGCCGCGTCCTCCAGCTCGACGGAGAGGCAGTGAGCGACCACCTCGTCGCCGGGGGCCCAGCGGGTCACCCCGGGGCCGGTGCGCAGCACCACGCCCGCCGCGTCCGAGCCGACCACGTGGTACGGCAGGTCGTGCCGGCGGGTCAGCTCGGAGACCCGGCCGTAGCGCTCCAGGAACTTGAAGGTGCTCACCGGCTCGAAGATGCTGGTCCACACCGTGTTGTAGTTGATCGCGCTGGCCATCACCGCTATCAGCGCCTCGCCCGGGGCCAGCTCCGGCGTCGGCACCTCCTGCACGTGCAGCGCCTTGCGCGGGTCCTTGTCCCGGGTGGCCATGCCGTCGAACATCCGGGACTCCTCGGCGCGGACCACCACGCCCCGGTAGCTCTCCGGTACGGGCAGCCCGGCGACGCCGGCGAGTTCGCGGTCCGGATCGTTCGATTCCTCCGCCGCCATGATCGCTTCGAGGATGTCCTGCACGGTGACCTCCGGTTCTTCCGCACCCGCACGGGCCCGGGTGCTGCCATCGTCGGCGCCGGTGGGCACGACCGCCATGTCGGCATTCGACACATCCGGCACCGGTCGCGCTCCTGTGGGGCCGGACGTTACTGAACGGTAGCTAGGCCGGGAAGTCCTCTGTGAAAAACTGCATCCGCCGATGCGTGAAGGTGTCCAACCAACCCGCCAACCGCGCACTGACGTGCGCGCACCTCGGCCTCCAACGCTCGCCACCCCTAGTTGATCAAGAGCTTGCGGTCGTCTGCGCGGGGCGGTATGACGCAAACCTCTTGATCAACAGGGGTGGGGCGGGTCAGTGGGGGGTGGGGGCGGGTTGGACCAGTTCGACGAGGACGCCGCCGGCGTCCTTGGGGTGCACGAAGTTGATCCGGCTGTCGGCGGTGCCACGCCTCGGAGTCGCGTAGAGCAGGCGCATGCCGCGCTCGCGTAGCGCCGCGCAGGCCGCGTCGATGTCCACGACTGTGTACGCGACCTGCTGTACGCCCGGCCCGTTGCGATCCAGGAACTTCGCGATCGTCGACTCCGGGGTGAGCGGGGCGAGCAACTGCACGCAGCCGCCCTCGGTGGTCGGTCCCACGGCCAGCATCGCTTCCCGGACGCCCTGCTCGGTGTTGGTCTCCACGTGCACGCAGCGCATCCCGAACGTCCGCTGGTAGAAGTCGATCGCGGCGTCCAGGTCGGCCACGGCGATCCCGACGTGGTCAATCTTGCGAAGCCCGATGTCTGTGACGTAGTCCGCACCGGGCTCGACGGGGGAGTTCTCTGCCATGGCGCTAGTCTGGCCGAACAATCGTTAAGGCGTACAGCTCGGCACCCCTTCGGAGGCAGGCATGGCTTCG
This sequence comes from Micromonospora sp. NPDC005553, assembly GCF_042871765.1. Taxonomy (NCBI): domain Bacteria; kingdom Bacillati; phylum Actinomycetota; class Actinomycetes; order Micromonosporales; family Micromonosporaceae; genus Micromonospora; species Micromonospora sp. NPDC005553. The sequence continues at coordinate 147,616 of NZ_JBIAJD010000009.1, read as the reverse complement.
GTGATCGTCAGCGGCGCGCGGACCCCGATGGGCCGGCTGCTGGGCAACCTCAAGGACCTCCCGGCCACGAAGCTCGGCGGGATCGCCATCAAGGCCGCGCTGGAGCGTGCCGGCGTCAGCCCGGACCAGGTCCAGTACGTGATCATGGGGCAGGTGTTGCAGGCCGGCACCGGTCAGATCCCGGCTCGGCAGGCGGCGGTCGAGGCCGGTGTGCCGATGTCCGTGCCGGCGCTGACGATCAACAAGGTCTGCCTCTCCGGCCTGGACGCGATCGCCCTGGCCGACCAGCTGATCCGCGCCGGCGAGTTCGACATCGTGGTGGCCGGCGGCATGGAGTCGATGACCAACGCCCCGCACCTGCTGATGGGCCAGCGCACCGGCTACAAGTACGGCGACGTGGTGGTCAAGGACCACATGGCACACGACGGGCTCAGCGACGCCTGGGACTGCTGCTCGATGGGCGAGTCGACCGAGCGGCTCGGTGCCAGGCACGGCATCTCCCGCGCGGAGCAGGACGCCTTCGCCGCCGCCAGCCACCAACGGGCCGCCGCCGCCCAGAAGAACGGTCACTTCGCCGACGAGATCGCCCCGGTGGTCATCCCGCAGCGCAAGGGTGACCCACTGGTGATCACCGAGGACGAGGGCATCCGTCCGGACACCACGGTCGAGTCGCTGGCCAAGCTGCGCCCCGCCTTCGCCAAGGACGGCACCATCACCGCCGGCAGCTCGTCGCCGATCTCCGACGGCGCGGCCGCGGTGCTCGTGATGAGCAAGGCCAAGGCGAAGGAGCTGGGGCTGACCTGGCTGGCCGAGATCGGTGCGCACGGCAACGTGGCGGGCCCGGACAACTCCCTGCACTCGCAGCCGTCCAACGCGATCAACCACGCCCTGAAGAAGGGCGGCCTGAGCGTTGCGGACCTGGACCTCATCGAGATCAACGAGGCTTTCGCGCAGGTCGGTGTCCAGTCCACCCGTGACCTCGGGATCAGCCCGGACAAGGTCAACGTCAACGGCGGCGCGATCGCGCTGGGACACCCGATCGGCATGTCCGGAGCGCGTCTCGTCCTCACCCTCGCCCTGGAGCTGAAGCGGCGGGGCGGTGGCACCGGCGCGGCCGCGCTGTGTGGCGGCGGTGGCCAGGGCGACGCGCTGATCATCCACGTGCCGGGCAAGGCCGAGACGGACCAGTGAGCGAGACTGAGCACGTCCCGGCGGCGGGCACCACGTCGGTGCGCCGCAGCCGGGACGTACCGCTGCTGGTCGAACGGGCCCGCACGGGCGACCCCCGGGCGGTGGCTCGCCTGATCACGTTGGTGGAGAACGGTGACGCGCTGTTGCCGGAGATCGCCGCGGCGCTGGCACCGTACGCCGGGCAGGCCCAGGTGGTCGGGCTGACCGGTTCGCCCGGGGTGGGCAAGTCGACCACCACGAACGAGCTGGTCCGCGCGCTGCGGGCGCGCGGGCACCGGGTGGGCGTGCTGGCGGTCGACCCGTCCAGCCCGTTCACCGGCGGAGCGATCCTCGGTGACCGGGTGCGGATGCAGGACCACGCCACGGATCCGGGCGTCTACATCCGGTCGATGTCCAGCCGGGGGCACCTCGGCGGGCTGGCCGCGGCCACACCGCAGGCGGTCCGCGTGCTGGAGGGCGCCGGCTGCGACGTGGTGTTGGTGGAGACCGTCGGCGTCGGGCAGGCCGAGGTGGAGGTCGCCTCGCTCGCCGACACGACGCTGGTGCTGCTCGCACCCGGGATGGGCGACGCGATCCAGGCGGTCAAGGCCGGCATCCTGGAGATCGCCGACGTGTTCGTGGTCAACAAGGCGGACCGGGACGGCGTCGACGCCACCGTCCGTGACATCCAGGGCATGATCGCCCTCGGCGAGCGCGGGCCGGGGCAGTGGCGGCCCCAGGTGGTCCGCTCTGTCGCCGCGCGGGGCGAGGGCATCGACGACATCGCCGCCGCCATCGACAAGCACCGGGGCTGGCTGGTCGAGCACGGCGAGCTGCGCCGCCGCCAGGAGACGCGGGCCGCCGCCGAGATCGAGGCGATCGCGCTCGGCACCCTCCGCGCCCGGATCGGCTCACTTCGCGACGGTACGGAGTTGGCCACGCTCGCCACCAGGGTCGCCGAGGGCGCGACCGACCCGTACACGGCGGCGGACGAGTTGCTCGCCCAGCTCGCGCGCTGACCCGACGTCGCGCCGGCCGGTGCGTCCAGCCTGGACGAACCCGACCCGCACTGTCCGGTGCGGACCGACGTTGTCGCTCGGGTGGCCGGGCTTCACGCCCACAAGCGAAGGTCGCTCCGGTTTTAGTAGGCTCGCCGCGCGTGGCCGCGAGTGAGGCGCTACGCGGCGGGCTGACGAGACGGTCGGTCCACAATGCGTCGGACCAGGGGAGATGTGATCATGACGGACGCGGTGCAGAACGCCGGAGCGTCGCAGCCCGCGACGGGGGCGGCCCGGGGTGTCACAACGGTTTCCGACGAGGTCGTGGAGAAGATCGCCGGCGTGGCCGCTCGCGCGGTCCCGGGTGTGGCCGACCTCGGCGGTGACGTGGCCCGGTTCTTCAACAGCGTGCTCGACAAGGTCGGCCTCGACGAGGTGGGCGACGCTCGCCGGGGCGTCTCGGCCGACGTGAAGGGCAGCTCCGCCGTCATCAACGTGGTTCTGGTGATCGACGCCGGGCACGTGGTGGCCGACGTGACCGAGGCGGTGCGGGCCGCGGTGATCGAGGCCGTGGAGAAGTACGGCCTGACCGTCACGCAGGTGAACGTCACGGTGGACGACATCGAGCTGAACCAGCCGGGCGCGGCTGCCGGAGCCTGAGGCGTAGGTGCCCAACGGCCTGACGGCTGCCGGACCGCCCATTGGCTGTCCGCCAGGAAAATCCGGGGACGCATCGTCCCAGTAAGCTCACTCCGCGCCCGTCTTCACTGGGTGCCGGACGTGTCCAGACGTGGTGTGCGAGGAGCAGGGGCGACTGTGGACCTGGATGCAACGCAGGAGCTGACCAGGGCGTCGGTGCCGGCCGGCGGGACGACGCAGGTCGCCGACGAGGTGATCGAGAAGATCGCCGTCGCGGCGGCCCGCGCGGTGCCCGGGGTGGCCGACCTCGGAGGGGACGTCGCCCGGTTCTTCAACGCGGTTCTCGACCGGGTCGGGCTGGACCAGGTGGGTGACGCCCGACGGGGTTGCTCGGCCCACGTGACCGGGGAGGCCGCAGTGGTCAACCTGGTGTTGGTGATCCAGGCCGGTCGACAGGTGGCAGAGGTCAGCGGTCAGGTGCGCGCTCGAGTGACCGAAGCGGTCGAGACATTCGGGCTGCGGGTCGACGAGGTCAACATCCGGGTCGATGACCTGGCGATCAGCGAAATCCCCACCACACCCCCAGTCTGACCGCTCCGAGTCTCCCCGCCCCTCCCTCCGCCGATCATGCAGTCGTGGTGGCCGTTTTGGCGCTGGCTGGGGGATTTGCGCACCAGCACAACTCCATGATCGACGCAGGCGCCGCCGTTACCCGTGGGTACGGCCTGACTTAGCGATCGTTCAGGTAGGGGCCTTACACTCGACGTGCAGTCGAGGACCCGAGGAGGAGCCCTGCTCATGGACGCCGACGAGATCGACGCCGGACGGGCGCGCTGGCAGGCCCGGTACGACGCCGCGCGCAAGCGGGACGCGGACTTCACCACGCTCTCCGGCATGCCGGTGGAGCCGGTGTACGGCCCGCCCGAGGGCGCCACCTATCCGGGCTTCGAACGGATCGGATGGCCGGGCGAGTATCCGTACACCCGGGGTTTGTATCCGACCGGCTACCGCGGTCGGACCTGGACCATTCGCCAGTTCGCCGGCTTCGGCAACGCGCAGCAGACGAACGAGCGCTACAAGATGATCCTCGGCGCCGGTGGCGGCGGGCTCTCGGTGGCGTTCGACATGCCGACGCTGATGGGCCGCGACTCGGACGACCCGCAGGCGCTCGGCGAGGTCGGCCACTGCGGCGTCGCCATCGACACCGCCACCGACATGCAGGCGCTCTTCGACGGCATCGACCTGGCCGGCGTCACCACCTCGATGACCATCTCCGGCCCGGCCGTGCCGGTGTTCTGCATGTACCTGGTCGCCGCCGAGCGGCAGGGCGCCGACCTGTCCAAGCTGGACGGCACCCTGCAGACCGACATCTTCAAGGAGTACATCGCGCAGAAGGAGTGGCTCTTCGACCCGGAGCCGCACCTGCGCCTGATCGGCGACCTGATGGAATACTGCGCCGCCGAGATTCCGCGCTACAAGCCGCTGTCGGTCTCCGGCTACCACATCCGCGAGGCCGGCTCGACTGCGGCGCAGGAGCTGGCGTACACCCTGGCGGACGGCTTCGGCTACGTCGAGTTGGGTCTCTCGCGTGGGCTGGACGTGAACGTCTTCGCGCCGGGGCTGAGCTTCTTCTTCGACTCGCACCTCGACTTCTTCGAGGAGATCGCCAAGTTCCGCGCCGCCCGCCGGATCTGGGCCCGCTGGCTGCGTGACGTCTACGGCGCGACCAGCGAGAAGGCGCTGTGGCTGCGGTTCCACACGCAGACCGCCGGGGTGTCGCTGACCGCGCAGCAGCCGGTCAACAACGTCGTACGGACCGCCGTCGAGGCTCTCGCGGCGGTGCTCGGCGGCACGAATTCGCTGCACACCAACGCGCTCGACGAGACCCTGGCGCTGCCCACCGACGAGTCGGCCGAGATCGCCCTGCGTACCCAGCAGGTGTTGATGGAGGAGACCGGTGTGGTCAACGTTGCCGACCCGCTCGGCGGCTCCTGGTACGTCGAGGCGCTGACCGACAAGATCGAGGCCGAGGCGGAGGAGATCTTCGCCCGGATCCGGCAGCTCGGCGGAGACGGGCCACACCAGATCGGCCCGATGACCTCGGGCATCCTGCGCGGCATCGAGGACGGCTGGTTCACCGGGCACATCGCCGAGTCGGCCTTCGTCTACCAGCAGGCCCTCGAAAAGGGCGACAAGAAGATCGTCGGGGTCAACTGCCACACCGGGACGGTCGCCAAGGAGCTGGAGATCCTGCGCATCTCGCACGAGGTGGAGCTGGAGCAGCGCCGGGTGCTCGCCGAGCGCAAGAGCGGGCGGGACGAGGAGGCGGTGCGCGCCGCGGTCACCCGGATGATCGAGGCGAGCCGTACCGACGAGAACATGGTCCCCGCCATGCTCGACGCGGTGCGCGCCGAGGCCACGTTGGGCGAGATCTGCGACGCCCTGCGAGCCGAGTGGGGCACCTACCGGGAGCCAGCCCGCTTCTAACCCCAGCCCCGAACCCCCACCCGCGTCGATCTTGCATTTTCTGCGGTGCCATAAGGCATGAATGCGGCATAGCGGCGACAGAAAGTGCAAGATCGCGGGGGTGGGGCGTGGGGCGTGAGAGTTGCAACGTCGGGGTTGTGGGTGACCTGAGAATCCGGGCTCACGTGCGAGACTAGGTAACCATGAGCGACCCACGGATCACCTCGTCGATCTTCACCCGCGGCGCGGTCGACCTCAGCACGCTGCGTGGCCCCGCACCAGCAAGTACCCGCCCCGGCACGCCCCCGCAGGGCGGCCCGTCCAACGGCGCCCCAGGCGCGCCCACCGCCGGCGGTGACACCGCCATCGTGGACGTCACCGAGGCGACCATCCAGTCCGACGTGCTCGAACGCTCGATGGCCACGCCCGTCGTCGTGTTCTTCGGCGCGGCCGGCTTCCCGGAGAGCGACGAGTTCGCCCCGGTCCTGGAGCGGCTGAACGCCGAGGGCGGCGGCACCTGGGTGCTGGCCCGGGTCGACGTGCAGGAAAATCCCCGAATCGCCCAGATGTTCCGGGTGCAGGGCATCCCCATGGTCTACGCGGTCGTCGGCGGCCAGCCGGTCGACGCCTTCTCCGGAGTGGTGCCCGAGTCCCAGCTGCGGCAGTGGATCCAGGCAGTGCTCAAGGCCGGTGGCGTGGCAGTCGCCGAGCCGGAGGACCCCCGCCTCGACGAGGCGGACGACGCGCTGGTGAGCGGCGATCTGGACGCCGCCGAGCAGGCGTACAAGAAGATCCTGGCCGACGCGCCCGCGGACGCCGCAGCCACCGCGGGGCTGGCCCAGGTCGGGGTGGCCCGCCGGGTGGCCGGCGCAGACCCCGCCACCGCGCTGGCCGCCGCCGAGAGCGCCCCCGACGACGTCGCCGCCCAGCTGCTGGCCGCCGACATCGAGGTGCTCAGCGGCCTGGCCGAGCAGGCGTACGCCCGGCTCGTCGGTCTGGTCCGGCGCACCGCCGGTGAGGACCGTGAGACGGTTCGCCAGCACCTGGTCTCGCTCTTCTCCATTGCCGGCCCGGACGATCCGGCGGTCGCCTCGGCGCGTCGGGCTCTGGCCAGCGCCCTGTTCTGAGTTCGAAGCACGCCAGCGCGGGCCGGCGTTCCGGCCGGCCCGCCCGACCACCGAGGACGGGAGCTCACGATGCGCCGGATCGCCGTCCTCGACGCGCCGACAAATCTCGGTCTACGGCCGCCGACGCCCACGTCGGTCCCGGGTTGCGCCAAGGCGCCCGGGGCGCTGCGCGACCACGACCTGCTGGCCCGGCTCCGCGCCCGCGACGCCGGCTGCGTCACCCCCGCCCGGTACGACCCGGGCGACTGGCGGCCCGGCGACGGGGTGTGCCACGCCCGGGAGATCGCCGACTACTCGTTGGCCCTCGCCGAACGCATCGGCTCGATCATCGACAGGGGCGAGTTCCCGGTGGTGCTCGGCGGCGACTGTTCCGTGCTCCTCGGCTCGGCCCTGGCCATGCACCGCCTCGGCGAGGCCGTCGGCGGGCGGATCGGGCTGGTCTTCGTCGACGGGCACTCCGACTTCCGGCACCCCGGCAACGCCTCCTACGTCGGCGCCGCCGCAGGTGAGGACCTGGCTCTGGTCACCGGGCGAGGGCAGGCCGACCTGGCCGCGCTGGAGGGCCGCCGGCCCTACTTCCGCGACATCGACGTGGTGGTGCTCGGCATCCGGGCCCAGGACGAATACCGGCTCGACCTCCAGGCCGCCGGGATCACCACCCGACCGGTGCCGGCGCTGCGCGCCGAAGGCGCTGCCCGGACGGCCCAGTGGGCGCACGAGCAACTCGCCGACTGCGCGGGCTACTGGGTGCACATCGACGTGGACGTGCTCGACCCGGCGGTGATGCCCGCCGTGGACGCCCCCGACCCGGGTGGAATCGCCTTCGCCGAGTTGGAGATTCTGCTCGCCGGCCTGGTCGACACCCCGCACTGCCTCGGCGTGGAGCTGACCGTCTTCGACCCCGACTACGACCCGGACGGCTCGTACGCGGCCGAGATCGTCAACACAGTGGTCGCCGGTCTGGCGCCGGTGACCGCCCCGGAAGCCGTGCCGCCCCGACTGCTGTCGGCCCGGCCCACGCCCTCCCCGCGACGCGGCAACGGCCGGACCGCGACCACCACCGATCGCTCCGACCGTGCCGAGCGGCTCGACCGTGCCGAGCGTCCCAACCGGGCCGAGCGGCTCGACGGGCTGGTTCGGCTTGACGGGCACGACGGCGTTGAGCGGGTTGCGAGGCTTGAATTCCCCGCTGACATCGACCCTGCGGACATCGACCCCGCGGACATCGACCCCGCCGATGTCGGGCCTGCTGCTCTCGGGCCGGCCGGTGTCGGTGCCCCCGGCGTCGGTCCGTCGGTGAGCACGGTGCCGTACGACGTCCCGGCCGAGGGGGAGTCACCAGGCACCGGCGGACGGGCTCACCCCGAGCCATCGGGCGTCGCGGCCAGTGTCGCGCCCCTGGTCGAACGCGAACCGGTCGGCCCGCCGGCGTCGGCCGGCCCAGGTCTTCTCCGACGGACCACCCCGTCGACCCAGAACACGCCCGAACGGCACGAGGCCGACACCGCCTGACCCGGCCCTCGGCCGCGGGGCCTTGATCGACTCGGTTTCAGGGAATCCGGGGTGTCCGAGTGGCTCGGACACCGCAGTTTTAGCGAAACCGAGTGGATCAAGGCCAGGCGCCGGACGATGGCCCGGCGCCCGGCGGGGCCTCCAGGGGGTGGGGTCAGGGGGTGGGGAGAGCGCGGAGGAAACGCTCGGCCATGGGGACGGCCGAGGCGGTGCTGGCCCCGCCCTTCTCCACGAAGACGGCGAACGCCACGTCGCCCCGCCAGCCGACGAACCAGGCGTGGGTGTGCGCCGGGTTGTCGTCGTACTCGGCGGTGCCGGTCTTGCCGTACACCTCGCCCGGCACGTCCTTGAGCGCGCTGCCGGTGCCGGCGGTGACCACCTCGCGCATCATCGTGCGCAGCGCCGCGACCGACTCCGGCTTGAGCTGCTCGCCCGCCGGGGCCGGCTTGGCCGGTGCCGGGTCGGTCAGCAGCTTCGGTTGCTCGAAGCGGCCGCGGGCGACGGCGGCGGTGGCACCAGCCATGGCGAGCGGGCTGACCAACGTGGTGCCCTGCCCGAACGACGCGGCGGCCTGCTCGGCGAGGCTGCCGCCCGTCGAGACCTTGCCGGTGAAGGCGTCCGTGCCGAGGTCCCACTGACCCTCCAGGCCCAGCGAGCGACCGGCGGCGGCCAGCCCGTCGCCGCCGAGCTTCGGGGCCAGCGCGGCGAACGCCGTGTTGCAGGACTTGGCAAAGTCGGTACGGAACGGCACCGAGCCGAGCTCGAAGTTGTCCGAGTTCTTGAAGGACCTGCCGTCCACGGTGAAGGTCTTCTTGCAGTCCACCGGCCCGTCCAGCGTGACCGCTCCCCGGTCCAGCAGGCCCAGCGTGCTGACCATCTTGAAGGTGGAGCCGGGAGGCACCTGGGCGTCGAAGGCCAGGTTCTGCCCGGCCGGACCGGGGCCGTTCGCGGCGGCGAGCACGGCGCCGTCGCTGATCCGGAGCGCCACCAGGGCGGAGCGGCGCGGCTCGGCGCGCAGTGCCCCGTCGGCCGCGTTCTGGACGGCGACGTCCAGCGTGGTCTTCAGCGCCTGCCCGGGTTGCGGCTCCCGGCGGAACAGCTCGGCGCCGGTGGGTTCGAGTTTGCCGCCCTCGGCCGGACGCTCGACCACCACGGTCAGCCCGGGACCGCCGCGCAGTCGCTCGTCGTAGCGGCCCTGGAGACCGCCGTGCCCGACCAGGTCGCCGACGACGTACCGGTCGGGATGCGCGGCGAGGTCGTCGGCCTGCGCCGGGTCGACGGTGCCGAGCAGCGCACGGGCGAACTCGCGGGTCGGTGCCAGGTCGAGCTTGTCAGTGACGAACTTGGTGCCGGGCAGGTCGTAGATCCGGGGCTTGATCTGCCGGTACGCCTCCTCGCGCAGCGACACCACCTCGACGAAGGCACCCGGCTCGGCCTTGGCCACCCGCTCGGGCAGATCGGCCAGGTCGACGCCGGGGACCAGAGCCGGGCGAATGGCCTTGAACGCCGCGTCGAGGTCCTTGACGAGCTTCTTCAGGTCGGCGACCTCGTTGGGCTGCACACCTACCCGGATCACAGTGCGCGGGGTCACGAGGGGCTTCCCGGCGTTGTCCAGCACGGCGGCGCGGGCACCGGCGTCGCGACGCAGCGCCAACCGGTCACCCTTGGTGAGCTGCTCGTGCACCACCGTCGGCTCCCAGATCACCTGCCACTGGTCGTCGTCGCCGTGGGCGAGCCGGACCTCCCGGTCGTACGCCCAGCGGGTCTGACCGGGCAGGGCCCACTCCACCTGGACGGTGGTGGTCGCGATGTCCTTCGTGATCTTCGGCTCGCCGCGACGCGTCAGCGTGGGCGGGGTGGCCGCCAGCTCACCGGAGAGCTCCTTGATCTCACGTGCGACGTCCGCCGACGGCAGTTTCGAGCCGAGCGGGTCGATCAGACCGACGGCCTGGAGGTCGCCGCTGCGCCAGCCCGCGAGGAAGGCGTCGACGGTGCGTTGCGGCCCGTCGTCACCGGAACAACCGACGAGGACACCCGCCGCGAGCAGCGCCGTGGTGACGCCGGCGGCGAGCCGGCGGGCGGGGTTCGGCCGGTGGGGCCGGGGGTACGACAAGGGCATGAAGCTGGTCCTTCCGATCTCGGACTGCCCTCGCACGGTAGTACGGGAACGCCGTCCCCAACGTCCCGCAGGTGCTCGGCCGCGCTCAAAGACGAGCCGTACCCGTGTGATGAACATCGCGTGGCGGGGTATCCCGCAGCCGGCCAACCTCGGACCCGCAACGGGTGAAAGGACAAAGTCCCGATCCGGACGTCTGGCCAGTGGTCCGCCGACGAAGGCGCACAACGGCAGGGCCTAGGCTGGGCGGCAGAGTGACCCACAACGCGGTGGGTCGAGGGGAGTGGCACCGATGGACCGGCGTCCGGCGATCAAACCGGAACCCGACCTCCGGCAGGATGACTCCGGCCGGGACGATGACAGCTTCGATTCGGCGACCGACGGGGACGGCTACGGCCGACTCGACACGGGAGTCACCGGGCTGACCGGGTCGAGCATCGACACCATCTACGATCTGGGTCTGCCAGCCGAGGCGCTGGCCGACGACGTGGAGGACGCCGAGCTCGACGAACCCGTTCCCAACGCGGAGCGCCTGGTGGCCCAGGCCGTCGCGCTCGCCGGGGACGACCACGACGCGGCGACACTTGTCGGCCGTTTCTGGCGGTTCGCCCCGGACGAGGAGCTGGTCGGCTTCACGGCGGAAGAGATGCTCGACGCGGCCCGGGCACACCGGGATCTCGCCCAGCAGCGGGTGCCGGGCGAGTTGAAGCTGCGGATCCACGAACCGCACGCCGACCAGCACCACACGGTCGTCGAGATCGTCACCGACGACATGCCGTTCCTGGTCGACTCGGTGACGGCGTTGCTCAACTCGTACCACCTCGACGTGCACCTGCTGGTGCACCCGTTGGTGGTGGTGCGGCGGGAGCCGCTGGGCCGGCTCACCGAGGTCTCCGCGGATGTGGAACCGGACGACGCGATCGCCGGCGACATCATCGAGAGCTGGATGCGGATCGAGATCGACCCGGTCCGGGACGCGGCCGAACGGGACCGGTTGCGCCGCGAGTTGCAGCGGGTGCTCACCGACGTGCGGGAGGCGGTCGAGGACTGGCCGAAGATGCGTCAGCGTGCCCTCGCGCTCGCCGACGAGCTGGCGTCCGCCCGTACCTCCGACAACCGCCCACCGGTGCCGGAGAAGGACATCACCGACTCGGTGGAGCTGCTGCGGTGGCTCGCCCAGGACCACTTCACCTTCCTCGGCTACCGCGAGTACCGGTTGGTGGACGCCGACGGCGGCGACGCCGCCGACCCGGTCGACGGCAAGGCGTTGGAGGCGGTGCTCGGCACCGGTCTGGGCATCCTGCGCTCCGATTCGCCGGATGCGCGGTCGCTGTCCTCGATGACGCCCGAGGCGCACGAGAAGGTGCTGGAGAAGCGCCTGTTGATCATCACCAAGGCGAACTCCCGGGCCACCGTGCACCGCTCGGCGTACCTGGACTACATCGGCTTCAAGATCTTCAACTCCGACGGCGACGTGATCGGTGAGCGGCGCTTCCTCGGGCTGTTCTCGACGGCCGCCTACCGGACCAGCGTCCGCGAGCTGCCTGTGGTCCGCCGCAAGGTGGCCGAGGTGCTGGACCGCTCCGGTCTGAGCCAGCGCAGCCACTCGGGCAAGGATCTGATCCAGATCCTGGAGACCTACCCGCGCGACGAGCTGTTCCAGATCAAGACCGACGACCTGTACCACGCGGTGGTCGGCGTGCTGCGGATGGCCGGCCGCCGGCAGCTGCGCGTGTTCCTGCGCCGGGACGCGTACGGGCGGTTCATCTCCTGCCTGATCTACCTTCCCCGGGACCGGTTCACCACCCAGAACCGGCTGCGCATGCAGGACATCCTGCTGCGTGAGCTGAACGGTGTCGGGGTGGACTACACCACCCGGGTCACCGAGTCGATGCTGGCTCGGGTGCACTTCATCGTCCGTACCGACCCGACGCGGCCACCCGGCGACATCGACGCCGACCTGCTCGCCGAGGAGTTGGCCGACGCCACCCGACTGTGGGACGACGACTACCGGTTGGTGCTGGAGCGCAAGCTCGGCGACGAGCAGGCCAAGCACCTGTTCACCCGGTACGCCGACGCGTTCCCGGAGGGCTACAAGGACGGGCACACGCCGTACGAGGCGATGAAGGACCTGGCGAAGCTGGAGCTGCTGGAGGAGCCCGGCCAGCTGGAGATGCACCTGTTCCGCAAGCAGTTGGCGCCGCGGCCGGGCACCCGGGTGCCGGGAGCCGACCTGGCCGAGGCGATGGACGTCCGGTTCAAGGTCTACCGGTACGGCGAGCCGATGATGCTCTCCGCAGTGCTGCCGGTCCTGCACTCGCTCGGCGTACGGGTGGTCGACGAGCACCCGTACGAGGTGGACCGGATCGACGGTCGGGTCTATCTGTACGACTTCGGCCTCATGCTGCCCGAGGGGCATCACGAGCTGGCCGAGGTGCGCCCGCACGTGGAGAACGCCTTCGCGGCCGCCTGGCGCGGCGAGGCCGAGGTGGACCGGTTCAACGAGCTGGTGCTGCGCGGCGGGCTGACCTGGCGGCAGGTGGTGGTGCTGCGGGCGTACGCGAAGTACCTGCGGCAGGCCGGCACGGTCTTCTCGCAGGACTACATGGAGCAGACCTTCATCGCGTACCCGAAGCTCGCCGCGTTGCTGGTGGAGCTCTTCGAGACCCGGTTCGCGCCGGGCGAGTTGAGCGCCGAGCAGCGCCAGCAGCGCAGCGGTGAGCTGGTGGAGACGATCCGGGGCGCGCTGGACGACGTGGCGAGCCTGGACCAGGACCGGATCCTGCGCTCGTACCTGACGCTGATCGAGGCGACCCTGCGGACCAGCTTCTACCAGAAGCGCGCCGGCGGGCGGCCGAAGGCGTACGTGGCGTTCAAGCTCGACCCGCAGGCCATTCCGGACCTGCCCGCGCCGCGACCGAAGTTCGAGATCTTCGTCTACTCGCCGCGGTTCGAGGGTGTGCACCTGCGGTTCGGGCCGGTGGCCCGGGGCGGGTTGCGGTGGTCCGACCGTCGGGAGGACTTCCGGACCGAGGTGCTGGGCCTGGTCAAGGCGCAGATGGTGAAGAACACCGTGATCGTGCCGGTCGGCGCCAAGGGCGGCTTCGTGTTGAAGCAGAAGCCGGGCGACCGCGACGAGGCGGTCGCCTGCTACCAGGAGTTCGTCGGCGCGATGCTGGACGTCACCGACAACATCGTCAGCGGGCAGATCGTGCCGCCCGAGGACGTGGTCCGGCACGACAGCGACGATCCGTACCTGGTCGTGGCGGCCGACAAGGGCACCGCGACGTTCTCCGACATCGCCAACGAGATCTCCAAGGCCCACAACTTCTGGATGGGCGACGCGTTCGCGTCCGGCGGATCCGCCGGCTACGACCACAAGAAGATGGGCATCACCGCCCGGGGCGCCTGGGAGTCGGTCAAGCGCCACTTCCGTGAGCTGGGTCTGGACACCCAGGCCCAGGACTTCACTGTGGTCGGCGTCGGCGACATGTCCGGCGACGTGTTCGGAAACGGGATGCTGCTCTCCGAGCACATCCGGCTGGTGGCCGCCTTCGACCACCGGCACATCTTCCTCGACCCGGAGCCGGACGCCGCCACCTCGTACACGGAGCGTCGACGGCTGTTCGACCTGCCCCGCTCCTCCTGGGAGGACTACAACCCGGAGCTGATCTCGGCAGGTGGCGGCATCTTCCCGCGTACCGCGAAGTCCATCCCGATCACGCCGCAGGTCCGGGCGGCGATCGGCCTGGACGACGACGTCACGCAGTTGTCGCCGCAGGACCTGATGAAGGCGATCGTCACCGCTCCGGTGGACCTGTTCTGGAACGGCGGCATCGGCACCTACGTCAAGGCCTCCACGCAGACCAACGCCGAGGTGGGCGACAAGTCCAACGACGCGATCCGGGTGGACGGGCGCAGCCTGCGCTGCCGGGTGGCGGGCGAGGGCGGCAACCTGGGCTGGACCCAGCTCGGCCGGATCGAGTACGCGTTGACCGGTGGCCGGATCTACACGGACTTCATCGACAACGCGGCCGGGGTGGACACCTCCGACCACGAGGTGAACATCAAGATCCTGCTCAACACGGCGGTGGCCGATGGTGAGCTGACCATGGCCGACCGGGACGAGTTGCTGGCCGGGATGACCGACGAGGTCGCGGAGCTGGTGCTGCGCGACAACTACGACCAGGCTCGGGCGATCAACAACGCCCAGGCCCAGGCCGCCTCGCTGCTCCCGGTGCACCGTCGGATGATCAACGAGCTGGAGCGTTCGGGCGGATTGGACCGCGCGTTGGAGGCGCTGCCGCCGGACGAGGAACTGGCGGTCCGCAGCGAGTCCGGGCTGACCGCGCCGGAGTTCGCCGTGCTGCTCGCGTACGTGAAGATCGTCCTTGAGCGGGAGATCCTCACCGACGGGCTGGCCGACGAGGAGTGGACGACCGACGTTCTGGTCAACTACTTCCCGACGCCGATGCGCGAGCGGTTCGCCGACCGGATGGGCCGGCACCGGCTGCGCCGGGACATCGTCACCACGGTGCTGGTCAACGAGGCGATCAACCGGGGTGGCATCTCGTTCATCTTCCGGGTGGTCGAGGAGACGGCGGCCAGCGCGGCCGACGTGATCCGGGCGTACGTGGTGGTCAGCGAGGTGTTCGGCCTGCGCGACCTGTGGGACGAGGTCGAGGCGCTGGACAACAAGGTGGCGCCGGAGCTGCAGACCAGCGTCTACCTGGACACCCGTCGACTGCTCGACCGCGCGGTGCGGTGGTTGGTCTCCAACCGGCGCTCGCCGATCGACGTACCGGCCGAGATCGCCCGGCTGCGCGACGGGGTCACCCGGCTGCTGCCAGGGCTGGAGGAGCTGTTCTACGGCAACGAGCGCCAGGGCATCGCCGCGCACATGGACTCGATGACCGAGCGTGGGCTACCCCGCGAGCTGGCGGAGCGGGCCACCCGGTTGATGTACAGCTTCGGTCTGATGGACGTGGTGGAGACCGCGAACGCCAGTGGGCGGGACGTCAGCGAGGTGGCCTCGGTCTACTTCGTGCTGTCCGACCTGTTCCGGGTGGACTCGCTGCTGTCGAAGATCTCCCTGTTGCCGCGGGAGGACCGCTGGCAGACCCTTGCGCGAATGGCGCTGCGGTACGACCTGTACGCCGCGCTCGCCGCGCTCACCGCGGAGGTGCTCGACTCCACCCCGGGCGACCTGCCGCCGCACGAGCGGGTGCAGCAGTGGGAGCAGTCGAACGCCACCTCCATCCACCGCGCCCGACGGGCCATGGGTGAGTTCGACGAGTCGCGGGCGGATCTCGCCGCCCTGTCGGTGCTGCTGCGCCAGATCCGCACCCTGGTGCGGACCTCCGCGGCAGCCTGAGTCAGGTACGCCGGACGCGGTCCGGCCGGTCGGGTCACCCCGACCGGCCGGACCGCGTTCGTTCGTCGTCGGTCAGGCCGCCAGGGTGGCGAAGACGACGATGTTGTCCGGGTAGCTCTTCGCGGCCTGATCGAACTGGCCGCCGCAGGTGACCACCCGCAGGCTGGGCCGGTCACTCGGTCCGTAGACCAACTCGGTGGGGAAGGCCGTCTTCGGGTACGACTTCACCGAGTCGACAGTGAAGGTGGCCGGCACCCCGTCGGCGCGGCGCACTGTGACGGTGTCGCCGGGGGTCAGAGCGCCGAGGTCGAAGAAGACGGCCGGGCCCAGCACCGCCGAGTCCACGTGCCCGACGATGACCGCGTTACCCGTCTCGCCCGGGCTCGCACCGGGCTCGTACCACCCGGCCTGGTCGGCCTTGTCCAGCGGAGGGACCTGGACGGTGCCGTCCGGGTTGGTGCCCAACGACATGATCGTCGCGTTGACGCCGATCCGGGGGATCTCGATGCTCGTCGGTGCCGACCGGGCCAACCCGACGGCCGACTGACCGACCGGCTGCCCGTCGACCGGCTGCCCGTCGACCGGAGGGGCATCGTCGGCGGTGCTCGCCGGGGCGGTCGGCTCGGGGCCGGCCTGGGCCAGCGGCTGTGGCGGCCGGGGAGTGGGCGTGGTCTTCAGGGAGGCGCCGATCATGCCGGCGCCGATCATGGCCATGGTGACGACGACGGCCGTGCCGGCGGCACGCCACGGTCTCCCGCGGCGGCCGCCGGCCGGTGTCGTCGTCACGTCAGACGAGCGAACCATCGGTCCGCCGACGACGCATCAACACGATCCCGCCCAGCGCGGCGGCGCCGAGCACGCCCGCCCCGCCGGTGGCCAGGCCGCGGTCGGTGCCGGTGCTGGCGCCACCGTCACCACCGTCGACGCCGCCGTGCGGCAGCACGACGAGCTCGCCCTCGCCGCAGGAGCCCTTGAGCTCGTAGCGACCCGGCTTGGCGTCCTTGTCCACCTTGGCTTCGCCGTAGTAGACGAACTCGCGCTCGTTGTCCCAGTCACGCTCGTCCGAGCCGCGCTCGTCCTTGCCGTAACCGCCACGCTCGTCCGAGCCGTGCTCGTCCTTGTTCTCCCAGCCCTTGTCGGAGCCGTACTCGGAGCCGTGCTCGTCCTTGTTCTCCCAGCCCTTGTCGGAGCCGTGCTCGGAGCCGTGCTCGTCCTTGTTCTCCCAGCCCTTGTCGGAGCCGTACTCGGAGCCGTGCTCGTCCTTGTTCTCCCAGCCCTTGTCGGAGCCGTACTCGGAGCCGTGCTCGTCCTTGTTCTCCCAGCCCTTGTCCGAGCCGTAGTCCGAGCCGTGCTCGTCCTTGGACTCCCAGTCCTTCTTGTCTTCGTCCTTGGAGTCCGAGTCCTTCTTGTCACGGCCTTCTTCGGCGTCCTGGCCGTGCTCCTCGCCCTTCCAGTCCTTGCTGCCCTCGTCGCCGTAGGCGTCGGCGGCAGCGCCGCCACCCTGGCCGCCCTTGCCGTTCTCGTCCTTGCCCTTGTCGTCCTTGCCGTGCTCGTCCTTGCCGTTGTCGTCCTTGCCGCTCTCGTCCTTGCCTTCGTGGTCCTTGCCCTTGTCGTCCTTGCCCTTGTCGTCCTTGCCGTTCTCGTCCTTGCCGTGTTCGTCCTTGCCCTTGTCGTGGTCGGAGGAGTCCTCCTCCTCACGCCACTCGCGGTCCTCGCCCCGGTCTTCATCCGCCGGCTTGAGCTTGACCTTGCCGGTGACCTTGGACCACACGTACGCGTGCTCCTGCCGATCCGGGCAGATCTCGAGGAGCTTGACCTCGTCGCCAGCCTTGACGACGTGCGGCTTGGCGTAGACCTTGCCGTCGTCGTGGCCGTCGGCGAACGCGATCCCCGGTGCGAACACCAGCAGCGACGCGCCGCCGAGCGCGGCGCCCGCAACGACTTTCCCGAGCATCTTCTTAGCCATGACCTGCGTCACTCCATCCCTGTTGTCCTGAGCTCGGCGACAACCGAGCTAAGACCGACGTTAGACCGTTTCATGACTTATGAAGTGAAAGATTCGCGTTTTACCTTTGATCCAAGTAAGAGGTGAAGGGGTGGTACGCGGCTTTCGCCGCGCTGAGTGTCGTGTCAGGTGTGCCGGGGGTCTCTGCGTGTGCCACGGTGTTCCGCGCTCCCCGTGCCTGGCCTGCCCCGGCATCCGATAGCTGCGGCTCCGGGCGGCGCGTGCCGGTCCGGCGTGCTCGGAGGTATCGTCCGAAGCGGCTCCGGCAACGCATCGAGCCATTGCCATGGAAGCGCTCCCATGCAAGAATCGGCGAACGCGGTTCTGAGAGCCACACCGTGCAGGCAGGGAGTCGAGGGCACCCGGTTTCACCGGGCGACGCACCCGCCGCCGATCGACCGGCCGACGCATCGGTCGGGCACCACCACCACTATCGCCCGTCCGGGTCGGGCGCCCCCCAAAGAATCCCGTGGCGCCGACGGCCGTCCGTGCAGGACGCCCATCGGGCCGTCCCGCCGGGCCGTACGTGGGCCCGGTCTCGCCCAAGGAGATCAGTGGCATGAATGTGTGGAGAAGGTTAACCGGCCCACGCCGGGCCCTCGCGCTCGCCGGCGCGGGTGCCCTGGTCGCCGGTGGGCTCGTAACGATTCCGGGTACCGCGGCGCAGGCCGCGACGCAGTGCGACATCGCGTACACGAGTAACGACTGGCAGGGCGGCTTCACCGCGAACATCACCATCAAGAACGTCGGCGACCCGCTGAACGGCTGGACGCTCGGCTGGACCTTCCCCAACTCCAGCCAGCGGGTGCAGCAGGGCTGGTCGGCCACGTACACCCAGTCCGGCAGCCAGGTCACCGCCCGGAGCATGTCCTACAACGGCACCCTGGCCACCGGCGCGTCGACGAACATCGGCTTCAACGGCGCGTGGAGCGGCAGCAACCCGAAGCCGACCTCGTTCACCCTCAACGGCGTGGCCTGCAACGGTGGCACCACCCCGCCGACGACGTCCCCGCCGACCGACCCGCCCACCGACCCGCCGACGGACCCGCCGACCGATCCGCCGACCACGCCGCCGCCCGGCACGAAGGTCGACAACCCGTACGTCGGGGTCCGCGGTTACGTGAACCCGGAGTGGAAGGCCAAGGCGGACGCCGAGGCCGGCGGAAGCCGGGTTTCCAACAACCCCACCGCCGTCTGGCTGGACCGGATCGCCGCGATCAACGGCACGCCGAACAGCAGCTCCAACGGCGCCTTCGGGGTGAAGGAGCACCTGGACGAGGCGCTGCGCCAGGGTGCCGGCTACATCCAGTTCGTGATCTACAACCTGCCCGGCCGGGACTGCTCGGCGCTCGCCTCCAACGGTGAGCTGGGTCCGGACGAGCTGCCGAAGTACAAGGCCCAGTACATCGACCCGATCGCCGCGATCCAGAGTCAGTCGAAGTACAGCAGCCTGCGGATCATCAACATCATCGAGATCGACTCGCTGCCGAACCTGGTGACCAACACCTCCGGCCAGCCTGGCGGCACGGTCATGTGCGACACGGTCAAGGCAAACGGCGCCTACGTCAACGGCGTCGGCTACGCCCTGGCCAAGCTTGGCGCGATCGGCAACGTCTACAACTACATCGACTCCGGCCACCACGGCTGGCTCGGTTGGGACAGCAACTTCAACCCGAGCGCCGAAATCCTGAAGACCGCCGCGGTCGCCTCCGGCAGCACGGTCAACAACGTGCACGGATTCATCACCAACACCGCGAACTACTCGGCGCTCCAGGAGCCGTACTTCAAGGTCACCGACAACGTGAACGGCCAGACGGTGCGGCAGTCCAAGTGGGTCGACTGGAACTACTACGTCGACGAGCTGTCGTTCGCCCAGGCGTTCCGGACCAAGCTGGTCTCGTTGGGCTTCAACTCGAACATCGGCATGCTCATCGACACCTCCCGCAACGGTTGGGGCGGTTCCGCCCGGCCCACCGGTCCGGGTGCCATGACCAGCGTCGACACGTACGTCAACGGTGGCCGCATCGACCGCCGGGCGCACCTCGGCAACTGGTGCAACCAGGCCGGTGCCGGTCTCGGTGAGCGGCCCCGGGCGAACCCGGCGACGGGCATCGACGCCTACGTCTGGGTGAAGCCGCCGGGCGAGTCGGACGGCTCCAGCAGCGAGATCCCGAACAACGAGGGCAAGGGCTTCGACCGGATGTGTGACCCGACGTACGGCGGCAACGCCCGCAACGGCAACAACCCGTCGGGGGCTCTGGGCAACGCGCCGATCTCCGGTGCCTGGTTCTCCGCCCAGTTCCAGGAGCTCATGCGCAACGCCTACCCGGCGCTCTGATCGGGTAGCTCACGCACCAACCCGCTGCCAGTGGTTGGTGAGGCACTGCTGGCAGCAGGTTCCCCCCGGGTCCCCGGCTCGACCGTCACAGGTCGGGCCGGGGACCCCCCCTTCTTTGTCGGCCCGATCAGGGCACTGTGCGTTCGATCGCCGCCTGGCCCTGCTCGGCCAGGTCACGGCGGGCCTTTTCCAGGTTCTCCGGTGTCAGATCCTGCCCGCGGGCCATCACCAGGTCCTCCGGCTCCCAGGGCTGCTCGCCCCCGGTGCGGATGTTGTCCCCGCCGGCACCGGTGCCCGTCCCGGTCGCTCCGGTGCCGGCGGCGTACGGGTCGCCGATCAGCTCGTCGGTGTCGGGTGCGAGGTCGCCCGGTCGACTGCGGGGTTCGGCGAAGCCCGGCGTGTCCCGGTCCGGGCCACCTCCGGTCCGCAGTTGCGGCACGGTGGCGTCATCGTCCACCGCCGAGGCCACCTCGGGGCTGTCCTCCAGCGGCGGTTGGCCATCGCGATCGGTCATGGTGCTGCCTCCTGGGTCCGACACGGTGCCTGATTCCCCCGCGTACCCCTTCGTGCCGCGCTCATGCCGCACCGCCCGGCGGTCGGGGCGGGCCGTGCCATCGCAGTGCGGTCAGGCGTCGGGCTGCTGCTCGTTCGGCTCCGGCGCCTCCGCTGGGCGCCACCACTGCCAGAGCAGCATGAGCAGACCGAACACGAGCATCGCCAGCCCGGCCCACAGGTTGATCCGTACGCCTTCGGCCTTGTCGATCTCGGCTCGGCTGTCGAAGATGCCGATCAGCGTGACGATGACCCCGTACGCGACGAAGAGGCCACCGATCACCCGGCGGATGTCGAACAACCGGGCCGCGGCCGAGCGCCGCTGCTCCGCCTGTGCCTCGTCGATCAGTGGGTCCTGTGCCGGCTGGCCGTCGTTGCTCATCTGCCGACCCCTTTCCTCAGAAGACCGGGATGTAGAAGAGGGCGGCCAGCGCGACCGCGATCAGACCGAGCAGCACCGGGGAGCGGTACCAGGCGGCGTCCCCGGCGAGCACGTCGCCCTTCAGGTCGACGCCGCCCATTCCGTACACCAACCCGCGCAACTCCTCGTCCCGCTTGGGTGCGGTGAGCGGGGTGACGATCGCGGCGACCACCACCGCCGTGACGAACGCCAGACCGGCGCCCCAGAAGCTTTCCTCCAGGTCGGAGTTGAAATCGATCACCCCGCCCTTGTAGAGCAGGTAGAGGCTCAGCGACACCAGGGTGCCCAGCAGCAGCGACCAGAAGCCGGCCAGCGCGCTCATCCGCTTCCAGAACATGCCGATGATGAAGGTGGCGAACAGCGGCGCGTTGAAGACGGAGAAGAGCGCCTGGATGTAGTTCATGATGTTGCTGAACCCGGCCGCGATGAACGCGGTGCCGATCCCGATCACCACGGCGGCGACCGTCGCCCACCGGCCGACGCGCAGGTAGTACTCGTCCGACCGGTCACGGCGGATGTACGCCTGCCAGATGTCGTAGGTGAAGACGGTGTTGAAGCCGCTCACGTTGGCCGCCATGCCGGCCATGAACGAGGCGAGCAGGCCGGTGACCGCGACCCCGAGCACGCCGTTGGGGAGCAGGTCGCGCATCAGCAGCGGGATGGCGTTGTTGTACTGCAGGTCGCCGCTCTCCGCGCCGAGGCCCTTCACAGTGACCAGGGCCACCAGGCCGGGGATGATCGTGACCAGGGGGATGAACAGCTTCGGGTACGCGGCGATGATCGGCGTACGCCGGGCGGCGCTCATGTTCTTGGCCGAGAGGGCCCGCTGCACCTCGGCGAAGTTCGTCGTCCAGTAGCCGAACGACAGCACGAAGCCGAGGCCGAAGACGATGCCGATCCAGTGCGCGCCCAGCGGGTTGGCCGTGCTGCCGGTGTCCTGCCACGCGTGCAGGCCGGCCTCGCCGAGCTTGGTGTCGCCGACCGCGTCCATCAGGCCGTTCCACCCGCCGACCTTGACCAGGCCGATCACGGTGACCGGGATGAGGCCGGCCAGGATGACGAAGAACTGGAGTACCTCGTTGTAGATCGCCCCGGACAGGCCGCCGATGGTGATGTACGCCAGCACGATCGCCGCGCCGACCACGATCGCCGTCCAGAGCGGCCAGCCGAGCAGCGCCTGCATGACGAGCGCCAGCGCGTACAGGTTCACGCCGGCGATCAGCACCTGGGCGACGGCGAAGCTGATCGCGTTGAGCAGGTGGGTGGGGCGGTTGAAGCGCAGCCGCAGGTACTCCGGCACGCTGCGGACCTTGGAGCCGTAGTAGAAGGGCATCATCACGATTCCCAGGAACACCATCGCCGGGACCGCGCCGATCCAGTAGTAGTGGACCGTCATGACGCCGTACTGGGCCCCGTTGGCGGCCATTCCGATGATCTCCAACGCGCCCAGGTTCGCCGAGACGAAGGCGAGACCGGTCACCCAGGCCGGCAGGGAGCGGCCGGAGAGGAAGAAGTCGACGCTGGTCCGGATGGCCCGGCGCGCGGCGAAACCGACCCCGAGGACGGTGACGAAGTACAGCGCCAGGATCAGGTAGTCCAGGCCGTTCATGTTGAGCCGGAGACCGTCGCCGTCCATCCCGTCACCCCTCGTCGGACGTCCGCGCTGCCTAGTTCGCGCGCGCCCTATTACCCCGTCCGCGCGGTTTCACTCCCCGAGGTCGCGCCCGGGCGTGTCTGGGCCGTTCGGTCGGTCTGGCTGGATCGGTACGCAGAAGGGCGCCCCGGCCGTTTCGGCCGGGGCGCCAGTGTCGCTCGGGCGGACTCAGCGACCGAGTACGCGGTCCAGGAAGTCCCGGTAGTTGCGGACCGCCATCCGCAGTTGCTCGGTGTCAGCCGAGCCGGCGTCCTGCCACCCGCCCAGCGTGCTCTTCTGGGCGGCCAGCGCTGAGGAGAGGGCCTGGATGGCCTCCTCCACCAGTGACTGCGCCTCACCGGCAGCAGCCTGCGGGTCGTCGACGAAACGCAGTTGCACGTCCCGCCAGCGGTCCCGGAAGCCCTGCGCGGTGTCCGTGTCGAGGAGCGTGGCCGCCTCGGTGGCGACTGTCGACCCGGCGGATCGGGACGTTCCGGCGGACTCCAGCGTGGGGCTGGTGTCGTCGCCGGGAACCGGTTCGCCGTCCGCGTCCGGGTCGACCATCTCGGGTGTCGCGCTGCCGTAGCCGGCCGCGCCCGCCGTGGCGGCGTCCCGGTCGCCGGTCAGGTCGCCGCGCCGCTCAGGGTCGCCGTCGGTGCTCCCCGGCGCGACGACGGTGCGCGCGGACGTGTCCGAGTCGTCCCGGTCGTCCAGGTCGGTGCGGTCGTCCAGGTTGGTGCGGTCGTCCAGGTCCGTGCGGTCGTCGACGTCCGTGCGGTCGTCGACGTACGCGTCGCGGCGGTGCAGCTCGGCGGTGGGGTCGGCGCGCAGGCCCTCCCGCTCACCGTCCTCGGCGCCGTCGCCCGGCTGGGCGGTCCGCTCGGCCCTCGGGTCCGGCTGATCCTGCGGGTGCGGGCTGGCCAGCGCGGAGGCGGCCACCGCGTCGGCCACCGTGGTGGCGCCGAACGTCGTCGGCAGCGGCCCCGGCTCGTGGAAACCGCCCTCGTCGGTGGACAGGCCGTCGCGCCGGTGGCGCGGGTCGGAGTCGTCGGTCAGCTCGTCCTCGGCCGGGTCGTACGCGGCGTCCCGGTCGGTGTCGTCGGCCCGCTCGTGGGCGGCGGTCTGGTCGTCGAAGGTGCCCCGGTCGTCGAGGGCGTCCTCCGGGACGTCGGAGCGGTCGGCCCGGTCGCCGGCCGGGGGTACCGGCACGGGCGCGGAGCGGACGGCCTCCGGGTGATCGTTGCTCACCTGCTGCTGCTCTTCCTGGCGCATCGGTGGCCTCCTCAGCGGCTCGTGGCGTCGTGGTCCGGGTGGTGGCGCTGTTCGGGCGTGCGGTGGCCGACCGGCTCCTCGCCCAGCAGGTCGGCGAAGAGTGCGCGGTAGTGCACGACCGCCTGCCGCAGCTCCTCGGTGCTGGCCTCGCCCCGGGAGTTGCGCAGGTGGATCTCGTGCGCGTCCCGGTAGTTGGTCAGAGTGCGGGCGTGTTCGACGGAGAGGTGGGCGATCTGGTCGGAGAAGTCACCGGTCGGGTAGCCCTGCTCCTCGATGAGCCGGGTGACCAGAACGTCTGCGTCGCCCACCGTCTCGCCGGGGGAGTCGATGAAGCGGACCTGGAGTTCCTCCCAGGCCGCGGCGTAGCGAGCCCGGGACTCCGGGGTGAGTGGGGTGAGCGTGAGCTCGGCATGCCGGCGTTCCCGGTCGCGCAGTTCGCGCTCCGCGGCGGACCGGCTGTCCTGTTCCGCCACCACCCGGTCGTACTCCGGCCCGAACCGGTTGCGCAGGGCCCGGCGGTTGTTGAGCGAGCGGGCGGCCACGGCCAGCACCGCGACGATCACCAGCACGACGAGCACGATGACGACTATCTGCGTGGGCGACATGGGCTCCTCCTTCGCCCTCTGCTATTCCCTCCGCGCAGTGATCGCCAATCCCGATCCGAGACACTTTCCTGACGAGGGGCGCAACCACTCACCAGCCGAGGCCTGATTCATCCCGGAAGCGGCGCTTGGGCGGTGACGACACGGGCGGTAGTGAAACAGCCTCCGATTACGTATCCTGCCCAAGGCGCCCGCGCCGGTGCCCGGCGACGCGGCCGGGCGCGCAGCCGGCAGGCGCGGTGCCCGGCGGTGCCGGCACCCCTCCTGCCACCCTGTACGGGCGAGGTCTGATGAAAACCCGCGACTGGCCGATCCGCTCGAAGCTGACCGCGTTGGTCGTCGCGCCGGTGACCGCGCTCCTGGCGCTGTGGATCTTCGCGACCACGCTGACCTTCGGTCCCGCCCTGAACCTTCTCTCCGCCCGCACCCTGTTGTACGACCTGGGTCGCCCCGGCGAGACGGTGGTCACCGAGCTGCAACGGGAACGCCGACTCTCGGTGGTGCAGCTCGCCGGCGACACCGAGTTGCCCGCCCTCGCCGAGCAGCGCGGGCGCACCGACCGGGCGGTCGCCGAGCTGCGCCGCCGGGTGGACGGGGAACCGCTGCGCGACGCCGCCGACGACCTGCTGGAAACCCGGGTCGACCAGCTGGTCAACTCCCTGGCGGCGCTACCCGACGGGCGGAGGTTCATCGACGAGCGCAAGGTGGACCGGGCCGGTGCGATCGGCCTCTACAGCGGCATGGTCGCCGCGGCCTTCCAGGCGTTCGCCGGCATGGCGACCCTCACCGACCCGGACATCAACCGGCAGGCGTTGGCGCTCACCGCGCTGGGTCGCTCCCGGGAACTGCTCGGCCAGAGCGACGCGCTGCTGGCCGGCGCGCTGACCGCCGGACGGTTCGCCGAGGGGGAGCACACGCAGCTCGTCCAGGCCATCGGCAACCAACGGTGGCTCACCGAGAGCGCCGTGGCAGACCTGCCCGAGAGCAGCCGGGTCGCGTACCAGCGGTTGACCGAGAGCGAGGCGTTCACCCGGCTGCGCAGCATGCAGGACGCCCTGGTCGTGCCCAACCGGTCCGGCCGGCCGACTATCGACGCCGCGGCCTGGCAGGCCAGCCAGGACGCGGTACAGCAGCAGTTGCGGGACTTCGAACTGTCCGAGGCCGACGCTCTCGCCGACCGTTCGGTGCCGATGGCGGTCCGCATCCTGGTGCGGCTGGCCGCCGCCGGCGTACTCGGGCTCGTCGCAGTCGTCGTCTCGGTGCTGGTGGCGTTGCGGGTCGGCCGCACCCTGGTCCGCCGGCTCAGCGGCGTCCGCACCGCGGCGCTGGAGCTGGCCGAGCACCGGCTGCCCGACGTGGTGGCCCGGCTGCGCCGTGGCGAGCAGGTCGACGTCGCCCGGGAGGCACCGCCACTGGAGTACGGCCACGACGAGATCGGGGAGGTCGGGCGCGCCTTCACCGAGGTGCAGCGCACCGCCGTCCAGGCCGCGGTGGACGAGGTCACCCTGCGTCGCGGGCTCAACGAGGTCTTCCTCAACATCGCCCGACGCAGCCAGAGCCTGGTGCACCGTCAGTTGCACCTGCTGGACCGGATGGAGCGGCGTAGCGAGGACCCGGACGAACTGGCCGAGCTGTTCCAGGTCGACCACCTGGCCACCCGGCTGCGCCGGCACGCCGAGGATCTGGTCATCCTCGCCGGCTCCGCGCCCGGTCGGGGTTGGCGGAACCCGGTCGCGATGGTCGACGTGATCCGTGGCGCGATCTCCGAGGTCGAGGCGTACGAACGGGTGGACGTCAAGGCCGTGCAGCCGGCCGGCGTGCTCGGGCGGGCGGTCGGCGACGTCATCCACCTGCTCGCCGAGCTGTTCGAGAACGCCACCGCCTTCTCCCCGCCGGACACCCGGGTCACCGTCACCGGGGCGCAGGTGGCCGACGGGTACGCCTTGGAGATCACCGACCAGGGGCTGGGCATGTCCGTCGCGGCACTGGAGACCGCCAACACCCGACTGGCCAGCTCGCCCGAGTTCGACCCGGCGCAGAGCGCCCGACTCGGCCTGTTCGTGGTCGCCCGGCTGGCGGCCCGGCACGGAGTACGGGTGCTGTTGCGCCCGTCCGGGGAGGGGGGCGTGACCGCCGTCGTGCTGGTCCCCGGCGACCTGGTCACCACCGAGCCGCCGGCCGGCCCCGACCCCGCCACGCTCGACACCGCGTCGGCCGACCCGAGCCGGCGGCTGGCCCGGACGGCGCGCCGGGGCGCCGTGACCCGTCCCCGTACCCGCCCGCCGACGGCCCCGTCCGCCAGCACGGCCCCGCCCGCCGGAGCGCCGACCTCTACCGTCGCACCCGCCGAGGGGTCGGCCACCCCCGACGAGCCGGACGACGAGCTGGATGGTCTGCCCCGCCGGGTGCGACGTCGTACCCCCGCCGCCCAGCCCCGCTCGACCGTCACCGACATGCCGTCGCCCCGCTCGCCGGAGGAGGTCCGCCAGGTGATGGCGGCGCTCCAGGCCGGCACGGCGCGCGGACGCGCCACCGCCATCACCCCGCCAGCGCCGACCGGCCCGCCAGCGCCGACCGGCCCGGCTGCATCGACCGGCCCAGCGCCGACCGGCCCGGCTGCATCGACCGGCCCGGCTGCGTCGACCGGCCCGGCTGTGTCGACCGGCACGGCGGTCCAGGCGGCCTCCACCGACCCGCCGACGACCCCCGAACCCCCGACCGCGACTGAGAGGGACGCCTAGTGCGGCATTCGACGAAGCAGAGCGCCGGCCTGGACTGGTTGCTCGACGAACTGGTGCAACGGGTACCCGCCGCCCGCGAGGCGGTGGTGCTTTCCGCCGACGGCCTGCTGCTCGGCTGCTCGGCCGAGCTGGAGCGCTCCGACGCCGAGCACCTCTGTGCGCTCGCCGCCGGCTTCTCCAGCCTCGCCCGAGGCGCCAGCCGGCACGTGGACGGCGGCCCGGTCCGGCAGACAGTGGTGGAGATGGAGGAGGCGTACCTCTTCGTCACCGCCGCCGGGCAGGGTGCCTGCCTGGCCGTGGTGAGCGACGCCGACGCGGACATCGGGCTGGTCGCGTACGAGATGGCGATGCTGGTGATCCGCGTGGGAGAGAGCCTCGCCGCGCCAGCCCGATCGGCGGCGGGTGCCGGAGATGCGGACTGAACCGCCCGGGCCGCAGCACGAGTGGCTGGACGGTGAAGCCGGCCCGGTGATGCGCCCGTACACCCTCACCGGAGGCCGAGTACGCCCCGCCGTCGACGGATTCAACCTGGTCGCGTTCGTGTTGGCCGGTTCGGACGTCGACGCGACAAGCCATTCGCATCTGCTGCCGGAGCATCGACGGCTGGTCACGTTGGCCCACCGGCCGGTGTCGGTGGCCGAACTGGCAGCCGAGCTGGACCTCGCGGTCGGCGTGGTCCGGGTACTGCTCGGTGATCTCCTCGCCGAGGGCCTGGTCGCGGTGCACGAGCCGCCGGCCGCCGGCATCCTTCCCGACGACGACATCCTCAAGGCGGTGGTCAGTGGACTCCGTGCGCTATGACCAGGTGGGCACCAGCACCACCATCCCGCTGGCACTGAAGATCCTCATCGCGGGAGGCTTCGGAGCTGGCAAGACGACCTTGGTGAGCGCCCTGAGCGAGGTCCGTCCGTTGCAGACCGAGGAGGTGCTCACCGGTGCCGGGATCGGCACCGACGACCTCTCCGGCGTGGAGGGCAAGTCCACCACCACTGTGGCGATGGACTTCGGCCGCATCACCATCAACGAGGACCTTCAGGTCTACCTGTTCGGCACGCCGGGTCAGGACCGGTTCTGGTTCCTCTGGGACGAGCTGGCCTTCGGCGCGCTCGGCGCCGTGGTGCTCGCCGACACCCGGCGGTTGGCCGACTGCTTTCCTTCCATCGACTACTTCGAGCAGCGGGGAATCCCGTTCGTGGTGGGCGTGAACTGTTTCGACGACTCCCGCCGGTTCAACCTGGAGACCGTACGCCGAGCGCTCGACCTGGACCCGGACGTACCGATGGTGCTCTGCGACGCCCGGGACCGGCAGTCCGGGAAGATGGTTCTGATCTCTCTGGTGGAGCACGTCGCCCGACAGCGCGGCGAGCCGGTGCCGGCGGCCTGAGATCCGGGCCGGAAACCCGGTTAACGGGCGGGCAACGCGGGCAGCCTCTGGTTGGATCAACGAAGGTTGCCGGCGGAGGAGTTGGGCGTGAGCGGTCAGGGTGAGGTCGTCCACATCGGGGGTTACACCGCGCAGAGCGGCGGGCGGGGCAGCGGCATCGTCGCCGCGCGTCGCGACCCGAGGACCGGGGCGCTGACCCCGCTCGGCACGGTGGCGGTCACCCCGTCCCCCTCCTTCCTGGTGCGGCACCCCACCCAGCCGGTGCTCTACGCGGTCAACGAGCTGACGGACGGCGAGATCAGCGCCTGGCAGGTCGGTGCGGACGGCGCGCTGGACCCGCTCGGCAGTCGGTCGACCGGCGGCGCGGAGCCCTGCCACCTGGCTGTGCTGCCCGGTGGCGGTCACCTGCTGGCGGCCAACTACGGCAGCGGCAGCATCGCGGTCTTCCCGCTCGACCCGCAGGGCGTGCCCGGCGAGCGCACCGACCTGGTGGTGCACGAGGGGCACGGCCCCGACCCGGAGCGCCAGGACCACGCTCACGCCCACATGGTCTCGCCCGGTGCGGGCCAGGGGCCGATCTTCGGCGTGGATCTCGGCACCGACTCGGTCTACCGGTACGACCTGGACGAGGCGACCGGACGACTGGTGCCGCGCGCGCCCCGGATGCGGACGAAGCCCGGCACCGGCCCCCGGCACCTGGCCCGGCACCCGGACGGACGGCGCTGCTACGTCGTCGGTGAGCTGGACGCGTCGGTCACCGCCTACGAGCTGACCGACGACGGCGCGTTGCACCAGCGCGGGCGGGTCGAGGCGAGCGAGCGCGCGGGTCACGTCCAGCCGTCGGAGGTCGCGGTCGCCCCGGACGGGCGGTTCCTCTACGTCGCCAACCGTGGGGTGGGGACGCTGGCGGTCTTCGCGGTGGCCGGGGAGTTGCCCGAGCTGGTGGCCGAAGTGGACACCGGAGGGGAGTGGCCCCGACACTTCGCCCTCATCGGGGAGCACCTCTACGTCGCCGACGAGCGGGCGGACATGGTGCGGGTGTTCCGTCGCGACGCCGACACCGGCGTCCTGGAGGCGGCCGGCGAGCCGGTGCCGGTGCCGAGCCCGACGTGCGTCCTGCCCTGAACGCTCGCTAAGAAGACGTGAGGGTGGCACTGGTTTGGCAACGCCGCGAGGCTGCCCCGTCACTCTGTGTTGCAAAAAAGTAGTCAACTGTTTCTCCTCCGTAACTTTAGTCCGAACGGATGTGGCAGAGACGGCACCTAGTACGCAAGATGGTCACCGTGTCAGCAGGCCGCCATCGCATGCGTTCGAAACTCCACCTAGCCGCCGCCGCCGCAACGGCGGGTGTGCTCGTCGTGACGACGGGCGCGTGGTTCGGTTACCAGGAGTTGATCCAGCCCAGCTGCTCGGGAGAGATCCGACTAGCCGTGGCGGTCGCCTCCGAACTCGCGCCAGCGGTGGACGCTGCCGCGTCCCAGTGGGTGAAGGACGGCGCGGCGGTGGGCCCGACCTGCATCCGCGTCGACGTGTCCGCGTCCGACCCGGTCGACGTGGCGGCCGTGGTGGCGGCCAAGCATGGGGCCCTGCTGGCCGGTGTGGGGCAGGCCAGTGGCACCGCCGTCAGCCCGGACGTCTGGGTGCCCGACTCCTCGACCTGGCTGCTGCGGCTGAAGAAGGACGCGACGGCGTTCGCTCCGACCAACGGCCAGTCCATCGCGCGCAGCCCGATCGTCGTCGCGATGCCCGAGCCGATCGCCACCCGACTGGGCTGGCCGGACAAGAAGTTCAACTGGACCGACCTGCTCAAGCAGGTCAACAACACCAGCTCTCCGCTGCGGACCGGGATCGTCGAGCCGACCCGCGACGCTGCGGGTCTGTCCGGTCTTCTCTCGCTGACCGCCGCGGCGAACGGCGCCGGCGGCGACGCCCAGCGCAACACCGTCGGGGCGCTCCGCGCACTGGCCACCGGGCGTTCCTCGCTCCGCAACGACCTGCTGGCCCGCTTCCCCACGGCCAACGACTCGACGTCCATCGCGAGCGGTCTCGGCGCGGCGGCTCTGTCCGAAGAAGACGTGATCGCGTACAACAGCAAGAAGCCGCCGGTGCCGCTGGCCGCGCTCTACATGGAGCCGGCGCCGATGCCGCTGGACTACCCGTACGCGGTCCTGCCCGGCATCGAGCCGAGCAAGGCGTCGGCGGCCAAGGTGCTCTACGAGCTGCTCACCAGCCCGACCTTCCGTAACCGGCTCGCCGCGCAGTCGCTGCGCGCGCCGGACGGCAACTGGGGAGATGGTTTCAAGGCGCCACAGGGTGCTCCGAGCCCGTCCGGCGGCGCGCCGACCGCACCGGCGAACGGCGGCACCGCGGCGGGTGGCCTCGACCCGGCCGCCATCCAGCGGGTCGTCTCCAGCTGGTCGATCGCCACCCAGTCCGGTCGGATGCTCGCCGTCATCGACGTCTCCGGCTCGATGAAGGACCCGGTGCCCAGCGCCAACAACCGCAGCCGGGAAGAGGTGACCGTCGACGCGGCCCGTCGCGGCCTCGGCCTCTTCGACGACTCCTGGTCGATCGGCCTGTGGACCTTCTCCACCAGGCTCGTCGGCAACCGGGACTACCGGGAGCTGGTCCCGATCGGGCCGCTCTCCGGTCAGCGGGCCCAGTTGGAGGGCGCGCTCGCCACCGTCAAGCCTTCCAGCGGTGACACCGGCCTCTACGACACCATGCTGGCCGCGTACCAGGCGGTGCAGGAAAACTGGCAGCCGGGCCGGGTCAACTCGATCGTGCTGTTCACCGACGGCAAGAACGAGGACGACAACGGCCTCAACCAGCAGCAGCTGCTCAGCAAGCTCAAGCAGATCGCCGACCCGGAGCGGCCGGTCCAGGTCATCATGATCGGTATCGGCGAGGGCGTCAGCAAGGCAGAGCTGGAGTCGATCACCAAGGTGACCGGTGGCGACGTCTTCGTCACGAAGGACCCGAGCGAGATCGGCAGCATCTTCCTCAGCGCCATCGCACGGCGTCCGCCAGCGCCGCGCTGATCCGACGCTCAGACGTCCAGGGGCCTGCCGTACCGTCGATTCGGTGTGGCAGGCCCCTTTTCGGCCACCAGGTTGTTGAAGAAAAGTGACGGCAATACGTCGGAAGCAATCGGCAGTCATAGTTGTCAAGGCAGGATGTCGACTGTTCCGGCATAGTCGGTCCGCCTCCGGACCGACCCGTCGGCCGGGGCCATCCTGTACAGAGTGGGAGGGCCGGTGAGCGTGGCGACACTGTTGACCCCCGCCACGTCGGCGGAGCCGGACGATCGACGCGCCGGGCTGGTGGCGCGCGCCGACGAACGGTCCTACGTCCGCGTTCTGGTGGTGCTGGACACCACCATCCTCATCATCGCGTTGCTGATCGGGTACGTCGCCCGTTTCGGTGACGACGAGCCGACCGGCTCGGAAATCCCGTACGTGCTGGTCGCCCCCGGGTTGGTGCTGGCCTGGCTGATCTCGCTCAAGGCGCTCGGCTGCTACGACGACCGGGTGATCGGCTACGGGGCGGACGAGTACCGGCGGGTCAGCTCAGCCAGCCTGCGCCTGGCCGGGGCGATCGCCATCATCGGCTACATCGCCGATGTCGGCGTCTCCCGGGGTTTCCTGGGCATCTCCTTCGCGGTGGGCACCGTCGGGCTGGAGGTGGCGCGGTTCGCCGCCCGTAAGCGGCTGCACCGGGCCCGCTCGCTGGGTGCCGGCTGGTCCCGCAAGGTGCTGGTGGTCGGCGACACCGCTCACGTGTTGGAGTTGGTCCACACGCTGCGCCGCGAGCCGTACGCCGGCTACCAGGTGGTGGGCGCCTGCATCCCGGACGCGCTGCTCGCGCCGGTGGCGCAGCGGCTGGGTGACGTGCCGGTGGTGGGGTCCTTCCGGGGCATCCCGGAGGCCGCCACCGCCATCGGCGCGGACACGGTCGCGGTGACCGCCTCCGGTGAGCTGACCGCGGCCCGGCTGCGCCGACTCGGCTGGCAGTTGGAGGGGACCGGCATCGACCTGGTCGTGGCACCCGCGCTGACCGACGTCGCCGGCCCGCGCATCCACACCCGCCCGGTCGCCGGCCTGCCGCTGATCCACGTCGAGGCGCCCGAGTTCCGCGGGGTGCGCAAGCTGGTGAAGGGTTTCGTCGACCGGTCCGTCTCGTCGTTGGCGCTGGCGGTGCTGCTGCCGCTGATCGCGTTCATCGCGCTGGCCATCAAACTGGACAGCCGGGGCCCGGTGCTGTTCCGGCAGGTCCGGGTCGGCCGGGGCGGGCAGGAGTTCGGCGTGTTCAAGTTCCGCACCATGGTGGTGAACGCGGACGCGCTGCTCGCCGAGCTGACCGCGCGCAACGAGACCGACGGCCTGATGTTCAAGATGCGCCAGGACCCCCGGGTGACCCGCGTCGGCCGGCTGCTGCGCAAATGGTCACTGGACGAGCTGCCGCAGTTGGTCAACGTGCTGCTCGGGCAGATGAGCCTGGTCGGGCCCCGCCCGCCGCTGCCCTCGGAGGTGGCCCGTTACGACGGTGACGTGGCCCGACGGCTGCTGGTCAAGCCCGGAATGACCGGCCTGTGGCAGGTCAGTGGCCGCTCCGATCTGAGCTGGGAGGACGGCATCCGGCTGGACCTCTACTACGTGGAGAACTGGTCCCTCGCCGCCGACCTCACCATCCTCTGGAAGACCTTCGGCGCGGTGCTGAACGGCCGCGGCGCGTACTGACCACCGGTCACGGCTGCGGGCCGGTCCAGTCCAGGCAGACGACCACCGCGTCGTCGACCAGGTCACCCGACACGAACGCGCGCAGATCACCGATCAGCGACCGGACGGCGTCCAGGGGGGCCATCGGCCCGGTCCGGCGCAGGAACCGGTCCAGTGCCGTCTCGCCGTAGCGCATGTGCTGACCGGTGGCCTCCACCACCCCGTCGCTGACCACGAAGACCCGGTCGCCGCGCTGCAGCGGGAACTTCTGCTCGTGGTAGTCGGTCGCCTCGAACATGCCCAGCGGGAACTGCGCCTCCAGTGGCTGCTCGGTGACGTCCCCGTCGCGGAGCAGGACCAGCCGGGGTGAGCCGGCATCCACCACCGTCATCATCCCGGAGCGAAGGTCCAACTCCATCAGCAACGCGGAGAGGTGCTGCTCGCCCCGGTACAGGTCGTAGATGGCCTGGTCGGCGAGGGCGGCCTGGTCGGCCAGGCTCAGCCCGGCCCGACGCGCGTTGCGCAGCGCGTGGGTGGCCAGCGAGGTGAGCAGGGACGCGGCCACCCCCTCACCGGTGCCGTTGATGGTGGACAACCAGACCCGTTCCCCGTCGTCGGACCAGTCGAAGCTGTCGCCGCGCACCGCGTACGCCGGCTCCAACTGCCCGGCCAGGCTGAACGAGGGTCGGATCCGGCTGCGGCCGGGGAGCAGGTCCCACTGCATCTCGGCGGCCAGGGTGAGGCGTTGGGTGCGCTTGGCCGCCAGATAGACGTCGGTGCCGGCGGAGACCGCCGCCACCTCGTGGGCGAGCGCGGTGGCGATCTCGGCCAGCGCGGCGACGACGTCCCGGTCGTCCGGAACGGGTGACAGGCGCAGCACCCCTCGACGTTCGCCACGCATGGTGACCGGGATCCAGGCAGTGCCGTCGGCCAGTATCGGCGACTGGTGGTCGAAGGCGCGCCAGGCCGGGTGCCCGGGGCTGGTGATCGAGTCGTCCTCGCCGAGTGGCAGCAGCTCCGCGATCCGGTAGTCGACCTGGTAGAGCTCGACGTCGGTGATCCCGTACGACTGGGCGAGCACGTCCCCGATGCCACCGACGAGCCGGTCAGCTGGTGTCTCGTTCAAGGCACGTCGTGCCCGATTGACCGGTTCGCTCATCGTCAGTCCTTCACTGAAAGCTCGACCACCAGGAGGTTCGGAGTACTCTCGGGCCACCATGGCCGAACTGAACCGTCCGACGGACCCTGAGACGAGTATGGCTGCCGCACTGGATGTGACAGCCGCTGCCCTGCTGGGCATCTGGGAGTCTGCTCGGGAGGGGACCGCCAACCGCGTGTCCGGAGCCCAGTTGCGGGCGGTGATGGTGGTGGAGCAGTACGACGGAATCAACCTGCGTCGGCTCGCCACCCGACTCGACATGCTGCTCAGCTCCGCCAGCCGTCTCTGCGACCGGCTGGTCGCCGCCGGCATGCTGGAGCGTGAGCCGGGCCGCTTCGAC
Organism: Micromonospora sp. NPDC005553; assembly: GCF_042871765.1. NCBI lineage: Bacteria > Bacillati > Actinomycetota > Actinomycetes > Micromonosporales > Micromonosporaceae > Micromonospora > Micromonospora sp. NPDC005553. Next base: position 113,049 of record NZ_JBIAJD010000009.1, on the reverse strand, counting down.
CGGCGGGAGATCTCGCTGCACCTCACCCCGGAGGCTCGCCGGCTCGTCGCCGAGCTGCGGGCCGACCGCCAGGGCCAACTCGCCGCCGTGCTGGCCGGGATGAGCCGGGAGGGCCGCGACGCGCTGCTGCGCGGGATGCGGGAGTTCGACGAGACCGCCCGCCGCCAGCAGGCGAAGCACGCGCCGGCGTCGGATGAGTCGACGGACCAGGGGGACTGGCCGGACGGCCCGGACCGGCCCGGTGGGCGGTCGGGGGACTGGTCGGGCGATTCGGGTCGGCAGACCCGAACGGGGTGGACGGGTTCGTCGGGCGGTCCGGAACGATCGGTCGGCACCACCAGGGAGTGGCCGGGCGGCGGCCCGCCGGTGGCGCGTACCGCCTGATCGAGCCGGCCGGGCGGTCGCCCGGCCGCCGCCACGAGCGCGGCCCGCAGCCGGGCCTCGCCGAACATCGCCGCGTCGCGCGGGTCGCGCGCCTCGGTCACCCCATCGGTGTACGCGAGCAGCAGATCGCCCGGATCGAGGTGAACCAGGCTCTCGGCGAAGCGCCGGCCAGTGCTTCGGCCAGCCCGGGCACGGAGCCGGTCAGCGCGGGGCGATCAGCCGGCGCGGGCCAGCCAGCCTGCGGGCTGGGCGACGATCCGGCGGGCCACCGAGCCGGCGGCGCCCACCGCGGCGGCCTCCGCGCCGAGCGTCGACGGACGGACCGTGACCGGTGACCAGGCCGCGGTGAGCACCCGGGCACCGATCTCGGCGAGGACCGGGGGGCACAGCCAGGGCGCGAGCGCCGCGTAACCGCCACCGAGCACCACGGTGTCCAGGTCGAGCAGATTGACGACGCCGGCCACCGCGACGCCGAGTGCCGTTCCGGCGTCGCGCAGCGCCCGCAGCGCGTCGGCGTCGCCGGCCTCGGCCAACTCGGCCAACCGGGCCGTCGCGGTGTCTGCGGGAAGCTCCGCCCGGGCCAGCCCGGCGGCGGCCACGATCGCCTCCTGGCCGGCGTACTGCTCCAGGCAGCCCTGCCCGCCGCAGCGGCACGGACGGCCCTCGGGGTGCACGGGAAGGTGCCCGATCTCGCCGCTCCACCCGCGTACGCCGCGAAACAGCGCGCCGTCCAGCACGATGCCGGCACCGATGCCCACCTCGCCGGAGATGTGCAGGAAGCTGGACGTGCCGGTGGGCTGCGAGTGCAGCTCGCCGAGCGCCGCGAGGTTGGCCTCGTTGTCCACCACCAGTGCGGGGATGCCGGGCACCTGCTCGATCAGCGGAGGGTGCTCGGCGAGCAGCGCCGGCACCGGCACGTCATGCCAGCCGAGGTTCGGCGCGAGCCGGACCAGCCCGGCGTCGTCCACCAGGCCGGGCACCGCCAGGGCGGCCCCGACCAGGGTGAGGCCGCGCTGGGCGGCGTCCTCGCGGGCTGCCCCGGCCATCTCGACAAGGCGGGCCAGGGCGTCGGCGGGGGCCACCGGGCGCAGGTCGGCCCGGTGCACGGTGCGGTGCCGGACCTGGCCGGCGAGGTCCACCACGCAGACCGCCAGGTAGTCCACGTTGACCTCCAGCCCGAGCCCGGCCGGCCCCTGATCGGCCAGGACCAGTCCGCGCGCCGGGCGGCCGGCACCCGAGCGGGGCGCGGGGTCGGACTCACTGACCAGCCGGCCGGCGAGCAGGTCCTCGACCACCGCGGACACGGTGGCTCTGGTCAGGCCGGTCGCGGTCGCCAGGTCGGCCCGGGAGGGAGGTCGGTCGGCCGTGGCGATCCGGCCGAGGACCAGGGCGAGGTTGAGCTCGCGCAGGCTGCCCTGACGGACAGCGCCGGCAGGGGCGTGGGTGAGGCTCACCCCTTGACAGTGCCATAGGGTGGGCAAATAATTCAATCGCTGAACAAATAGCGGACAACACCACCCCGGAGGTTGCTCATGGCACCCCGTCCCACCCCCGCCGACAAATTCTCCTTCGGGCTCTGGACCGTGGGCTGGCAGGCCCGCGACCCGTTCGGTGACGCGACCCGTCCCGAGCTCGACGCGGTCGAGGCAGTGCACCGGCTCGCCGAGCTGGGCGCGTACGGCATCACCTTCCACGACGACGACCTGATCCCGTTCGGCGTCGACGCGGCCACCCGGGACCAGCACATCGCCCGGTTCCGCAAGGCCCTCGACGAGACCGGCCTGGTGGTGCCGATGGTCACCACCAACCTCTTCACCCACCCGATCTTCAAGGACGGCGGCTTCACCAGCAACGACCGCGACGTCCGCCGGTACGCGCTGCGCAAGGTGCTGCGTCAGGTCGACCTGGCCGCCGAGCTGGGTGCCAGCACGTTCGTCATGTGGGGTGGCCGCGAGGGCTCCGAGTACGACCTCGCCAAGGACGTCCAGGCCGCCCTGGACCGCTACCGCGAGGCCGTGGACCTGCTCACCCAGTACTCCATCGACAAGGGTTACAACCTGCGGTTCGCCCTGGAGCCCAAGCCCAACGAGCCGCGCGGCGACATCCTGCTGCCGACCATCGGGCACGCGCTCGGCTTCATCTCCCAGCTGGCCCACCCCGAGCTGGTCGGCCTCAACCCGGAGGTCGGCCACGAGCAGATGGCCGGGCTCAACTACGCCCACGGCATCGCCCAGGCGCTCTGGCAGGGCAAGCTGTTCCACCTGGACCTCAACGGCCAGCGCGGCATCAAGTACGACCAGGACCTGGTCTTCGGCCACGGTGACCTGATGAACGCGTTCGCCCTGGTGGACCTCCTGGAGAACGGCGGCCCCAACGGCGGTCCGGCCTACGACGGCCCCCGGCACTTCGACTACAAGCCGTCCCGCACCGAGGACATGGACGGCGTGTGGGCCTCCGCGGCGGCCAACATGAGCACCTACCTGCTGCTCAAGGAGCGGGCAGCGGCGTTCCGCGCCGACCCCGAGGTGGTCGAGGCGCTCGCCGCCAGCAAGGTCGGCGAGCTGAGCACGCCGACGCTCAACGACGGCGAGGGCTACGAGGAGCTCCTGGCCGACCGGTCCGCGTTCGAGGACGTCGACGTCGACGCGGTGGCCGCCCGGGGCTTCGCCTTCGTCCGGCTCAACCAGCTCGCCGTCGAGCACCTGCTCGGCGCCCGCTGAGGCCCCGCCATGCCGTTGGTCGCGGGCGTCGACTCGTCCACCCAGTCCTGCAAGGTGGTGATCCGGGACGCGGAGACCGGTGCCCTGCTCCGGCAGGGCCGGGCACCGCACCCGGACGGCACGGAGGTCGACCCGGAAGCCTGGTGGCAGGCGCTGCGTAGCGCCGCCGACCAGGCCGGCGGGTTGGCCGACGTGGCGGCGATCTCCGTCGCCGGCCAGCAGCACGGCATGGTGTGTCTCGACGAGGACGGCCGGGTGGTCCGCCCGGCGCTGCTGTGGAACGACACCCGGTCCGCCGACGCCGCCGCCGACCTCATCGAAGAGGCCGGCGGCGGCTCGGCCGGGAGTCGGTTCTGGGCCGAGGCCACCGGCAGCGTTCCGGTGGCCAGCTTCACCCTCACCAAGCTGCGCTGGCTGGCCACCCACGAGCCGGAGCGGGCAGCCCAGGTGGCGGCCGTCTGCCTGCCGCACGACTGGCTGACCTGGCGGCTCGCCGGAGCACCAGGGCTGGACGCGCTGCGTACCGACCGGGGTGATGCCAGCGGCACCAGCTACTGGTCGCCGGCCACCGGGCAGTACCGGCTGGACCTGCTGGAGCGGGGCTTCGGCCGGCGGTTGGTGCTGCCCGAGGTGCTCGGTCCGGCGGATTCGGCGGGAAAGCTGTCCGACGTACTGGGTGGGCCGGGCGGGGCCCTGCTCGGTGCGGGCACCGGGGACAACGCCGCCGCCGCGCTCGGTGTCGGCGCCGGGCCCGGTGACGTGATCGTCTCGATCGGCACCTCCGGCACCGTGTTCAGCGTCGCCGACGTGCCCGCCGCTGACGAGAGTGGTGCGGTGGCGGGCTTCGCCGACGCGTCCGGTCGCTTCCTGCCGCTGGTCGCCACGCTCAACGCGGCCCGGGTGCTGGACGCCGCCGCGGCGATGCTCGGCGTCAACCTGGACGAGCTGGCCGAGCTGGCGCTCTCCGCGCCAGCCGGGGCGGACGGGCTGGTCATGGTGCCCTACCTGGAGGGTGAGCGGACGCCGAACCGACCGCTCGCCACCGGCGCGGTGCACGGCCTGACCCTGCGTACGTCGACCCCCGCGCACCTGGCGCGGGCCGCCGTGGAGGGCATGCTCTGCGCGCTCGCCGACGGGTTGGACGCGCTGACCGCGCAGGGCGCGACCGCTCGCCGGGTCATCCTGATCGGCGGCGGGGCCCGGTCGGCCGCGGTGCGGCAGATCGCCCCGCAGGTCTTCGGCTGCCCGGTCGTCGTCCCGCCGGCCGGGGAGTACGTCGCCGACGGTGCCGCCCGCCAGGCCGCCTGGGTCGCCCTGGGCGGCGACGCGCCACCGGTCTGGGCGGTCGAGGGCACCGAGGAGTACGCGGCGGCGGCCGTCCCCGCGGTGCGCGACCAGTACGCCGCGGCACGCGGGTTGGTGCTCGACCGGCGCTGACCGTCCGGATCGACGCGCGGGTGGGTGCCGGTCGACGGTGACCGGCACCCACCCGCGTGACGACCTCCTGCACACGGTCTGGTTGGCTGCCGGTCATGACGGTGACCAGTGGCGGGCCCGGCCTGCGCCCGCACGGTCGAGGCGGTGGGCGGGCGCACCGGTTGTACAGCGTGGCGGTGTTCGTGCTGCTCGCCTCGCTGGACAACGTGGCGATCGGGCTGGTCCCCCCGCTGTACGGCCCGATCTCCGACGCGTTCGACGTGTCCGGTCGGCTGCTCGGCGTGGTCACCGCGGTCAGCTTCCTGGTCAGCGCGGTCGCGGCGGTCGGCTGGGCGTACGTCGGAGACCACACCAACCGCAAACCGCTGCTCATGGTGGGCACCCTGCTCTGGGCGGCGGGCACCGGCGGCAGCGCGCTCGCCGGCGGCTACCTGACGTTCCTGGCCGCGCAACTGGTCGCTGCGGTCGGTCTCGGCGCGGTCGGCTCGGTGGGCTTCTCCGTGGTGACCGACCTGATCTCGCCGACCCGACGCGGGCTGGTGATGAGCTTCTGGGGGCTCTCCCAGGGCGTCGGCACCCTCGCGGGCACTCTCCTCGGTGGGCTGCTCGGGGCTGCCGACTGGCGTCGGCCGTTCCTGCTGTTGACCGGCGTCGGCCTCGTCGCCACGGTGGCCTACCTGTTCACGTACGACGTCCGGCGTGGCCAGAGCGAGCCGGAACTGGCCGGCAGGTTGGACGCCGGCGCCGAGTACGACTACCGGATCACCCGCGCCGACCTGCCGCGCATCCTGGCCCGACGGACCAACCGGTGGCTGATCCTGCAGGGTCTGACCGCGCAGGCCGCGTTCGGCTCGTTGGTCTGGCTGCCGGTGCTGTTCGCCGAACGGGCCGAGGCCCAGGGCTACTCCACGTCGACAGCTGTGGTGGTGGGCAGCGTCTTCGCCACCCTGTTCCAGCTCGGTGGGGTGCTGTCCATCGTGGGCGGGCTGATCGGTGACGCCGTGCAACGGCGTACTCCGCGAGGTCGGGCGCTCGTCGCCTCGATCGGCATCCTCGCCGCGCTGCCGTTCTACCTGGTGTTGTTCTTCGTGCCGGTGACCATCGACGTGCCGGACGGCGCGAGCGGCGGCGCGGTGGTGGGTGCGGTACTGGCCAGTGTGTTCACCGAGCCGTCGGTCGGGCTGAGCCTGCTCACCGCCATCGTGGCGCTCGCGTTGACGTCGGCCAACTCGCCGAACTGGTTCGCGTTGATCGCCGACGTCAACCCACCGGAGCACCGGGGCACTGTCTACAGCCTGGGCAACCTGGTGAACGGGGTCGGTCGCGCCGCCGGGAACGGGCTGGTCGGGGTGGCCTTCCAGGCGCTGCGAGCGGCGTTCCCGCCACCGCTGAACTTCGCCGTCGGGCTGGCCGCGTTCCAGCTCTTCTTCATCCCGACGGGGGTCATGTACTGGCTCGCCTCGCGAACCTCACCGGCGGACATCGACAACGTGCACGACCTGCTGCACGCCCGGGCCGACCGCCTCTGACCGCCGACCTACTCTCCCTGATCCGCGCAACATCAGGGAAGGTGCTGCCTTGGGCGAGCGTGAGGGGCCAACATCCCTGATGTTGCGCGGATCTTGGCCCCCTCACGGCGTGCGGATCAGCCTCGCAGCCAGACGGTGACGTCGGCCGGGAGCGCACCGTCGTCGTCCAGGGGCGCGCTGGCGGCGAGCACCTCGGCGTTGGCCGGCACCGGCACCGGGGCGGCACCGAAGTTGGTCAGCACGGTCAGCTCACCGTTGCGGAAGCTCAACACCTCGTCACCCGAGGACAACCACTCCAGGGTGCCGCGACCCAGCCCGTGGGCGCGGCGCAACCGCAACGCCGTGCGGTACAGCTCGTACGTCGAACCGGGCACGTCGCGCTGGCGGTCCAGCGCGTACTCCGCCCAGAGCGCGGGCTGCGGCAACCAGCTCGCGTCGGTCGGCCCGAAGCCGTACGACGGGGCGTCGGCCTCCCACGGGATCGGCACCCGGCAGCCGTCCCGGCCGCGTTGGGTGTGCCCGCTGCGTGCCCAGGTCGGGTCCTGCCGGGCCTCGTCGGGCAGTGTGGTGTGCTCGGGCAGCCCCAGCTCCTCACCCTGGTAGAGGTACGCCGAGCCGGGCAGCGCCAGCATCAGCAGGGTGGCCGCCCGGGCCCGGCGCAGACCGAGTGCGGCGTCCGGCTGCGGGTCGCCGATGCCGATGCCGTTGGGGCGTACGGTGCCGATCGGCAGGCCGAGCCGGGAGGCGTGCCGCACCACGTCGTGGTTGGACAGCACCCAGGTCGTCGGTGCGCCCACCGAGTCGGTCGCCTCCAACGAACGGGTGATCACCGCGTACTGCGCCGGTGCGCTCCATGCGGCGAGCAGGTACTCGAAGTTGAACGCCTGGTGCATCTCGTCCGGGCGGACGTAGCGGGCCAGCCGCTCGGCCGGTTCCACCCATGCCTCGGCGACCAGCACCCGCTCGCCGGGGTAGCTGTCCAACACCTGCCGCCACTGCCGGTAGATCTCGTGCACGCCGTCCTGGTCCCACATCGGCGGGCGGGGCTTGTCGATCTCGTTGCCGGAGAGGATCTCCTGCGGCTCCTGCCAGTCGGCCAGGTCGGCCTGCTTGATGAGGCCGTGCGCGACGTCGACCCGGAAGCCGTCCACGCCGCGGTCCAACCAGAAGCGCAGCACGTCCAGGAACTCCGCGTGCACCTCCGGGTTGTCCCAGTTGAGGTCCGGCTGCCCGGTGTCGAACAGGTGCAGGTACCACTGGCCGGGCTGTCCGTCGGCGTCGACCGTCCGGGTCCAGGCCGGACCACCGAAGACGCTCTGCCAGTCGTTCGGCGGCTGGTCGCCGGCCGGACCACGGCCGTCCCGGAAGACGTACCGGGACCGTTCCGCGCTGCCAGGCGCGGCCGGCAGCGCGGCCTGGAACCAGCGGTGCGCCGACGAGGTGTGGTTCGGAACCAGGTCGACGATCACCCGCAGGTTGCGGGCCCGGGCCTCGGCGATCAGCTTGTCCGCGTCGGCGAGGGTGCCGAACAGCGGGTCGATGTCGCGGTAGTCGGCCACGTCGTAGCCGGCGTCGGCCTGCGGCGAGGGGTAGAAGGGGGAGAGCCACACCGCGTCCACGCCCAGCTCGACCAGGTGGTCGAGGCGGGCGGTGATGCCGGGCAGGTCACCGATTCCGTCCCCGTCCGAGTCGGCGAACGAGCGGGGGTAGATCTGGTAGATGGCGGCCTCGGTCCACCAGCCGGTGGCCGGGGGACCGGAGGGGGTCTGCTGCGTCGGGTCGGTGTTCAGGGTCGTCTCCTGTGTTGCGGTGTGTGGACTTCAGTGTGCCCGGGGTGGTGCCGTCGAGTCCCGGACCACCAACCGGGTGGGCAGGACCACCGGAGTGTCGCAACCGGCACCCCGTTGACTGACGATGGGCCCCGGAGGCCGGGCCCCGAGCGGGTCGAGCAACATCTGGGCGGCCAGCCGGCCCTGCTCGGCAGCGGGCTGGGCGACGGTGCTGAGCCCGAGCACACCGGCCAGGTCGTGGTCGTCGATGCCGACCACGCTGACGTCCTGCGGCACCCGCAGCCCGACGTCGCGCAGGGCGGTCATCGCGCCCATCGCCATCTCGTCGCAGGCGGCGACGATCGCGGTCGGTGGCTCGCCGCGGGCCAGCAACTCGGCGGTGGCCCGGTTGCCACCGTCGATGGTGAAGGTGGACTCGATGTCCAGGGTGGGGTCGGGTCGCAGGCCGGCGGAGCGCAGCGCCGCCTGGTAACCCCGGCGTCGGTCGAGGTGGGTGGTGAAGGCCAACTCGTCGTCCGGGTCGCCGGAGATGTGGGCGATCCGGTGATGGCCGAGGTCGATCAGATGCTTGGTCGCGACCCGCGCGGCCGCCACGTCGTCGATCCGTACGCACGGCCAGTTGGGCACTCTGCTGCCCGAGCTGATGGTGACACCGGGCAGTTCCAGCGTGGCCAGCGCGGTCAGGTCGGCCGGACGCAGCGGTGTGGCGACCAGCATCATCGCGTCCACCCGTTTGTGCAGGTTGGCCGTCCGCAGGACCCGCTGGCGGACCTGCTCCCGGCCGCCCAGGTTGTAGAGCAGCAGGTCGTAGCCGGACTGGTGGAGGTACTCCTCGACCGCCTCGACGACGGTGCTGAAGAACCAGCGGGTGATCCGGGGGACCACCACCGCTACCGTGCCGGTCCGGCCCCCGGCGAGCCGGGACGCGCTCGGCGAGACCTCGTAGTCGAGTTGCTCGGCGGCGGCGAGCACCCGGCGCCGGGTGGCGGCCGAGACCGTCGGTAGTCCGCGCAGCGCCCGCGAGACGGTGGCCGTGGAGACTCCGGCCAGCCGGGCCACATCATCGATCCTCGTCACGGTTTCCCCCGCTCGGTGCCCGGAGCGCCCGCCGCCGCCCGAGGGGCCAGGCGGCGGCGGGCGCGCGGGTCAGCCCTTGACGCTGCCGGCGAGCAGACCTCGCACGAAGAAGCGCTGCAGGGACAGGAACACGATGAGGGGTACGACGATGCTGACGAACGCACCGGCGGTCAGGCGCTGCCACTCGTTGCCCCGGGTACCGGCCATCTCGGCGAGCCGGACGGTCAGCGGAGCGGTCTCGTCACCGCCACCCGCGAAGATCAGCGCGACCAGCAGGTCGTTCCAGACCCAGAGGAACTGGAAGATGCCGAACGCCGCCAGCGCCGGGGTGATCAGCGGCAGCACGATGGTGCGGAAGATCTTCGGGTGGGTGGCCCCGTCGACCCGGGCCGCCTCCATCAGGTCCCCCGGCAGTTGCGAGATGAAGTTGTGCAGCAGGAAGACGGCGAACGGCAGCGCGAAGCAGGTGTGGGCGAACCACACCTGGGCGAACTTCTGCTCGTCGACCAGGTCCCAGGCCGGCATCAGGGTGACGCCGCCGAGGCTGACCCCGGTGGAGAAGAACCTCAGCAGCGGCACCAGGGCCATCTGCAACGGCACGATCTGCAACGCGAAGATCGCGATGTAGACCCAGTCCCGGCCGCGGAAGTTGATCCACGCCAGCGCGTACGCGGCGAGGCACGCGAAGGCGAGCGGGAACAGCACCGACGGGATGGTGATCGCCAGCGAGTTGATGAAGGAACCGGCGAGCTGCCCGGAGGACGACGAGCGCCCGAACAGGACCTGCTCGTAGTTCTCGAAGGTGAACTGCGGGTTGGTGAAGGCCGTCCACCAGCCGGTGGTCTTGATCTCGTCCTCCGGGCGGAGGGAGGAGACGAGCAACCCGAAGGTCGGGATGGTCCAGACCACCGCGATGACGATCGAGACGAGCGTCGCGGTGCGGCTGTTCAACCGCTTGCGGACCCGGCCGGCCGCGCTGGTCGGGGTGCCGTCGGTCTTCTGGGTGCCGGCGGCGACGGTGGGCGTTGCGGTGGTCATCTCAGCCCTCCCGCTGTTGACGGAGGTTACGGATCTGGTAGATCACGACCGGGATGACCAGGAGGAAGAGGAAGACCGCGAGCGCGGAACCCCGCCCGTTCTCGCTGTACCGGAACGCCTGGTTGTACATCTCGTTGGCGATCACGCTGGTGTCGTAGTTGCCGTTCGTCGAGGTCCGGACGATGTCGAAGACCTTGAGCGTGGCGATCGTGAGGGTCACCATCACGACGATCAGCGCCGGTCGGATGCTCGGCATGGTGATCTGCCAGAACATCTGCCACGGGCTGACCCCGTCGAGCCGGGCGGCCTCGACGATGTCGCCGGGGATCGCCTTGATCGCGGCGGAGAGCACCACCATGGCGAAGCCGGCCTGGATCCAGACCATGATGACGATCAGCAGCAGCGTGTTCAGCGGCGATTCGAGCAGCCACTGCTTGGGCTCACCGCCCAGGCTGACCACGATCTGGTTGAGCAGACCGATCTGGTCGCCCTCACCTCGGTAGGCGTAGACGAACTTCCAGATGATGCTGGCGCCGACGAAGGAGATGGCCATCGGCAGGAAGATCAGTGACTTGGCCACGGACTCGAAGCGGGCCTTGTCCACCAGTACGGCGTAGATCAGGCCGAAACCGGTCGCTACCAGCGGGACCAGGAGCACCCAGATCAGGGTGTTGATCAGGACCCGGACGATCGCGTCGTCGGAGAACATCCAGCCGAAGTTGTCCAACCCCACCCACTCCGTGCTGGTCCTGTTCATCAGGGAGAGCAGCACGGTGCGGATGGCCGGCACGACCAGACCGATGGTGAGCAGCAGCAGCGTCGGCAGCAGGAAGAAGAGCGCGAAGATCCCCTCCCGCTGCTTGGGTCGACGGGGAAGTGGAGCACCACTAACCGAGGCAGCGACGAGCTGCGCCTCCCGTCGCCGGGCGAACCAGGCCGGCACCACGTCGAGCAGCAGTAGGAGACCACCCACCACCAGCACGAAGGCGACCAGCCCGTACATCAGCATGAGGAGCTTCGGCTGCTGATCGGCGAAGTCGAACTCCATCAACCCTCCCTTCCGGGTCCACCGCGGCCGGTGGCCCGGCCCGCGTCAGCGGACCGGGCCACCGCCGGGGATTACTTAGGCCAGCTGCTCTCGATGCCCTGGAGCACCGGGGCGGTCGCCTTGCCGTTCAGCCACTCGACCATGCCCTTCCAGAACGTTCCCGCGCCGACGGCGGCCGGCATCAGGTCGGATCCGTCGAAGCGGAAGGTGCCCGTCTTGTCCTGGAGGATCTGGACGGAGAGCTTGTCGATCGGGCTGGCGACATTGGCGATGTCCAGCTTGTTGTTCGCCGTGACCCAGTTGCCGAGCTTCGCGCGGCTGTTCACGTACTCCGCCGAGACGAGGTAGGTCTGCACGGCCTGGACCTCGGGACGGTCGGCGTAGCCGACGACGAACTCGCCTGCGCCCAGCACCGGCTTGCCCTTGGCCGGGTCGATGGCCGGGAAGTAGAAGGCGAAGGCGTCGCCGTCCTCGGCCACCTTGGTGCCCTCGGGGAACTGGTTGGCGTAGAACGACGCCTGTCGGTGCATCGCGCACTTGCCGGTGGTCACCGGCAGGCCCGCCTCCTGGAAGGCGGTGGTGGTGATGCTCTTGACCCCGCCGAAGCCGCCGTTGACGTACTTCTCGTTCTTGAGGATGCTGCCGGCGCGGTCGACCGCGTCGACGATCTTCGGGTCGTTGAACGGGATGGCGTGGGTGGTCCACTGGTCGTAGACCTCGGGACCCTGCGTACGCAGGACCACGTCCTCGATCCAGTCGGTGGCCGGCCAGCCGGTGGCGTCACCGGACTCGACGCCCGCGCACCACGGCTTGATGCCGCTGGCGGCGATCTTGTCGCTCAGGGCGATGAGCTGGTCCCAGGTGGTCGGAACCTCCCAGCCCTTCTCCTTGAACGTCTTCGGCGAGTACCAGACGAAGGACTTCACGTTGGCGCCGAGCGGTACGCCGTAGAGCGTCCCGTTCACGGTGCCGTACTTCAGCCAGTCGGCCGGCATGTTCTGCTCGGCAAGGGCCTTGGTGTCGGCGCTGAGGGACTTCAGCTTGCCGGCGTCCGCGAAACGCTTCACCAGGCCCGGCTGCGGCACGAAGGCGATGTCGGGGGCGTTGCCACCGTCGACCCGGACGGGGAGCTGCGCCTCGAACTCGCCGCTGCCCTCGTAGTCGATCTCGATGCCGGTGCAGTCCTCGAACGACTTCCAGGAGTTCCTGAGCAGGTCGGCCTCGGCGTCACGGATGGACGCGTAGATGGAGACCTTCTTGCCGTCGTGGCCCTCGTACTTGTCGTATGCGGCGCACTCCGCGGAACCCGCTTTGCTGCTCTTCTTGTCGTCGCCGGTACCGCAGGCGGTGGCGCTGAGCGCCAGCCCGACTACACCGGCGATCACGAAGGCCTGGCGTGGTCTGGTAAAGACCGCCATGCCGTCCTCCTTCCTAGCCGGCGCGGTCGTGCTGGTGACCCGTCGCCGGTCCGATTGGGCGTGCACACATGTAAGCGCTTGCATCCGGCCCGGTCCACCCCCTGTCAGACACGAGCGAGTAACAATCCGGAAACCTGCGGGCTGCCTGGTGGGCGCGCGTCCGGGACAAGCTGAGGACTCTTTCGAAGATTGACGATATCTGTCAGGCTAGCCTCACCGCATCGAAGGTTTTCGACATAGGAGGAGCTGTATGCGAAAGCGGTGGATCAGCCTGTTGGTGACGGGTCTCCTCGTCGGGGGAGCGCTGGTGCCGGCGACCCCGGCCCTGGCCGCGCCGACCTTCAGGGTGCCGTTCCCGTGCGGGCAGTCCTGGTCCGGGCAGACCCGGTCGGACCACAGCCCGGCGTACGCCGTCGACTTCAACCGCACCGACGACCAGGGCGACCCGGTGGTGGCGAGCGCCCCCGGCACCGTCGACCGGGTGACTGACCTCGGCGGCACCAGCTACGGCAAGTACGTCCGAATCAACCACGGGGGCGGTTACAGCACGTACTACGCCCACCTCAGCGGCTTCAACGTCTCCGTCGGGCAGACGGTCGGGTACGGCAAGGTGATCGGCTGGGTCGGCAGCACCGGCGGATCGACAGGCCCCCACCTGCACTACGAGCAGCGCCTCAACGGCGCCGACATCCAGGTCCGCTTCAACGGCAGCCTCGCGCTGTACTGGGGCACCAAGAGCTACACCAGTGGCAACGGGTGTTCCTCGGGCGGCGGCAACGGCACCGTCGACACCAGCGGCACGCCGCTGACCGTCCGCTCCGGCCCCGGCACCGGGTACGCCTCGGTGGGCACCGTCGCCGACGGCACCCGGGTGACGATCGCCTGCCAGACCAGTGGCACCACGGTCACCGGCACGTACGGCACCAGCTCGATCTGGGACCGGATCGGCTCCGGCCGCTACATCGCCGACGCGTACGTGTACACCGGCTCCGACGGCTACATCCCGGGCGTGCCCCGCTGCTGACCCGGTGACTGTCACGGTCCCCGGCGGGCGTCGCCGCCGGGGACCGTGCGGTCAGTTGTTGAGCTGCCAGATCGCCAGGTTCAACGCGGCGGCGAAGGTGACCCAGGCCCAGTACGGCAGCAGCAGCGCCGTCGCCACCCGGGACACCCGGGCGAACAGCACCACGGTCAGGCCGATCGCCAGCCACATCAGCACGATCTCGGCGAACGCGAGACCGTACTGCCCGGCGCCGAAGAACAGCGGGGTCCAGATCGCGTTGAGCACCAGTTGAGCGGTCCACGCCCAGAGGGCGGGGGAGAAGCCGACCCGGCGCCAGACCAGCCAGCCGGCCACCGCGATCAGCGCGTAGAGAAATGACCAGACCGGGCCGAAGAGCCACGAGGGCGGGGCCCAACCGGGCTGCCGCAGGTTCGCGTACTCCCCGGTGGTGCCCTGCACGCCCAGGCCGCCGATCGCGGCCGCGACGAAGACCGCCGCCGCGAAACCGGCGAGGGCAAACCACGCCCGCCGCCCGGAGGTAGCCGGCGCGTCCTGAGACATCTCCATGGTCGAGATATTTCCCCTCGGGGTCGGCTCAAACCGCCGAGCGGAAGGGCGGTTCACCGGGCCGGCAGCCACAAAAAAGCGCCGGGATCGCCGCGGCCGGTGCTTCTGTCGGGAGGACGAAGCTCCGGTCGCGGCGACCCCGACGGGTCCCGGTGTTAGAGGTACGAGCGCTAATTGAAGATGCTGACACCACCCGGGCCGACCAACAGCCCGACGACGATGAGGACGATGCCCCACAGGATCTGCCGGCGGAACAGCGCGAGGATGCCGGCGACCACGAGTACGACTGCGAGAATCCAGAGAATCAGCTCCATGACCTCTGACTACCCGACTGGCCGATCGGGGAAACCTGGTCGGTGTCGAGTTGATCGCCAACGTGAAAGACGCTGTACGCCTGCTTGATCACCGGGTGCGCGACGTTGCGGACGCGTACCCCGCCCGGGGTCGTGCCGCGCTCGGTGCCGGCGTGCGCGTGCCCGTGCACGGCCAGCGCCGTGGGCGCCGAGTCGATCGCCTGCCCCAGCTGGTACGACCCCAGGAAGGGGTAGATCTCCAACGGCTCGCCGGCCAGCGTGTCCGGCACCGGCGAGTAGTGGGTGAGCGCGACCAGCATGTCGCAGTCCAGCGAGCGCAGCGCCGCACCGAGACGGTCGGCGCTCTCGGTGGTGGTCCGTACGAAGGCCTTCATCTCCGGCTCGCCGAAGTCGCTGGCGCACCGCCCGGCGAACCCGCCGCCGAAGCCCTTGACGCCGGCGATGCCGAGCCGGCCACCCGCGCAGTCCAGCACGACGCCGTTGCCCTCCAGCACCGTGATGCCCGCGTCCTGGAGCACCTTGACCACCTGTGGCACCTGGTCACACTGGTGGTCGTGGTTGCCGAGCACTGTCACCACCGGTACGGCCAAGCCGCCGAACTCCTCTGCCACGCAGCGCGCCTCGGCCTCGGTGCCGTGCCGGGTCAGGTCCCCGGCCAACAGCAGCACGTCGGCGCACTCCGGCAGTTCCTCCAGCGCCGGTCGGAACCGGCCGACCACGTCCTTGTCCAGATGCACGTCGCCCACAGCGGCAATCCGGATCACCATGGAACCTCCCTCAGGGCAGTTGCTCGATCTCCGTGGGCGCTTGGGCGCGGATCACCCCGATGTCGCTGGTGACCGGCACGTCCGGGAAGCGCTCGGACACCCGACGCAGGATCTCGTCCCGTCGGTGCGGACTCTCCACCTCGCCGTAGAGCACGAGGGCGCGTTCCCGTCGAACCACTGTGATTCCCTGTTCGGCGACCGCGGGGTCCTCGACGAGCAGCCGTTGGATCTCCGCCTCGACGTACTCGTCGGGTGGCCCGGTGTCGATGTCCCGATGGTGGGTCACGATGTCCCCTCTCCTGGCTGGGTGCCGGCGGCCGACACCACCTCCAGCCGGTCCAGCAGCACCAGGAACGCCTCGGCGTACGGCGAGTGCTGCGTCTCCTTGCGTACCCGTTCCCAGTCGATCTGCTCCCGCAGTGAGCGGGCCAGCGGCAGACCGCGGGCGAAGTCGCAGTAGTGCTGGGAGAAGCTGAGCAGTTTGTGCACCATCAGCTGGGTCGCGGACAGCACCGGCATGCGAATCGCGTCCACCGGTCGGACGACGGTGTCGGCGAACGTCTCCTCGGTGACCGGAGTCTCGATCGGCCGGTGGATCAGGTCCACCATCCGGCCGTCGTCGAAGACCTTCACCAGCCAGTCCTCCGGCGGACGCTCCGCGACGAAACCGGCGGCCACCAGGGCCTCCAGTGCCTCTTCCACGTCGGCCTCCCGGATCAGGAAGTCGACGTCGTGATCGCTGGAGTGCCCCCCGTGGGCGTAGACCGCGAAGCTGCCGCCCAGGGCGAACGGAATCTCGGACTGCTTGAGCACGGCGGCGACCTTCTTGAGGGTGTGCACCAGACTCTCGTCTCCGCGCTCAGCCATCTGGTTCCTCCGTCGTCGTGTTGGTGGACCGGCGGTTGGATTTCGAACTCCGGTACCCGGCATTCCGGTCGTCCACACCTGCTGGTGTCTCGGTCGGGCGTCAACAGGGATGAAGCACCACAAACCTCGCGGACCATGTGCGTGGGTCGGATAACCTGTGGAGGGTGGCCAGATCATCGGGGATGCGACGACGCAAGGCCCGATTGCGCACCGTCGCCCTGATCGGGATCGACGGTTCGGGTAAGACCACGCAGGCGCACCGGCTGGCCGACGCGCTGACCGCCGCCGGGCGCCCCGCCACCTACCGCCGCAACGCCAGTGGCCGCCGCTGGCTCGGTCGGATCGCCCAACGCCTCGGTCGGCCGGACGCGCAGCGGCTCGTCGGTCGCGACGGTGTGCTGGCCGTGGAGTCGGTACTGCGCTGGCTGGCCATCGCCATCGCCCTGATCAGCTGCCTGCTCACCGGCCGGACGGCGGTCATGGACCGCTACTCGGCCTGCCAGTACGCGAGCATCCGGGCGCACGGCGGGCAGCGCTGGGAGCGGCTCGCCCGGGCCGGCTACCGGCTGTTCCCGACCCCGCAGGTGACCTTCCTGCTCGCCGTCGACCCGGCGGAGGCGTACCGGCGTATCGAGGAACGCGGCACCGACCACGAGACGATGGGGTGGTTGACCGCCGCCGACACCGCCTACCGGGCACTGCCCGAGTACCCCAGCTTCGTGCTGGTGGACGCGGGCCGCCCGGCCGAGGAGGTGACCGAGCAGATTCAGGCGCACCTGGAGACCTGGCTACCGCCGTCCGCCCCGGGCGGAGAGGACCTCGGCCCGGTGGTGGCTCAGGCCCGCCCGTAGACCGGCACTGTGGCGCCGCTGGTCGGTGCGGAGTCCGCCGACGCGAGGAACCGGATCACCGGCGCGATCTCGGCCGGGGTGACCCAGCGGGAATGGTCGGCGTCGGGCTGGGCCGCCCGGTTCGCCGGGGTGTCGATGACGCTGGGCAGCACCGTGTTGCAGCGCACGTTCTGCGAGCGGTACTCCACCGCTACCGCGTTGGCGAAGGCCAGCACCGCCGCCTTGGCCGTCGAGTAGCCGGCCGCGCCGCGGAACGGGGTGACCGCCGCGCGGGCCGAGACGCAGACCACCGCGCCGCCGCCGGACGTCACCAGGTGCGGGAGCGCGGACTGGGTGACCAGATAGGTCGGCCGCAGGTTGACCGTGAGCATCCGCTCGAACTCCTCGACCGGGGTCTCGTGCACCAACCCGCCGCTGGCGTACCCACCGACGAGGTTGACCACCGCGCGCAGCGGCGCCGCCGGGTCGCCGGACGCGGCCTCGACCGCCTGCGCCGCGCCCGCCGGCTCGCCCAGGTCCGCGACCACGCGGACCAGTCCGGCCACCGCCGGCTCCGACCCGGGCCGGGCTTTCCGCTCGGGTACGACCACCCGCCAGCCCGCCTCGACGAACGCGGTGACGACCGCCCCGCCGAGCCCTCCGAAACCCCCGGTCACCAGAACGCTGCCCTGTCCCATAAGCCCCACGCTAGTGCCCCCGCCCCCTTCAAGCCCTTCCGTCGATCATGAAGTTGTTGCGGTGACACGCCGATCCGAGGGGCAACAACTTCATGATCGCGGTCTGCCGTCGGCAGATTGGCTGGGATGTCCGGACCTCGGGGGCGCAGGATCGGCGGATGCGGATCCTCATTCTCGGTGGTACCAGGTTCCTCGGTCGGGCCACGGCGCAGCTCGCCGTCGAACAGGGTCACGAGGTGACCTGCGCGGCCCGGGGCGTGTCCGGCGCGGTGCCGGCCGGGGCGCGGTTCGTGGCGGCCGACCGGGATGATCCCGAGTCGCTCGTCCCGCTCGCCGCCGCGGGCTTCGACGCCGTGGTCGACGTGACCCGCCAGATCAGCCACGCCCGGCATGCGCTCGCCGCGCTCGCCGACCATGTCGGCCACTGGTCATTCGTGTCGACGATCTCGGTGTACGCGGATTACACCACCCCGGGTCAGACCGCTGCGGACGCGCCGATCCTGGCGCCCGCCCCGCCGGACGTGGACGGTCCCATCGGCCCGGACCACCGCTGGTACGGCGAGTGCAAGGTGAGCATCGAGGAGCTGGTCCGGGAGCGGGTGGGCGTGGACCGTTCGTTCATCTGCCGGGCGGGGCTGATCGTCGGCGCGGAGGATCCGAGCGACCGTTTCCCGTACTGGGTGCGGCGGCTGTCGGCCGGTGGCGAGGTGCTGGCCCCCGGGCGCCCGACCGATCGGGTGCAGTTCGTGGACGTCGCCGATCTGGCGCGTTGGTTGCTGTACGCCGCCGGCACCGGCCTCGGCGGCACGTACGACGGCTCCGGTCCGGCGATGTCCCGGGCCGACCTGTTGGCCGGGGTGGCCGCCGGGCTGGGCGTCCCCGATCCGGCCCTCACCTGGGTCGACCAGGAGTTCCTGCTGTCCCACGACGTACGCGAGTGGTCGGGGGAGCGGGCGCTGCCGCTCTGGGTGCGACTGCCGGAGACCGCCGGCCTGATGGACCGGGACGTCCGACCGGCCCTGGACGCCGGTCTGACCGTCCGTCCGCTGGCCGATACCGTTCGGGCGACAGCGTCGTGGATGGCCGCACACCCGGCGGCCGTCCGGCAGGGTGGACTAGACCCGGCGGATGAGGCGGCGATCCTGGGGAAGTGGCAGGCTGTGCGGGACCGGTGATCCCGGCGATCGAAGTTTCCCCCACGTCGGACAGTCATAGTTGACGCTCACGCTTGGTGAAAGTAAGTTTCATCCGTGGCGAAGAGTCCGAAGATTTCTGCGAGTCACGAGCCCGGTGGGCTGATCGTCCACATCAGCGGGCTGTTGCCATCGCTGTCGCCCGCCGAGCAGCGGGTCGCTCGGCTGGTCGTCTCCGACCCGGCGGCCGCCGCCCGGCGGACAATCACCGACCTCGCCACCGCAGCCGAGACTTCCGAGGCGACGGTCATCCGGTTCTGCCGTTCGGTGGGCATGGACGGTTACCCCCAACTGCGCATCCGCCTCGCCGCCGAGGCCGCCCGCCGGATCGAACCACCGGACGCCCGCGTCGTCGGCGGTGACATCCCGCCCGGTGCCGACCTCGCCCAGATCATCGCCACCATCGCGTTCAACGACGCCCGCGCCGTCGAGGAGACCGCCGAGCAACTCGACCCCGCCGTCTGCGAGCAGGTGGTCGAGGCGATCAGCGGTGCCGCTCGGATCGACATCTACGGGGCCGGCGCCAGCGGGTTCGTCGCCTCGGACTTCCAGCAGAAGCTGCACCGCATCGGCCGGATCGCCTTCTACTTCCCGGACGTGCACACCGCGCTGACGTCGGCCGCCCTTCTGGGCCGGGGAGACGTGGCGATCGGCATCTCGCACACCGGCACCACCTCCGACGTGATCGAGGTGCTGGAGCAGGCCCGTACCCGCGGTGCCGTGACAGTGGCGCTGACCAACTTCCCGCGCTCGCCGATCACCGACGTGGCGGACTTCGTGTTGACCACGGCGGCCCGGGAGACCACCTACCGCTCCGGCGCGACGGCCAGCCGGCTGGCCCAGCTCACAGTGGTCGACTGCCTCTTCGTCGGAGTGGCCGCCCGCAACCGCGCCCGGGCCCGCAAGGCCCTGGAGGCGACCGCCGAGGCGGTCCAGTCGCACCGGGTGGGTGCCAACCGGAGGCGGGCATGACGGCCGGTGCGGAGATGCCCGCACGGCCCGCTCGCCCCACGGTCCGGGTGGGTGCCCCCACCGAACGACGTAACCCGCTCAGCGTCGACCTCGACCTGATGTCGACCCGGGACGTGCTCACCGTGATCAACGAGGCGGACCGGCGGGTGCCCGCAGCGGTCGCCGCTGTGCTCGACGAGATCGCCACCACCGTCGACCTGGCTGTCGCGGCGCTACGCGGCGGTCACCGGGTGCACTACTTCGGGGCCGGCACCTCCGGCCGCCTGGGCGTGCTCGACGCGGCCGAACTGGCCCCCACCTTCAACTCGCCCCGACACTGGTTCTGCGCACACCTCGCGGGAGGCCCGGACGCCATGTGGCGGGCCGTCGAGGACGCCGAGGACGACGACCGGGGCGGCGCGGTCGAATCGGCCAGTTGTGTACGGGCCGGGGACCTGGTGGTCGGTCTGGCGGCCAGCGGGCGCACCCCGTACGTCCTCGGGGCGCTGTCCGCAGCCCGCGCCAAGGGCGCCTCGACGGTGCTGCTCTGCGCCAATCCGGAGGCGGAGGCCGCCCGGTCGGTCGACGTGTTCATCGGGGTGGACACCGGACCCGAGGTGGTCACCGGGTCGACCCGGATGAAGGCGGGCACAGCGCAGAAACTGGTGCTCAACACGTTCTCGACCGCCGTCATGGTGCGTCTGGGCCGGGTCTACTCGAACCTCATGATCGATATGGTGGCCACCAACGCGAAACTTCGCGGACGAATGATCTCGATTCTGGTCGAGGCCACCGGTTGCTCGGAGGAGCTTTCCCAGCAGGCCCTCACCGAGGCCGACGGGGACCTGAAGACGGCGCTCGTCGCCCTCGTCTCGGGTGCCGAGATCGACGCTGCCCGGGCCGCGCTGGCCCGCTCGGCCGACCAGGTGCGCGGCGCCCTCGCCCTGCTCGCCTCATAGCACCCCCGTCCCGTCCCCCGGGAAGCGAACGGGCCCTCGGATTGTTCATCTGGCCGGAGGGTAATAACACCCCCGTGAATGAACCGACCGGCTCACCGGTGCGTATCTGGCAGTGACCAGGATCGCATCCCGGTGGTGACCCGGGTCGCTGTGCCCCCACGGCGGGTGGTGTTGCCATGGTGCGGTAAACCCGTACGTGGTGCCCAGTGGCGAGCCACCCGATGGGGTGCTGACAGCAAACATGGATCGTGCTCTCAGCTACTACTCAGGCATTCGTGACACTTTCGACTCACGACGAGGAATCCCCGACACGTCTCATCTGTTGTGTAGGTGTCAGCACCGATGGGCACAGCAGAAGTTACCAGGGGCTGACAGGTGTGGGGAATGGCAAGGAACCGGGCAACCGGCGCGAGCGAGGGGACCGTGGGCAACGTGGACAAGAACATCGGCATGCGAACCGATCAGGTCGCCGAGGAACGCGACCTGGTGGGCGTCTACCTGCACGAGATCTCCCGGACGCCACTGCTGGACGCCGCCCGGGAGGTAGAGCTCTCCAAGGCGATCGAGGCCGGCCTCTACGCTGAGCACCTGCTCGGCGAGGAGACCGTCCGCGCCGGTGTCGACCGGGCCGACCTGGAGTGGCTGGTCGTCGAGGGCGAGCGGGCGAAGGACCTCTTCATCCGCGCCAACCTCCGACTGGTCGTGTCGATCGCCCGGCGCTACGTGCGCTCCGGCATGCCCATGCTGGACCTGATCCAGGAGGGCAACACCGGCCTCGTCCGGGCGGTCGAGAAGTTCGACTACGAGCGCGGCTACAAGTTCTCCACCTACGCCACCTGGTGGATTCGCCAGGCGATCAGCCGGGCGATCGCCCAGCAGGAGCGCACCGTCCGTCTGCCAGTGCACCTGGTGGAGGACGTCAACCGGATGCGCAACGTGGCCCGGCAGCTGACCCGTGAGTTGGGCAGCGACCCGGAGCCGGAGCAGATCGCGGCATCCCTCGGCGTCACCGTCGAGCGGGTGAACGAGTTGCGCCGCTGGTCGCAGGACACCGTTTCGCTGGACACCCCGGTCGGCGACGACGGCGACACCAGCCTCGGCGACCTGGTCGCCGACAGTGACGCGCCGTCGCCGGAGGACATCGTCCTCAGCGGTCTGGAGCGGCAGCGCATCGAGGGGCTGCTCAACCACCTCGACGACCGGTCGGCCGGCATCATGCGGGCCCGCTACGGGCTGGAGGACGGTCGGGAGCACTCGCTCACCGAGGTCGCCTCCCGGTTCTCGCTGTCCCGCGAGCGGATCCGGCAACTGGAGATCCAGGCCCTCGGCCGGCTCCGTGAGCTGGCCCGGGCGGAGGGGCTGCAGGCGGCCTGAGCTGGTAGTAATGACGGCGAACGGCCGGCGTCCGATAGGGGGACGCCGGCCGTTCGCCGTCATTGACAGTGGTTAGCGGACCCGGCCGTAACCGTGGATGGACATCATGTTCATGCCACGCTTGAGCACGTTGCGACCGGCGCTGGGCGCGTCGATCACCTGACCGTCGCCGACGTAGAGGGCGACGTGCCCGAGCCCGCTGTAGAAGATCAGGTCGCCGGGGCGTAGCTCCCCCCGGCCGATGTGGGCGACAGCGCTCCACTGCATCCGGGCGCTGTGCGGCAGCGACTTGCCGGCCGCCCGCCAGGACGCCAGGGTCAGCCCGGAGCAGTCGTAGCCGTCCGGCCCTTCGCCCGCCCACTTGTACGGCTTGCCGATCGCCCCGAATGCGTAACGCACCGCTGTTCCGGCAGCACCGGACACGGCGGGCACGTTCCTGGCCTCGGTCGTCGCTGCCTTGGGCTCGGGTCGCTCAGTGGCGGCCCCGTACGCCTGCCGGCGCAGCTCGTACAGCTTGGCCAGGTCCTGTTCGATCTGCTTCTTGGCCGTGGCGAGCTGACGGGCCTGTGCGGCCTGCCGGGTCAAGGTCGTGCCCAGGCGGGCCTTCTCGTCGAGCAGCCGCCGCTGGTCGGTGGTGAAGCCGGAGATGCGCTCCTGCCGCTGGCGGGTCAACTGCTCGATCGTGCCGAGCCGGTCCAGCAGCGCAGCCGAGCCACCCGCGCGCAGCAGGGCGTCCGCGGTGCGCAGACCGCCACTCTTGTACGCCGTGGAGGCGATTTCGGCCACGTCCGCCCGGCTCTGCTCGACCTGCTGTTCGAGCGGGCCGATGCGGGTCTGTAATCGGGCCACGGCGGCCTCGTTTGTCTTGATCTCCTCACGCAACTTGTTGTACGACTCGACGACCCGCTCCAACTCGGCCGAGGACGTCTCGATCCGGCGGGTCAGGTCGGCGGGGGACGGCTCGGCCTGGGCCACCGCCGTCGGTGCGATCAGCGCGGCCGACATGCCGACCAGCGCCACGGTGCGCAGCAGATTTCTCAGGGATGACAAGAGCGGAAGGCCCCTCTCCCACGGCCGCCGGGGCTGCTGACGCCCTCGACGACACCGGCCGGGGCCACCCGGGCGGACGGCACTGGGCCGGACCGGCTCGCCCAACCTAACCCGGGACGGATGTGACTCGCAGTTGAAGCAGGGGCGAAAGTTGGGAGAGTTGCGGGTCGGGTCGGTGGGCTGGGTGGCGCCATCGTGGCTGATGACACCTGTGAACGAGGCAACATCGCCCTTTTCACGGGGTACTGACAGATATGTGACTTTCGTCGTTCCGGGCTTATGCCGCCGGATTCCTGGTCGCCATAACCGATAAAAGCTGAAATGGATGCGGTTTATCGGCGATCTCACCCAGTCGTGGCGAGCTGTCGTGACCCGGTAAATGTCCAGGTCGACTGGCGGTGCCGCAACACAATGAAGTCCGGAGCCGGGAATCCCGTCGGCAGGCAGCGATGACTGTCGCCAGCGGGCCCACTCGGCCAACCGTCCCCTTCGGGAGGAACCGTGAATCGTGAAGGCGCAAAGACGCGACCGCCGCGAACGGTGCCGGGCGCCCGGTCGACCCTGCTGTACGCGCGACCCGGCATCATCGTGACCGTCGACCGGTTCACCATCGGTCGGAGCAGTTACCGGGTCGCCGACCTGACCCATCTGCGTACCACCCGGGGTCCGCACGACCGGATCGCCGTCCGGGCTGTGGTCATCACCGCCAGCATGCTCGGTGGTGTGGGGGTGCTTCTCGGCTTCACCGGCGGTCTGCACCGCCTCACCGCCGGGGCGTACCTGATTCTCGGCGCCGTGTTCCTGCTCCCGGCCGCTCTCGCCCTGGTCGGCGATCGCTGGCGCCCACCGCCACACGAACTGTGGGGGTGGTACCAAGGCTCGGAGGTGCTGCTGTTCAGCGCCGACGACGAACGGCAGTTCGGCCAGGTCACCCGGTCGCTGCTCCGGGCCCGGGAGGTCAACCGCTACGGCAGCTGGGTCGACCCGATCGCCGAAGCGGACCCGTGGCGGCCCAACCGCTGATGCGGCGCAACCGGCCCCAGGCGGCCCTCTGACGGGCTGACCATTCTGGGCAGTGCAGACCCTTACGCCCCAGCCGGCCGTGTTTCGGCCGTTGACGCACCAGGCGTGAACTCGCTGATCTTGAATATTGATAACTGAGTATCCGCTCAGTATGTTGAGCGCGCCGCGGAGGCGGATCGATCAACACGGGGGCTGTTCATGGTGGTTCATGGTGGGCGTCGCACGCCCTTTTGGGGCATTCGTCATCGCAGTTCGGCTCTGTTGGTCATGGCATTCCTGCCGGCCTCGGTGCTCGTCCCACCTGCCGCTCCGGCCCGATCGGCCGCGCCAACGCCCACCGCTGCCTGCGTCGATGTCCAGCCGGACGCCAAGAGCGCCCGCGCGATGCTCGCCACCTGTGACCGGCAGGTAGAGATTCTTTCTGAGCGCACCGAGTACGCCCAGACGTTCCTCAACCCCGACGGATCGCTCACCCTGGAGCAGAGCATCGAGCCGGTGCGGGTGCGCAAGGGTGACTCCTGGGTGCCGGTGGACACTGTCCTCAAGGCGACCTCGGAGGGGCTTGCCCCCAGGGCGTCGGTGCTCCCGATGGTCTTCTCCCCGGGGGGCGAGAGCGCGCCGCTGGCTCGGCTCCGCGACGGTGCCCGCGAGTTGACGATGTCCTGGCCCGGGCGTTTGCCCGCGCCGGTGCTTGACGGGTCCACCGCTGTCTACCGCAACGTGCTGCCCGAGGTCGACCTGCGGGTGACGGCCAGCGCCCTCGGCTTTTCCGAGGTGTTGGTGGTGCACACCCGGAAGGCAGCGGCCAACCCGAAGCTCAGATCCCTGCGCTTCGGTCTAGCGGGCAAAGGGGTGACGGTCAGTCCGGCGCCCGGCGGTGGTCTGGCGGCCCGCGACGCCGACGGCCAGAACGTCTTCAGTGCGCCCGCCCCGCTGATGTGGGACGCCACGGTCGCCGGCGCGGAGCCGGACCTCGCTGGCCAGGGCGCCCGATCGACCGACGCGCCCGCCGGCACTGCCGGGGTTGCCCGGCGAGCGGTGATGCCGGTGAAGGTCAGCCGCGACTCTCTCACCATCGTGCCGGATCGGGCGATGCTGGACGACCCGCGGACCAAGCTACCCATTTACATCGACCCGTCGTGGACCGGGGGGATAGCCAGCAACGCCTGGACATCGGTGTGGAGCAAGCACAAGTCCAGCTCGTTCTGGCAGAACTCCACAGCCCTCCAGCGGTCGTCCACCTACGGCGCTGCCGGGGCCGGTCGTACCGAAGACTGTGACGGCTGCGCGGATCACGTCATCCGATCTCTGTTTCGGATGAACACCAGCGCGGTCAAAGGCAAGATCATCAGCAAGGCGGAGTTCCGGATCGAGCAACTCCACTCCTGGACCTGCAACCCGAAGTCCAACGCGAAGCTCTGGCTGACCGGGTCGATCTCATCCTCCACGACCTGGAACAACCAGCCGGTTTGGGACGGTAGCTACACCGCTCAGACGTCGGCGAACCGCAAAATTGGTGGGGCGCACGGCTGTCTGGGGACCGGGACGATCGAGTTCGACGTCACCCGGATGGTCGACCGGGCGGCAAGGGGCGGCTTGGCCGACCTGACGGTGGGGCTCCGGGCGGTCGACGAGGGCACCAAGAACCAGTGGAAGCGGTTCAAGCACTCGACGCCGAAGCTCTCGATCACCTACAACACCAAACCCAACACCCCGTCGGGACACCAGTCGGACGGCAAGCCCTGCGCCGTCGGCAACTCCCGACCGTACGTGTTGAACGCCACCCCGTACCTGTCGGTCAGGCAGTCCGACCCGGACAGCTCGCAGCAGTCCCTGACGACGTGGTTCTACTGGTGGCCGCTCGGCGGCTCGCGCAACGAGACCAACAAGGTCTCCCAGGCGTCGGGCAACCCGTCGGCGGTGTCGAAGCAGATTCCGTCCGGCCGGTTGGTGGACGGCACCACCTACGTGTGGCAGGCGCGTACGTCGGACGGCTCGGTCTACGGCGACTGGTCCGGCACCTGCGAGTTCACAGTGGACGCGACACCTCCGAAGGAACCCGGGGGCCTCACCTCCACCACCTACAGCAGCGACGGTACGCCGCGCGGCGGGGTCGGCGTAGCGGGTGTGTTCACCGTGGCGCCGCCGACGCAGCGTCCGTACGAGGTGAAGGAATACGCCTGGACCCTCGACTCGGGCGTGCTCACCGGCGCGCAGAACGTGCCGGCCCGGTCGGACTTCAGTGCCTCGATCAGCGTCATGCCGTTGCACGACGGGGTCAACACCCTGCGCGTCTGGTCCCGGGATCACTCCGGTAGGTACTCGCTCGTACCGGCTACCTACACGTTCTCCGTGCGGGCCGGATCCGGTCCGGCGGCCCGTTGGACATTCGACGAGACCGGGAACACCGCTGCCGACGCCACCGGTCACGGCAACACACTCACCCTGACCCCATCGGGAACCCGGACGCCGGGTCGGGCCGGTGTCGGCACCGCGCTCAGTCTCAACGGAAGCGCAACGGGCTCACTGACAGGTTCAGTGCTGACCCCGAACCCGGACACGGGCGCGGCCACCCCGGTACGCACCGACGGAAGTTTCACGGTGGCAGCCTGGGTTCGACTGCCGACCGTACCGACCACCGGCTACCAGGCCGTGCTCAGTGCCAACGGCACTCAGTCGCACGCCTACAGTCTGGGCTACTCCGGCGGGAGTCAGCGGTGGCGATTCACCATGTCCACGGCGGACACCACCGACACGGCGCTGCATCATGTCCTCTCCAACTCGGCGGCCACCGCCGGAAAGTGGACTCACATCGCGGCGACCTACGACGGCGCCACGAAGAAGATGACTCTCTATGTCAACGGGGTGGCTCAGACCGCGACGACGACGCTGGTCGGCGGCTTCAACGCCACCGGCTCGATAACCGTCGGCAAGCGCAGGTGGAGCGGGGCCGATGACGGCCTCTTCACCGGCGCCGTCGATGACATCCGGGTCTACAACCTCGTCGAAACCTCGACCAAGCTCGCCGAGTTGGCCGCGCCCCTGCAACCGGTGGTGTCATTTCCGAACGGCACCGAGGTGACCGCCGGAGGGCAGCTCCAGGTCACGTTCAACGCTGGTGGCGACACCAACATCACGAAGTTCCGGTACAGCGTCGGCGACACCTCGCTGGGTAGCACGGTGAATGCGACCGTCGCCGGTGGGACCGCCACGGTTACCTTCAGTGCCGGCGCCACCACCGGGACGCGCCTGATCTACGTGGCGGCCCTGGACGACGGCGGTCGACTCGGCGGAATCTCTCAGGCGTCCTTCACGGTCAAGGTGACGGCGTTCGTCTACGGCACCGTCTACGACGAGAACTGGATGCCGCTGGAGGGTGCCACGGTCCGGCTGGAACCGGGTGGGCCGCAGACGACCAGCGGCCCCGAAGGAGTGTTCAGCCTCTCCGGCTTCGCGCCCGGGGTCTACACCCTCGTCGGCTCCTTCGGCGGCCGGTGTGGGCTGTCCGGCACCAGCGGTCCGTGGGAGATCGACGGCCAGGGGCTCGGCGTCAATCTCCCGCTGCAGGCGTATCGGGACGACGAGGGGCACACCTGCGCCACCTCGGCGAAACCGTTCATCGCCGCCGACACCATGCTCGCGTTGACGGGCGACGATGCGGTCGGTGAGGTGGCACTGCCCTTCGTGTTCCCGTTCTACGGCCACGCCTACCGCAGCGCCTGGGTGGACACCAACGGCCTCGTCTCCTTCACCGACCCGGGTGGATCCCACCCGTACACCGGAGGCGCCCTGCCCGCTCCGGCCGACCCGAACGGCCTGCTCGCCCCGTTCTGGGACGACCTGGTCGTGGATTCGTCGGCGAGTGTGCGCACCGGCACGGTGGGAACTGGTGCGAGCGAACAGTTCGTCATCGAATGGCGAAACGTGCACCGGAAGTCGTCGACCGCACAGCGGCTCTCCTTCCAGGTCCTGCTGGCCGCAGACGGCACCGTCACCACCAACTACGACCAGCTCGACAACGACGCTGAGCGTGGGGCCAACGCGGTGGTGGGGATGGAAGCACCTGGCGGCGACGACGGCCTGGTGTATTCAGCGGCGACTCCGGCACTGGCCACCGGTCAGGCGATCACCTTCGCCATCCCTCCGACGACCGAGCCGTTGGCCAAGCACGATCTGTCCGGCACCCTTGTCGACCCGTCGGGTAACCCGGTGGTCGGCGCGACAGTCACCCTTGACCCGACCGGGCTGAGCACCACCACTGGTGCGGGCGGGGCATGGCAATTCGCCAACGTGGTGGCCGACAGCTACACCATCTCGTCCACCCAGAACTACAGGTGCGGCCCGTCGGTGGAGAGCCAGGTCGACCTGACCGAGGACACGGTGCGGGCGCTGCAACTCACCGTCGACTACGGCAGCCTCGGCTACGCCTGCGCCGTCGGCGCGTCCGGCTATGTCACAGCTGACACGCCGCTGGCACTGCCCAACGGCACAGCGCAGGTGACCCTGCCGTTCCCGTTCACTCTGCACGGGAAGACCTACACCACGGGCTGGGTGGACGCGCACGGGTTGATCAGTTTCGACGCGGCTCCGATCACCGTCATCAACCCCAACATGCCGAGGGTGGACGCGCCCAACGCGGTGGTGGCCCCGTTCTGGGACGACCAACTCGGGCTCAGCTCCAGCAGCGCGATACGGACCAAGACCATCGGGACCGCGCCGAACCGTACCTATGTGGTCGAGTGGTACAACATCGAGCTGCGGACCTTCACCGCGCTCTACAGCACCAGCTTCGAAGTGATGCTGCACGAGGACGGGCGGATTGCCTTCCACTACGGCACTCTCACCAACCTCGTTCAGAAGGGCTCCAGCGCCACCATCGGCATCGAGAGTGCCTCCGGCGCCGTCGCGAAGCTCTACTCCTTCATGGAGCCGGCGGCCGTCAGCAACGGGTCCATCACCTTCACTCCGGCGCCGCCGGGCTCGATCAGCGGCACCCTGACGACCGCCGGAACGGGCGAGCCGATTGCCGGCGCCACCGTCACTCTCGACCCGGGAGGACGCACGACGGTCACGGCGGCGGATGGCGGCTACCAGTTCGCCAACGTGCCCATCGGAGAGCAGGTGGTGGGCGCGGTCGGCGCCGACAACCGGTGCGTCGGGCAGTACGCCCGCCAGTTCGTCAACCATCCCGGCGGTGGCGCCCAGGACCTCGACCTTTCCGTGATGTCCAACGGTGACGAGTTCGGCTACTCCTGTGAAGCCGGACCGGTCACCTTCATCCCCGGTGACGTGGTGGAGACCTGGCGCGGCGACGACAAGGTCTGGCAGAAGACCGCGCCGTTCCCGATCAAGCTCTACGGGGAGACCCACACCTCCGCCTGGATCAGCTCCAACGGCCTGATCAGCTTCAGCAGCCTCGAAGGCATCGACACCGACACGCCAACGCCAACCCCCCTGCCGTACGACGAGCTGGGCGGGACGATCGACAACGCCGTGTACGCGTTCTTCGACGACTGGGGGGTCGACGCCTCCAGCGCGATCGCCACGAAGCTCAGCGGCGCGGCGCCAAACCGGCAGTGGGTGGTCGAATGGCGGAACGTGTACCGCTCGGGCAACAAGGCGTATCGCGCGTCGTTCGAGGTCATCTTCAACGAGAACGGCGACATTTCGCTGGCCTACGCCGACATCGACCCTGCTGACGCCAGGGAGCGCGGCGGTCAGGCGACCATCGGCATCGAGAACGCCGCCGGCAACGTGGCCTTCCAGTACCTGCACCGGGAGGCGCGCCTGACCAGCGGCCAGGGCGTCACCTTCCGACCCAGCCCACCAGGACTGGGTACGGTCACCGGCACGGTCAGTTGCCAGGGAGCACCCGCGGCTGACGTGACAGTGGCGGTCGGCGGGCAGACCGCCATCACCTCGGCCACGGGCGGTTACCAGGTCACGAGCGTTCCCAGCGGTTCGTATGCGGTGATCGCCACCAGCCCCACCGGTACCTGCCATGGCTCCTCGGTGCAGCACGCCACCGTCGGGGCTGGTACGAGTCGGGTCGTCAACTTCGCCGTGGGGGCAACTCCGGCCGGCGCCGGCTACACCATCGCGGAACAACCGATCACGTACACCCCCGCCGACGGTGCGGTCCTGTCCCTCACCGGTGACGACCGGGACACAAGAGTCGACCTGCCGTTCCCCGTCACGCTGTTCGGGCAGTCGGTCAGCTCGGCCTGGGTGGACACCAACGGGTTGGTCAGCTTCGCCAACCCGGAGGCGCCGTCCCCGTACCCCTATCCGATCCCGTCGGCCGGTAGCCCGCCCAACGGTATCTACCCGTTCTGGCATGACTGGGTGGTCGACTCCTCGGCCAGCGTGCGGACCGCGCTCCGGGGTGCGGCACCGAGCCGGCAGTTCGTCATCGAGTGGCGCAACGTGTCCTCCTACGAGGACCCCAACATTCGAGTCACCTTCCAGCTGATCTTCGACGAGGCGGGCGGATACAGCTTCGCCTACGCCGATCTCGACGGAACGTTCGTGGAGCGCGGTGGTGCGGCGACCATCGGCCTCGAGGGTGCCGACGGCACAGCGGCCCTTCAGTACACACACCGGCAACCGGTACTCCGTGCCGGCCTTGGCCTACGGATCAACCCACCAGCTTCCTGACCACAGCCGGTTTTCCCCACTGCCGTCGCTCCTCGGACCCCTCTCGGAGGTAACCCGGTGCAGTCGAGCCTGCCCACTTACACGTTCGTGCCGTCGTCCAAACCCAGCCGAACCAGGGCATTCGTCGTGATGCTTCTGGTGGTGACGTTAACCGCCACGACGTTGTTCGTACCGCCAGCTCGAGCGTCGACACCGGAACCCTTCACGGCACCGAAGGCTGCGAAGGTCAAACCGGTACCTGTGCGTACCGTGCCCGCCGGCAAGGTGGCGGCCGAGGCGGCCGTGCCGCAGGCCTCCACGCA
Organism: Micromonospora sp. NPDC005553; assembly: GCF_042871765.1. Taxonomy (NCBI): domain Bacteria; kingdom Bacillati; phylum Actinomycetota; class Actinomycetes; order Micromonosporales; family Micromonosporaceae; genus Micromonospora; species Micromonospora sp. NPDC005553. The sequence goes on along the minus strand of NZ_JBIAJD010000009.1, from coordinate 82,053 downwards.
ACCGGCCCCCCAATGGCCGTCGGCGGGCACCGCCGAGGTCGACCTGCCCGGGCCAACGACTCAGGGCCGAGTGGCTTCGCCCGCCCGAGCCGGGGCGCTGCCGGTGCGGGTGAACCGTCCTGCGGCCTCCGCACGCGGTGCCAACTCGGTTCCGAGCCGGGTCCGGGTCAGCGTTCTCGACCAGCGGGCCGCCGAGCAGGCGCGGATCCAAGGGGTGCTGCTCCGGGTCGCCCGGGTCGACGGTGCCGCCCAACGGGGCACCGTCGAACTCGGCGTCGACTACCGGGCATTCGCCACGGCCTACGGTGCCGACTGGGCGAGCCGGCTACGCCTGGTCTCCCTGCCAGCCTGTGCCCTCGGCACCCCGGAGCGTCCGGAGTGCGCCGGCACCGTCCTGCCGACCCGCAACGACCTCACCGCACGTACGGCGACCGCCTCGGTGCCGGTCGAGCCTCGGATGACGGAGAAGGGCAGCCTCGACCTGGCGGCGCAGGGAAGCCTGTTCGCTCTGACCGCCGGCCCCTCCGGTGCGGCCGGCGACTACGGCGCGACCAGTCTCTCGCCCTCGGCGACCTGGTCGGCCGGTAGCAGTTCCGGTGATTTCACCTGGTCGTACCCGATGCGCAACCCGCCAGGGCTCAATGGGCCGACGCCGGAGATGAAGCTGTCCTACTCCGCGCAGAGCGTCGACGGGCGGCACGCAGCCTCCAACAACCAGCCATCCTGGGTGGGCGAGGGCTTCGAGTTCGTCCCCGGCGACTTCATCGAACGGCGCTACCGGTCCTGTGGGCAGGACATGGACGGTGACAACAACAACAACGCCACCAAGACCGGTGACCTGTGCTGGGAGACCAACAACGCGACGATGTCGCTCGGTGGCGCCGGTGGCGAGCTGATCTACAACGCCACTGACGATTACTGGCACCTGCGCCGGGACAACGGCACCCGGGCCGAGCGCATCGTCGGTGGCACGTCGTACGGCAACGGTGACAACGATGGTGAGCACTGGAAGGTCACCACCACCGACGGCACCCAGTACTGGTTCGGTCGGCAGAAGCTGTCCGGTTGGACCACCGACAAGGCGGTGACCAACTCCACCTGGACGGTCCCGGTCTTCGGTAACGACCCCAATGAGCCCTGCCGGGGCTCCAACTTCGCCGCCTCAGACTGTATGCAGGCGTGGCGGTGGAACCTGGACTACGTCGTCGATCCGCACGGCAACACCATGTCGCTCTGGTACGCGAAGGAGTCCAACGGATACGCCCGCAACAACACCACGGACGACGTCGCCTCCTACACCCGGGGCGGTTACCTGACCCGGATCGAGTACGGCACCGACAACCGCACCGCGGTCGGCGGTGTAGGCACCGACTCGCTCTACCGTGGCGTGGCCGCGCCGATGCGGGTGGATTTCGCCGCAGCGGACCGGTGCCTGAACGACTGCTCCAACCACGATGCGGCCCACTGGCCCGACACCCCCTGGGACCAGGAGTGCGCCGGCAACTCCTGCCTGGTCGGTGCGCCCACCTTCTGGTCGAAGAAGCGGCTGTCGACAGTGACCACACAGGTCCGCGACGGTAGTGCCTACCGCAACGTGGAGCGATGGACCCTCACCCACACGTTCCCCGACCCGGGCGACGGCACCAGGGCAGGTCTGTTCCTGAAGAAGATCTCCCACGAGGGCCTGGTCGGCACCACCGCCTCGGTGCCGGACATCGAGTTCACCGAGACGCAGCTCAGCAATCGGGTGGACACCATCGACCACTCGGCTGCCATGAACTGGATGCGTCTCGCGGCGATCCGCAGCGAGAGCGGTGGCACGGTGAACGTCACCTACTCCAAGCCGGACTGCGTCGCCGGATCGCGGATGCCCAGTGCCCCGCACAACAACACGATGCGCTGCTACCCGGTCCGCTGGACACCGGAGGGCTACACCAACCCGGTCACCGACTGGTTCCACAAGTACGTGGTGACCACCATCTACGAGATCGACCACACCGGTGGCGTACCTCCGAACGGCAGTCCGCGGACCGCCTACTCGTACAGCTACCTCGGCGATCCGGCGTGGCACTACGCCGACGATGACGGACTGATCGGGAAGAAGGACAAGACCTGGTCGGTGTGGCGGGGATACGAGAAGGTCGGCGTCACCGTCGGTGACCCTGGCGAGCAGACCTACGTCGAGACGAAGTACTTCCGCGGCATGCACGGCGACAAGCAGCCGACCGGGACCCGCAACGTGCCGGTGACGGGGACCGGCGTGCCGACGGTGAAGGACGAGGACGCCTACGCCGGCATGGAACGAGAGAGAACCACGTTCAACGGTCCCGAGGGCGCGGTCGTGTCCCGTGAGGTGAGCGAGCCCTGGCAGTCTTCCGCTACCGCCTCCCGCACCATCAACGGTGACCTCGTCGAAGCGAGATTCGTGGATGTGTCCGGACGGCACAACAGGATGACCCTGGACGCCGGCCGCGGTGAGCGGGTCACCTCGCAGTACACCACCTTCGACGACGACAAGGGCCTGCCGACCAAGGTGGACGATCTGGGCGACGCCGGCGACGTCGGTGACGAGCAGTGTGTCAAGACCGAGTACGCGAACAACACCACGAACTGGCTCATCGGGCAGCCGCACACCAAGTCCACTTACGCGGTCCGCTGTGCTGACGCGGAGAACCCCGCCAGCCTCACCGAGGACAAGATCATCTCGGTGGAGCGGGTCTCCTACGACGGCAACGCCCACGGTGTGGCGCCGACGCGCGGCGAGGCCACCCGGAACGAAGAGCTGTCGGGTTGGACGGCCGGTGCGCCGTCCTTCGTGACCGTCTCCCGGGCGGCGTTCGACGTCTACGGCCGGGTAACGGAGGCCTGGGACGCGGTGAACGCTCGGTCCACGACGGCGTACGTCCCGGCCAGTGGTGGCCCGTTGACCGGCCTCGTGGTCACCAACCCACTGAGCCATGCCATCACGAGTGAACTGGAACCTGGCTGGGGCCTGGCAACCAAGGTCACCGATGCCAACGGTAAGCGTACCGAGACCAGCTATGACGGCCTCGGCCGACTGAAAGCGCTCTGGGGTCCAGGCCGTGACAAGACGACCCAACCGGCGAACACCACCTACGACTATCTGATCCGGGCCAACGCGCCCTCGGTGATCACTACCAAGGCCCTCAACTCGGCCGGCAACTACGTCGAACGGTACGAGCTCTACGACGGCCTGCTCCGCAAGCGGCAGACCCAGGCCGCGTCACCGTCCGGTGGCCGCCTGCTGACCGACACCTTCTACGACACCGCCGGTCGGGAGGTGAAGTCCTACAGCGCGTACCACACCACCGGCTCGCCAGGCACCACTCTGGTCACCTCGACGGAAGGGGCCTTCGTCCCAACCCAGATGCGGACCGAGTACGACGGAGTGGGTCGGGCGGTCGCGTCCGTCTTCCAGCCGTACGGTGCCGAGCGGAACAGGACCCGCACCTACTACGCGGGCGACCGGGTTGACACCACCCCGCCGCTGGGCGGCACCGTCGATTCGAAGGTGGGCGACGCTCAGGGGCGCACCGTGGAGCTACGCCAGTACCACGGTTCGACCCCGACCGGCACCTATGAGTCGACTCTCTACCGCTACAACCGCAAGGGTCTGCTCGATCAAGTGACGGACCCGGCGGGTAACCAGTGGACGTTCAACTACGACATCCGTGGTCGGCGCATCGGGGCCACCGACCCGGACCGTGGGCCGACCAGCATGACCTACGACAACGCCGACCGCGTCACCTCTACGACGGACGCGCTCAATCAGAAGCTGGTCTACGCCTACGACTCGCTCGGCCGCAAGCGAGCGGTCTACGAGAACCAGCTGGGTGGGAAGCTGCGGGCAGAGTGGTTGTACGACACCCTGGCCAAGGGACAACTCACGCAGAGCAGCAGGGCAGTTGGCACGGCTGCCTACCAGATGAAGATCACGGGATACAACGACAACTATCAGCCGACGGGTTCGCAGGTGGTCATTCCGGCATCGGAGACCGGCTTGGCCGGCACCTACGATTTCGGCGCCACCTACAATGTCGATGGCAGTGTGGCCTCCGGGTCTCTTCCTGCCAGTGCGGACCTGCCGGTGGAGACGCTGTTCCAGCACTACGACCCCGTTTCCGGGCTGCCGAAACAGATGACCACGCTATATGGCGCCGCACCCAGATCCAGCTATGTGGCGGACACCGACTACAACGCACTCGGCAAGGTCGATCAGTACGAGATGTACACCGGCCTCTATTCGGAGACGGGATCGAGAGTCTTCCGCTCGTTCACGTACGAACTCGAAACTGGCCGGGTGTCCGGTAGCAGCACCGATCGTGATTCGATCGCGCCGCACAAGATCACGGATGTTCGCTACGGCTATGACCAGGTCGGCAACATCACCAAGGTGTCCGACATGGCGGCTACGGGCGGAGCCGACCACCAGTGCTTCCAACACGACTACCGGGGGCAGTTGGCGCAGGCGTGGACGCCTGCCGACGGCGACTGCAACGCCGCGCCGACCGTCTCCGGCCTCGGTGGTCCAGCCAAGTACTGGCTGGAGTGGGACATCGACAAGGCCGGTCGCCGGCTGGAGGAGATCGATCGCAGCAATTCTTCCGGCGAGCGCGTCACCACCTACAACTACGGATATCCAGCCGGCGGTGGAGTCCGGCCACACGCACTCAACGGCACCACTACCAAGGTCAACGGGGTGGTCACCGCAACCACCTCCTACACCTACGACGCGGCTGGCAATACCCTGACCCGGCCGACGGCCACCGCCGGTACCCAAACCCTGACTTGGGATCCGGAGGGTCTGCTGGCCACCAGCACCGACAGCACAGGCCCCACCAGCTACATATACGACGCGGACGGCAATCGGCTGATTCGTAAGGACCCGACCGGGAAGACGCTTTACCTTCCGGGCCAGGAAGTGCGATACCGCACCTCCGACGGCAACCTCTCCTGCACCCGCTACTACACCTTCAACGGGCAGACGGTCGCATCTCGTACCGCTGCGGGGCTGGTATGGCTCGGCAGCGACCATCAGGGCACCGCCCAGGTGTCGGTCAACGCAGGTAATCAGCAGTTCACCGTGCGTCGACAGACGCCGTACGGCACGGCCCGTGGCGGATCGCCGGCCTGGCCCAACAGTAAGGGCTTCGTCGGTGGGACGGTGGACAACACCGGGCTCACCCATCTAGGGGCACGCGAGTACGACCCGGGGCTCGGTCGGTTCGTCAGTGTTGACCCGGTGTTCAACATGGACGCGCCCGAGCAGATGAATGGGTACGCCTACGCGGGCAACAGCCCCATCACGCAGTCCGATCCAACTGGCCGGGAGCCCGGTGGCAGTTGGACGTACCTCGGAAGCGACAGCTGGACCAGCACCAAGGGCGGCTACCGCTATCACTACCGTGCCGACTACTACCTCTTCTGCCGGTACGGCGGATCCGTCTGCCTCGGTGGGGTGGGCAACACGCTCTACTGGATCCCGATGGAGTATTCCGGCATGCCGGGCGTGTGGCTGGTGGCCCGAGTGGTGCTGAACGTCTGGCGATCGGCACTGAATTGGCAAGGCCCTACGGCGAACGTACCCGCAGGGCCGCCGAAGCCCCGAGTGCATATCCCAAGTACTCCGGTCTGCCCCCCGGCACCCATTCCTGAGAAGCCCGAGGGTGAGCTGGATGGTCCGAAGTGCGCCTTCAAGGACTGGAAGTGTTTGACCAGTGGCTCCGAGGGGGTGAAGAAGTGGTGGCGGGGTAACCGGGACTGGGTCACCGGCACGGTCGGCATCACCGGCGCGGCGCTCTGCATCGTCGCCACGGCCGGGGTCTGCGCGATTGCCGGAGGGATCGGCTTGGGGGTCGCCGTGGGCGGCCGAGGCATGGACCTCTACTCCTCGAAGAGTGGGGCGAAGTCGCCAGAGGCCTGGGCGAGAGCCCTGGGCGGGGCGGTGATCGACTATGCCTCATACAGATTCATCCCAGCGGTGCCGTTGTACAAGACGACGCGGATGGGCAACACCGTCCCTGCGCCGCGAAGCTGGCGCCATCCGACCGGGAGCTACAGCCTTTCCTGGAAGGAGCAGTACAGACCTCGAGGCGGGCTGGATCGCCCTGCTGCCGATGCCGCTGGAAGGGCGTTGGCTGCCCAACTGGGCTGGGTTGCGGTCTCGGCCCCGGGCGGCGTGGCGAAGTGGCAGATGGGCGTCCCGTTCACCGACCCCTTCGCGTGGTGACGAACCCAGCCGAGGGCTGTTCCAGCCCTCGGCTGGGTTCTAGGGTGGGTCGATCGATGGGGACGTCGTGACGAAGAGGTAGGGACGGTTTCTCGCGTGTGGTTGGCCGATGCAACTGAGGATGAGCGGAAACTGCTCCGCACGGCGATGCTTCTGCTCCTGATAGGCCTGGGGTTGCTCGGCAGCTCGCTCGGCTATCGGTGGTGGGACTCATCGGAGGCGGACCGGCTGCGCGTGGAAGGCGTGCAGGTTCCGGCCACCCTCACCGACCGGGAGGGAGGCGACGCCCGAGGCAGCGGCATCGACCGGATCGAGGTCTACTACATGTACGAGGGGGAGCAGCATCACGACTGGATCCCCTGCGCCAAGCTCGCGGTCTGCAGCAGCCCGCCGCCTCAGACGTTGACCATCTGGGTGGATCCGAGCGACCCGGAGCATTTCGTGGCGGAGAACGGGCGTACCGACGGCTCGCTGTTCTTTCTGATGTCCTGGTACTTCGTGCCGATCGGCGCAATCCCCGCCATCGCCGGTGGCCTGATACTTCGCGCGATGAGGATCGACAGGAAGAACGCGAAGAAAACACCCAGCGCTGATAATTGAGTTATAGGGGAGACAGAATGACGAAACCTGTCAAAAAAGGGGTACGGCCGCCGTCCGCTGCCCGCAACCCGAAGGCGTATGCCTTGTCGGTGGCGGGAGCGGTGTTGATTCTGGTGGGACTGGTGGCGGTCGACTCGATCCTGCTGGTGGCGGTCGGGGCCGCTCTGGCGCTGGCCGGATGGCTACTCGCCCGCCGAGGGGCGTGAAGGTCGGTGCAACCAATCTTCACGCCCGCTCACCGTCAGCCTGGGAGGACGGGCTCCGGAGTCCGTTCCTCCTGCGGCGCTGCCACCCAGGCGCTGACCCGGCGCTCGGCGTAGAACGAGACGAACGGCACCGTGCCCGCCAGCATCACCAGCAGCATCCGCTTCAGCGGCCAGTCGGCTCGGCGGCTCAGGTCGAACGCGGCCACCAGGTAGATCATGTAGAGGAAGCCGTGCGCCGGCCCGATCGTCTCCACGACGACCGGATTGTCGAACGCGTACTTCAGCGGCATGCCGACCACGACCAGCAGGATCAGCACCACGCCCACGATCCAGGCGATCACTCGGTACCGGGTAAGGGCAGCGCCCACCTTCGTCCGTCCTTCCGAACCCGGCTCAACCGGGATAGTCGCCGGGCCGGGCGCCCGGATTGGCGTTCAACCATGACAGGTAGTGGTTGTAGGCGGCCAGGTCGTTGTCCTCGACGACGTCGCCGGTGGCGGGCACCCGGGACACCCGCACCGGGCGGCGTACCCCCGGTCGGGACCCGGTGGTGACCGCCGGCGCCGGCTCGACGGCCGGATCCGCGGGTGGCGCGTCGGCCTCCGCCGCCCTGCGGCGGGCCAGCTTCACCTCACGCCACCAGACGTAGACCACGAAGCCGGCGAAGATCGGCCACTCGACCGCGTACCCCCAGCTCAGGCTGTTGCCGGCGGTGGCCCGGCTGATCTGCCACCAGCCCAGCCCCAGGAAGCCCACGACCAGCACGACCATGGCCACGTGGCGTGCGATCCACGCCGGGGTCCAGAGCCGCCTCATGGCATTGAGGGTACCGGGGACGCCAGCGGTCTCCGACACCGTGTCGTAGTCATCGCCTCGCCGGCCTGGTTTGGCATCACCGCGCCTGGGCAATCGTTTAGACGCCAGCCCAAACGAGATCAAGGGGGGCGATCATGACCGGATCGGTACGTGAGGACGGCTTTGCGTCCAGCGGCAGCGCGGATACGAGCCCGGAGCAGCGGGTGCCCGAGTGGGGCGGCGATCAGCTCGCCGACCCGTCCGGCGCTCCCGGCCTCGACGGCGACCTGCTCGGCATCGACCCGACGGAGCTTTCCGACGAGGACCTGATCCGCGAGATGCACAGCCTGCACCGAACCCGCCTGGACACCCTGCGGCACGCTGCCGACTCCGCACTCGCGAACCACCTCCGGCGCACGGCGGAGCTGGAGACCGAGTACCTGGCCCGACACCCGGGTCGCGAGGTCGATCCCAGCCGCCTGCGGGACGCGTGATGCCGGCGCGCGCCGTGCGCGGCATGTCCGCGCCACCCGAAGTGGTCTTCAGCACAGCCACCGACCCCGACCGTGCCTCGGCCTGGCTGCCGGAGCCGCTGCGCGGCGACGGCAGCCCCGCCGCGGAGATCAGCGGCGAGGAGCTGCGCGCCCGCTGGGGCGACGGCGACGCCGACGACTGGTCTGCGGAGATCCGGGTGGAGCCGGCCGATTCCGGTGGCGCGCGGATCCAGCTGGACCTGGCCGACGGGTCCGGCGGGCCCGGCCCGGACCAGCTGGCCGACGAGGCGCTCACCAACCTGGCACGCGAGGTCGCCGACAACCTCCAGGCCGGCTGAGTCGGCCACGCGCGATGCCGTTCCCGCACCACCACGACACGTGAGGAGATCGGGTGAGCGACACTGGCCTGCGGCAGAAGGCGGCCCGGCTGCGCCGGGCGTACGCGCCGCATGAGCACCGGCCGCTCGGCGGCTATCTGGTGGCGATGGGCGCCTACGCCGGGGTGACCGGGGCTCTCGCCGGCCTGGTCAAGGCGACGGGCCGGCCGGTGCCGGAGCGTCCCGCGCCGTCCGACGTGGTGCTGCTCTCCATCGCCACGCACAAGCTGAGCCGGTTGCTGTCCAAGGACGCGGTGACCAGCCCGTTGCGGGCGCCGTTCACCCGCTACGACCGCCCGATCGGCAGCGGCGAGGTGATGGAGCAGGTCCGCGACTCGGGCAGCCCCACCCGGCATGCCATCGGCGAGCTGCTGAGCTGCCCGTTCTGCCTGGCGGTCTGGGTGGCTACCGGGCTGACCGGCGGCCTGGTCCTCGCGCCCCGGCTCACCCGCCTGGTGGCGACAGCGCTGACGGCGGTCGCCGCGTCCGACTTCCTCCAGATGGCGTACGCGACGGCGCAGCAGGCCGCCGAGGGTGGGCACGACGACTGAAAAGCCAAAAAAGGGGGGCCGGCCTGCGCCGGCCCCCCTTTTCGTACGCCGTCAGCGCTGCATGCCGGACCAACCGTGCGGCGACTCCGGTTCCCGTTCGTCCTCGTCCGCTCCGGTGATGATGTCCCGATCCACCGCCGTGCGGTCGTGCTCGTTGGCGAAGTCCGGCTCGGGCGTGGTGTCCCTGCCCTTCGGGGGCTGACCCAGCGCCGGCACCTTCTCGTCGTGGTCCTCGTGGTGCGTCATGTCGGTGTCCCCTTCCGCGGTCGCTCAGCCGACCGAGCCGCCCAGCAGGTCACTGGCCTCGTCCACCGCGTACTCACCCTCGGGGAGCGCGTCTATGCGGGCGAGCAGTTCCGGCGGGAGTTCTGCGGCCACCGCCTGACGGTAGATCTCCGCCTGCTCAACCCGCTCCTGGCCCCGGAAGATGCCGTCGAGCAGGTCGTCGAGTGCCCGGGTGTCCGGCTCGTCGGCCAGTGGTGAGTCGTCGGTCACGTCGATCAGCTACCCGGGGCGGAATCGGTCAAACGTCACCCCGTCGGCTGGTCTGCGCGCGTGGGCCGACGGCCCCGCAACCCTTCCTTTGCTCTGCACCCGCCGATGCGACGGTCACGCGCCGTGAGTGGTGCACGGAGGGGTGCAGAGCAAAGGGAGACGCAAAGCAGAGCGGGGGCGGGGGCGGGGGCGGGCAGAGCGACAGCGCCGCCCCCGGCCTTGTGGGCCGGGGGCGGCGCTGGTGTCGGTGTGCAGGTCGCCTCTCGGCGAGTGGCACTACGCGGCTCCAGCCGGACGGTATTCCGCGAAGGCTATTTAGGTGAGGCCCGGGGACACTGGACACACCGACACCCCAGTCAACGAGCCGACCCCCGTTCGTGTTCCGCCGGTCGTGGTGTCGGCGGTCACACCGTCGTGGGCACTGTCGCCCGACGGGCCCGCACGGCCGAGGCGAGGTGGTCGAGCACCTCGGCGGTGTCGTCCCAACCCAGGCAGGCGTCGGTGACCGACCGCCCGTACTCCAGTGTTCGGGTCGGGTCGAGCTCCTGCCGGCCGGGCAGCAGGAACGACTCCAGCATCACGCCGGTGATCCCGCGCTGACCGGCGGCCAGTTGGGCGGCCACGTCCGCGGCCACCAGCGGCTGGTTACGGTGGTCCTTGCCGCTGTTGGCGTGACTCGCGTCGATCACCAGCCGCTCCGGCAGGTCGGCGGCGCGGAGCAGGTCGAGTGCCCCGGCGACCGACTCGGCGTCGTAGTTGGGTCGGCCGCCCCCACCGCGCAACACGAGGTGCCCGTCGGTGTTGCCCCGGGTGTGCATGATCGCCGGGGTGCCGGAGAAGTCGATGCCGGGGAAGACGTGTGGCACTCCGGCGGCGCGGATCGCGTCCACGGCCGTGCCGATGCTGCCGTCCGGGCGGTTCTTCATGCCGATCGGCATGGACAGGCCGGAGGCGAGCTGGCGGTGCACCTGGCTCTCCACCGTGCGGGCACCGATCGCGCCCCAGCCCACCGTGTCCGCGATGTACTGCGGGGTGATCGGGTCCAGGAACTCGCAGCCCACCGGAAGGCCGAGGCGGAGCACGTCGAGCAGCAGCGCCCGGGCCAGCCGCAGACCGGTGTTGACGTCCCCGCTGCCGTCCAGGCCGGGATCGTTGATCAGGCCCTTCCAGCCGACGGTGGAGCGCGGCTTCTCGAAGTAGACCCGCATGACGATCAGCAGGTCGTCGGCGAGCCGGTCGGCTGCCGTCCGCAGACGCTGCGCGTAGTCCAGGGCGGCGGCCGGGTCGTGCACCGAGCAGGGACCGACCACCACCAGCAGGCGGTCGTCCTCGCGGTCCAGCACGCGACCGACCGCGCGGCGGCCGGTCAACACGGCCGCCGCGAGCGGGGCGTCCAGGGGCAACTCGTGGTGCAGCAGGGCGGGCGTGGTCAGCGGCACGACACGGTCGATCCGCTGATCGCTGACCCGATCGGTCTCCGGGGTCGTCACGGTGGGCATCCTTTCGCCGACCGTGCCCGGGGCCGGTGCCCGGGACGAGCCGGCTGCTCGTACGCAAAAGGGCAGGAACGACAGCTCCTGCCCAGCCGGCTCGGTCCGTGGTGACATCAGTTCATGGTGAAGTCACCGGCGTGCGAGCCGGCTGCCTAAACCATCGATAGGAACGCGTCACCGGGCCAGCGTACCCGACCGGACGCCTTCCCCCGTGCTGTCGTCCCAAGATGCGGGGTGAAGATCGCGTGCCGGGGACGCGGTCGGGGTAACAGGGGTGCCATGACACACGAGCAGAGCGATCAAGACCGGGTGGAGTCCCGCGCGCACCACCTCCTGCCCGAGGAGGAGGCGGTGGGCAGCGACGACCCGGAGGCGCAGGCGGAGGCCATCCTCGCCGAGTCGGACATCCGCACCGCTGACCAGAACGCCGCTCCGGACACGGTGCTGGAGCGTCGTACCTCGGATCAGACAGTGGTGGCGGTCGAACCGCCGGACTGAGCGGTCGCCCCGCGTGCCAGGCGCGACCCCCGGTAGGTCTGGTCACGCAGCCAGGCCAGCGGACCTGCCACCCGCAGTTCGGGTGGCAGGTTGCGCACCGGGTCGAACGCGAGCGCCCCGTCCTCCTCGGCGCTGAGCTGGGCGCCGAGGCTGACCTGCCCGACCAGTCGCCACGGTCCCACCGCCGACGCGACCGCGAGCACCAGGCGTGGGGTGTCCGTCCGGGTCGCGGCGGACGCCGCGGCCAGGCTGCGACCGAGGTCGGCCGAGTCGGGGTCGGCCAGCGCGGCCAGCCAGAGGCGGCGCAGGCCCGCGCGGTAGCACGTGATCGTGCTGTACGTGCCGGTGAAGCGGCGTCGCGGCAGCGGCAGGTTCCGCAGCACCGGGGCGGCGCCGCTGGAGCTGACCAGCAGATCGAACGGCCGACCGCCGTCGCTGTGCAGGCGCAACGCGAGGCCCAGGACGTCGGGCCAACTGCCGGGCGTGGGCGTCCCCTTGGAGAGCCGGATGGTGGTCCGGTACCGGCCGGGCTGATCCAGCAGCGCGACCCCGGTGGGCGGTCCGGGCGTACCCCAGATCACCGTCTCGCCGACGAACGAGCGACCGGCCGGATGCAGCAACCGGCCGCGGCGCAGCCGGCCGAGTGCGGTGCTGGCGCGTTCGACGGCGGTGGCGGCCCGGCCGGCGGACCGGAACGGAGGCGGGGTGACGGTCATTGCTCCCCGGTACCCCGCGCGGCGGCTCCGAAGCCGCCCGGGTCGGCTCGCCGACCGACGGCACGTCACCTTTCCGCCTCCGAGATCGGATAGCGTCGGGGCATGCCCGACAGCGGTTACCCCTGGCCCATTCAGACGTCCCGACTGGACAACGGCCTGCGCGTGGTGGTGAGTGAGGACCGCACCGCGCCCGCAGTGGCCGTCAACCTCTGGTATGACGTCGGCTCCCGACATGAGCCGGCCGGGCAGACCGGTTTCGCCCACCTCTTCGAGCACCTGATGTTCGAGGGCTCGGTGAACGTGGCGAAGACCGAGCACATGAAGCTGATTCAGGGCTCCGGCGGCTCGCTCAACGCCACCACCAACCCGGACCGGACCAACTACTTCGAGACGGTCCCGGCCGAGCACCTGGAGCTGGCGCTCTGGTTGGAGGCTGACCGGATGGGCGGCCTGGTCCCCGCCCTCACCCAGGAGACGCTGGACAACCAGCGGGACGTGGTGAAGAACGAGCGCCGGCAGCGCTACGAGAACGTGCCGTACGGCGACGCCTGGCTGCGGTTGCTGCCGCTTCTCTACCCGCCGGGGCACCCGTACCACCACGCGACGATCGGCTCGATGGCCGACCTGAACGCCGCCGACCTGGCCACCTTCCAGGCGTTCCACCAGACCTACTACGCGCCGAACAACGCCGTGCTCACAGTGGTCGGCGACGCCACCGCCTCGGACGTGTTCGCGCTCGCCGACAAGTACTTCGGCGCGCTGCCCGCCCGCGACGACATCCCGCCGGCACCGGACGGCCGCACCGTCCCCGCCACCGGGCAGACGGCCGTCGAGTCGGTGAGCGCCGACGTGCCGGCGCCACGGGTCTACATCGCCCACCGCAGCTACCCGTTCGGCACCCCCGGATACAACGTGATCACCGTGCTCGCCACCATCCTGGGCAGCGGCCGGGGCAGCCGGCTCTACCAGCGCCTCGCCGACGGCGAGCGGATCGCGCAACCGGACCTGGTCGGGGCGTACGGGGTGGACCTCGCACACGCCCCCGCACCGCTGATCGCCACCGCCACCGCCCGCCCCGGGGTGAGCGCCGAGCGGCTGGCCGAAGGGCTGGCCGAGGTCGTCGACGAGTTGGCCACAGTGCCGGTCACCGCCGCCGAGCTGGATCGCGCCAAGGCGTTGCTCAGCACCGGGTGGTGGCGTCAGCTGTCCACCGTCGACGGCCGCGCGGACCTGCTCGGCCGGTACACCACGCAGTTCGGTGACCCGGCCCGCATCGCCGAGCAGTTGCCGGCCCTGCTCGCTGTCACCGCCGAGCAGATCGCCGAGGCCGCCGCCGACGTGCTCGCCACCGACCGGGTGACCCTGTCCTACCTGCCCGAGGAGACCTCATGACGCTGATCGCCGACCGTCCCGGCCCGGGCGCCGCCCGCCCGTACCGGTTCCCGCCGGTGGTCCGCCGCGCCGCGGCCGGTGGTCAGGTCGTCGCCGCGCACCTGCCGGGGCAGAACCTCGCCGTGGCCCTGCTGCTGCTCGACGTGGGCGCGGGCCAGGAGCCGGTCGGCAAGGAGGGTCTGTCCGGCGTGCTGGCCAAGGCGTTGGAGGAGGGCACCGCGCAGCGGGACGCCGCCGCATACGCGCTCGCCGTCGAAGGGCTCGGCACCGCTCTGTCGACCGGTCTGGACTGGGACTCGTTCCAGGCCAGCGTGGTGATCCCGGTGGACCGGCTGAGCGCCGCCGTGGAACTGCTCGCCGAGGCGGTGCGGACGCCGAAGCTCGACCCCGCCGACGTACGCCGGGTCCGCGACGACGAGGCGACAGCGCTCCGGATGGACTGGGCCAACCCCGGCCCGCGCGCCGACGCCGCGCTGCGCGCCGACCTGTTCGGCGCCCAGAAGCGCTGGGGACGGCCGATGCACGGCGACCCGGAGTCGGTCGCCGGGTTGGACGTGGAGGACGTCACGGTCTTTCACTCGGAGTGGTTCCTGCGCCCCGGCACCCTGATCGTCGCCGGTGACCTGGACCGGATCGACCTGGACGCGCTGGCCGCCGCCGCGTTCGCCGGCACCGGTGGTGGCCCCGCCGAGCGCGGCGGTTCCATCGAGGTGCCGCTGCACAGCGGTCGCCGGATCATCCTGGTGGACCGGCCCGGCTCGGTGCAGTCCACGCTGCGGCTGGGCCACCCGTCACCGCACCGGGCGCACCCCGACTACGTGCCGATGACGCTCGCCGGCACCGTGCTCGGCGGGGCGTTCACCTCCCGACTCAACCACCTGCTGCGGGAGGTGCACGGCTACACCTACGGCATCCGGGGCGACTTCGCCGCGTCGCGGCGGTTCGGTCGGTTCGCGGTCAGCTCCGGCGTGCAGACGGCGGTCACCGCGCCGGCCCTGGTCGAGGCGGTGGGCGAGATCACCCGTACCCAGGCCACCGGGGTGACCGAGGAGGAGCTGGAGGTGGCCCGCTCCTGGCGGGCCGGGCAGCTCTCGGTCGAGTTGCAGAGCCCTCGGGCGATCGCCTCCGCGCTGACCACCCTGGTGGTGCACGACCTGCCGGACGACTACCACGCGCGGTTGCGCGAGTCGCTGCTCTCCGCCGACGTGGACCAGGTCTCCGCGGCGGCAGCCACCCACCTGCACCCGGAAGCTCTCACCCTGGTCATCGAGGGCGACGCCGCAGTGATCCGCGACGACCTGGAGGCCACCGCCCTGGGAGACCTCCTCCCCTAACCCCGCCCGCCCCGCCCCGCCCCGCCCGCGCCCTGCCCCACCCGGTCGATCATGAGGTTGTTGTCACTAGACACGGTGTGTCGCGGCAACAACTTCATGATCGACGGGGGAGCGGGCGGGGAGGGGCGGGGGAGGGGGCGGGGTGCGGGCGGGAATGGGGGCTAGGGGGTGGGGCGCGGTGTGAGGTGGACCCGGGGGGTGGGAAAGGGGTCCCGGTTTCGGGGGTGGGGTCGGTAGCCTCGCGGGCATGAGGATCGGCATTGTGGGGGCCACTGGCCAGGTCGGTGGCGTGATGCGGCAGGTGCTGGCGGAGCGGGAGTTCCCAGCGGAGCAGGTGCGGTTGTTCGCCTCGGCGCGGTCCGCCGGGCGTACGCTGCCGTGGCGCGACGGCGAGGTGACAGTCGAGGACGCCGCGACCGCGGACTATTCCGAGCTGGACATCGTGCTCTTCTCGGCTGGTAAGGGCACCGCCCGGGAGTTGGCCCCCCGGGTCGCCGAGGCCGGGGCCGTGGTGATCGACAACTCGTCGGCGTTCCGGATGGACCCGCAGGTTCCGCTGGTGGTCGCCGAGGTCAACCCGCACGCCGCCCTGGACCGGCCCAAGGGCATCATCGCCAACCCGAACTGCACCACGATGGCCGCGATGCCGGTGCTGCGTCCGTTGCACGCCGAGGCTGGCCTCGTCGGCCTGGTCGTCTCCACCTACCAGGCGGTCTCCGGCGCCGGGCTGGCCGGCGTCGCCGAGCTGGACGAGCAGGTCCGCAAGGTGGCCGAGCACGCCGCTGGGCTGGCCTTCGACGGGTCGGCCGTGGAGTTCCCCGCGCCGCGCTCGTTCACCCAGCCGATCGCCTTCAACGTCCTCCCGCTGGCCGGTTCGATCGTCGACGACGGTTCGTTCGAGACTGACGAGGAGCAGAAGCTCCGCAACGAGAGCCGCAAGATCCTGGATATCCCCGACCTGTTGGTCTCCGGCACCTGTGTCCGGGTGCCGGTCTTCACCGGGCACTCGCTCCAGATCAACGCCCGCTTCGCCAGGCCGCTCACCCCGCAGCGCGCCCACGAACTGCTGGCCGACGCGCCCGGGGTGGCACTGACCGACGTCCCGACGCCGTTGCAGGCCGCCGGCCAGGACCCGACCTACGTGGGCCGGATCCGCGCCGACGAGACCGTCGAGTACGGGCTGGCGCTGTTCTGCTCCAACGACAACCTGCGCAAGGGTGCCGCGCTGAACGCTGTGCAACTCGCCGAGCTGGTCGCCGCCGAGCGCCGCTGACCGGCACGGTCGCCGAACATCGAACAATCACCGAGCCCCCGCCGTACGTCGGTGGGGGCTCGGTGCCGTTCGGGGTGGTCGCCCTGCTGTTCCAGGTGGTCGCCCGCAGGGGCCGGCAGGTCGTGCTTGGATGGGTCGGAGACGATCGTCCAACCTGGAGGACACCATGCCGGATGACCGGACCCAGCAGGCGTTGACCGATCTGGTGGCTGGCCGCTCGATGGGCGTGCTCGCCACGATCAAGCGGGACGGGCGTCCACAGCTTTCAACTGTGGTCTACTCCTTCGACCGGGACGCGGGCCTGATCCGGGTCTCGGTCACCGACGGCCGTGCCAAGACCGCCAACCTGCGCCGCGACCCACGCGCCAGCTTCCACGTCAGCAGCGAGGACGGCTGGGCGTACGCGGTGGTCGAAGGTCGCGCCGAGCTGACTCCGCCGGCCACCCGACTCGACGACGACACGGTCGAGGAGTTGGTGGCGCTTTACCGGGGGCTGAGGGGCGAACACCCCGACTGGGACGAGTACCGCCAGGCCATGGTCGACGAGGGCCGGATCGTGCTACGCCTGCACGTCGAGCGGCTCTACGGCATGCCGCCCCGAGGCTGACCCGCCGCTCAAGCGGACCCGCCGCCCAGGCGGACCTGCCGCTCAGGCGGACCTGCCGCTCAGGCTGGCCCGCCACAGTCGATCAGCCTGGCTCGATCACTGTCACGCCGGGCCAACGCTGCGCCGGCCGGTGCCGGGCCAACCGCTGCCGCGACAGGGCCACGTCCACCCGGGCCGGGTTGTGCCGCCACACCCCGCCCAGCAGATCCGTCAGACCATACGGCGCGCAGACGTCCAGCCGGCCGGCCTGGTCCACGCGGACGGCCACCGCTGTCGCGTACTCGGGCCAGGTGGCGACCGCCTCGGCCACGCTGCGGTACGGCTCGATCGGGTCGCCGCCGAACGTGGCCGCGTACCAGGTGTGCACAGCCGCCTGGTTGCGAGCCTCCCACGGCGGCTGCGCCCACATCCCCTTCAACAACGCGGTGGCCCGGTCGTCGTCGGCTCGGGTCAGCCTCGCCGGGTCGAAGAAGACCACGTCAACGTCGCGGACCCGCGCCGGGTCGAACCCGTTGCCGTACCGCTCGCCCCAGACCAGGTCGCGCAGTGCGCCAGCGCCGATCCAGGCGTCCGGCAGCCCGGAATCACGCACCACCGCCAGCGCCCGGGTCAGCCAGTTGCTGCCGGCGACCAGATCCCGCAGCTCCTCCTCGCCCGTCATCATGCGCCCACGGTAGGCAGCGGACACCCACACGGACAGCCCGGCAGGCAGTTGGCGTTACCCCCTCCCAGGCGGCGGGTAGACGGGCCGTGCCGACACCGAGAGGGGAGCACCATGACAACGGTCGGAGAGTTCATGACGACCCGGTTGGTGACGATGGACGGCAACGACACACTCATCGCAGCCGCGCAGGAGATGCGTGACAGTGCGATCGGCGATGTGGTGGTTACCGACGGTGACAGTGTGGTCGGCATCGTCACGGACCGGGACATCACGGTCCGAGGCGTCGCGGAGAACATGGACCCGGGCTCGACCCGGTTGAACCAGATCACCACTCGCGACGTGATCACGGTGAGTCAGTACGACGATGCCGTGGCCGCCGCGGACCTGATGCGGACGTACGCCGTACGCCGACTTCCGGTGATCGACGACGGGCGCCTGGTCGGCCTGGTGTCGATGGGTGACCTCGCTGTCGAGCGCGAACCACAGTCGGTCCTGGCCGACATCAGCGCCGACGAGCCGAACAACTGACCCGTCCGCCGCGGCGCGCGCCGGCTCTCCCTTCCGGGAGGGCCGGCGCGTGGCGTCTCGACCCCCTGCTCACCCGGATCGGGCGAGGTTGAGCGGGGGAGCGGCGGGGACCCGTGCGGGGACGTGCAACACGCCGGCCGTCCGTGCGACGCGAGCGCGGTGGGTGGGATCCCCGGCCCGGCAACTGGGAGGAGTGGACCCGATGGTGGACGCGACCACGAGGTTCTTCGAGGACCTGGACCGGCGGGGGTACGAACCTCTGCTGGCCAAGACCTCCGGGACGCTGCGGATCGACCTGCACGAGGGGGCGCAGACCCGGCACTGGCTGCTGAGGA
Source organism: Micromonospora sp. NPDC005553 (assembly GCF_042871765.1). Classification (NCBI taxonomy): domain Bacteria; kingdom Bacillati; phylum Actinomycetota; class Actinomycetes; order Micromonosporales; family Micromonosporaceae; genus Micromonospora; species Micromonospora sp. NPDC005553. The sequence continues at coordinate 63,445 of NZ_JBIAJD010000009.1, read as the reverse complement.
TCGATCACGGCCGGCTGAACGTCAGTCAGGAGGACCAGGAGGCCGACACGGTGATCGGCGCGAGCCCGGTCCTCTTCGACGACATCGCCTCGGGGCGCGAGCACGGCCTGGCAGCGCTGTTGCGGGGGGACATGACGGTGTCCGGTGACGCTCGCCTCGTCGTACAGGTGGAGCGGATCTTTCCGGGTTCCCCGGACGCCCGCGGGCCGCGTCGGCGATTCGCGGGGGAGGAGCACTGATGGGGCAGAGCAACACGATCCGGATCCTGGACGGCAACACGTTCGTCGTCTGCGAGGACACCGGTGACATCGAGGCGACGCCGAGCGAGCCCACCGGGCTCTTCTCCATCGACACCCGGTTCCTGTCGACCTGGGTGCTGACCATCAACGGTGAGCGGCTCAACTCGCTCTCCTACGACGACCTGCAGTACTTCGAGTCGCGATTCTTCCTGGTCCCGGGGATGGCCACGCACTACGTGGACGCGAAGCTGTCGATCATCCGCGAGCGCGCGGTGGGCGGCAGCTTCTGTGAGCAGCTGACCATCCTCAACCACGACGAGAAGCCTGTCGACCTGGAAGTCCGAATGGACGCGGCGTCGGACTTCGCCGACCTGTTCCAGGTGAAGGACGAGATCCTCAACAAGAAGGGCGAGATCTACACCGAGGTGGAGTCGGACCGGCTGCGGCTGGGGTACCGGCGGGGGAACTTCCGGCGGGAGACGGTCATCTCGTCGTCGACGTCGGCCCGGTACGACAGCAAGGGCTTCGCGTACACAGTGCACCTGGAGCCCAACGAGCAGTGGGACGCCTCGATCGACGTCCAGACCTACGCGGTCGGACCCGGTGGCCGGGACCTGCGGTTCGGCCTGCGCAAACACGGTACCGAGCGGCTCGCCCTCCAGCACGACCTGGAGCAGTGGATCGCCGACGCACCAAAGGTCAACAGCGAACACGGCCGGGTGGCGAGCACGTACCGGCGCAGTCTGATCGACCTGGCGGCGCTGCGCTTCTCGCCGCTGTCGCTGGGCGGTGCCACCCTGCCGGCCGCCGGTCTGCCCTGGTTCATGACCATGTTCGGCCGGGACAGCATCCTCACCTGCCTGCAGACACTGCCGTTCACCCCGCAGCTGTCGAAGACGACGCTGCGCATCCTGGCGTCCCTGCAGGGCAGCCGGTTCGACGACTTCCGGGACGAGGACCCGGGGCGCATCCTGCACGAGATGCGCTACGGCGAGACCGCGGCCTTCGAGGAGCAGCCACACTCGCCGTACTACGGCTCCGTGGATGCGACGCCGCTGTTCATCGTGCTGCTCGACGAGTACGAAAAGTGGAGCGGGGACGTCGCGCTGGTCAAGGAGTTGGAGCAGGAGTCCCGGGCGGCGCTGAGGTGGATCGACAACTACGCCGACCTGGTTGGCACCGGCTACATCTGGTACGAGCGACGCAACACCGACACCGGCCTGGAGAACCAGTGCTGGAAGGACTCCTGGGATTCGATCTCCTACTCCGACGGCACGCTGCCGCCGTTCCCCCGGGCCACCTGCGAGGTGCAGGGGTACGCGTACGACGCGAAGGTCCGCGCGGCCCGGTTGGCGCGCGAGTTCTGGGGTGACCCGGAGTTCGCCGACCAGTTGGAGCGGGAGGCGGCGGAGCTGAAGGAGCGGTTCAACCGGGACTGGTGGGTGGAAGACGGCGGGTACTTCGCCCTGGCCCTGGACCCGGACGGCCGGCAGTGCGACATCCTCAGCTCCAACATCGGCCACCTGCTGTGGAGCGGGATCGTCGAACCCGAGCGGGCGGAGAAGCTCGCCGCGCACCTGGTCGGGCCGCGGCTCTTCTCCGGCTGGGGGGTGCGCACCCTCGCCGAGGGGGAGGCCCGCTACAACCCCATCGGCTACCACAACGGCACGATCTGGCCGTTCGACAACTCGTTCATCGCCTGGGGTCTGCGCCGGTACGGCTTTGCCGAGGAGGCCGCGACCATCGCCAACGGCATCCTGGACGCGGCCACGTACTTCGACGGCCGGCTGCCGGAGGCGTTCGGCGGCTACCCGCGGGAGCTGACCAAGTTCCCGGTGGAGTACCCGACGGCGTGCAGCCCGCAGGCCTGGTCGACAGGTACCCCGCTGCTGCTGCTGCGCACCATGCTCGGTCTGGAGCCGCACGAGGGTCACCTGGCGGTCGAGCCACGGCTGCCGGTGGGGATGGGCCGCATCGAGGTCCTGGACATCCCCGGTCGTTGGGGCCGGGTGGACGCTTTCGCCCGGGGTCGACTGGATCTGGACAATCTCGCCGACTGACCGATCCGGCCGCCGAACCGGCGGTGGTGCCGCCGCCCGCGTCGCCGCCGCCGGGTCGCCACCCAGCCGATCCCCAGCCGGTCAGGGTAGATTCTGCGAATGCCGGAGCTCGTGTACCCGCCCGTTATCGCCGCCGCCAAGACGCTGTTCCGGGTCCTCGACCTGAAGATCACCATCGAGGGCGCCCACCACGTACCCCGCACGGGCGGGGCGGTGCTGGCCAGCAACCACGTCAGCTACCTCGACTTCATCTTCGCCGGTCTGGGCGCGAACGCGTCGGGCCGCCTGGTGCGGTTCATGGCCAAGGATTCGGTCTTCACGCACAAGATCTCCGGCCCGCTGATGCGCGGCATGCGGCACATTCCGGTGGACCGGCAGGCCGGCGCTGCCTCGTTCCGCGCCGCCGTGGGCGCGCTCAAGAAGGGCGAGGTCGTCGGCGTCTTCCCCGAGGCGACGATCAGCCGGTCGTTCACCGTCAAGGAGCTCAAGAGCGGCACGGTCCGGATGGCCCGCTCGGCGAAGGTGCCGGTGTTGCCGGTCGCGCTGTGGGGCACCCAGCGCCTCTGGACCAAGGGCCGCCCGCGCACTCTGACCCGTCGGCACACGCCGATCACGATCCTGATCGGCGAGCCGATCAGCCCGGCGGACTTCCCGGACCCGAACGTGCTGGCCGCCGAGCTGACCACTCGCCTCAGCGCCCTCGTCGACCGGGCACAGCGGGATTATCCGGACACCCCGGCCGGCCCGGACGACACCTGGTGGCAGCCCGCGCACCTGGGCGGCAGCGCGCCCACGCCGGAGGAGGCCGCCGCTCTGGACGCCGCCGCCGAACACCCCGCTCCCAGCGCCTGACGCTGAAGGCGTGTGTCGACGTTCTCGGTGGGCCCGGGGCTTCGACGCACGCCCTAGCTGGACGGATCGCTCCACGCCGGGGCAGAACGCTCTCTGCCGACGCGGACGGTCGGTGTCACCGCTGCCCGGATGCTGCGCCGCCTGCGAGCCCGCCCCACGAGGTCGGATCCGGTCTTGAGCGGTAGTAGTCGTCCCGGGAGTGGAACTCCACCGGCAACGAGCCGGGCAGCGTGATCCGGGTGTCGCCGGCGAGCAGACCAGGGCCGGCCCGCAGCAGCAGCACGTCGCGCTCCTGGGCCGAGAGGTCGACCAGTTGTGGACGGTTGAGCCGGAACATGGCAACCGCCCGGCGGACCTGCCGGGCCAGCGCCACGACCTCGGCTGTCGTTCCGCTGAAGGCCAGCGCCGGCTGCTGAATGGTGCGCAGCGCGTCGCAGACGATCAGCAGCTGGGCAGGGACGTCCGGCGCGCTCGTCGGCAGCTCCAACCGGGACGGCCACTGCCAGCGGATCTGACCGCTCATCAGGCCGTTCAGTCGAGCCGGTGGCCGGGCCCGGTGCGTGCCGTCGGCGACCAGCGACAGGTGCGAGCCACTGCCCACCCAGCAGATCCGCTGGTCGGTGACGGTCACCGCGACCGGCTCGGGCAGCTGCCAGCGGCGTCGCACCTCGCTCGGCCCGAGCAGGTAGCCCGCGACCAGCAGTCGGTGTCGCCCGAGCAACCGCTCGCCGGGCATGGGTCGCAGGTTGTAGCGGCGGTCCAGGGTCGGGCCCACGTCGTCGTCGGTGGCGTCGAACCGGTGAGGACCGATGAAGAAGGGGGACGCGTCGGCGTGCATCGTCACGACCTTCCGGTCAGCTGGCTGTGTAAGAAAGCCTTCCGGACCGGAGCGCCCCTGTCATGACGCCTGTTAGGGGGTCGGCCGGTCGTGCGCCGCCTGTGACCGGTAGATGCCGATCTCCTCCGGGCGGACGAGACCGTCCTCGATCGCACGGGCGAGTAGTGCCGCCTTTGTGGCGGCGGGTCGCCCCGCCCGGGTGTACTTGATCCGTGCCCGGTCGACGTACTGCTTCACTGTGTGCTCGCTGATCTGCATCCGCCGGGCCACCGACGCCTTTGACATCGACTGGAACCAGAGCAGCAGCGCCTCACGCTCCTTGTCGGACAACATCGGCCGGTCCGGCCGTGGGTCGCCGACCATCGCACCGGCCAGCGCCGGCGGCACGTACGGACGGTCGCTCGCGGCGGCCAGCACCGTCTCCACGCAGTGTTCCCGGCCCTCGTGCTTGGCCAGGAACGCCACCGCTCCGGCGTCCAGCGCGGCGAGCATCGTCTGCGGGTCGGTGTGCTCGGAATAGACCACCACCCGCCGGCCGGCGGCGCTCAGCTCGGCCAACTTGTCCAACGCCATCCGCCCGTGCAGTCGCAGGTCGAGCAGTATGACGTCGGCGTTTGGCGCCGCCCGCAGCACCGCGTCCGGGTCGTCGCCGGTGGCGAGCACCGTCAGGCGAGGCTCGGTGGCGAGCCAGGCGCGGACCCCCTCGACCACCACCGGATGGTCGTCGACGATCGCCACCCCGACCGGCCGGTCGCCGGTCACCGCCGCCACCGGGTCTGCGCCCATCTGATGTTTCCGTCCCGTTCGTAGAGGTACTCCACCGGCCCGTCGTCGTGCTCCCCGGGGGGCGGGCCGGTCGACTCCGGCCCCTCCCGGTCCGGTGTGACCAGGCTGACCACCACCTCGTCCGAGCCGGAGACCACTGTCAGACGCGCCCATTCCCGGGCGTCGGCGAGGGTGCCGGTGAGCGGGTCGGCCAGCCGGCGGCGGACCTCCACCGGCAGCGGCGGCGGGGTGCCGATGGTGACCAGGTCGATCGGAAGGCCGTTGCGTTCCGCAAGGTCGGCGGCGGCTCGCAACTCGTGCAACAGCGGGTCGGGCACATCGTCGGACTCGGCGATCAGCCGGCGCAGTCGGGCGGCGGCCAGCATGCACCGGCGCTGCACCTCCGGGTCGTCCGGGTCGGCCTGGCCGGCGGCCAGGTCACCGAGGACCCGCCCGGCCGCCGAGCTGACCAGGGCGAGCCGGTCCCGGCGTTCCCGAAGGCCCCGCTCGGCGGCGTCCCGCTCCGCGGCCATCGCGTGACCGGCGGCCGACACTGCGGCCCGTTCCCGAGCCAGGCCGACGATGACGGTGCTGCCCACGAAGACCGCCACCGGCAGCGAGAACGTGCCGTAGACGTACATCACGTAGCGGGCCACGTCGGCCGGATCGGGGCCGTGCCCGAGCACCGCGACCAGGGCGATCAACGCGTGGGTGCTGAGGAGCGCGATCAGCCCCGCGACGCGCCGGCCCCACACCGCCAGCACGAAGAACCAGCCGAGCGTGCCCCACACCCAGTTGGCGGCGGTGAACAACTGCCGCTCACCGGCCGCGGCGAAGACGGCCGCGTCGACGACAAGCAGCAGCCCGGCCAGCGGCCACGGCGGCAGTGGCGAACCTCGCAGCAGCCGTACCCCGGCGATCGCGCCGGTCACGGCGACCAGTACCCAGGCGCCGAGCACCACCGCTGGCGCGGCGAACTCCGCACGGGCGGACAGCACCGCCGGCAGCGCGATCGCGACGTGCCAGGCCAACGCGATGGCGACGGCGGCGATCCGGGCACCCCGGTCGGACGCGTGCGCCACGGCGGCCGGGGCGGCGAGCGCCGCGGGGGACTCCGGTTCCCGAGGCGTCGGAACGCTGATCCAGTTCGGTGTCTCCGGCGCGTCGGTGGGGTGCGCCGGGGCGTTCAGGTCAGCCGACACCGGGCCACTCCAGCCGAATCCGGGTGCCCACGCCGACGGCCGAGTGCACGTCGGCCCGGCCACCGACAGTCGTCATCCGGCCACAGATGGACTCGCGCAACCCGTACCGGTGCGGTGGGACGGTGGCAAGGTCGAAGCCGGGGCCGTCGTCGGCGACCTCGACCACGACGCCGATGGCGTCGCGGGTCAGCCGCAGCGTGGCCCCGGCGCCCGGCGCGTGGCGGACCACGTTGGACAGCGCCGCGTAGGCGCTCTCGCTGATCGCGTCGGCCACGCCGACCGGGACGGCGCAGGACGCCAGGTCCAGCCGTACCGCAAGCTCGGGTAGCCGGCCGGCCACCAACCGCAACCGCCCGTCGAGCGGCACCGGGCCGTCGCCGGCCACCGGGCCGACGTCGGTGAGTGCGACGAGGGTACGCAGGTCGGCCGCGGAGCGGTCCCGGAAGATTGTCGAAGGCCCGGCCACCGCGCCCAGCCCCACCATGGTCAGCGTCCCGAGCACCGTGTCGTGCAGGTCGCGGTTCTGCTGGCGTTCGGCCTCGCGGGCGGCGCGTGCGACCAACGCCTCCCGGGTCAGCCGCTGGTGTTCGACAAAGGCGCGGTCGGCCCGACCGATGCGTCGGCGCATGACCGCCGTCATCATCGCCGTGCAGGCGGTCTGCGCCAGCAGCGTGGCCGCGTGCGCCCGGGCTTCAATGGGGTTGCCGGCGGCCTGCGCCCCGGTCACGTAGGTGGCTATCACGAGTAGCCCGGCCGGGATCGACCAACGTGCCGAGGTCGTGGCCTGTGTGTTGATCACCGTGGTGCTGGCCAGCACGGCGATCCAGCTGCCCTCGCCGGGCAGTACCTCGGGCGCCACCAGCACCGGGATGAGCAGGCAGGTCAGCGCGGTGACCGCCACGTCACCGCCGACGAGGCCGGGGCCGATGCCGTGGCGCAACGCGCGGTGTGCGTACCAGAGGGACCAGCCGGTCAGCACTCCCACGGCGGGCAGCAGCACCGCCTGCTGCACCGGCGGGGTCTGCACCGACACGGCGACCGCCGCGCCGAACAGCCCGCAGCTCAGCCGCAGCAGCGCTGGCAACGTGGTGAAGATGAGGCCCAGGGCTCCGCCGGCCGGATTGTCCAGCGTGGGCGGCGGCACGGTTGGGGTGGCAACGGCCGGCATCGGGAAGTGTCCTTCCGACAACGACCCGGTCCGGGTCCACGCGGCGTAGATCGACATCGGACAATAGCATGGCGGACCGTGACGGGGTCATCCCTTGTGTGCGGAGTGTCGCTAATGTGTCACTGTGTGCAGCGGGCTGAAGGAGGCCCCAGCGCGGCGGGCGGGCGTGATCCACTCGCGTTCACGAAAGTCGGGGTGTCCGGAGCCGGCTGACCACCCGACATCATGAAAACCGAGTCGATCACCGGGTGCGATGGAGCGACCACCCGACCGGAACCGGGGGCGCCCGTCGTCCGTCTCATCCCTGGATGGAAAGGTGGTGAGCCGGATGCGCTCGTCCCGTACGGCACTCGCGGTGGCACTGCTCGGCATGACGTTGGGCGGCTGCGGTGGCACGGAGGTTGGGCCGGGTCGGGCCGACGAGCCCGCTCCGGCTCAGATCGTCGACGGGTGGACCTCCTGCGCCACGGAGGCGCCCAGGGCCGGCGAGATGACCACGGAGGCGTCGCCACCGGCCGTGGACGAGCCGACGATCGGTCGCATCGACCCCACGTTCACACCGGTCGCGGCGGTGGTCTGCGGGCGGGAGATTCGGCCGGGGCCCAACGGCGGCCAGGAGCAGGTCGCCACCGAGCGACGCGCCGAGGAGATCACACGGCTGCTCACCGCGCTGCGCCTTCCCGACGAACAGGCCGACGGGGAGGTCGCCTGCACCCTCGACATGGTCATTCCGCCGTGGCTCGCACTGGTGGACGAGCGGGGGCGTTGGCTTCGGCCCCACATCCCGACGGACTCCTGCGACAAGCCGCGCCCCGAGGTGATCGCCGCTCTGGCCGGGCCGCAGTGGACCACTGTGGACACGCGTACCATCCGGCAGGTCGAATCCGCGGCGGCCGAGGCCGCCGGGTGCGCCCAGCAGTGGACGGACCTGGTGTGGGTGGAGACCCGCAACGGCCGCCCCGGGCCGCCTCCGCCGGCCCGCTCGACCGCCGGGCCGCTGCGCCTCTGCGTCTACGAGGTGCCCGCGTCGCTTCAGGAGGGCGAGAAACCGCCGGGTGATTTCGTGTACGGCGGCCCGCTGCCGGCCGAGCGTCAGGCGGGCGTGCTCCGGGGGCTGTCCAACCGCCGGGCGGTGGTCGACTGTGCCACCCCGGCGAGCCGCTTCGCGGTGCTGCGCCCGCTCGAAGGGGCGGGCCCCGACCGATATGTGGAACTCGACGGTTGCCAACGGTTCCTGGTCGCGCCAGCGACGGGCGGTGCGCAACTTGGCCAGGGCGACGCCGCTCTGGCCGCCTTGCTGGGGCCCGTCTAGAAAGTCGGGGGTACGCGCTACCGTCCCGGTCATGGCAGCTCGGATTTCCCTCACCCTCGACTCCACGGACGCACAGGTGCTCGCCGCCTTCTGGAAGGAGGCCCTGGGCTACATCGACGAGCCACCACCGCCGCCCTTCGCCACCCGCGCGGAGTGGCACGCGCAGTTCGACCTGCCAGAGGACGACCTTCCCGAGCACGGGGCGTGGCTGTGCGACCCCGACGGTGTCGGCCCCTACCTCTCCATCCTCACTGTGCCCGAGCCCAAGACGGCGAAGAACCGGCTCCACATCGACATCCGGGTGCCCGGCCACGGCAACTCCGACGAGCAGTGGGCGCGGATCCGGGCTGAGGCCGAGCGGCTGGCGCGCGCCGGCGGACGGGTCCTGGCGGAGTTCGACCAGCAACACGTGGTGATGGCCGACCCGGAGGGCAACGAATTTTGCGTGGCCGCGTCCTCAGCCTGAGCACTGTGTCACCAGGTCTCCAGGCGGTCGAGGTCGCGGGCCGGCCGGTACCCGCCGAGGATCGCCAAGCCCTCCGCCTCGGTGTAGCCGTTCCCCCAACCCTTGCGGAACGCCTCGACGACGCAGGGCTTGACGGTCATCTCCAGGACGTCACTGCCTTGCCGGCGAGCCCGGTACGGGCCGGCGACGAGATCCCCGCGCCGGGCGTCGCGGGTCGGGGCGGGTTGCGCCCGAACGGTCAGCCAACGGCCGGACGCGTCACCGACCACCAGAGCGCCCTCCACGAAGAAGTCCCGCGCCGACCGGCCGAGCGTGACCGAGCACTCCAGCAGCCGTCCCTCGGGCGGCAGCGACTCCAGGCGGAACGGCACGACGCACCGGTGGGCGCCGTCGAACCGCATCCGGCTCGCCGTACCCGTCGCGTCGTCAAGGGTGGTCGCGTAGGTTTCCACCTGGGCCCAGAGCCCGTCGGCGGGTTGCCAGCGGACGAACCACAGCTTTCGGTCGCCGGACGGATCGAACCAGGCGACCCCCGAGCGGTCGCCGACCCGTATCTCGGTCCGTCCCTGCGGTCGCCCCTGCGAGGACAACGTCTGCGGGAGCCCGTCGAGCAACGCCTCGGTGCGCCCCAACACGAAACGGGCCTGACCGCTCGGGCCCCGGAACTCGACGCTCTCGATGCCGCGCCCGGTGCGCCACGAGGCGAAGTCGGCACCGTTCACCAGGGTGTCGGTAGTGAAGTGCACTGTCGCGGGATCGGCGCCGACCTCCTCGGGGCGTAGGGTCCCATCGCTCTGCGCCTTCGGCAGCATCAGTGCCGCAGCCGGCATGACCGGGTCATCGGTGCTCCGAACGCCCGGGATCGCCAGCACCACCGAGGTGAGAGCGACACACGCCGCTGCCACGCCGCCGGTGATCAGCCCCCGCCGCCGCAGTCGCAACCGCCGGCCCCGATGCCGGGCCTGTTGCACTATCGGCGTCGGGTCGATGTCGCCTCCCGCCCGATGCCTGAGCGTGGTGGCAAGCTGCTCGTCGAGGTCACTGAACATCAGAGCTCTCCTGCCCATGCGTGGGTTGCCGCACCCTGTCGTCGACGCAGCGCCGCCAGGGCCCGCTTGGCGTGTGTGCGTACCGTCCCGGTCGAACAGGCGAGGATCTCGGCGATCGACGTGTCGTCCAGATCCTCGTAGTAGCGCAGCACGATCACGGTTCGCTGACGCGCCGGCAGATCACAGACCAACCGCCACAGCGCGTCGCGCTCGGCCACGCCGGCGGCCTCGTCCACCCCGTCGGCCCGATCGAGCACCGCGGCAACCGAGATCTCCCGGCTGCTGAGCCGACGCCACCACGAGTTGTGGGTGTTGACGAGCATGCGCCGGACGTACGCGTCCGGCTGGTCCGTCCGCGAGATGCGCCCCCACCGGGCGTAGGCCCGGGCGAGGACCTCCTGAACCAGGTCCTCGGCTCGGTGCTCGTCACCGGTCAGCAGCCGGGCGAGCCGCACCAGCGCCGAAGTGCGAGCGAACGCGTACTCCTCGAACGTCACGCCCTATTAACGCCGTAGGCCGACCGACCCGTAGACACCCGCCGGGCACTTTGTGCGCAGCTTGCCGACCAACCTCGGGACGCGCCTGCCTGTGGAGGCGTCGGCGGGGCTACCTCCGTCTCTGTCGGGAAAAAATCTATGAGCGAAGCGCTAGACATCCGTGCCAGCGCCGGCTAATGTTCCTGGGGTCGAGAGAGCAAACAAAGACGCTGACGTTGCCGCCCCGCACGAGGGCGAAGGAGTGGAGCCCAGGAAGCTCGTAGGGCCTGCTCAGCTCGGCGACGGGCAGTTGCCGTCGCTAGGTAGTACGTGGAAGGCGTGTGACAGCGGGTGGGGCCGACGCTTGTTCAGGGCTTCACCCGAGGTGAGAAAGGTTCGTCGCACGTGTCAGGGCCATGAAGTCGCGTGGGGCTCGGACACCGACGGACAGCACGGAGTACGACAGAGGAAATCAGAGGCAAGGGAGGGCATTACACCGTTGGATCGCCCGCTGCCAGTCGCTTTCGTGGGCTGGGCGCGGACACCGCAGTTTCCATCGAACGAGAGGTGGTCTTCGGTCACGCTTATGCGATCCTCGCACCCGAAGTCGTCAGTGACGGCTGGTGCGGACAAGACAAGCCGACGTTCTGTCGGTAGATGGTGTTCCTGACCCACAACCCTTGGGCCCCGGTGCTTCCGAGCACCGGGGCCCTCGTGATGGAGGTTCCATGGCTCAACCCGACGACATGTTCGACGATGAGGACTACCCCGCCTACACGATGGGCCGTGCCGCCGAGATCCTCGGCTGCTCGCAGGACTTCCTACGCCGACTCGGCGAAGCGAAACTGATCGACCCGCAGCGCTCCAGTGGCGGGCACCGCCGCTACTCCCGCTACCAACTGCGCCTTGCCGCGAGAGCCCGGGAGATGTGCGACCAGGGCACCGACATGGCCTCGGCCTGCCGGATCATCATCCTTGAGGACCAACTCGAAGAGGCCCTTCAGCGCAATGAGCGCCACCAGCAGGGCTGAGCTGGTTGCGGCGCTGATGGCGGCGGTCACAGCCGCGTGGATCATGCTGGTCTCGGCTGCGTGAGAGCGTGCCGCCGCATCCACTACGGCCAAGCACGGCGCGGAAGCGCCCGGCCCGACGAAGCATCGAGCCGGGCGCATCAGGCTGAGCTATGCCACGAAGCGTGAACGGCGTCGGCGCCCGATCAGGTAGCCCGCGCCGCCGAGGAGCAGGAGCACACTGCCAATGCCGGCCACGGTCGCGGTGTCGGCACCGGTAACGGGCAGCCCACCGCCCTCGCCACCCTCGCCGCCGGGGGCACCCGGGCTGGCGGAGGCAGTAGGAGTCGGTGCAGCGGTCGTCGAGGCGCTGGGCGTAGCGCTCGGTGTGGGTTGAGACGTCGGCGTCGGGGTGGGCTGAGACGCGCAGTCGAGCTCACGGGCGGCGTACAGGCCGTCGTTCAGGTAAGCCAGATAGGCATCGACTGCCGCCTCGCGGAGCACCGTCTGCGCGGCCGCCTCCACGTTGGGGCCAGCATCCGTCAGCGTGCGAACCACAGTGATCCGCAAAGCCGTTGACCAGGCTGCCTGCACATTCGTCTTGAGGAACGCGCGGAGCTCTTCCTCAGTGCCCTTCAGTGCCTCCTGAATGGCACCCGGCAGAATGGGCAACGAGTCGGCGTTCGCCGCGGACAGGATCTGGGCGGCCAACACCCGTATCTCCTGCTCGGGAGCGGTGTCCAGGTCGATGGTGAAAAGCTCGCGGATGTCCTTGTACGTCTTGCGCTCGACCGTCTGGCAGGCCTCGTTCAGCCCGGGCGATTCGATCTGAGCCATCGCCGGTGCCGCCGGAATCAAAAAGGCCAGCGCCAATAGGGCGCCGGCCGGGAACTTCCATCGCATGTGGTCTTCCTCCCCGTTGCAAGCAAAAACACGGAGATACTACCGTCAGTGCGCGAAAGGGCAAGATGGATAGACGTCCCCGCCTGCGTCGCGGCCGCCTTCAGATCGTTGCGCCCAGTACGAGGTTCCCGCTCGTCCGGTGCCTCGCCCCGAACCGTGCTGAGAGGCCGCCGCGGTGATCGTCTCGACCGGGCACGGCAAGCCGCTGACCTGCTGTGGTGAAGTGCGCCCGGCAGGATTCGAACCTGCGGCCTTGGGATTAGAAGTCCCCTGCTCTATCCGCTGAGCTACGGGCGCGTGTGGCGTGGATGTCGCGCCCAGAGGGTACCGCCGTCCCACTGCCCGACGGCGAAAAGGGTGCCCGCGTCCACGTTGCCGAGCAGAGTCTCACGTCCGCCGGGGAGCGGGCATCCGGGTTACCGCGGGACGGCCTCGCCGTGGACCGTACCGTTGGCTGGTGTTGCTGGATTCCGACGCCGAGAGCGACGTCGCCTACGAGCTGTGCCAGGTCGTCGGTCGCGCCATCCTGCCGTACCGGTCATCGGGCGACGTCGGTACCGCGTTCTTCTTCCAGGGTGGCGACGACCCGGTGGGAGAGTCGCTGCTGACGGCGGCCGACCTGGTGGGCGGTTCGGGTGGTGAGTTGACCCTGCGGGCCAGCGTCACCGAGCCGGCGGGAGTGGCCCCGGCCGTCATTTCCGAGGCCGAGATCGTGCCCGGTTGGGCCCGCTTCGCGGGCGATGGGGTCGCCGTGTTGCCGACCGCTGGCCTGCACCGGTATGCCGGCGACGGCGGCTGGCGGTGGCGCGTGCAGCCGGTGCCGGCGGGGATCGCCGCCGGGCCCGAGGTGGTCGCCCGCCTCGGCGCCGACACCAGTTCCGCTTTCGTGCTGGCCCACGGGGTACGCGAAGACGGGTCGCGGCCGCTGGAGGTCGCGATCGAGCGGGTGGTCCGCGACGGGGATGCCGTGCTGATCACCACCGAGCTGCCCCCGGGGTACGTCGGCGCGCCGGTCTTCATCGTGCAGGCCGAAGCCACCGGTGAGGTTTCCCCGTACTGCCTGGGCCTGGTCCTGCCCGGTGTCGGCGCGCACCCGGTCGCGACCTTCGACCGGATCAGCGCCATCCTTCCGGCGACGCCCGGCGACGTCTGAACCGCGCCCGGCCTGGTCAGCCGCCGGCCGTCGTCGCCTTCGCCGCGTCGGCCGGCTGTACGTCGGCCGGCGCTGTGTCAGTGCGGTCGGCATCGGTGGGCGCGGCAGCAGCTGGGACCGCGTCCGTTCGCGCGGCGTCGGGTGGGGTGGCATTGGTCCGGGCGGCGTCGGGTGGGGTGGCATTGGTCCGGGCGGCGTCGGGTGGGGCGGCATTGGTCGGCGCGGCGTCGGCTGGGGCGGTGGGGCCGGCGGCGAGGAACGCCTCGGCCCAGCGGCCCACCTCGTCGAAGACCTTCGTCCGCACGGCCGGGCCGGAGAGCGTGAGGTCGTGCAACCCGCCGTCGAAGCGCGCCAGTGTGACGTGGCGACCGAGGCGGGGCGCATAGCGGACCATGTGCTCGACGTCCAGTACGGCGTCGGCCAGGGTCGCGTTGTCGTGCCACTTGGTGCCCCGGAATGACCGGGTCGAGCAGGCCAGCAGGACCGGCACCTGGATGTCCAGCCCGGCGCGCAGCCGGCGTTGCCCGGTGCGGATCGCGTTCAGCCAACCGGCCCGGACCGGGAACCCGGCCAGCGGCTTCCACGCCAGGTCGTAGGTCCACTCGCCGCGGTGGTCGGAGTGGATGCTCTCGCCGTACACAGTGCCCAGCCCGAACGGCAGGATGCGGTGCGGTGCCCTGCGGCCCAGCCGGGACACGGCGGCCGCGAGGGGTCGACGGACCGCCCAGGGGGCGTTCAGGTCGAAGAAGGGGCTGTTGAGCACCAGGCCGTCGATGGTGCCGGTGTCGCGGCGGGCGTCCGCCCAGAGCGAGATGATCAGGCCACCGGTGGAGTGGCCCATCGCCAGCAGGGTGTCGTGCCCGTCGTCCTTGCGGATGATCTCGGCGGCGGCGTCCAGCTCGGGGAAGTAGTCGCTGATGTCGCGGCAGAAGTTCGGGGTCTGGGCCGGGAGCAGACTCCGGCCGTATTTACGCAGGTCGAGCGCGTAGAAATCCCAGCCTCGCTCGGCGAAGAAGTCAGCCAGGTGAGTCTGGAAGAAGTAGTCGACGAAGCCGTGCACGTAGAGCACGGCCCGCCCGGTGGGGCGCTCGGCCCGCCGCCGGACCAGCGTCGCGACAACGGGGCCTTCGTCGTCGGTGCCCAGGTCGATCGTCTGCCGCTCGTACGGCGGCCCCAACACGTCCGGTTCCACGAACGCGACGCTACGCCGCCAACTTACCCAGCGGTAGCCCACGCCCGCCCGATGCTCGCCCCCGCGATCTTGCACTTTGTGTCCCGGCGTAAGGGGTGATTGCCGCCATTCGGCGTTCGAAAGTGCAAGATCGCGGGGGTGTGGCGTGGGTCAGGCGGTTTCCGCGTCGGCGCGGAGGGCCGGGTCGACGGGCTCGTCGGCGTCGATCTGCGGCTGCGGGACATCGCGCAGGTGCTTGTTGTGCCGGGGCTCCTGGCGGGTCTTGGCGTCGTTGAGCTTGCGGCGCAGGTCGTCCCGGACGTCATTGAGGGCGGCGTGCAGGTCCTCCTCGGTGGAGGTGGTGACGATCTTCTGGCGGCCGGCGATCCAGCACTCCAGGGTGACCTTCTGACCGCGCGCCTCCCGGTCCTTCACCGACACCTCCAGCTCGGTGGCGTCGGCGTGGAAGCTGGCGAGCCGGGCGTCGAGGGTGCCGAACTGCTCGGCGATCCAGTTGCGGTCGCCCTGCGAGAACCCGGCGCCCACCCGCAGGCACTCAGCCACGGTGGCCGGGTTCGCCACGGCGCTCATCGCTGCGCCTCGGAAGCGTTCGCGGAGCCGATGGTAGTGATCATCATGGCGCTGACCTCTCGTCGACGTGGAGCTGTCGGTGGTGCGTTGATCAAGTCCTTACCCAGTTCGGGCGGCCTGGGAAACCGTGGACGGCGGGTCGGGTGGGTCGGGCGTACCACAGCAGGCCTTGATCAGGGCGTTGTCCACAGGTGGGTTCGTCATCCACAGGCCGGGGACGGGTGCTCACGAAGGGCGCCTTCAGTGTCGATGCTCGTGTCGAGTCGACTCGCGCTGGCAGGCCCCGATCCCCCTGGAGGGACGATGTTCGACACTTACGTGACAATCGTCGGCAATGTGCTGACTACGCCCGAGTGGCGGCGTACGACCCAGAGCAACACCCTGGTGGCCAACTTCAAGGTCGCGTCCACCGCCCGGCGACTCGACCGGGACAGCGGCCGGTGGGTTGACGGCAATTCGCTCCGCGTCCGCGTCAACTGCTGGCGCAAGCTCGCCGAGGGGGTGGCGGCCTCCGTCATGGTCGGCGATCCGGTGGTGGTCTGCGGGCGGCTCTACACCCGCGACTGGACCGACGACGGCGGTAACCACCGCACGCTCTACGAGTTGGAGGCGGTGGCCGTCGGCCATGACCTCTCCCGGGGGCGCGCCCGTTTCCTGCGCAACCGGCCGAGCATGGCGACCAGCACGGTGGAGGACGCGGAGGCCGAGAGCCGGGTGCACGGCGAGCCCACCGAGCCGGTGCCGGCCGGGCAGGCGCCAGTGCTGCCCGACGGCAGTGCGTTGGACGACGACTTCGAGCTGCCCGACTACGCGGAGCTGCGAACCAGCCCGTTCGGCAACGTCCCGGCGGACGACGACAGCCCTCCGAGCGGCGGCGTCTTCGGTGACGGCGGAGCACTTGCGAGCGGCGGACAGGGCGGGCCGGCCGACGCTGCGCCGGCACTCGACGACGAGCTGGCCCCGTCGCCCGAGGTGGACGACGACAACGCCGACGGTGACCTGGACGACGAGTTGGGGTCGGTGCCCGACGAGGGGCAGCCGGAGCCGGCGCAGCCCGGTCGAGGGCGGCGTGGTCGGGGCCGGATTCCGCAACCAGCCTGACCGATCGGCTCGGCCGTCGCGGTTGAGCGGCACGACGGGGGCGGGGTGGCGGCGCGACCAGCGTCGTCACCCCGCGTGACAGGACGTCGGCGGGTTTGTCGACCTGTCACTCACGGGTTCTCGTTGCCGGTGCGGCACCGTGGGTTGGGCTGGTTCACGGAATGCTCGTCTAGGCTGGCCGGCCGGAGGTGGTGCGGGTGCGACGGACAGCGCCGATGGCGAACGCGGTGGGGATGCTGGCCGGGTACGCGCTGGACAGGGTGCTCGGTGACCCCCGCCGGTGGCACCCGGTGGCCGGCTTCGGGCAGGCAGCGGGCGCGCTGGAGCGCCACCTCTACCGCCCGGACCGAACGGCGGGTACGGCATTCACCGCGCTGGCCGTGGGCGGGCCGGTGTTGCTCGGGGCGGTCGCCGCGGCGGCTACCCGCCACCGGCCGGTGACCCGGGCGGTGCTGGTGGCGGCCGGCACCTGGACCGTGTTGGGCGGCCGCACGCTACGGCACGAGGCGACCGTCATGGGTCGTACGCTGCGTGACGGTGACCTGCCCGCTGCCCGGCGACGTCTCGGTCACCTCTGCGGGCGGGACCCGTCGACGCTGGGCGAGTCGGAGCTGGCCCGTGCCACAGTCGAGTCGGTAGCGGAGAACACCTCCGACGCGGTGGTCGCTCCGCTGCTCTGGGGTGCGGTCGCTGGTCTGCCCGGGCTGCTGGGCTACCGCGCGGCGAACACCCTCGATGCGATGGTCGGGCACCGGTCGACGCGCTACGCGCGGTTCGGCACGCCGGCCGCTCGGCTGGACGACGCGCTCAACCTCCTGCCGTCCCGGCTGACCGGGCTGCTCACCATCGCCGTCGCGCCGGTCGCGCACGGCGACCGGCAGCACGCCTGGCAGGTGTGGCGGCGGGACCGCAACGACCACCCGAGCCCCAACGCCGGTCAGTGCGAGGCGGCGATGGCGGGCGCGCTCGGGGTCCGCCTCGGTGGTCGAAACGTCTATTTCGGGCGCTCCGAGGTGCGGCCGTTCCTCGGCGACGGTCCCCGCCCCGAGGCGCGGCACCTGAAGCGGGCCGCCCGGATCTCCGGCGCGGTGGGGCTGGCCGCCGTCGGGTTGGCCGCCGCGTACCCGGTGACGCTCGGCCGGCTGGTTGGTGCGCTGAGCAGGCGTGCACTGACCGGTGCCGTGGGCCGGCGAGGGTCGGCGGAGATGGCCGGAGGGCGCGGGTGGGGCGGCGTGGCCGGGGCCCTGCGGTCGGCCGGTGCCGGTGAGCACGGGCTGCGGGCCGTCGGTATGGGCAGGGTCGTCGGGGTGCGCCGGGGGAGTGGGAGGTGAGCGGCGGGCTGCTGGTGGCCGGCACGACGTCCGACGCCGGCAAGAGCGTGCTCACCGCCGGCATCTGCCGTTGGCTGCACCGGCAGGGCGTGAAGGTGGCGCCGTACAAGGCGCAGAACATGTCGAACAACTCGGCGGTGGTCGTCGGGGCGGACGGGCGTGGCGGCGAGATCGGGCGCGCCCAGGCCATGCAGGCCGCGGCGTGCGGGCTCGCACCCGACCTGCGGTTCAACCCGGTGCTGCTCAAGCCGGGCAGCGACCTGGCCAGTCAGGTGGTGCTGCTGGGCGAGGCGGTCGACACGATCACCGCGGGCACCTTCCGGCAGTTGCGTCCCCGGCTCGCCGAGACCGCGTACGCCGCGCTGGCCGAGCTGCGCGAGACGTACGACGTGGTGATCTGCGAGGGCGCCGGCAGCCCTGCGGAGATCAACCTGCGGGCCGGTGACTACGTCAACATGGGGTTGGCCCGGCACGCCAACCTGCCCACCATCGTCGTCGGCGACATCGACCGGGGCGGTGTCTTCGCCTCGATGTTCGGCACCGTGGCCCTGCTCGACCCGGCCGACCAGGCGCTGATCGCCGGATTCGTGATCAACAAGTTCCGGGGCGACCTCGGGCTGCTCCAGCCGGGTCTGGATATGTTGCGTCAGGTCACCGGCCGTCCCACGTACGGGGTGCTGCCCTGGTCACTGGACCTGTGGCTCGACGCGGAGGACTCACTCGCCTACGGTCGGGTGCTCGGTCGACCCGCCGCCCCGCACGGCAGCGAATGGCTGGACGTGGCCGTCGTCCGCCTACCCCGGATCAGCAACGCCACCGACGTGGAGGCGCTCGCCACCGAGCCGGGCGTCCGGGTGCGCCTCACCATCGAACCGGCCGAACTGGCCGCCGCCGATCTGGTCGTCCTACCGGGTTCCAAGTCCACCGTCGCCGACCTCGGGTGGCTGCGCGAGACCGGTCTCGCCGACGCGGTGGCCACCCATGTGGCAGCCGGCAAGCCCCTGCTCGGCCTCTGCGGTGGCTTCCAGATGCTCGGCCGTGCCATTCACGATCCGGTGGAGAGCCGGCAGGGCAGCGTGCCGGGGCTCGGCCTGCTGCCCATCGACATCACCTTCGACCCGCGCAAGACCGTCCGGCAGTCGGTGGGCACCGGCCCCGGTGGCCTTCCGGTGCGGGGCTACGAGATCCACCATGGGTACGTCTCACAGGCCGACCCGAGCCTGACCCCGTTGCTGACCAGCGACGAGGGCGTCGCAGAGGGCGCCGTGCTCGGCGTGGTGCACGGCACGCACTGGCACGGGGCGTTCGAGTCCGACGAGTTCCGCCGGTGGTTCCTCACCGAGGCCGCTCGTCTGGCCGGTCGCAGCGGGTTCCGGGTCGCACCGGCCACCAGCTTCGCCGCCGCCCGGGAACAGTCACTCGAGCTGCTCGGCGACCTGGTCGAGGAACACCTGGACACCGATGCCCTCTGGCGTCTCATCGAAGCCGGCCCACCCGCCGACCTGCCCTTCATCCCACCCGGCCCTCCACCGGTCAAACCCACGTCCGAGAACTAGCTGTATCGCCCAGCCCGTTGCCTTCGCCCACCGCGAATGCGCCGGCCTGGTCGATCATGGAGTTGTGGTGCCCGTTGCACCCCGACTGGCCACTTACGTCCCCCACCACAACTCCATGATCGACCGGTCAGGGTCAGGGTCAGGGTCAGGGGCTGGGGCAGAGGTGGGTCGGGGTTTGGGGCAGAGGGTTCGGTTCGGGGTTAAGGGCGGATGTCGGCGGGACGGTCGGTGGTGGGCAGGCCGGCGGCGAGCCAGGCGTCCACGCCGCCGATCATGTCGGTGGCCCGGCGCAGCCCGAGGGTCTGCAGGCTGGCGGCGGCCAGGCTGGAGCTGTAACCCTGTCGGCACACCAGGATGATCTCCCGGTCGTACCCGGTGGCTTCCGGGATCCGCCAGGCGCTGGCCGGATCGAGGCGCCACTCCAGTACGGTCCGGTCGACGACGACCGCGCCCGGCAGGTCGCCCTGTTCGCGGCGCTGCAGTTCGGTACGGGTGTCGACCAGCAACGCGCCGCCGCGGACCGCCTCGACGGTCTGCTGCGGAGTCAGTCGGTGCAGCCCGGCACGGGCCTGTTCGAGTAGGGCGTCTATACCGGGGCTCATCACGTCTCGGAGCACCACCCGATCATGCCGATTCGGTGGCACCCCGGGCGGCGAACGGGCCGCCCGTCACCCGTCGCCGCCCCAATTCCCCCGGACGTGACGGTGGCCGGCCGGGGCGGTCAGCCGGACGTGTCAGGGTGACCCACCACGCCGCCCCACCGGGCATGATCGACTCGGCTTCAATGAAGTCGCGGTGTCCGGCCGACAGGGATACCGCGACTTCAAGGAAGCCGAGTCGATCACCGTGGTCAGCGGCCGTCGCGGCATACTTCGGGTCATGGGCCACGCGAGGTCGGGCCAGGCCAAGTCGCGTCTCGCCAGGTCGCGCCTGGCCACGCCGCGCTGCACTCGGAGGCTGTGCTGAACCCGGAGACTGGCCTGCCGACCGTGGCGGTTGTCGAGGCGTACGCCGAACTGGCTCGTCGGGTGCTCGCGGGCCCGGCGCGGTTGGGGCGGACCCGGCTGGTCGCGGTCGACGGGCCGAGTGGCGCGGGTAAGAGCCGGTTCGCCGCGCAGCTCGCGGATGCCCTGGCGGGGCCGCTCGGCGGCCGACCGCCGGTGGTGCACACCGACGACCTGCTCGACGGGTGGGACGACCAGGTCACCTTCTGGCCCCGGCTCGACGAGGGGGTGCTCGCCCCGCTGCGTGTCGGTGAGCCGGGTGCCTACCGGCGGTACAGCTGGGTCCGGCGGTGTTTCCTGCCCCGGCCGGTTCCGGTTCCGGTGGCTCCGGTGCTGGTGGTCGAGGGGGTCAGCGCCGCTCGGGCGGTCGTCCGGCCGGAGCTGACGCTGGCCGTGTTCGTCACCGCGCCCGCGTCGCTGCGGCTGGCTCGCGCGGTGGTCCGGGACGGGCCGGAGATCCTGCCCGAGCTGCGCCGCTGGCATGACGGCGAGCGGGCGCACTTCGCCGTCGATGAGACCGCGACCCACGCCGACCTGGTGGTGGACGGCGCGCCGACACTGCCGTACGACGCGGACCGGTACTACGTGCGGCTGCGATGAGCGGGGCATGGACGTGGGCCACGGTCTGCGGCACGATGCGGAGAGCTACGGCGAACGGGGAGCCACCATGACGGCAGCGGACGCGCCAGCGCGGCGTCGGATCACCCTCACCGGCATCAGCTCGCGGGCCTGGGAGCACCCGGCCGACCGGGGTGCCCTGGTCGCGCTGCGGGAGCTGCGCGGTTTCGACGACGTGGTGCGGGCGTTCTTCGGGATGTGGAACGAGCGGGGTTTCCGGCTGTCCGTGCTGGCCTCCGGCATCCGGGTCGACCACCGGCAGTATCCGGCGGTGTGGCAGCGCTACACCGAGGCCGCGGCGGCGCTCGACGTGGCCGAACTGCCCGAGCTTTACGTGACCCAGTCGCCCTGGTTGGGCGCCGAGGCGGTCGGGCTGGAGCGGCCGTTCATCGTGCTGAACTCCGCCTGCGTGCAGCAGTTCGACGAGGACGAACTGCGCTGCCTGCTCGGCCACGAGTTGGGCCACGTGGGCAGCGGGCACGCGGTCTACAAGACCATGCTCATGATCCTCACCCGGTGGGCGGCCAACCTGAGCTGGTTGCCGGTCGGCGCGATCGCGCTGCGCGCCATCATCGCGGCGATGCTGGAGTGGTGGCGCAAGGCGGAGCTCTCCGCCGACCGGGCCGGCCTGCTCGCCGGGCAGGACCCGGCCGCCGCGCTGCGGCTTCTGATGAAGCTCGCCGGCGGCGGTGACCTGTCCCAGGTCGACACCACGGCCTTCCTGGAGCAGGCCGCCGAGTACGCCGGTGGCGGCGACCTGCGCGACAGCCTGCACAAGATCCGGATGACCGCGTGGAGCACCCACCCGGTGCCGGTGGCGCGGGCGGCGTCGCTGCGCCAGTGGATCGACTCCGGGGCGTACGGGCGGGTGCTGGCGGGGGACTATCCGCGCCGCGAGGACGACAGCTCGACAAGCGTGTCGGAGGAGATCAAGGCGGCTGCCGAGTCGTACCGGGAGGAGTTCAGCCGGTCGACCGACCCACTGGTCGGGTTGCTGCGCCGGCTCGGCGACGGCGCGAGCGACGTCGGCGAGTGGGTGGGCGGCACCGCCGGTCGGGCGCGTTCCTGGATGGATGCCGCCACCGAGGCGGCGGGCCGCGCACACCGCGCCGGGCGGGCCGCCCCGGGCGCGCGGGCCGGCGCCGGCCCCGCGGACAGCGGTGACGGTACGGGCTCCGCCGGCACACCCCGGTAAGGCCGGCATACGATGCCGGTCATGACCTCACCGATCATGACCGAGTCCGAGGTACGGGCCGCCGTCGAGCGGGAGATGCCCGGCGTCCGGGCGGACCTGGAACGACTCGTCCGCATCCCCGGCATCGCCTTCGAGGGCTTCGACCACTCACACGTGGAACGCTCCGCCGAGGCGGTCGCCGAGCTGCTGCGCGGCTGTGGCCTGGACGTCGACATCGTGCGATCCGGCGGCCAGCCGGCGGTGATCGGCCGTCGGGCCGCCCCGCCCGGCGCGCCCACCGTGCTGCTCTACGCCCACCACGACGTCCAGCCGGTCGGCGACCGGTCGCTGTGGGAGTCCGACCCGTTCGAGCCTGTGGAACGGGACGGCCGGCTCTACGCCCGGGGCGCGGCCGACGACAAGGCCGGCATCATGGCGCACGTGGCGGCGCTGCGCGCGTACGGTGACGCGCTGCCGGTCGGCGTGGTCCTCTTCATCGAGGGCGAGGAGGAGTACGGCTCCGACTCGCTGGAGCAACTGCTGGCCGAGCACCGCGACGCGATCACCTCGGACGTCATCGTGATCGCCGACTCCGGTAACTGGGACATCGGCGTGCCGGCGTTGACCACCTCGCTGCGGGGCATCGTCAACTGCTTCGTCGAGGTACGCACGCTGGACCACGCGGTGCACAGCGGCATGTTCGGCGGCGCCGTGCCGGACGCGCTCACCGCGCTGGTCCGGCTGTTGGCGACGCTGCACGACGACGCCGGTGACGTGGCGGTGGACGGCCTGGTCGGCCGGGAGGGCGCCACCGTCGACTACCCGGAGGACCGGGTCCGGGCCGAGGCCGGGCTCGCCGAGGGCGTGCAGTTCATCGGCACCGGCCGGATCACCGACCGACTCTGGACCAAGCCGGCGCTGGCCATTCTCGGTGTCGACGCGCCGTCCACCGGCGAGGCGCCGAACGCTCTGGTCCCGGCCGCGAAGGCGAAGCTCAGCATCCGCCTGGCCCCGGGCGACGACCCCAAGCGGGCGTACGCGGCGGTGCGCGCGCACCTGGAGCAGCACGCGCCGTGGGGTGCACAGGTGACCGTCACCTTCGAACACGACGGTGACCCGTGCGTGATCGACGCGTCCGGGCCGATGTTCGACGCCGCCCGTTCGGCCTTCCGGACCGCCTGGGACGGCACCGACCCGGTGGACATCGGCGTTGGCGGCTCGATTCCGTTCATCGCCACCTTCCAGGAGATGTTCCCGAAGGCGGCGATCCTGGTGACCGGCGTGGAGGACCCACACGCCCGCGCGCACGGCCCGAACGAGAGTCTGCACCTGGGTGAGTTCGCCCGGGTCTGCCTGGCCGAGGCACTGCTCCTGCGCAACGTGGCGGCGGTGAGCAGTTAGGCATCAGAACGGCAACTTTGGGCCTGATCTGGGAGTTTACGGCGTGTCGGATGGTCAGCTGTTATAGCCTTTCGTACATGAGTACGAACGAGGTGATGGCCCGGTTGGGGGCCGCTGTCAGCGCGCTGGGAGATGTCGATGTCTCCGCGTGGTCCGAGGACACGCTCAACGAACAGCTCGGTGAGCTCTCCGCCGCACTGGTCGCCCTCGACTCGGTGCTCTCCCGGGTCGCCGGCGAGGTCCGCGCCCGGGGGTTGCGCATCGAGGAACCCGTCTCCGCCTAGGCCCTGATCCGTCGTCCAGTGAGTGGGCGGCACCCTGCCGACACCGCCCGGGCACGGCAATGCCCGGGCGGTGTCGGAGGTGACTGGCAGGATGAGCTGCGTGCGGTTCCTCGATCTGGCAGCCACTTCCGCCGCCGTCGGCGCCACCAGCGGCCGGCGCGCCAAGGTGGAGCTGCTCGCTGACGCGCTGCGCCGGCTCGACCCCGGCGAGGTCGAGCCCGGCGCCGGCTATCTCGCCGGTGAGCTACGCCAACGGCAGACCGGCGTCGGTTACGCGAGTCTGCGTGACCTGCCGCCGCCGGCCGCCGAGCCGACGTTGACTGTGGCCGGCGTGGACGCGGCCATCGCGCAGCTCGCCGCGGTGCACGGCTCGGGCTCACAGGCTCGGCGTCGGGCGCTGCTCGGCGCCCTCTACGCGGCGGCGACGGCAGACGAGCAGCGGCTGCTCACCGGCCTGTTCAGTGGCGAGCTACGGCAGGGCGCCCAGGCCGGCCTCCTCGCGGACGCGGTGGCGCGGGCCGCCGAGGTGCCGGTCGCGGTGGTCCGCCGGGCGCTGCTGCTCGCCGGTGATCTCCGGGCGGTGGCGGTGGCCGCGCTGGCCGGAGGGGCCGCCGAGTTGGCCGGCTTCGGTCTACAGGTCGGCCGCCCGCTGGCGCCGATGCTCGCGCAGAGCGCCCCCTCGGTCGACGAGGCGCTCGCCGCGACCGGCACGCCGGCGGTGGTCGACGTGAAGCTCGACGGCATCCGCATCCAGGTGCACCGCTCCGGCACCGACATTGCCGTGTTCACCCGCAGCCTCGACGAGATCACCACCCGGGTGCCCGAGGTGGTCGCGGCGGTCCGTGCCCTGCCGGGCCGGGAGTTGGTCCTCGATGGCGAGGCGATCGGCCTGGACGAGACCGGCCGCCCACTGCCGTTCCAGCAGACGTCGAGCCGGGCCGCCCGACGCACCACCCCCAGCACCACCGGGCGCACACCTGTCGCTCCGGCGGTGCTCGCGGCGGCTGCCAGCACGGGCGCCACGGTGCTCACCCCGTACTTCTTCGACCTGCTGCACCTCGATGGCCAGGATCTGATCGACAGTCCCGGCCGGGAGCGGTGGGCCGCCCTCGCCGGTTCGGTGGATTCGTCGCTGCTTGTCGGTCGGATGGAGGTTGACGGCCCGGAGCAGGCTGCCGCCGCGTTCGCCGCCGCGCTCGACGCCGGGCAGGAGGGCGTTGTGGTCAAGTCGCCGGACGCCCCCTACGACGCCGGCCGGCGCGGTGCCGCCTGGGTCAAGGTGAAACCGAGGCACACCCTCGACCTGGTGGTGCTCGCCGTCGAGTGGGGCAGCGGCCGGCGCAAGGGCTGGTTGTCCAACCTGCATCTGGGCGCGCGTGACGCGCGCACCGGTGACTTCGTGATGCTCGGCAAGACCTTCAAGGGGCTCACCGACGAGCTGCTGCGGTGGCAGACCGAACGGTTCCTCGACCTCGCCGTGGAACGCGGCGACTGGGTGGTCCGGGTCCGGCCCGAGCAGGTGGTGGAGATCGCCTTCGACGGGGTGCAGACGAGTTCGCGCTATCCCGGTGGAATGGCGCTGCGGTTCGCCCGGGTGGTCCGCTATCGCGACGACAAGTCCGCCGCCGAGGCGGACACGATCGACGCGGTCCGGGCCATCCACGCCGGCCGCGTCACCGGCTGACCGGGCGAGGTCAGGCGGAAGCGGTCGGCGTCGGCTCGGCGGCCCGGTCCAGCGGAGCCGGGGTGGTGCCGATTCCGGCGGCCCGGCGGGCCTCCCGACGGGCCACCCAGCCATAGCCGAACAGCGCCATCACCGCGAACAGCCACCACTGTACGACGTAGCCGAAGTTCTGCCAGTTGTTGGCGTGCCCGACCGGCACCGCCTTGAACACCGGATCGGCTGCCGGGGTCTGCTCGTCGAGCAGCACGTAAGCGCCGTAGACCGGGTAGGGAAGCTGGCCGGCCAGCCGCGACACCCCGATCCGCCGGATCTCCAGCAGCCCGTCGCGGCGGGCCACCGTGCCGGCGCCGCTCTCGGTCTCGTGCACCCGGCCGACCACGGTCACGTCGCCGATCGGCACGGAGGGCACCGACGGCTGGGCGGTCGCCCCACCGGGGGCCGGCGGGATCCAGCCCCGGTCCACCAGCACCGCCGTGCCGTCGGCGAGCACCAACGGGGTGAGCACCTCGAAACCGACCCGGCTGTCCACCGTGCGGCCACGGACCAGCACCGTGTTCGTGGGGTCGTACCGGCCGGTGACGGTGACCCGGGTCCAGACCTTGTCCTCGGCGGGCGCCGGACCGGCCGTCCCCGCGCCCCCGGCGGGAGCGCGCAGCGCGTCGGTGAGCGGCACCGGAGCCATTCGCTGGCCCGCGTCGATCCGCTCGTTGACCTCGGTGCGCCCTCGGTAGCGGTCGAGCTGCCAGTTGCCGAGGAACACCATGACGGCGGCCGCGACCAGGGTCAGCGCGAGAGCGCCCAGCCAGCGTGGGCTCAGCAGGAACCGGTACACGGCACCGAGGCTACTCGTATGACCGGCGCCACTGACCTGGACCGGGCCGGATGGGCCGGGACCGGCGACCGGGCGTCCGGCCAGGGCCGGGCCAGGGACCCCGGTTGGCGGTGCTCGCGCCTCCAGCCGGGCGGGTATCGTCACGCCGACGGATCGGCCTTGGTCGTCCCGTCGCGTACCCGCCGCCGCTCGCGAGGAGTCGATGATGACCGTCGTGCCGCGCCTGGTGCTCAGCGCGCCGTCCTCCGGGCACGGTAAGAACGCGCTGGCGATCGGGCTGCTAGCCGCCCTGGCCGAGCGAGGGGTCGACGTCGCCGGGTTCAAGCTCGGGCCGGACCACGTCGACGCCGCCTATCTCGGTCTCGCCTCCGGCCGGCCGGGTCGGGTGATCGACCCCCGACTGGTCGGCCTCGACCGGCTCGCCCCGCTGGTGGCGCACGGTGCCGCCGGTGCCGGGCTGGCCGTGGTGCAGGGCAGCATGGGCCTGTACGACTCGGTCGGTGGCCGTCCCGAGCAGGAGTCCACTGCCGCTGCGGCCGCCGCGTTGCGCAGCCCGGTGGTGCTCGTTGTCGACGTGGCCGCGATGGGCCAGTCGGTGGCGGCCCTGGTGCACGGTTTCCGCTCGTACGACGAGCAGCTGTGGCTCGGCGGGGTGATCCTCAACCGGGTGGCGTCGTCGCGGCACGAGGGGATGCTGCGCGAGGCGTTGGACGACGTGGGGGTGCCGGTCTACGGCGCGCTGCGTCGACAGGACCTGCCGGCGGTGCTGCCGTCGCGGCGACACGGCGTGGCCCCGGTGGTCGAGGGTTCGGCCGACGCCGTCCGTGCGGTCCGCCGGCTGGGCGAGGCCGTCGCCGCCACCGTCGACCTGGAACGGCTGCTCGGGCTGGCCCGCTCCGCCCCGCCGCTGCCGACGCCGGCCTGGTCTCCCGAGGAGGCCCTCGGCACGTTCACACCCCCGGCGAACCGCCCACTGGTGGCGGTGGCCGGTGGGCCGGGCGGCAGTTTCAGCCACCCGGAGACCACCGAGTTGCTCCGGGCCGCCGGCGCCGAGGTCGTCGTCGTCGACCCGCTGCGCGACGAGGCGCTGCCGGTCGGCACCCGCGCGCTGGTCGTCGGCGGCGCGCTGCCCGAGGCGTACGCCGAGCAGTTGTCGGCCAACCGGCGGCTCTGCATCGCGGTGGCGGAGTTGGCGCGGACCGGGCGTCCGGTGATCGCCGAGGGCGCCGGGCTGCTCTGGCTGGCCCGGGAGCTGGACGGGTTGCCGATGTGCGGTGTCCTGGACGCGGTGGGCGTCAGCCGCGACGGGGTGGTGGCCGGCTACCGGGAGGCGACCGCCCAGACCGACAGCGTCGTCGCCGCCACCGGCACGGTGCTGGTCGGGCACAAGGCACACCGCGCGGTGCTCACCCCCCGCGCCGGTCAGCGCCCGGCCTGGAGCTGGGACGGCGGCACGCCCGAGGGCTTCGTCTGGCGCAACGTGCACGCCTCGCAGCTCACGCTGCACTGGGCGAGCCATCCGGCGACGGCGGCCCGGTTGGTCGCCGCGGCGGCGGCCGATCCGACGAGCGAGGTGGTGCCCGCGCAGTCGGGCGAGGTGTCGGTGTGATCGGTCAGGTGGCGGTGCGCCGATTCCCGGCGCTGACCGTCTCCACCCCGCGTACCGAGGTGCGGCAGCTCACAGCGGCCGACGCGGCGGCGGCCGGGGAGATCTTCGCCGACAAGCTCACCCGGCGTTGGCTGCCGCTGCCCGGCGACTCCGGCCCGATCGACGGGCTGGCCTGGTGCACCGATCTGGCCCGGCAGCGGCGCGACAGCGGAGAGGGTGACCACTACGCGGTGCTCCGGCGGGAGGACGACCAGGTGGTGGGCTCGCTGTGGACCCGGCGCACCGACTGGGGCGCCCGCCTCACCGAGATCTCCTACGCGATGGCGGCGCACGCGCGGGGCTTCGGCTTCGCCGCCGAGGCGGTCGACGCGGTGGCCATCGCGCTGATCCTGGAGCACGGCTTCCAGCGGGTCGAGCTGCGGGTGGCTCCCGGCAACCTGGCCTCGCGCCGGGTCGCCGAGAAGGCCGGGTTCAGCTACGAGGGGCTGCTGCGCAACGCCGGGTTCGTCAGCGGCGGCCGGGTGGATCTGGAGCTGTGGTCGTTCGTCGCCGCCGACCTGCGCTGAGCCTGAGCCCCGCCGACCTGCGCTGAGCCTGAGCCCCGCCGACCTGCGCTGAGCCTGAGCCCCGCCGACCTGCGCTGACTCGCACGCCGGTCAGCCGACGATGGCGTCCGACGGTGGAGTGAACTGACGGGTCGGGGTGCCCTTCAAACCGTCGCGTAGGGTCTCCGAAACCGCCTTGATCGGGATCTGGGACTGCCCGTCACCGACCGCGTTGAACGGGTTGTCCGGGTCGGAGATGAAGCTCGCCGCAGCCAACTCCGGGGTGTAGCCCACGAACCAGGCCGACCGGGTGCTGTCGGTCGTACCGGTCTTGCCGGCCACCGGGCGTCCGACGGTGCCCCGCACGCTGTCGGCGGTGGACCAGCCGCCGCAGCTGCCGCGCGCCGGGGTGTCGCCGGTCGGGCAGCGGGCCGCGTCGGTGGCCGCCCGTGCCGCGTCCGCGCTGACCACCTGCCGGCAGCGCGGCTTGGCCACCTCACGGTGCAGACCACCCGCTGTGGCGTACGTGGCGGGCGTGCCGTCCCGGTTCATGATCGCTTGCACGGGGATGGCCTCGCAGTAGCGGCCGTCGGCAGCGATGGCGGCGTACGCGTTCGCCATCTCCAGCGGGGTGGCGTCGGAGACGCCCAGGGTGAACGCACCCCACTTCTTCGCCTTGTCCGGGGACGCGTGGTCCCGGTCGACGTCGGTGCGCCACCGCAGCCCGAGCTGTTCGGCCAACCTGACCGCCCGGTCCGCGCCGACCTTCTCCTCCAGCCAGACGAAGTACGTGTTCACCGACTTGCCGAAGCCGGACCACATGGTCTGCTGACCAGACATGGCGCCGCTGGCGTTGGAGGGCGCCCAGCCGTCGTAGACCTCGGAGCGGTAGCGGTATGGGGCGTTGAACGAGGTGGAGAGGGTCATGCCCGAGTCGAGCGCGGCTAGCATCGGGAACATCTTGAACGTCGATCCGGCCTGGTAACCGGCCAGGTCACCGCCGCCGAGCAGCGGTGCCACAGTGTTCGGATAGTTGGCCTTCACGTTCGGCCCGGCCTCCGGGTTGGAGCTCTGCGGGTTCTCGGCCAGGTCCAGCGAGTACGTCCGGTTCACCGCCATGGCCTTCACCCGCCCGGTGCCCGGCTCGGAGACCACGATTCCGTTGGCGAACGGGCTGCCGGTGGCCTCCTTGGTGCCGACGTTCTTCTCCGCGGCCTCCTGGATCTTCGGGTCGATGCTGAGCACGATGCGGTAGCCGCCCCGGCGCAGGTTGTCCATCCGTTCCAGCCGGTTCGCCCCGAACGCGGGCTGGGCGCTCCACCAGTTCTTCAGGTAGTCGCAGGCGAAGCCCCAGCTGTTGTACTTTTCCGCCACCGCGGCGCAGTCGTGCGGTGGGGTGGTCAGCTTGAGCCGGATCGGTTCGGACTTGGCGGCGGTGGCCGAGTCGGGGGAGAGGTAGCCGAGTTGGCTCATCCGGTCCAGCACGTAGTTGCGCCGCCCGGTGGCCTCCTTCTGGTCGGAGTCGGCCGGGTCGTACTCCGAGGGGGACTTGACCAGTCCGGCGAGGGTGGCGGCCTCGACCGGGGTGAGGTCCTTCGGGGTCTTGGAGAAGAAGATCTCGCTGGCGGCGTAGATGCCGTACGCGCGGTGCCCGAAGTACGCCGAGTTCAGGTAGCGCTCCATGATTTCTTCCTTGCTGATCTCCTTCTCCAGGTCCAGCGCCATCCGCATTTCCTTGACCTTGCGCAGGCTGGTCTGCTGGGTGGCTTCCTGGACCTCCTTGGGCGTGGTCGCGCTGTCCCGTAGGGCCATCCGGACGTACTGCATGGTCAGTGTCGAGGCGCCCTGGGAGCCGCCGGAGCGGGCGTTGGAGACGAAGGCCCGGGCCACGCCCTTCGGGTCGACGCCGTGGTGCTGGTAGAAGCGGGAGTCCTCGGCGGCGATGATCGCCTGCTGAATGTTCGGCGACATGTCCGACAGCTTCGTGTACTGCCGGTACTCCTCGTAGAACATCGTCAGCACGGTCTTGCCGTCCGGGCCGTAGACGTACGAGGTCTCGGCGGGCAGGGCGGTCTTCAGCACCCGGGTCTTCTGGTCCACGGCGTGCGCGGTGGCCTTCGCGCCGAGCCCGGTGAGGGCGACGACCGGGTAGGCGACGGCGGCGATCACGATTCCGGCGATCAGCCCGGCGCGGAGGAGAGGGACGAGACGACCAGCGGCAGCAAGGGGTCGGTTGCTCACCTGGTCAAGTTATGACATTTCCGATTCGTACATGAGAAGAACTCTTAAACCGGCGAGTGGTGACGCGGCTTACCCCGAGATCGGCTGTCCCACCGGCCACCTTCCCGGCAGGATCGCGGACATGTCTGATCAGCCGAGTGCTGTCGCCCCACCCGCCGGGGTCGAGCCGGACCTCGCCCACCACGGCGACGCGGAGGCGACCGCCGGCCTGATCGACCTCGCCGTCAACGTCCGTCGGGCGCGACCGCCCGCCTGGCTGGCCGACCCGATCGCCGCGACCCTGACCGACCTGGCCCGCTATCCGGACCCGGCGCCGGCCCGGGCGGCGGTCGCCGCCCGACACCGCCGTCACCCGAACGAGGTGCTGCTCACCGCCGGCGCCGCCGAGGGGTTCGTGCTGATCGCCCAGGCGCTGCGCGGCGTGCGTCGCCCCGTGGTGGTGCACCCTCAGTTCACCGAGCCGGAGGCGGCGCTGCGGGCCGCCGGACACCCGGTCGAGCGGGTGCTGCTCGACGCCGCCGACGACTTCCGGCTCGACCCGTCCCGGGTGCCTGCCGACGCCGACCTCGTGATGATCGGCAACCCGACGAACCCGACCTCGGTGCTGCACCCCGCCCAGGCGGTGGCCGCGCTGGCCCGCCCCGGCCGGGTGCTGGTGGTCGACGAGGCGTTCGCCGACACCACCATCACCTCAGGGCACCCCGGCGAACCGGAGTCGCTGGCCGAACGCCGCGACCTGCCCGGGCTGCTCGTGGTGCGCAGCCTCACCAAGACGTGGGGCCTGGCCGGGCTGCGGATCGGCTACCTGCTCGGCGCGCCGGAGCTGCTGTCCCGGCTGGCCGCCGTCCAACCGCTCTGGGCCGTCAGCACACCCGCGCTGGCGGCCGCGTCGGCCTGCGCCAGCGCCGTCGCGGTCCAGGCCGAACGCGCGATCGCCGCCGACCTCGCCGCCAACCGCGAGCACCTGGTCGCGCGCCTCGCCGAACTGCCCGGTGTACGCGTCGTCGGCCGTCCCGCCAGCGCGTTCGTCCTGCTGCACCTGCCGGGCGCGACAGCGACCCGGGCCGCCCTTCGCGAGCGCGGCTGGGCGGTACGCCGAGGCGACACGTTCCCCGGTCTCGGCCCCGACTGGCTGCGGGTGGCCGTACGCGACCGAAACACCACCGACGAGTTCATCGACGTGCTGCGCGAGACCATGGAGGCATGATGCTGGAGACCACTATCGCGGCGATCCGCCCGGCGGACGAAGCGGCAATGGCCGCCGCCCGGGCGCTGCACGGCCGGCTGACCAAGCCGGCGGGCTCGCTGGGCGCGCTGGAGGAGCTTTCGGTACGCCTCGCCGGCCTGGCCGGAGTCTGCCCACCACCGCTGCCCGAGCCGGCCGCAGTGGCGATCTTCGCGGGCGACCACGGGGTGCACGCCCAGGGGGTCAGCCCCTGGCCACAGGAGGTCACCGCGCAGATGATCGGCAACTTCCTGGCCGGTGGAGCGGTGGTCAACGCGTTCGCCAGGCAGGCCGGCGCCTCGGTCACCGTGGTCGACGTCGGCGTGGCCACCCCGCTGCCCACCGATCCGGCCGTGCTCGACCCGGCCGCCGACCCGGTCGTGCTCGACCCGGCCGTGCCTCGGCTGGTTGTCTCATCCGTCCGCCGGGGCACCAACGACCTCACAGTGACGGCCGCGCTGACCCGGGACGAGGCGCTGGCGGCGGTGCGGACCGGCATCCGGATCGCCGACGAACTGATCGACGCCGGTGCCGGCATCCTGCTCACCGGGGACATGGGCATCGGCAACACGACCCCGGCCGCCGTGCTGATCGCCGCGTTCACCGGCGCCGACCCACTCGACACCACCGGTCGGGGCACCGGGGTCGACGACCCGACGTACGCGCGCAAGGTGGCTGTGGTGCGGGCCGCGCTGGCCCGGCACACCCCCGACCCGGCCGACCCGCTGGGGGTGCTGGCCGCCGTCGGTGGTCTGGAGCACGCCGCCCTGGCCGGGCTGATCCTCGGAGCCGCAGCGCGCCGCACACCGGTGCTGCTGGACGGTGTGATCGCGGTCTCGGCCGCGCTCGCCGCCGCCGCGTTCGCCCCGGACGCGGTCTGCGCCATGGTCGCCGGCCACCGCTCGGCCGAGCCCGGCGCCACTGTCGCGTTGCGCCACCTCGGCCTCGACCCGCTGATCGACCTGGGGCTGCGCCTCGGTGAGGGTACCGGCGCGCTGCTGGCGTTGCCCGTGGTCACCGGCGCGGTCCGGGTGCTGCACGAGGTGGCCACCTTCGACTCCGCAGGGGTGGCCGAGAAGTGAGCACGCGCCGCGAACGAGCCGTCCGCCTCGGTGGTGCGGCGTGACCTCCAATCCGTACCCCCTGGGTTTGCGGCTGCACGGGCGGCGGGTGGTCGTGGTGGGTGGCGGCGCGGTCGCCACCCGGCGCGTACCCGCGCTGCTGGACGCCGGCGCGGACGTCCTGCTGGTGGCCCCGGAGCTGACTCCGGCGCTGCGCGCCCGGGCCGACGCGGGTCGGCTGCACTGGGTGCCGCGCCGGTTCGTGCCCGAGGACCTGGACGGTGCCTGGCTGGTCCAGGTCGCTGTCGACGACCCGATGGCGGCGGCTTCGGTGAGCGCCGTCGCCGCCGAGCGGCGGATCTTCTGCGTCCGGGCCGACGACCGGACGGCCGCCACCGCCTGGACACCGGCCGTGACCCGGCACGGCCCGGTCACCGTGGCGGTGCTCGGCGGCGGCGACCCGCACCGGGCGATGACCGTCCGCGACGCCGTCCGCGACCTTCTGGCGGTCCGCTTGGCGCCCGCCGCTGCCGCCGCTGCGCCGCCTGGCGGGCTCGGTGCCGCTGCTGCGCCGTCTGGCCAGGCCGGTGCTGCCGCTGCGCCGTCTGGCGGGCTCGGTGCCGGTGTGACCGAGGCCGGTGTGACGGGCGGGCGGCAGGTCGGGCGGGTGGCGCTGGTCGGGGCGGGGCCGGGGGACCCGGAGCTGATCACCGTGAAGGGCTGGCGGCTGCTCACCGAGGCCGACGTGGTGGTCGCCGACCGGCTGGTGCCCGGACTGCTCCTGGACGAGCTGCGCCCGGACGTCGAACTGGTGGACGCCTCGAAGATCCCCTACGGCCCGTCCCGGGCCCAGGAGGAGATCAACCAGATCCTGGTCGACCGGGCCCTGGCCGGCGCGTTCGTGGTGCGGCTCAAAGGCGGTGACCCGTACGTCTTCGGGCGCGGCGGCGAGGAGTTGTTGGCCTGCGCTGCCGCCGGTGTCCCGGTGACAGTGGTGCCCGGGGTGACCAGCTCGATCGCCGCCCCGGCCGCGGCTGGAATCCCGGTCACCCATCGGGGCGTGGCGCACGAGTTCACTGTCGTCTCCGGACACCTGGCACCCGACGCACCGGCTTCGCTGGTGCGCTGGGACGCCCTCGCCGGTCTGCACGGCACCCTGGTGATCCTGATGGGGCTGAAGAACCTCGCCGCCATCACGGCCACCCTGATCGCCCACGGTCGGTCGCCGCAGACCCCCGCCGCCGTTGTTCAGGAAGCCACGACGGGCACCCAGCGGGTGCTGCGGTCGACGCTCGACGCGGTGGCCGCCGACGTGCTCACGGCCGAGGTACGGCCGCCCGCCGTCGTCGTGGTGGGCGACGTGGTCAACACCCTCGACGGCTGAGGGAGTCGCTGCATCCCGCCGGGAGCCGGGAGCCGGAAGCCGGGACAGACGACGGGCCGGAGCAGCGCTGCTCCGGCCCGTCGTGGTCTCTCCTTCGACTACTGCTTGAGCATGTTGTCCAGCAGCAGGGCGCAGCGGATCAGACCGAGGTGGCTGTACGCCTGCGGGTGGTTGCCCAGGCCGCGTTCGGCGAGCGGGTCGTACTGCTCGGGAAGCAGCCCGGTCGGGCCGGCGGTCAGCACCATCTGCGCGAACAGCTCCTCGGCGTCGGTGCGGCGGCCGGTGCGTAGGTACGCCTCGATCAGCCACGCCGTGCAGATGTGGAAGCCGCCCTCACGGCCGGGCAGGCCGTCGTCCCAGTGGTAGCGGTAGACGACCGGGCCGCTGCGCAGGTCCGCCTCGATCCGTAGGACGGTGGACAGGAAGCGCGGGTCGTCGCCCGGGAGCAGGCCGGAGAGGCCGATCCAGAGAGACGATGCGTCCATGTCCTCGTCCCCGTACGCGACGCTGTACGCCTCGACGTCGGAGTGCCAGCCGTGCTCCAGCACGTTCGCGCCGATCCGGTCGCGCAGGTCCTTCCACTCGGGCCGGTCCTCGCCGCCGTGCTCGCGCATCACATGCAGCGCCCGGTCGACTGTCATCCAGCACATCACCTTGGAGAAGACGTGGTGCCGGGGTGGCAGCCGGGCCTCCCAGATGCCGTGGTCGGGCTCGTGCCAGCGGCGGCGGACCGCCTCGACCATGTTCTCCAGGACCCGCCACTCGTCGTCGCGGACCGAACCGCGAGCGTCGGCGACGGCCGCGATCAGGTCGGCGATCGGGCCGAAGACGTCCAGCTGCAACTGGTGGTTGGCGAGGTTGCCGACCCGGACCGGCCGGGAACCGGCGTACCCGGGCAGCGTGTCGATGACCGCTTCGGCACCCAGCTCGTAGCCGTCGATCGTGTAGAGCGGGTGCAGCCGCTCCGGGTGCCCACCGGTGCGCTCGATGCAGCCGTCCACCCAGCGCAGGAACGCCTCGGCCTCCTCGATGGAGCCCAGGTCGACGAGCGAGCGGGCGGTCAGCGCCGCGTCGCGCAGCCAGCAGTAGCGGTAGTCCCAGTTGCGGACGCCGCCCAGCTCCTCGGGGAGCGAGGTGGTTGCCGCGGCCAGGATCGAGCCGGTGGCCTCGTGGCAGAGCCCGCGCAGGGTGAGGGCGCTGCGCGCGACCAGCTCGCGGGAGGTGGACGGCAACCGCAGCGAGGCAACCCAGTCCTTCCAGGGCTGCTCGGCCGCGGCCTGCCGCTCGTGGATCGGCACCCGGTGGTGCTCCAGGCTGTGCGTGCCGAAGCGCAGCTCCAGCACCACCTGCCCACCGGCGGCGGAGAGGTCGACGGTTGCCTTGGCGGTCTCGTACCCTCCGTCGTTGCCGACCTCCCACTGCACGCCGGGGGCGTAGAGCGCGACCGGTTCGTTCGAGCCGAGCACCAGCAGGCCGTCGCCGAGCGGCTGCAACTGGACGGCCACCTGGCCGAACTCCGGCCTCGGCGCGAACTCGACAGTGGCCTTGCCACTGCCGGTCAGCACCCGGACCAGGGTCGAGTCGCCGGTGAGGACCGCCGGGCTGTCGCCGGGGGTGGTCTCCCGGGCCGGCTTGTCCAGCCAGTCGGTGACGGTGAGCCCGGACCACCGGGTCTCCACCGTCATCGTGCCGGAGCGGTAGCGCTGGCCCAGCGGGATGCCCCCACGTTCCGGGGCGACGCTGAAGTGACCGGCCGGGCTGCCACCCACCAGGTCGGCGAAGATCGCCGCCGAATCCGGCTTGGGGTGACAGAGCCAGCTCACCTTGGCCTCGGGGGTGAGCAGAGCGACGGTACGACCGTTGGCCAGCATGGAGTGCCGTTCGATCGGCACCGCCCGCTCACCGAACAGCCAGTGCCGCCGGGTCTCCAGCAGCAGGGCCAGCGCGCGGGCGGCCTCCAGCGGGTCGGCCACCCGGTAGCTGGCCTCGGTGTCGCCGGGGCCGATCTTGATGCCGAGGTCGGGACCGTGCAGGTGCGCGAACCCGTTCTCGTCGGTGATGTCGTCGCCGATGAACAGCACCGCGCTGGAGGCGAGCTGGGTCCGCAACTGGTCGAGTGCGGTGCCCTTGTGGGTGGCCACCACGGAGAGTTCGATGACCTCCTTGCCCTGGGTCACCGTGACGCCGTCGAAGGTGGCCGGACCGTTGCGGACCGCCTCGATGGCGGCGGCGGCGATCTGCGGGTCGACCCCACGGGTGTGCATCGCGACGCTCGCCGGTTTGCGTTCCAGCCGGATGCCCGGGTGCTGGGCGGCGATCTCACGCAGCGCGTTGCGGACCTGGGTCCGTACGGCGACCAGCTCGGGGGAGAGCCGCTCGACGAAGCCGATGTCGAACTCGGAGCCGTGACTGCCGACGAGGTGCACCTCGCTGGGCAGCCGCGAGAGGGCGGCCAGGTCGCGCAGCGCCCGGCCGGAGACCACCGCCACTGTGGTCTGCGGCAGCGCGGCGAGCGCGCGGACCGCGGCCACTGACTCGGGCAGTGGAACGGCAGTGCTCGGGTCCTCCACGATCGGCGCCAGTGTGCCGTCGTAGTCGCAGGCGACAAGGAGTTGGGGGACCCGGGCTATCCGGCCGATGGCGGAGCGCAACTCAGGGTCCATGACCCCGGTGGCGACTGCCGCCCCATCGTTGAGGGACGTGTTCACTCGGCCTCCGCCTCGGGAACTCCGAGTTCCGAGAGGAAAGACTTGGCCCAGTGGCCCACGTCGTGGGTACGCAGGTGACGTTGCATTGTCCGCATCCGGCGGCGCGCCTCGGTTTTCTCCACGTGCACTGCCCGGAGGAGGGCGTCCTTGACCGCGTCCGGGTCGTGCGGGTTACACAAAAATGCCTGGCGAAGCTCCGTGGCGGCGCCGGCGAACTCACTGAGTACGAGCGCGCCACCCTGGTCGGCACGTGATGCTACGTATTCCTTCGCCACGAGGTTCATTCCGTCTCGCAGCGGGGTCACCATCATCACGTCGGCAGCAACGTACATCGCCGCCAGCTCACTGCGACTGTACGACTGATGGAGGTAATGAACCGCCGGCACGCCGACCCTGCCGAACTCGCCGTTGATCCGGCCGACCTCGCGCTCGACCTTCACCCGTAGTGCCTGGTAGTGCTCCACGCGCTCGCGGCTGGGTGTGGCGACCTGAACCATGACCGCGTCGGGAACTGTCAACTTTCCGTCAGCCAGCAGTTCCCGGAAGGCCTTGAGCCGCAACTCGATGCCCTTGGTGTAATCCAGCCGGTCCACGCCCAGGATTATCGTCTTCGGGTCGCCCAGCTCGGCGCGAATCTGCTTGGCCCGGGCCTGGATCGCCGGGTCGGCGGCCATCCGCTCCATCTCCTGGGTGTCGATCGAGATGGGGAAGGCGCCCGCCTTCACCTGCCGACCGTCGACCTGGATCATCTGCCCCTCGTAGCGCAGCCCGAGCAGGTGCCGGGCCAGCCGGACGAAGTTCTGCGCGGCCAGCCGCTGCTGGAAACCGACCAGGTCGGCGCCGAGCAGACCGCGCAGGATCTCGGTGCGGAACGGCATCTGCATGAACAGCTCGATCGGCGGGAACGGGATGTGCAGGAAGAACCCGATCCGCAGGTCCGGGCGGAGCTCACGGAGCATCGCCGGCACCAACTGGAGCTGGTAGTCCTGCACCCAGACCGTCGCACCCTCGGCCGCCACGTCGGCTGCGGCCTCCGCGAACCGGGCGTTGACCAGGCGGTACGCCTCCCGCCACCGGCGCTTGTAGGCCGGCGTCTCCACCGCGTCGTGGTAGAGCGGCCAGATCGTCGCGTTGGACTGGCCCTCGTAGTACCGCTCCAACTCCTCGGCGCTGAGCGGGACCGGGTGCAGCCGGATCCCCTCCAGGTCGAACGGCTCGGGAGCCGCGCCGGTGCCACCGGCCCAGCCGACCCAGGTGCCCTTGTGCTCGGCGAGTACGGGGTGCAGCGCGGTGACCAGCCCGCCAGGGCTGCGTCGCCACTGCCGGCCCTCGGGTGTGCTCACCTCGTCGACCGGCAGACGGTTCGCCACTACGACAAAGGAGCTACGGACGGTCACGATCGGCCACCTCCGGGTACTGACGGGTCCACCGCGATGAGCGTACTGAGCGTAGCTGCGGCGTCTTGTGCCTAGTGCCGGAGTCTCCTACCCGCCTCGGTGCGACCGAACCCTAAAGGTGATCTTGTCGACAAGCGCGCTGGTCAGAGGTCGATTATCGGCCATTCCTTGGGCAGCACCTCACCCAGTAGTTCCCGCCGATCCGTCATGATCGGCACGAGGGGGTGGGCGGCGGCGTCCATCGCCAACTGGGCCAGGTCCGTGTGCCCGGCCATTCGGCGTGACCATCCGCCGAGGAGTGAGCACATGTTCGGCTCGACCGGGGTTACCTGGATGTGCGGCAACGCGGCGAGCACTTCGAGCATCTCCCACTGACCGGGAGTGGCCTCCTGGTGCGCTCGGACGAGGCAGAGTGCCGGCACCATCACGTTCACGCCATGGTCGGCGGCCTCCGCGATGCGGTGACCGATATCCCGTTCCGCGGACGAATAGGCAAGCAGGGCTGTCGCATCCAGCGCCAGGCCGTAGGCCGTCACCGGCTGGCTCGCAGTCGGGCCGCCATGACCTCTGCCTGGAGCTGGGCCGCCTGTTCGCGCAGTTCGGGGGTGATGTTCGCCCGCAACTGCTCCATCTCGGCGTGTACCCGTGCCACATCCTCGTCGGTGATTTCGAAACCAACCTGACGGAGGATCTCCCGCGTCCTCTCCCCGGCCACCCGCCGTCGCAGCGACTCCGCGACGTAGGCGGAGGCATTCGGCTCCTCGGTCAGCCTTTCCGCAAGATCGTCGGGCAGGCTGATGGTGATCTTCTTGGTCATACCGAAACCGTAATTTGCCTTACCGGCTCTGGCAAGGAGGCGCGCTCGCGTACTCCTGAGGCGGGGTGATGTGGGCGAAGCGCGCCGTACCTGTCAGGATTGACGATGGCGTGCGCGCGGCCGGCTCCCGGCCGGCGGCGGCGGGCGGTCCTCGCAGCCCGCGCCGCGCCGCCGATCAGCGACAGCAACCGACGGAGGTAGCCCGCACCGTGGCCCAGTACATCTACGTCCTGGAAAAGGCGCGCAAGGCGCACGGCGACAAGGTCGTGCTCGACAACGTCACGTTGAGCTTCCTGCCGGGAGCCAAGATCGGTGTGCTCGGTCCGAACGGCGCCGGTAAGTCCAGCCTCCTCAAGATCATGGCAGGGCTGGACAAGCCGAGCAACGGCGAGGCCCGACTCATGCCCGGCTACACCGTCGGCATGCTCGCCCAGGAGCCCCCGCTCAACGAGGCCAAGACCGTGCTCGGCAACGTCGAGGAGGCGGTCGCCGAGACCAAGGCCAAGCTGGAGCGGTTCAACAAGATCGCCGAGCAGATGGCCACCGACTACTCCGACGAGCTGATGGAGGAGATGGGCAAGCTCCAGGAGGAGCTCGACCACCTCGACGCCTGGGACGTCGACTCCAAGCTCGAACTGGCGATGGACGCGCTGCGCTGCCCGCCGCCGGACGCCGACGTGACCCAGCTCTCCGGTGGTGAGCGTCGCCGGGTGGCGCTCTGCAAGCTGCTGCTGGAGGCGCCCGACCTGCTGCTGCTCGACGAGCCCACCAACCACCTGGACGCGGAGAGCGTCTCCTGGCTGGAGCAGCACCTGGCGAAGTACGCCGGCACCGTCATGGCGATCACCCACGACCGGTACTTCCTCGACAAGGTGGCCGGCTGGATCCTGGAGCTGGACCGTGGCCGGGCCATCGGCTACGAGGGCAACTACTCCACCTACCTGGAGAAGAAGGCCGCCCGGCTCGCCATCGAGGGGCGCCGCGACGCCAAGATGAAGAAGCGCCTCACCGAGGAACTGGAGTGGGTCCGCTCCAACGCCAAGGCCCGCCAGACCAAGTCCAAGGCCCGCCTGGACCGGTACGACGAGATGGCCACCGAGGCGGAGAAGACCCGCAAGCTCGACTTCGAGGAGATCCAGATCCCGCCGGGCCCGCGCCTGGGCAGCACTGTGATCGAGGCGAACAAGCTCAGCAAGGGCTTCGGCGACCGGCTGCTGATCGACAACCTGTCGTTCTCGCTGCCGCGCAACGGCATCGTCGGCATCATCGGCCCCAACGGCGTCGGCAAGACCACGCTGTTCAAGACCATCGTCGGGCTGGAGGAGCCGACCGGCGGCGAGGTCCGGGTCGGCCCCACCGTTTCGCTGTCGTACGTCGACCAGAACCGTGAGGGCCTCGACGGCGACAAGACCGTCTGGGAGGTCGTCTCCGACGGGCTGGACTACCTGATGGTGGGCAAGGTCGAGATGCCGTCGCGGGCGTACATCGCCGCGTTCGGCTTCAAGGGCCCGGACCAGCAGAAGCCGACCAAGGTGCTCTCCGGCGGCGAGCGCAACCGGCTCAACCTGGCGCTGACCCTGAAGATCGGCGGCAACGTCATCCTGCTCGACGAGCCGACGAACGACCTGGACGTGGAGACGCTGTCCAGCCTGGAGAACGCCCTGCTGGAGTTCCCCGGCTGCGCCGTGGTCATCTCCCACGACCGGATGTTCCTGGACCGCGTCGCCACGCACATCCTGGCCTGGGAGGGCGACGACCAGGACCCGTCAAAGTGGTTCTGGTTCGAGGGCAACTTCGAGGCGTACGAGAAGAACAAGATCGACCGCCTCGGAGCGGAGGCCGCCCGGCCGCACCGGGTGACCTACCGCAAGCTGACCCGCGACTGACCGGCCGAAAAGGTGTCTGACCGCTTCGTCTACCACTGCACCCTGCGCTGGTCCGACCTGGACGCGTACGGCCATGTCAACAACTCGCGCTTCCTCACCCTGTACGAGGAGGCGCGGGTGGCGTTGATGTTCGCCGGCGGCCGGGCCTGGGGCGTCGGCTCGTTCGCCGATGGGGTGGTGATCCGCCGGCACGAGGTCGACTACCTGCGCCCGGTCGACTACGCGCTCGGCCGGGCCACCGCGGAGGCTGCCCCCACAGTGCGGATCGAGCTGTGGGTGGAGGAGATCCGGGCCTCCCGGTTCACCGTCGCCTACGAGCTGTACGACGGTGAGGTGCTGGCCAGCCGGGCCCGCTCGGTGCTGGTGCCGTTCGACCTGACCCGCCAGGTGCCCCGGCGGATCACCCCGGAGGAGCGGGACTTCCTGCTCACGTACGCGCCACAGGGCGGGGTGGCGTGACCCGGCCCGGCACCGCCGAGCCGGGTCGGACGGCGGCGCCCACCCACGGTGTCGAAGGGGTGGCGGACGCGGGGGCCTTCCTGGCCCGGCTGGTCCGGTTGGATCCGGTCGCACCGGTCCGGCTGCGGCCGGCCGGCGCACCGGGCCGGATCGCCCTGTGGGCCCGGCTGCCGTGGCAGGTCCTGGTGGTCCGCACGGTTGCCGGCGGGCCGGCCGACGGCGTCGCGGAGGACGTCACTGTGGCAGCCGCGGAGCTGCTCGCCGAACTGGATCGGAGCGGCGCGACCCTGCCGACCCGCCGGGACGCCCAGTGGCGGTGGCCGCTGCCGCCGACGCGGAGCCGCCAGGTGGAGGCGCTGCCCGTTGCCGACCTGCGACGAATCGCCGACGCGGCGGCGGGCACCCTGCGGACGGCGAGCGAGCAGGGTGTGGCGGGCCGTGCCGTGGGCCAGCGGGCCTTGCGTGACGCGTTGCTCGACCACGTGGCGGTGTTGATCACCCCGGACGGGACGCCCGATGGGACGCCTGCCGCGCCGGTCGAGGTGCCGCAGCGGCTGGTGCAGGGGGTGGTGCGGATGGGCTTCCTCGGTGCCGTCCAAGGCTCGGCGGCCGGCGAGGGTGGGGACGCCGTTCAGGTGCGGGTGGCCGGTCGTTGGGTGGGCCTGGTGGGACCACACGGAGCGGCGTGGTTGCAGAAGGCCACGGATCTTGCCGTGACACCCCTGAGCGCTCGTCCGAACGGATGACCCCGGATCATTCTTCTGGTCAGGGGCGGTCGTTGGGGGGGTGCTTCAACCCGGCTGTCCGGGTACCGTCCATCCTCGGATCCAACGCACCGTAGGCGACTGGATCCGCTGGGGAGTGAGGTGCGCGAGCGATGCCGTGGTGGTCATGGCGCCCCGGTCCCGCCGACGGCGGCGAACCGGAAACCCGAAGCGGGATCACAGTCGATAGCGCGGTCCGGATCGGGCCGCCCAGTCCTCGCCAGCCGGGGGACGACTGCCCGTCCAACGAGCGGCCCGTGCTGACCGATACGCCCGCCACCGTCGAGCCGGTGAGTCTGCGCCGGGTCTGTGACGCACTCGATCTTCTCGACGTGCGTTACCTGGCCGACGGCGACGGCAACCTGCTGGCGATGTGGGAGCGGCACGCGGTGCTGGTCACCCTCGAAGGGCCGGAGGACGAGATCCTGGTCATGCGGGCACGCCCGCACGCCACGGTCCCGCCGGACTGGGCCGACCGGGCATACCGGGTGGTCAACGAGTGGAACCACACCCGCCGGTTCTGCAAGGCGTACATCGGTGACCCGACCGAGCGCGGTCAGCTACCGATCTACGCCGAGCTTCAGGTGCCCCTGGGTGCCGGCACTCACGACGCGCTCCTGGTCGAGATGCTCGACTGCGGCGCGGCGGTCGCCACCAGCTTCGTGGACTGGCTGCACGACGAGGGCGCGCTGCTCTGAGGCCGCTCCGGGTGCTCCGGGTCAGCCGCCGTTGGCCGGGTCGTCCTCGACGTTGACCATGAAGTACGCGGCCCGCTCCAGGTAGTCCCAGAGGGTGGCGGCGATCTCCGGCTCAAGGTCGAGCCGGTCCACGGCGCGGCGCATGTTGCGCAGCCAGGCGTCCCGTTCGGCCGCTCCGATCCGGAACGGCGCGTGGCGCATCCGCAGCCGAGGGTGCCCCCGCTGAGCGGAGTACGTGTTCGGCCCGCCCCAGTACTGCATGAGGAACAGGGTCATCCGGTCCGCGGCCGGGCCCAGGTCCTCCTCCGGGTACATGGGTCGCAGCAGGGGGTCGGTGGCGATCCCGGCGTAGAACTCGTCGACCAGCTTGCGGAAGGTGGGTTCGCCGCCGACCGCTTCGAAGAGGGTCATCGACGCACCGGGACGGTCGGATTCACCTGCGGAAGTCACAGTTCCATCCTGCCAGGTGCGTCCGGTGCCGACCCGACCCGCACGGCGTGCGTCGGATCACGCCGGGTCGACAAGCCCGAATGTCGGCACCCCGGCCTGCCCGGGCGAAGGTCGGTTCGACGGGTCAGGTGACAGCGTGCCGGCGCTGGCCGTCACCGGTATGCGGGTTGGGCCTGCCTTCCACCGGGCGGTCGCCGGCTGGGTCTCCGAGGCCGGGGGATGGCGGAGCGGCGTTGGCCAACGAGGCGGCAGTGATCGCGTCGTCCACCGTCTCCCGGTCCGGCCACCGCAGCGTGGCCACCGTCATCAGCACCACCCCGGCTGCGCTCCAGACCCCCACCACGACAGGAATGGGGAACCGTTCGGCGAGCATCCCGGTGACCAGTACCGCGAAGCCCTGGATGACCTGTATGCCGGTGGCCATCACCCCGAAGGCGCGGGCTCGGAAGCCGTTGGGCAGCGCCTGGACGAACAACCCGTTGGCCATCGGCATCATGCCGGCGACCGCGAACCCGCAGAGCGCGGCGAGCAGTGCCACCACCAGCGGCGGGGGGTCGAGCAGCACCGGTACGAGCATCAACGGGGCGAGCACCGCGAGCGGCCGCATCAGCTTCAGCCGGCGAGCCGGACCGAACAGGCGACTCACCAGCAACCCACCGAGGATGAAGCCGATCGGGTTGGCCACCATGATCGCTGCCTGTGCGGTGCCCGCGCTCAGCGCACCACGT
This sequence comes from Micromonospora sp. NPDC005553, assembly GCF_042871765.1. Lineage (NCBI taxonomy): Bacteria > Bacillati > Actinomycetota > Actinomycetes > Micromonosporales > Micromonosporaceae > Micromonospora > Micromonospora sp. NPDC005553. The sequence continues at coordinate 19,233 of NZ_JBIAJD010000009.1, read as the reverse complement.
CCCTCGTCGTTGGCCCAGGCCGCGGCCAGACCCTCGGGAACGATCGAGAAGAGCATCGAGCTGAACACCAGCACCGCGATGGCCCGCAGCACCGGTGTGCGGAACACGATGCCGAACCCCTGCCGAGTCTCACGCAGCAGGTGGCTGCGGTGCTCCGGGTTCATCATCGCCGGATGGTGGCGCACGCCGAGGCGAACCAGCAGCGCCGAGAGACCGAACGTGACCGCGTTGAACAGCAGCGCCGCCTCCGGGTCGACAGCGGCGACAGCGGCGCCGAAGACGTACCCGACGACCTGGGCGGCCTGCCCGACACTGCCGTTGAGCGACAGCCCCAGCACCAGCCGGTCCCCGGTGAGCAACTGCGGGATCAGCGCGGACTTCGCCGCCTGGCTCGGCGGGTTCGCAAGCGTGGCGGCGAAGATGAGCACCAGCACCGCCTGGTACGGCAGGCTCGGAATGGCGATGACCAGCATCAGCGCCATCCGGATGAGGTCGCAGGCCACCATCACCCGTCGGAACGGGTACCGCTCCGCGAGTGCGGCGAGCACTGGACCGCCGAGCAGCCAGGGCAGGAAGCTGACCGCGAAGGCAGCCGCGGAGAGCGCGACGGACCGGGTCTGCTGATAGACGAGCAGGGTGACGGCGGCCTTCGCGACGTAGTCGCCGACCCAGGAGAGAGCACCAGCCACGAACACGGCCCGGAACTCGTGCTGGCCGAAGACGTCGCGGAATGTGGCGGGGCCTTCCGCGGAAGGTCGCTCGTCAGGCACCGTCGCCTCCATCGGCCCCGGCTCGGCCGCTCGTGGCAGCCCGGTCGGAAGCGCTCGTCAGATCTACGGATCAGCGAGGTTGTGATCACGCTTCGGTGGGAACGCGTGCTCCGGATTCTGCCCGATCGTCTGACAACTAGCTAGGTCGAACGGGTCGTTCGTCGCCTCCCCGACTGAACGAACGGACGATACCCGAGGGGCCGGCCGGCTCGCGACCCCTGAATTGCCGGACAATGAGGGCGGTGTCAGGTGGCGCCACCCTGACCGGTCTCGCCCTCGGACAACGGCCGGGTCGACAGACCGGGATAGATGCGGGCCGCAGCGATCTGCGCGGTGATCCCCGAATTCTCCAGCGCCTCGGCGAGACGCCGACGCAGTTCCCGGCCCACCGCGAACTGCCCGTCAGCGGTCGTCTTCACCACTGTGCGGATGACAGCGCCGTCCACAGTCACCTGCTCGACACCCAGCACCTCGGGCGCCTCCACGATCTCCGGCGACAGCTCCGGGTCCATGGCGACCGAGGCGGCCGCGGTCCGTAGCACCGCCGTCGCCTCCTCGGTGCTGTTGAAGCCGATCGGCAGGTCCACCACCACGAGCGCCCAACCCTGGCTCTTGTTACCCACCCGGATGATCTCGCCGTTGCGGATGTACCAGAGCACGCCGCGGCCGTCGCGCACCGTGGTGACCCGCAGGCCGACCGACTCGACCACGCCCATCGCCTCGCCCAGGTCGACGTTGTCACCCACTCCGTACTGGTCCTCGATCAGCATGAAGAGGCCGGCGATCAGGTCCTTCACCAGGCTCTGCGCACCGAAGCCCAGCGCCACACCGGCGATCCCCGCGCTGGCCAGCAGCGGGGCCAGGTCGAAGCTGAACTCCCGCAGGATCATGAGCAGCGCGATGCCGAAGACGAACGCGGTGGTCAGGCTGCGTAGCACCGACCCGATCGCCTCGGCCCGCTGCCTCCGTCGCTCGGGCACGAACTCGGCCGGGTCGACCGCGGCGGTGGGTACGCGCTCGCGCAGCGGCCGTAGCATCGTCGGCACCGCGCCGTTGGTGGTCGTCCGAACCAACCGGTTGATCGTCCGGTGCAGCGCCCAGCGGGCCACCATCGCCAGGGCCAGGATCAGCAGCACCCGAAGCGGTTTGAGCAGGATCCAGTAGCTTCCCTCGGCGAACCAGGACGACCCGGTGATCCGGTAGATCCACTCGCAGGAGGTGCTGCCCTGGCAGCTCACCGAGACGGCGTCGGACAGGGCTAGGGGCGTCACGCTGGCGGCACTCACTATGTCTTCGTACCGCAAGGAGTCCGAGCGTCCGCCGCCGACCCACCGGCCGGCGGACCGGCGTGGCGAGCACGGCGAGAAAGAGGTGGAGCGTGCGCGTCGACCCGACAGGGGCTGTTCGCGCTCTTCTCGGCTGCGATCGGCTACCGCCTGTTGGTGCGGTGACACCCCGGCGCGGCGCACCGACGAAACCGGGTTGGGGTGCCAGTCGTGTGGAGCAACCCGGCCGAAGCGGTGGGTTCGGCATCTATCGCGTCCCGGCGTGGGTGATCCGCTTACCAGAACGGAGATTAGTACGTGCAATCCGGGGTCCGATCAGGGACTATTGGCGCAACGGACGTCGGTGATCGGCCCGGCGTCGACCGTGTGGGCCCTTGTGCCCGGCCCCGGTCGACGGCGGTCCGCAGCAGCCGCTGAACCGGGAGGGTGAGCGCGATGCCTGACATACGACCCACGGTGGGCTCCGGCGCGTTGGTCCTCAACGCCACCTACGAGCCGCTGTGTGTCGTGTCGGTGCGCCGCGCCGCGATCCTTGTCCTCTCCGCCAAGGCGGTCTGCGTCGCCGACGGCGACGGCATCCTGCACAGCGCCCGGGACGCGCTGCCGGTGCCGTCCGTGGTCCGGCTGACGCGCTTCGTCCGGGTGCCGTACCGGACGCATGTCGGGCTGTCCCGCCGGGCGATCTTCGCCCGGGACGGGTGGCGGTGCGCCTACTGCCGGGGCCCGGCAGAGACCATCGACCACGTCTTTCCGCGTAGCCGCGGTGGCCGGCACGCCTGGGAGAACGTGGTCGCCGCGTGTGCCCGGTGCAACCACACGAAGGGCGACAAGACCCCGGCCGAGATGGGCTGGCGGTTACACGCGTTGCCGGCCGCCCCGAAGGGCACCGCCTGGCGGGTGCTGGGCCACCGCGCCCCCGACCCCCGCTGGGCCGACTGGCTGGACCTGCGGGAGCCCGAGGCAGCCGCCTGACTCCGGTCGGTCGCGCTACCCGGCGGTCCGCCGCGCCGCCCGCTCGCGGCGACGCACGGCACGGTCGTGCGCGATCGTCAGCAGCCGGTCCACCTCGGGCAGCAGTTGCGGACCGGGCATGACGATGCTGGCGAAGCCGTACCGGGCGTAGCCCGGGTGCGGTACGAGCGTGTCCAGTCGGGCGAAGTCGAACTCGTGCCGGTGCTCCTCGAATGCCTTTGGCGGAAAGCCGAACAGGCGCTCGAACTCGGCCCGGCCCAGGTCCAGGTTGAGGCGGAAGACGCCGGGGCGGTCAAGCTGTGCGGCCTCGTCGAAGCCGGGCACGTCATGCTCGACGATGGTGGCGAACGGCTGGCGGCGGTCCGGGCCGACGAAGAAGAACCGGTCGCCCCAGGCCGCCTCGGGGGACCCGTTCTCGTCGCTCGCCACGAGCTGCTCGACGTCGGGCAGTGCGGCGATCCGATCGGCGAGCACGGCCGTGTCGACACCGGTAGGGACGTGCAGGACCGCGTCGGCGTGGTCGATGGTGGCCCGGTCCAGCGGGAAGTAGCGGTAGTCGTGCGTTCGCTGCTCGGCCGCTTCGATGTCGGACGTCGGCAGGTACCGGGGAAGGCTGCTCTCCTGCTGGAGTCGGCCCTCGTAGGTGTCGGCGGCTGGCGGCCCGATGCCGAGTGCCGGGCTCGCGCCGAGGCTGCCGGCGATCACGGCGTACCGGTCGCCCAGCAACGACGCGATGATCGCGCCAGCGCCGGCCCATGACACCTGCGTGTCGGCCAGCGTCATGGTGCTCGGGTGGCGCTGAAGGTGCGTGTTGTGCGCGAAGACCAGTGTCGGCCCGCGGTGTGCCTCGACCGATCGGATCGCGAGCAGGTTCTCGGCCATCAGCGCGTCCCGGACTCCGGCCAGGCGGGCGAAGCGTTCCTCCTGAGCCAGTGGTGCGGCGGCCGCGGCGTGGTAACGCAGCAACGCGACAGCGGCCGTGGCGTGCACGAACGCCGTCTGCCACCCCGCCGACCTCCACGGCGCCCGCAGGTACAGCTCGGTCAGCAGGTCGTCGGCGAGCACCCGCAATCGCTGGGCGTCGGTCGAGCGCCCGACCGATCGGCCCGGTTCCCAGATCGCGGCCGTGTCACTCCACCGTCCCTCGTCCCCGATCAGGTCGTCGATCTCGGTGGCCCGGTCCAGGTCGAGGAACTGGCAGACCTGGGTGAGGTGACGGCGCGGGCTCGGGGCGCTCTCCAACTCGACCGGAGCGTCGAAGCCGTGGAATGTCAGGCGTTCGGCGACGGGCCGCCCGGCGTTCCACTCCCGCATCCGCAGCAGGAGGTCACGGTTGGCCGGGGCTGCCCCGAACCCGTGGCTGAACCCTGCGGCGAGCGCCTGGTCGAGCGTCACGGCCGCGACGCCCTGCACGAACTCGTCGGCGATCAGCCCGGCCGTCCGGTCGCTCTCCAGGGCGATCGAGCGGTAGCCGTTCTCGGCCAGCGACAGAAAGGCCTCGTTACGGAGCTGGAGGAAGGCGGACTCACCGTGCGTCGGCTCGCCGAGAGCGAGCAGGTCCGGGGTAACCGCCAGCAGGTCGAGAAAAGGTGGCATTCCATGAACCGTATCGTTGAACCAGCGGTTGAGACTCATGAGCAGTGGAGCGCGGTGACAGCCACAAAACCCTCAAACCCGGGGGTACGCCGACCGGTCGACCTCGCGCGCGCTCACGGTCTCTCCGCGCAGGCCGTGCGCAACTACGAACGAGACGGCGTCCTGCCTCCGGCCCGGCGCACGCCGAACGGCTACCGTCGCTTCACCGAACTGCACGTCAAGGCGCTGTGCGCCTACCTTGCGTTGATCCCGGGCCACGGCTACGCGGCCAGCGGCGAGATCATGCGGGCCATCAATCGGGGCGAGATCGACGCGGCGTTGCGCACCATCGACCAGGGGCATGCGCTGCTCCAGCGCGATCGGGAGACCCTGGACGCGGTCGAGGCGGCGGTGTTGACGCTCACTGGAACGAGACCGCAACCGCAGAGCCAGAAAGCCGTGCCGATCAGCGTGCTGGCTCACCGGCTCGGTCTGCAGGCGGCCACACTGCGCAAATGGGAGCGGGCCGGGGTGCTGCGACCGGCACGTGATCCGGTGACCCACTACCGGCTCTACCTTCCCGACGACGTCCGGGACGCCGAACTGGCCCACCTGTTGCGCCGCGGTGGCTACCGGCTCGACCACATCGCGGGCGTGCTGCGTCGAGTACGCGAGGCTGGCGGTGCGGAGCCGCTCGCCGCCTCGCTGCGTCAGTGGCGGCAACGGCTCACCGAGCGAGGCCGGGCCATGCTCACCGGGGCCGCCCGGCTCGCCGAGTACGTCGACGCCGGTCAACCGCCTGAACGCTCCTTGACCAGCGAGGCGAAGACCACCACGTTGTCCGCGTAGCCGGTCTCGCCGCCGACCCACTGGCCGCCGTCTTTCACTACGTGGTGAACGGACTCGGAATGTAGAACATTTAGTTCTACACTATCTCTATGGAGCGCATCGGGGTTCGAGAGCTGAACCAGAACACGAGTCAGGTGCTGGCTCGGGTGAGGGGCGGGGAGACGGTCGAGATCACCGATCGCGGGCACCCGATCGCCCGACTGGTTCCGGTCAGTGACGACAGGTCGGTGCTGGCCAAGCTTGTCGCGGCGGGGCGGGCTGTCGCTCCAACCGGCGGCGGTCCTGTTCCGCTTCCGCCCAAGCTCGGTGCTGAGGACGTGGACGCTGCTGCCGCCCTCGCCGAGATGCGCGACGAGGAGCGCTGGTGATCTATCTTGACTCCGCTGCGGTCGTCAAGCTTGTTCGTCAGGAGGCGTACAGCGCCGACCTCGTCGCCTGGCTCAACGGCTACGGTGACGTCCCGCTGGTTTCCTCAGCCCTCGTCGAGGTTGAAGTGCCCAGAGCGTTGCGCCGATCAGCCCCGCAAGCGTTGATCGGCGTTCCGGCGGCCGTCGGGCGTCTCTTCCGGCTGGAGATCGACGGCACTGTCCGTGCGACCGCAGCCGCGTTCGCCGAGCCCACGCTACGCAGCCTCGACGCCATCCACCTTGCCACGGCCCAGGTTCTGACAAACGAGTCCGGAGCGGCGCTCATCGCATTCGTCAGTTATGACCGGCGACTGCTCGAGTGCGCCAAGGCCGCAGGGTTGCCCGTGGCAAGCCCAGGGCAGAACTGACCCCCGTGCCGATCTGCCCGACCTCACCCTGAACGCTCCTTGACCAGCGAGGCGAAGACCACCACGTTGTCCGCGTAGCCGGTCTCGCCGCCGACCCACTGGCCGCCGCAGGTGATCAGTCGGAGGCTCGGGCGGCTGAAGTCGCCGTACACCTCGTCCACCGGCAGTCGGCCCTTGTCGAACTTCTCCACCGAGTTGACCTCGAAGACCGCCACGCGCTGGTCGGTGCGGGTGACCTCGATCTCGTCACCGGAGCGCAGCTCGCGGAGCTTGTGGAAGACCGCCGGCCCGCTGGTGGTGTCGACGTGCCCGACGATCACGGCTGGACCGTACTGGCCCGGGGTGGGCCCCTGGTCGTACCAGCCGGCCTCCTGGGCGCGGGCAGCGTCCGGCACGGCGATCGTGCCGTCCGGGGCGATACCCACGTCGTGTACGGGCGCCCGTACGTCGATCTTGTCGATGACGAGGCTGGTCGGGTCGGCGGCCGGCAGCACCGGGAACTTCTTCGGCGGCGGTCGCAGCCCGGCGCTGAGCCGATCCGGCAGCAGGCTCATCCCGGTCACCTGCTCGACGCCGAGCATCGCCACGATCAGCACCATCAACGCGGCGATGGCCAGCACCGGCAACCCGGGGCTCGTAACGAACCGGTGGCGGGCCGACGAGGGCCCGGCCGGAGGTCGCGGCGGTAGCGGACGGGCGGCCGGATCGGTGGTGGTGACGCTTGCCGAAACGGCCTGCCCGGCGACCCGTCGCAGCCGTCCGGAGACGCGGGCCACCAGCCGGCCGGACGCGCGCAGCGCCGGCCCGGCCCGGAGGCGGGCGCGGCGGTCCGGCCGCGCCCGCGCGGATCTGCGGGTCATGGGTGATCCGGCTCAGGAGCCGGCTCCCGGTCGACGTCGGCCGCCGGCCATCCCGAGCACGATCGCGGTGGCCACCAACGCCACGCCACCGAACACCAGCAGCGAGCCGGTGCCGCGACCGCCGGCCATCCCACCACCACCGGTCGCCGGGCCCTTGCTGGGTGAGGCCATGTTCAGCACGGTCAGCGTGGTCGACGACGTCTGTCCGTTTTCACACCGCAGGTCGACCGGGTACTGATCGGCCGGTTTGTCGCGTGGAACAGTGGCCTGCGCGGTGAGGAAGCCCTTGTCGGGTCTCAGCGTCACGGACCCGAACGCGTCGGAGTGCACGCTGGACTGCCTGTTGTTGTTGTCGTTGTCGCAGCTCGCCTTGATGCTGACCCGGCTGCCGGCCTGGACGCTGTTGGGTGTCACCTCGACGAAGACGTTCTCGCCGGCTCGCGCCGGTGCGACCGACAACAGGACGAACGCCCCGACCAGTCCCACCAGTGTCAGTGCGGACGAGAGCGCGCGGTTGATCGTGCGGACTGCCTGCATGATTTCCCCCCAACCGGCGACGACCGCCGGAACCCTCCCCTGGGCACGCGCGCTGCTTTCCCCGCACCCCGAAGCCAAACCCGCCCGGCCCTCGCCCTCACCCGACCGCCCCAACCCGCGATCTTGCACTTTCTGCACCGACGAATGCCCGCACAAAGAACATAAAGGCAGCAGAAACTGCAAGATCGACGCAGGGGAGGGCGGGGGGAGGGCGTGGTGGGGTCAGCGGGGCGGGAGGGGGAGGGGGAGGGGTGTGACGGGGTGCCAGTTCAGGGGGGAGGAGAGGACCATCGTGCTCGACGGTTGGCCGTACGGGGCGAGCCGGTCGATGACCCCCTCGAACGCGCCGATCGAGCCGGCCGCCACCTTCAGCACGCTGCACGCGTCCCCGGTGATCCGGTGGATCTCCAGGATCTCCGGCCAGTCGGCCACCGCCGGGTCGTGCAGGATGCACCGCGCGCCGTAGCAGGACATCCGGATCAGCGCGACCACTGTGCGGCCGGCGCGGCTCAGGTCGACGTGGGCGTGGTAGCCGGTGATGATCCCGGCCTCCTCCAGCCGGCGAACCCGCTCCGCTACTGACGGTGGCGACAGGTGCACCCGCCGGGACAATTCGCTGAAGGAGAGCCGCGCGTCGGCCTGCAACTCGCGCAGCAGCGCCCAGTCCATGTCGTCCACGCTCAGACCTTACTTTCGTGAACCGACTTCGCCTAGTTGCCTTTGGTTTGCCAGGAGAAGCCGGCGGAAGCCGTTGATTCGGCATTCCGCAGGCCGATCCGACCGCGAGATCATGACGTCGGCTAGTCCGGGGGAGGGAGAAGAGATGGTGGATCAGACGGAGCGGCGGGCGCCGAACCGCCGCGCCACGGTGCGACCGGTGACCCCTGGGCAGCGTGTCGCGCAGGCGGAGCGCACCGGTGGCGAACCGACGCTGGAGTTCGCCGACATGGTGCCGTACGACGCGTATGTGCAGGCCAGCGCTCTGCACAAGATGCAGCACCCGCTCAGCAGCGACCCGGGCGAGATGTCCTTCCTGATGGTCAGCCAGATCATGGAGCTGTACTTCGGGCTGACCTGCCACGAGCTGCGCGAGACCCAGCGGCTGATCCACGCCGACCAGATCTGGGAGGCGTTGGCCCCGCTGGGCCGAGCCAAACTGCACCTGGAGGGGCTCAACGCCGCCTGGCAGGGCCTGCGCTGGATGAGCCCGGCCGATTTCAACCGGTTCCGCAATCTGCTCGGTGAGGCCTCCGGCTTCCAGTCGGCGATGTACCGGCAGTTGGAGTTCCTGCTCGGGCTGCGCGACCCGACGCTGATCCGCCCGTTCCGCCGGCAGGCCGAGGTGCATGCCGAGCTGAGCGCTGCGCTGACCACCCCGAGCATCTGGGACGACGTGCTCGCGTTGCTCGCCCGGCGCGGCTTCGACCTCCCCGCCGACCTGCTCGACCGGGACGTGGCCGTCGAACACGACCCGCACCCGTTGGTGGAGGCGGCCTGGGTGCGAATCTACGACGACGCCAGCCCCGACAATCACCTGCGGCTGCTCGGCGAGGCGCTGAGCGCTGTCGCCGAGGAGTTCGGCGACTGGCGCTGGAACCACGTCAAGGCGGTGCAGCGGACGATGGGCGCCAAGGTCGGCAGCGGAGGCTCCGCCGGCCTGGCGTGGTTGCAGCGCAGCATGGCCCGGGTGGTCTTCCCGGAGCTATGGTCGGCCCGCACCGCGATGTGACCGGAGAGCGAGACATGCAAACCCCAGAACAAGAAGCGCATCGCCGTGACGAGGCCGACCCCGGTCACCGGCACCTGTTCCACGTGCCGCCGGCCGACGGCGGCGACCACCCCGAGTCGGCGTACCTGGCCGGCAACTCGCTCGGCCTGCAACCTCGGGCCACCCGAGACGAACTCCTGGCCGACCTGGACGCGTGGGGGCGGCTCGGCGTGGAGGGGCACCTGGAGGCGGAGCGCCCCTGGCTGCCGTACCACGAGCTGTTGACCGGGCCGGCCGCGCGACTGGTCGGCGCCCGGCCCGCGGAGGCCGTGGTGATGAACTCGCTCACCGTCAACCTGCACCTGCTGATGGTGAGTTTCTACCGACCGGCCGGCGCGCGCACCCGCATCGTCATCGAGGACGCTGCTTTCCCCTCGGACAGCTACGCCGTGCGCAGCCAGGCCCGGTTCCACGGCCTGGACCCGGACGACACAGTGGTCCGGTTGCGTCCGCGCGCGGGTGAGGACGCCCTGCGTACCGAGGACGTGACCGACTACCTGGCCGCCGAGGGCGACCGGGTGGCGCTGCTGCTGCTCGGCGGGGTCAACTACCTCACCGGTGAGCTGCTGGACATCCCCGCGATCACGGCTGCCGGCCGGGCCGCCGGTGCGGTTGTCGGTTGGGACCTGGCCCACGCGGTCGGCAACGTGCCGCTGGCCCTGCACGACTGGGACGTCGACTTCGCCGCGTGGTGCTCCTACAAGTACCTGAACTCCGGCCCGGGTGCCCTCGCTGGCGTCTTCGTGCACGAGCGTCACCTCGGCGACGAGAACCTCCAGCGGTTCGAGGGGTGGTGGAGCACAGCGGCGGCCACCCGGTTCGAGATGACGCCGGTGTCCCGACCACCGGCCACTGTGGAGGCCTGGCAGATCTCCAACCCGCCGATCTTCGCGATGGGCCCGGTGCGTACCTCGCTGGAGCTGTTCGACGAGGTGGGGATGACCGCGCTGCGCGCGCGCAGCCAGCGCCTCACCGGCTGGCTGGAGTCACTGCTCGCCGAGGTGACCGTCGGCCGGCCGCTGCGGGTGGTCACCCCGCGTGACCCGGCCCGCCGAGGCTGCCAGCTCTCCGTGCGCATCGGGTCGGGCAGCGCCGCCGAGCTGACCAAACGCCTACGGTACGAACACGGGGTCATCGCCGACGCCCGCGAACCCGACGTCGTGCGGTTCGCCCCGGTGCCGCTGTACTCCACGTACCTCGACTGCTGGCGGGCCGCCGCGGCGCTCGCCGCAACGGTGGGGGCGACCTCTGTGAGCGCGAGGAGTGAGCCGGGGTCGCGAGCCCCGCAGTCGCGAACGAAAGGCGGCTCAGCATGACCGCGCGGCGTGACGAGATCGCGATCATCGGTGCCGGGCTGGCCGGCTGTCTGGCTGCCTGCTTCCTGGCCCGGCGCGGCTACCCGGTGGCCCTCTACGAGCGCCGCTCCGACCCGCGTGCCGGCACCGCCGAACGCGGTCGCTCGATCAACCTGGCGCTCTCCGAGCGCGGCCTGGACGCCCTGCGCCGCATCGGGCTGGCCGAGCAGGTGATGGCCGACGCGCTGCCGATGCGCGGTCGGATGATCCACCCGGTCGAGGGCGAGCAGCAGTTCCAGTCGTACAGCGCGGCCGGCGACCGGGCGATCAACTCGATCAGCCGGGGCGCGTTGAACAACGCCCTGCTGGACGAGGCCGCCGCGCTGCCGGGCGTGCGGGTCGTCTTCGACCACCGGCTGGTCGGGCTCGACCCGACCGACGGCGCCCTGAGCTTCGAGACCCCGCAGGGCACGGTCGCGGCGAAGGCGTCGGTCGTGCTGGGCGCCGACGGCGCCGGCTCCGCGGTGCGTGGGCAACTGCTGGCGTACGGGCTGCTGAACGAGAGCGTGGACTTCCTCGACTACGGCTACAAGGAGCTGACGATTCCGCCGCTGGGCGGAGACTTCGCCCTGGACCCGGACGCGCTTCACATCTGGCCGCGCGGCACCTCGATGATGATCGCGCTGCCGAACCCGGACCGCTCCTTCACCTGCACGCTGTTCTGGCCCAACGACGGTGCCGGCAGCTTCGCCTCGCTGACCAGCCCGGCGGAGATCGAACGGCACTTCACCGAGCACTACCCGGACGTGGTCCCGCTGGCCCCGAACCTGGTCGACGACTACCAGCACAACCCGGTGGGCGTGCTCGGCACCGTGCGCTGCACCCCGTGGCAGGTCAGCGGAAAGGTCGGCCTGCTCGGCGACGCGGCGCACGCCATAGTGCCGTTCTACGGTCAGGGCGCCAACTGCGCCTTCGAGGACGTGGTGGAGCTGGACCGCTGCCTGGACGAGTGCGCCGACGACTGGTTGGCGGCGCTGCCGCTGTTCCAGCGGCGCCGGCAGGAGAACGCCGAGGCCATCGCGGCGATGGCGCTGACCAACTTCGTGGAGATGCGGGACAAGGTCGCCTCCCCTGTCTTTCAGACCCGACGGCGGGTGGAGCACGCACTGGAACGGGCACTGCCCGGCCGGTACGTTTCCCAGTACGAGCTGGTGTCGTTCTCCACCACCCCGTACGCGGAGGTGCGCCGCCGGGTGCGCCAACAGCACCTGGTGCTCGGGGCGGTCGTCGGCGGTGCCGCGCTGCTGCTGGTCGGCGCGATCGGCGCGGCACTGGGCCGAGGGAGGCGCGCATGACCGGCAACTGGGATCCGCGGCTGATGGCCGGCCACGCGCCGAGTGGTCCGCAGCGGTTGCGTAACTTCGTCGCCGGTGAGTTCGTCGACGGCGGGAACACGTTCGCCAAGGCCAGCCCGGTCACCGGGGAGCAGGTCTTCGAGGTGGACGAGGCATCCCAGTCGACAGTGGACGATGCGGTGGCCGCCGCCCGGGCGGCGCTGCGGGGGCCGTGGGGCCGGATGGGGGAGCGCGAGCGCGCCGAGGTGCTGCGCCGCGTCGCCGACGAGCTGGAGCGCCGCTTCGACGACCTGGTCACCGCCGAGGTCGCCGACACCGGCAAATCCATCGCCCAGGCCCGCACCCTGGACATCCCGCGCGGCGCCGCGAACTTCCGCGCGTTCGCGGAGATCGTGGCGACCGCCCCCACCGAGTCGTTCACCACAGTCACCCCGACCGGCGGACGGGCACTCAACTACGCGCTGCGCAAGCCGGTCGGCGTGGTCGCGGTCATCGTGCCGTGGAACCTGCCGTTGCTGCTGCTCACCTGGAAGGTGGCTCCGGCGCTGGCCTGCGGCAACGCCGTCGTGGTCAAGCCCAGCGAGGAGACTCCCGCCTCGGCGACGGTGCTCGCCGAGGTGATGGCCGCCGCTGGCGTACCGGCCGGTGTGTTCAACCTGGTGCACGGCTTCGGGCCGGACTCGGCGGGCGAGTTCCTCACCCGCCACCCGGGCGTCGACGCGATCACCTTCACCGGCGAGTCGGCCACCGGCGGCGCGATCATGCGGGCCGCCGCCGATGGGGTGAAGGCGGTGAGCTTCGAACTCGGCGGCAAGAACGCCGGCCTGGTTTTCGCCGACGCCGACCTGGACGCCGCGGTGGCCGGCTCGGTGCGGTCCAGCTTCACCAACGGTGGTCAGGTGTGCCTCTGCACCGAGCGCATCTACGTGCAGCGGCCAGTCTTCGAGGAGTTCACCGCCCGACTGGCGAAGCGGGCGGGCGAGCTGGCGTACGGCTGGCCGACCGATGAGGCGACCGCCACCATGCCGCTGATCTCCCACCAGCACCGGGCGAAGGTGCTCGGGGCGTACGAGCTGGCCAGGTCCGAGGGCGCCGAGGTGCTCACCGGCGGCGGTACGCCCACCTTCGGCGACACCCGCGACGGCGGGTCGTACGCGCAGCCGACGGTGCTCACCGGGCTCGGCCCGGACGCCCGCACCAACCGCGAGGAGATCTTCGGCCCGGTGGTGCACGTCGCGCCGTTCGACACCGAGGACGAGGCGTACGCCCTCGCCAACGGCACCGAGTACGGCCTGGCGGCGACCGTGTGGACCCGGGACGTGGGCGTCGCGCACCGGGCCGGCGCCCGGCTCGACGCCGGCATCGTCTGGGTCAACACCTGGTTCCTGCGGGACCTGCGTACCCCGTTCGGCGGGGTGAAGGCGTCCGGGATCGGTCGCGAGGGCGGCGTGCACTCGCTGAACTTCTACTCCGAACTCACGAACGTCTGCGTGGACCTGTCGTGAGCCGTAGCGAGGGAGCGGGCATGGAAGCTGACATCGAGGCCGCCAACCGGGAGCTGGCCGACGCCCGCAGCACCGGTAAGCCGTGCGCGCCGCTTCGGGGCCGGCTGCTGCCGGAGGGCGACGTCGAGGCCGCGTACCGCGTGCAGCAACTCCAGGCGCGGGCCTGGCAGGGCCGCGGCGAACGCCGGGTCGGCGCGAAGATCGGGCTGACCTCCCGGGCGGTGCAGGAGACCTTCGGGGTGTTCCAACCGGACTTCGGCATGCTGACCGACGCCATGGCGGTCGGCGACGGGGTCGAGGTGCCCATCGACCGACTGCTCCAGCCTCGGGTCGAGGCGGAGATCGCGTTCGTTCTCGACAAGGATCTCCCGAACCCGCAGCTCACCACCGTCGACCTGATCCGCGCGGTCGACCACGTGTTGCCGGCGATCGAGATCGTCGACTCCCGGATCGCCGCCTGGGACATCTCCATCGTGGACACCATCGCCGACAACGCCTCCAGCGGGCTCTTCGTGCTCGGCACCACGCCGCGCCGGCTCGCCGACGTGGACCTGCGACTGTGCGGGATGGTGCTTGAGCACGCCGGCGAGCCGGTCTCGGTGGGTGCGGGCGCCGCCTGCCTGGGCAACCCGCTGCACGCCCTGCTGTGGCTGGCTGGCACCCTCGCCCGCGCCGGTGACCCGCTGCGTGCCGGGGACGTGGTGCTCTCCGGGGCGCTCGGCCCGATGGTGCCGGTCACCCCCGGCGCCGCGTACGAGGCCCGGATCTCCGGGCTGGGTTCGGTGCGCACCTGCTTCAGCAAGGAGACCTCCGCGTGACCACCGGTATAGCGGTGCTTGGTTCCGGGAACATCGGCACCGACCTGATGATCAAGGTGTTGCGGCTGAGCGACAGCCTGCGCATGGTGGCGATGGCTGGCATCGACCCGGCCTCCGACGGCCTGGCGCGTGCTCGTCGGCTCGGCGTCGCCACCACCGCCGACGGCGTGGACGGGCTCGTCGCGCTGCCCGAGTTCGCCGACGTCGAGTTGGTGTTCGACGCCACCTCGGCCGGCGCGCACCGACGCCACGACGAGGTGCTGCGCGCCCTCGGCCGCACCGTGGTCGACCTGACCCCGGCCGCGATCGGCCCGTACGTGGTGCCGCCGGTCAACCTCGACGAGCACCTGCATCAGCCCAACGTGAACATGGTGACCTGTGGCGGACAGGCGACAGTGCCGATCGTCGCCGCGGTACGCCGGGTCACCCCGGTGGCGTACGGGGAGATCGTCGCCTCGATCGCGTCGAAGTCCGCGGGGCCGGGAACCCGGGCCAACATCGACGAGTTCACCGAGACCACGGCCCGCGCCATCGAGGTGGTGGGCGGTGCCGAGCGGGGCAAGGCGATCATCGTGCTGAACCCGGCGGACCCGCCGCTGCTGATGCGGGACACCGTCTACTGCCTCTGCCCGGACGCCGACGCGGACACCGACGCCATCGCCGCCTCGGTGGCGGACATGGTGGCGACAGTGCAGGAGTACGTCCCCGGTTACCGGCTCAAGCAGGACGTGCAGTTCGACCGGGTCGAGGCGTACCTGCCGACGCTCGGGCGGCGGCTCACCGCTCTTCAGGTGTCGGTCTTCCTGGAGGTCTCCGGCGCCGGGCACTACCTGCCCGCGTACGCCGGGAACCTGGACATCATGACCTCCGCCGCGCTGCGCACCGCGGAGCGGCTGGTCGCCCTGCGTTCCTCGGAGGTGGCCGCGCCATGACCGACCTTTACATCCAGGACGTGACGCTGCGCGACGGCATGCACGCCATCGCCCACCAGTACACAGTCGACCAGGTACGCACCATCGCCGCCGCGCTGGACGCCGCCGGGGTGGCCGCCATCGAGGTGGCGCACGGTGACGGGCTCGCCGGTTCCAGCGTCAACTACGGCCACGGCGCGGCCAGTGATGCCGAGTGGATCTCCGCCGCCGCCGAGGTGCTGACCACGGCGAAGCTGACCACGCTGCTGCTGCCCGGGATCGGCACCATCGCCGACCTGAAGGCGGCGAAGGCGCTCGGGGTGACCAGCGTGCGCATCGCCACCCACTGCACGGAGGCGGACATCTCCGCCCAGCACATCTCGTGGGCCCGGGAGAACGGCATGGACGTCGCCGGGTTCCTGATGATGTCGCACATGAACGATGCGGCCGGGTTGGCCGGGCAGGCCAAGCTGATGGAGTCGTACGGGGCGCACTGCGTCTACGTCACCGACTCCGGCGGTCGGCTGCTGATGTCCGACGTGGCGCAGCGGGTCGACGCGTACCGGCAGGTCCTCGCCCCGGAGACGCAGATCGGCATCCACGCGCACCACAACCTGTCACTCGGGGTGGCCAACAGCGTGCTCGCCGTCGAGCACGGTCGGGTCACCGGGTCCGCGCCGGTCGGCCCCGACGCGGTGCACGGTCGGACGGTCCGGGTGGACGCCTCCCTCGCCGGCATGGGCGCGGGCGCCGGCAACGCGCCGCTGGAGGTCTTCGTCGCGGTCGCCGAGCTGCACGGCTGGAAGCACGGCTGTGACGTGTTCGCGCTGATGGACGCGGCCGACGACATCGTCCGCCCGTTGCAGGACCGGCCAGTCCAGGTGGACCGGGAGACGCTCTCCCTGGGGTACGCGGGTGTCTACTCCAGCTTCCTGCGGCACGCCGAGCGGGCCTCCGCGAAGTACGGCGTGGACGTCCGGTCGATCCTGGTCGAGCTGGGCCGCCGCCGGATGGTCGGCGGCCAGGAGGACATGATCGTGGACGTGGCCCTCGACCTGTCCGACAAGGAGCAGTCGCGAACGGAAGGTGGCACAGCATGATCGGCGTGGACATCGTCGGGATCGCCGAGAAGCTGGGCACGGCGGCTGACACGGCCACCGCCATCCCGCAACTCGCCGCCGAGACCGGCCTCGACGTGGACACCGCGTATGCCGTGCAGGCCGCGTTGCTGCAACGCCGGCTGAACGCCGGTGAGCGGTTGGTCGGGTTGAAGATGGGGCTGACCAGCAGGGCGAAGATGGCCCAGGTCGGCGTGGACGAGGTGATCTGGGGGCGGCTCACCAACGCGATGCGGGTGCCCGACGGCGGTGCCGTGGACCCGGCCGCGTACATCCATCCCCGGGTCGAGCCGGAGGTGGCCTTCCTGCTGGACCGGCTGCCCGAGCCGGGCGAGCCGGTCGGCGACTTCGCCACGGCGGTCCGCGCGGTAGCCCCGGCCATCGAATTGATCGACTCCCGGTACGCGGACTTCCGTTTCTCGTTGCCCGACGTGGTCGCTGACAACACCTCGGCCGCCGCCTTCGTGGTCGGGCCGTGGTCGCCGGTGCCGGCGGGGCTGGACAACCTGGGCGTGCTGCTGGAGGTCGACGGGCGGGTGGCGCAGGTCGGTTCGACGGCGGCGATCCTCGGTGATCCGCGCCGGGCGCTCGACGAGGGCATCCGGTTGGCGGGCCGGCACGGGGTGCGGCTGGAGTCCGGCTGGGTCTTCCTGGCCGGTGCCGCCACCGCCGCTGTTCCGTTGCGTCCCGGCGCCCACGTCCGCGCCGTCGTCGAGAAGCTCGGCACGGCCTCGCTGCGGGCGTCGTCGTGACCGCCCGGGTGGTGGCCGGGAACGCCGTCCCGCGGGGGGCTTTTCCGCACGTCAAGGTCGCCGGTGGCTTCGTCTTCGTCTCCGGTACGTCGTCGCGGCGCGCGGACAACACCTTCGCCGGCGTCGAGGTGGACGGGTTCGGCACCACCAACCTCGACATCCGGGTGCAGACGCGGGCCGTCATCGAGAACGTGCGGGATCTGCTGCGTTCGGTCGGCGCGGACCTCGACGACCTCGTCCAGGTGACCTCTTATCTGGTCAACATGAACGACTTCGGTGGTTACAACGAGGTGTGGGCCGAGTTCTTCGACGCCTCCGGACCGACCCGTACGACGGTGGCGGTACACCAGTTGCCGCACCCGCACCTGCTGATCGAAATCCAGGCCGTGGCCCTTCTTCCCTCGGGAGGTCAGTCGTGAGTGAGATCGCCGAGCCGTTCAGCTTTCCGGGCTGGATCGCCGACAACCAGCACCTGTTGAAGCCCCCGGTGGGCAACAAGGAGATGTTCCCCGGCGGGGACGACTTCATCGTGATGGTGGTGGGTGGGCCCAACCAGCGCACCGATTTCCACGTGGACCCGTACGAGGAGTTCTTCTACCAGGTCAAGGGCAACATGCACATCAACCTGATCACCCCGGAAGGGCCGCGCACCGTGCACGTGCGCGAGGGGCAGATGTGGATGTTGCCGCGAAACACCCCGCATTCGCCGCAGCGGCCGGAAGCCGGCTCGATCGGCATGGTCGTGGAGCGGGTCCGTGAGGAGGGCACCCTGGAGACGTTCCAGTGGTACTGCCCGGAGTGCGGCGACAAGGTGCACGAGGTCGAGTTGCAGGTCCGCGACATCGCCGCCGATCTGCCGCCGGTGTTCCAGGCGTTCTACGCCGACGAGTCGGCGCGTACCTGTGCCAACTGCGGCACCCTGCACCCGGGCAAGGGCTGATGCCCGCAGGCGTGGTGGACGTGCACACGCACGTCGTACCGAAGGGTTGGCCGGACCTCGGCGCGGCGTGCGGCGGGTCCGACTGGCCGTGGTTGCGGGTCGACTCCGAGCGCGCCGCCATGATCATGGTGGGGGAGACGGAGTTCCGCCCGGTCGGCGCGGAGTGCTGGGACGCGTCGCGCCGACTGGCCGACATGGACGACGACGGCGTGGCCGTGCAGGTGGTCTCGCCCACCCCGGTCTTCTTCAGCTACGACCGCCCGGCCGACCAGGCGGTGAAGGTCGCCCGGATCTTCAACGACCTGACCCTGGAGGTCACCGCGGCCGGGGGTGACCGGCTGGTGCCGTTCTGCCAGGTGCCGCTCCAGGACCCGGACGCCGCCTGCGCCGAGCTGGACCGCAGCCTCGCCGCCGGGCACGTGGGCGTGGAGATCGGCAACCACGTCGGCGACCGGGACCTGGACGACTCCGGTGTGGTCACCTTCCTCCAGCACTGCGCCGAGGTGGGCGCACCCGTCTTCGTCCACCCGTGGGACATGCCGGGCGGGCCACGACTGGACCGTTGGATGGCCCGCTGGCTCACCGGGATGCCCGCCGAGACGCACCTGTCGGTGCTGGCGATGATCCTCGGCGGTGTCTTCGACCGGGTGCCCGAGACGCTGCGGATCTGTTTCGCGCACGGCGGCGGCAGTTTCCCGTTCTGGCTCGGCCGCGCCGACAACGCCTGGCACCGCCGTGGCGACCTGGTCCGGGGCGCGTCCGCCGGCCCGCCCAGCAGCTACCTCGACCGGTTCAGCGTCGACTCGGTGGTCTTCGCGCCGCCCGCCCTGCGGCTGCTGGTCGACACCCTGGGGGAGGATCGGGTGCTGGTCGGCAGCGACTACCCGTACCCGCTGGGTGAACGGCCGGCCGGCGCGGTGGTTCACGCGGCCGACTTCCTCAGCGAGGACCAACGCGACAAGCTCCTGTCCACCAACGCCCTGCGCTTCCTGCACGGCTGAGCGCGGCTCACGTCGCCGGCATGCGCAGATCTTGGACACTTTCCGTTCGAGCGTGACTATTCAGTCCCATGACATCTGTCAGTGGTGAAGTCCCGATACATGTGTCAGTTGGTAGGGATCTTGGGTCTGCCGGTGGATGGTGCCTG
>NZ_JBIAJD010000008.1:0-240216 GCF_042871765.1 Micromonospora sp. NPDC005553 | reverse complement strand
GTTGAACGCCTTCGCCATCACCTTCAGCGACCGCTTCCCACCCGCTGAAACCTACTAACCAAGATCGCCGGAAACACCCTTAGCGAGACAGCCCCATGCGGCCGGGCCGGGCCGGGCCGGGCAGGGCCGGGCCGGGCGGGTCCGGGCGGGGGTGGGGCGGGGGCGGGCAGGGTGGGCGCAACGGTCGGGTGGGGCGCAACGGTCGGGTGGGCCGCAACGGTCAGGGTGGGGCGCAGGGCTGGGGTGGGGCGCAACCGCCGTGGGGATCGCCGGGCCGGTCCGCGCTCGCGGGGCAGGGTGGGGCCGTGTGGTTGGGGTGAGCCGCCCGGTCTGGGCCAGCTCTCGATCGGGGGCGGGGTGCGCGGTGGTGGGTTGGGGTGGGTGCGCTCGTTTCGGGGTCCTGCGCAAGGGTGGCGGGTAGGGTCCGGAGGTGGTGGGACGACAGCGGTTGGGGGCCAGATGCGGGATCTCCGCTTCAAGATGATCATGGCGTTGAACGCCGCCGACCTGGGCGACCCGATCTGCGAGCAGGTAGCCGAGATCTGTGCCGAGATCGCCGAGCAGCACTGTGCCGAGTTCGGCCACACTCCCCAGCTACGCACCGGTGAGATCGCCGAACTGGCCAGCGGCGATCCGGCCCTGACCTGGGCGCCGTCGACCCCCGACGCCGGGCAGCGTGCCTGGTGACCGCGCCAGCGCCCGCCGTCGACATCCGTCGTGCCGATGATCGATTCGCCACCCGGATCTCCTGGCTGGACTCCAAGCACTCCTTCTCGTTCTCCCGGCACTACGACCCGGCCAACACCCACCACGGCCTGCTGCTGGTCAACAACGACGACGTGGTCCGACCGGGCGCCGGCTTCGAGACCCACCCGCACCAGGACATGGAGATCGTGACCTGGGTGCTGCGCGGTTCCCTGGTGCACCAGGACTCCACCGGGCACTCCGGGGTGATCTACCCGGGTCTGGCCCAGCGGATGAGCGCCGGCACCGGCATCCTGCACTCGGAGAAGAACGACGCCTGGCGGCTCAACAACCAGGAGCCGCACACCGACCCGGTGCACTTCGTGCAGATGTGGGTGCTCCCCGACGAGCAGGGCGTAGACCCCGGCTATGAGCAGTTCGAGATCGAGGACGAGCTGCTCCGCGGGGGCCTGGTGCCGATCGCGTCCGGGATGGACCGCTACGACGGCGCGTCCGCGATCCGGATCCGCAACCGGTACGCGACCCTGCACGCCGCCCGTCTCGCCCCCGGCGACGAGGTGACCATCCCGGACGCGCCCTACGTGCACCTCTACGTGCCCAACGGCACGGTGACCCTGGAGGGCAGTGGTCCGCTCGGCAGCGGCGACGCCGCCCGGCTCACCATGACCGGTGGCCGGCGGGTGACCGCCGACGAACCGGCCGAGATCCTTGTCTGGGAGATGCACGCAACGGTCGCCTGACCGCTACCGGTTCGCACCTGCCGTCTCCCTAGATCACGCTTGAACATGGATGTAGTGGCCTCCACGGAGAGGGAGGCCACTACATCCTGGATCAAGCACGATCTTGCAGGGCGCAGGGCGCAGGGCGCAGGGCGCCGCGAACCGGGCTTCGCGCCGGCTACGCCGGCGACTCGGTGCGGTCGGCGGCCCAGGTGGTGTGGAACGAGCCCTCGCGGTCCACCCGCTGGTAGGTGTGTGCGCCGAAGTTGTCCCGCAGACCCTGGATCAGCGCCGCGGGCAGCCGCTCCGCGCGCAACGCGTCGAAGTACGCCAGCGACGACGAGAACGCGGGCGTTGGCACACCGGCCCGGGTCGCATCGGCCACCACCCGCCGCCAGCTCGGCACGCCAGCGCTGACCGCCTCGGCGAAGTACGGCGCCACCAGCAGCGTCGGCAGGTCGGGCTGCTCGTCGTACGCCTCACGGATCCGGTTGAGGAAGCGGGCCCGGATGATGCAGCCGCCCCGCCAGATCGTCGCGGTGCCGCCAAGGTCGATGTCCCAGTTGTACTCCTGGCTGCCCGCGCGGATGTGGTCGAAGCCCTGCGCGTACGCGACGATCTTGGAGGCGAGCAGTGCCCGGCGGACGTCCTCGACGAACGTCTCCCGGTCGGTCACCTGCCACTTCTCACCCGCGTCGGGGAACGCCCGGCGGGCCGCCTCGCGCTGGTCGACGTGCCCGGAGAGCGAACGGGCGAAGGTTGCCTCGGCGATCCCGGTGATCGGGATGCCCAGGTCCAGGGCGCTCTGCACGGTCCACCGACCGGTGCCCTTCTGCTCGGCCCGGTCCTGCACGATGTCCACGAACGACCTGCCGGTCGCCGCGTCGGTGTGCGCGAGCACGTCGGCGGTGATCTCGATGAGGAACGACTCAAGCTCGCCGTTGTTCCACTCCCGGAAGATTTCCGCGATCTCAGCGGGCGTCGCGTCCAGGCCGGCCCGGAGCAGGTCGTACGCCTCGGCGATGAGCTGCATGTCGGCGTACTCGATGCCGTTGTGCACCATCTTGACGAAGTGCCCGGCGCCGTCCGGCCCGACGTGCGTGCAGCACGGCACGCCGTCCACCTGGGCGGCGATCTTCTCGAACATCGGCCCGAGCTTCGCGTACGACTCGGCGGAGCCGCCCGGCATGATGCTCGGCCCGCGCAGCGCGCCCTCCTCGCCGCCGGAGACACCGGTGCCGCTGAAGTGCAGCCCCTGGGCCCGCAGCGCCTCCTCGCGGCGACGGGTGTCGGCGAAGTGGGCGTTGCCACAGTCGACGATGATGTCGCCCTCGTCGAGCAGCGGCACCAACTCGTCGATCACCGCGTCGGTGGGCGCGCCGGCCTTCACCATCACGATGACCGCGCGGGGTCGTTCCAGTGACGCCACGAAATCGGCCATCGTCTCGCCGGGCAGGAACGTGCCCTCGTCGCCGTGCTCGGCAACCAGGCTGCGGGTGCGCTCCGGCGAGCGGTTGTGGACTGCCACCGTGAAGCCGTTGCGGGCCAGGTTGCGGGCCACGTTGCGACCCATCACCGCCAGCCCGGTCACACCGATTTGTGCCCTCGCCTGATCAGCCATTCGTGCCGCCACCTCTCGTCACACCACTATCAGCGCTTGGAAACTTACCGTGATGTGAGCCGATACGGACCAGTGATCGACGTCCCGTTACTGCACGTGATGCGGACGTTGCCCCTGGCGGCTCGGGCCATCGGCGCTGGTCGGTGAGCCCCGCGCAGGGAAACGTGTCGTCATTCCGCGCCGCGCACGTCAGCCTTCGGCGAGACGGGCTTCGATTCGGGCGATCTTCCCGGTCAGCGCGTCGGTGACCCCAGGTCGGACATCGGCCTTGAGCACCACACTCACCCGGGGCGCCCGCGCGGCGACCACGTCGACAGCCTGCTTCACCACCGCCATCACCTCGTCCCACTCGCCCTCGATGGTGGTGAATATGGCATCGGTCCGGTTGGGCAGGCCGGACGCACGGACCACCCGCACCGCCTCGGCGACCAGGTCACCCACGGAGTCGTCACCGCCGAGCGGGGTGATCGAGAACGCGATCAGCATCTGCCGATCGTGCCAGTAAAAACGGATGCGCGTCGGTCGGGCGGTGGCTACGGTACGAACATGCGTAACTGACGCCCCACTTCCGAGCCGGCCCGCCGTCCCGCGTCGCGGTCCGTGCGCTCCCGGGCGTCCCGCATTCCCTCCCCGCCGTTCGGTGGCGATGGCCCTGCCTGGCCCGGTGAGCAGTCCCTTCCCCAATCGACCGCCGCGCAACGGCGGTCACCAGCCGATCCGACCGACCGCCGCAGCGCGGGACCGGCCGTGCCGGTCGGCCTTGAAGGAGGCCCGGATGCCTGCCAGGCGTAACCCGAAGAAGACCCGTACCCCGAGAGCGACGCCGCTCGGCGTCGACCCGGCGGCCGGCAACGGCCCGTTTCCACCCACCCGCCCCGACCTGGACCTCACGGTCGAACCGGCCCTGCCGGCGGTGCTGGTGGAACCGGCCCTGCCGGCCGAGCCGGCCCTGCCGGCGGTGCTGGTGGAGCCGGCATCTGGCCTGGGCGAGGTGGCGCCGCCGGTCGATGTGCCGGCAGCGGTCGACGCGCCGACGGTGGGAGATCTGCCCAAGCCAGCCGCACGACCGAAGGCACCGACAGCAGGGCCACCGCAGGGTGGCGGCAACCGCTCCGGCGGCGGCCGCAGCCAGCAGGCCGGCCAGGCCCGCCGCTACGCCTTCCGCCGCAGCTGATCGAGCCGCCCACCCCGCCCCGCCCGTCCCGCCCACCCGGCCGCGCCCGTCCCGCCCACCCCGCCCCGCCCGTCCCGCCCGCCTCGGGCCGCCCGTCCCGCCCGCCTCGGGCCGCCCGGCCCCGCCCGCCTCGGGCCGCCCGGCCCCGCCCGCCTCGGGCCGCCCGGCCCCGCCGCGCCCCACCCCGCCCGGCCCCGCTGCCCCCCGCGATCTTGCAATTTCTGTCCGCGTATAAACGGCATATCGGGATGAACCAACGACAGAAGTCGCAAGATCGGCGTAGGCGGGCGAGGGCGAGGGCGGGGGCGCTGGGCGCTGGGCGCTGGGCGCTGGGCGCGGGATGGTGACAGCAACATCAGGGATGTAGTGGCCTCCATGGCGAGCGAGGCCGCTATCTCTGATGTTGTGTGGATCTTGGCCCAGCGGGGGCCCAGCGGCGGGCCAGCGGCGGGACTCAGCTGATCAGGGGGCGGAAGGCGCCTAGGAGGATGCTTGTGGTCAGGGCGGCTCCGGCCAGCACGAACGCCCCGGCGATGAGGAGGGCGTCGGCGCGGGTGAAGTACGGCCGCCGGGCGACGGTACGGGGTGTGCCGGCGTCGAATCCGCGGGCGTCCATCGCCACGGCCAGCCGGGTGCCTCGACGGATCGCCCCGACCAGCAGGGCGAATGCGGTGGGGTCCGTTCCCGGATTCGTGGGGCAGCGGGGCGTCGGCCGCCGTGCTAGAAACTCTCCGACGTGGCACGGGCGGGGCGTGCCGCGCGAACGGGGAGCGGTCTGGTGGAACAACATGAGGCGGCCGGAGATCTCAACTCCGAACTGCTGGCCAGCGACGTGTGGGCCGATGAGATGCTGGCCGGCGCCGGCATACCGGTGGTGGATGTCCCGTTCGTGACGGTCGGCGGCGGGATTGGCTCCTTCGTCACTGTGGACTACCTCCGCATCGCCGGAGTGGCTGCCGACCGGATCCGGGTGCTGTCCAACATCGACCATCCCTGGCAGACGTACGAATATCTGACCCGGGTGTCGCAGATTCCGCGCCACGAGCGGATCCGCTCCGACTCGTCCTCCCGGCCCGACAACATCTGGGGCTTCCCGTCGTACGCGGTGGCGGAGGCCTGGCAGGAGCGCAGCCTTCGGCCGCTGCTGCACGTGCTGGGTGAGCCGCTGTTCAGCGACTACTGGACGCCCCGGGCCGGGCAGGTGTTCGCCGGCCTGGAGCGGGAGGCGGAGCGGATCGGATACCGGGACATGCTGGTCGACGGCGTGGTGCGGATGGTCCGGCGGCGTGCCGGGGGCGGCTACTTCACCATCCTCACTCCGCCGGCCGGCAGCTCGTCGACCCGGCGGGTTGCCTACCGGTCCCGATTCGTGCACCTCGCGGTCGGCTATCCCGGCCTGCGTTTCCTGCCGGACCTGCAGCAGTTCCGCGAGACCCACCAGGATTTCGAGCACGTGGTCAACGCCTACGAGCCGCACGAGCACGTGTACGAGGTGCTCAAGAACCGGCCGGGCACCGTGCTGGTCCGGGGCGGCGGCATCGTCGCGTCCCGGGTGCTGCAGCGCCTGATGGACGACCGGGAACGGCACGGTCTGGGTACCGAGATCGAGCACCTGTTCCGCACCTATGTCAGCGGCGCGCACGGGCCGCACCCGTGGCTGCGCCGCCGGGGCGGCGACGGATGGGCGTACCAGGGGTTCAACTATCCCAAGTCGGTGTGGGGCGGCCAGCTCAAGGCCCGGATGCGCCGCCTCGAGGGCGCGGACCGGGCCGCCGCGTACGCCGCGATGGGCGGCACCAACACGCCGAGGCGCCGCCGCTGGCAGGAACAGATGCGCGCCGGCCGGAAGGGCGGCTGGTACCGCACCTGGCAGGGCACGGTCGACCAGGTGGAACCGACCGCCGACGGCCGGATCGCCAGCCGGGTCACCGGCGACGCCGGCACGAGGACGCTGCTCGCGGACTACGTCATCGACTGCACCGGCTTGGAGGCCGACATCGCCGAGCACCGAGTCATCGCGGACCTGCTCGAACATGGCGGCGCCGGCCGCAACCCGGTCGGCCGCCTCGACGTGGAGCGGCACTTCGAGGTACGCGGGACAGCGAGCGGCGACGGTGCCCTCTACGCCTCGGGCACGGCTACCCTCGGCGGCTACTTCCCCGGCGTGGACACCTTCCTGGGGTTGCAGATCGCAGCCCAGGAGATCGCCGACGACCTGGCGCGTCGAGGCTTCGGCGCCCGCCTCGGGCCGGTGCGCTCCACCATGGAGTGGGTGCGGTGGATGCGTGGCCGGCCTGCCGGTCAGAAGGGCTGAGACGATGGTGCCCACCCTCGCCGGACGGATCCAGACCCGGCTCGTGCTCCTGGCGGTCGTCGGCTCACTCGTGACCGCGATCGTGACCCCGCTGCTGCCCTCCGGTGTCGGCTACCGGGACACCTTCGGGGTGCTGGTCGCCGTCGCCGTCCTCGGCGTCGGCTGGGAGCTGGTCTACCACCTGCTCATGCAGTTCCGCTGGGAGAAGGACTGGCCGCTGCTGTTCGGTCTGGGCACGGCGGTGCCCGAGGCGGCGCTGATCTGGCTGCTGCTCGACCACCACGCGCTGCCGGGGCTCGCCGGGCCACCTCCGCTCGGTGCGTTCCTGCTGCACTTCTTGGCGGTCTGGCTGGCGGTCTGGCTGGTCGCCAACGGCCCGATGCGGGTGCCGTTCCTGCGCTGGCGCTTCTTCGGCGGGCGGCTCGGGTGAGCGGCCGGAAGCCGGACCCGGCCGTGCCGTTCACCGCGGTGCTGCTCGTCGCCGGCGCCACCGAGGTGGTCGCGACGACGGCCGGTGAGCCGACGGTCGTGCTGCCGGCGATGGTCGAGGGCGTGGACTGCCGGAACGGCCACTTCAACGACCCCGGGCTGCGCTACTGCCAACGCTGCGGCATCGCCATGCATCAGCAGACGCTCGCCACCCGGCTGGCGCCGCGGCCGCCACTCGGCGTGCTGATCACCGACGATGGGGTCACCTTCCGGCTGGACACGGACTATGTCGTCGGGCGCCGTCCGGAGCAGCATCCGGACGTCCGGGCCCGGCGGGCGCGGCAGGTCCGGCTCACCGGCGAGATCTCCGGAGTCTCCCGCCTGCAGTTGCGGATCCAGCTGCGCGGCTGGCAGGTGGCGGTGGTGGACCTAGGCTCTGCCAACGGCACCATGCTGCGCGAGGCAGCGGACGCCGACACCCGGCGGGTGCCCGCCGGCGAGCCGGTCGTGATCCGGCCCGGCACCCAGATCGAGTTCGCCGCACGGTGGCTGCGGTACGAATCCCACCGGAACCCCTGAGGAAGCCCGTGCGCGGCATCGCCGACTACACCTTCATCCGCCCGCTCGGCTCAGGTAACCACGGGACCTTCTACCTGGCGAACCGGCCGGCCCGGCTCCCGATCCCGGCCGACCTGGTCGCCGTCAAGGTGCTGCACGCCGAGTCCGAGGAGACGGCGTTCCGGCGGGCGACCCGAGAGCTCGCCGCGTTCGCCGCGGTCAGGTCCCCGTACCTGGTCGACCTGTACGACGCAGGTCAGCACGACGGCTTCTTCTACTACTCGACCGAATACCTGCCGGACGGCTCGCTAGCCCAGCCCGCCGTACCGGTCGACCGGTCGACCGCGCTGCGGGCGCTCGCCGACGCGGCCCGGGCGCTGTCGGCCCTGCACGCTGCGGGCATCGCGCATCGCGACATCAAGCCGGGGAACGTGCTCCTGCGCGACGGTGGCGGTCGGCTGGCCGACCTCGGCCTCTCGCAGATCTTCACCGAGGGCGCCACCATCACCGGGATGGGGTCGGCCGACTCGGTCGAGTACGTCGACCCGGCGGTGCTCCTCGGCGACCCCGCCGGACCCGACGGTGACGTCTGGTCCCTCGGCGCGACCGTGCACCGGGTGCTCGCCGGCAGCGGCGTCCACGGCGAGTTGCCCCCGGGAAACGCGCTGCTCGCCCTGCGGGCGGTGCTCGCGCGGCCGCCCCGCGTCGACCCCGACCTGCCGGACGCGCTGCGCGGGCTGGTGGCGGACTGCCTGGCGCCCGCGGGCGACCGTCCCACCGCGGCGCAGGTCGCGGCCCGGCTCGACGGGATCGCCGCGGAGAACGAGGCGTGACCGCGCACGCGGTGGGCCAACTCCTGCTCGCCCTGGCCGTCGTGATTGCGCTCGCCCGCCTGCTCGGGGCGGCGGCGAAGCGCCTCGGGCAGCCGCCGGTGGTGGGCGAGATCGTGGCCGGTGTGCTGCTCGGTCCGACCATCTTCGGTGCCGAGCTGAGCGGGCGGCTGTTCCCCACCGAGATCCGGCCCGCCCTGTCCGGGCTCGCGAACGTCGGTCTCGTGCTGTTCATGTTCATCATCGGCTACGAGCTGGACCAGTCCCTGGTGCGGGGCCGGCTGCGGGCGGCGGCCGCGGTCTCGCTGGGATCGATCGTCGTGCCACTTGGCCTCGGCGTCGGTCTGGCCGGGTGGTTGGCGGGGCGGCACGACGTCGACCGGGTGGTGCCGTTCGCGTTGTTCCTCGGCGCCGCGATGGCGGTCACCGCCTTTCCGGTGCTGGCGCGGATCCTCGCCGATCGGAGGATGGTCCGGACGGAGTTGGGCGGGCTGGCGCTTGCGAGCGCCGCCGTCGACGACGTGGTCGCCTGGTGCCTGCTGGCCGGGGTCGTCGCGGTGGGCGGTGCGGAGGCCGGATTCCCGTGGCAGGTGCTGCTCGTGGCACCGTACCTGCTGGTGATGTTCGGCTGGGTGCGGCCGATGCTGCGCCGGTTGACGGTCGTCCGGGCACGTGCCGGCCGACTCACCCCGGACGTGCTCGGTTTCATCCTGGTCGGCCTGCTGCTGTCCTGCTACACCACGGAGCTGCTCGGCCTGCACGCCATCTTCGGTGCCTTCGTCTTCGGCGCGATCATGCCGCGGGTGGACGGTTCGGCGCTGCGGGAGGAGATCCTGGAGCGCCTGGAGCAGGTCTCCGTGCTGCTTCTGCTCCCGGTCTTCTTCGTGATCGCCGGGCTCCAGGTCGACCTGTCCCGGATCGGTCTCTCCGGTGTGGTGGACCTCGCCCTCATCCTCGTCACGGCGATCGGCGGCAAGTTCGTCGGCGCGTACCTCGGCGCCCGCTCGCAGCGGGTCGCCCGACGGCCGGCGGGGGCGCTCGCGGCCCTGATGAACACCCGTGGCCTCACCGAGATCGTCATCCTCACCGTGGGTCTGCAGCTCGGCATCCTCAACCCTGAGTTGTTCTCGCTGATGGTGGTCATGGCGCTGGTCACCACCGTGATGGCCGGGCCACTGCTCAATGTGATCTATCCCCGTCGCCTGGTGGACCGGGACATCGCCCAGGCACAGCGGGCCGCGCTCGGTGGGCCCGACACCCACCGGGTGCTGGTGGTCGTGCCGGAGGGTGAGCGGGCGGCCGAACTGACCGCGCTCGCGGTCGACCTGGCCGGATCCCGAAGACCCGCCGAGGTGGTGCTGAACCGCCTGCTGCCGTACCCGGTAGCCGCCGTGGAGGTCGGTGCGGGCCTGCACACGGAGCTGGCGGGGATGACCGCCGCGATGGGGGAGCTGGCCCGGTTGGCCGAGTCGGTCCGCAGCGCGGGTCTCGGCGCGCCGGTGCTGGTGCGGTATGCGACCGACCCCCGAGGTGAGCTGGCGGGCGAGGTGGCGACGGCGCAGCCGGCCGTGGTGCTGTCCACCCAGCCCGCCGACGTGGACGTGCCCGACGCGGTGTGGGTCACGGCGCACCGGTTGCCGGCCCGCCCCTGGCCCGCCGTGGCGGTCGCCGCGGACGGCGCCGACGGGCCGGCCGCGCTGCGGGTGGCCGCCCAGCTCGCGGCGGGCGCGGGGGTGCCACTGGTGGTGGAGTCGGTCGGTTCCGGCGGCGGGGCCCGGCGGGCCAACGCGGCGGTTCGCGCGCTGGTCCGGCAGGGGGTGGCCGTGGACACTGGCGGGGAGGCGCCGACGGGGGCCCTACGGATTGCCGGCCGCGACGTCGCCTCCGACGGGGCGCACCTCACCGTCCAGGGTGGAAGGTCGGTGGACGCCGCCGATGGGCAGTGGTTGGTTCCGCCGCGGTCCCGGGAGGAGCGGGACGGGTGCGATACTGTGCCGGCTCCCGGCGCGGACCGGGCGTGAGGCACGGAAGTGGGACGGGATGACGGGCGATACCACCGAAGACTTCCAGCCGCTGCGCCCTGGCGATCCCCGGCACCTCGGGACGTGCCGGCTTCTCGGCCGGCTCGGCGAAGGTGGGATGGGCACCGTCTTTCTGGCGGAGCAGCCGGGTGGCCGACGGGTGGCGGTCAAGGTGATCCGCACCGACCGCTCCGACGACGCCGAGTTCCGGCGGCGCTTCCGGGGCGAGGTGAAGCGGGCCCGGCAGGTTCCGCCCTTCTGCACCGCCGAGGTGCTCGACGCGGACCCCGATCATGAGCCGCCCTACCTCGTCGTCGAATACGTCGACGGACCGAGCCTGGCTGCCGTCGTGGCGGAGCGGGGGCCGCTGACCGCTGGCAACCTGCACGGCCTGGCGATCAGCGTGGCGACGGCGCTGACCGCCATCCATGGTGCCGGCGTGATCCACCGCGACCTCAAGCCGAGCAATGTGCTGCTGCCGCCGGGCAGCCCGAAGGTGATCGACTTTGGCATCGCCCGGGCGGTTGAGGGCAGCGCCGTCACCCGGACCGACCAGGTGGTCGGGACGGTCGCGTACATGGCGCCGGAGCGGTTCGAGCCGGCCGGCAGTGGGACGCTGACCGCCGCGGCCGACGTGTTCGCCTGGGGCGCGGTCGTCGCGTTCGCCGGTACGGGTCGGACCCCGTTCGCAGCGGACACGCCGCAGGCCACCGCGGTGCGTATCCTCACCCAGGAGCCGGGCCTGGACGGGTTGACCGGCCCGTTGCGCACACTGGTGGAGCAGGCGCTGGCGAAGGATCCGGCGAGCCGGCCCGGTGCGCGGGAGTTGCTGGACCGGTTGCTGACGGTCGCTCCGCGGCCGGAGACCGGCTCCGCCGAAGTGACGGCCGACCGGTCCGCGCTGCTCGCCGCCGTCGAGCAGGCGCAGGCGGCGACCGACCAGCGTCCCCTCCTCGAGACCGAGCTCGCCGGTCGGCGGCACACCACCCACGGGTCCGTGGTCGCGTCCGGTGCCCCTGCCACGCCGCCTGCGGACGACGACGCCACCACCCGGTGGGGTGTCTCGTCCGCCACCCCGACGCCGAGGCCGACCTCCGTCGCGAGGCCGGCGGACGCCCTACCCGCCTCCGCGCCCCCGCCCGCGACCTCCGCGCCCGCGATGAGCCCGCCCGCACCGACTCCCCGGCGGTGGCCGTTCGTCGCCGCCACGGTGCTCTCCGCCCTGGCGCTGGTCGCCGCGCTGGCCGGCGTCGGCGTGCTGACCGGGGTGCTGCGGGGAGGCCCGGGCGAGCCGCTCGGCCTCGCCCCGACGCCGTCCGTCGAGCCGTCCGTCGAGCCGTCCGGCGCGACGCCGGCACTGCCGTCGGTGGTGATCCGGGATCCGCTCACCGTCACCAACTACTGGCGGACCCGCACCGACGAGAAGAACCGGGTCAGCTGCGCGTTCGACGGGGCGTACGTGGTGACGAAACGGTCCGAGGGTCCGTACCGCTGCCTGGGGCCGCAGCAGTCCTTCGCCGACTTTCAGGTCGAGGTGGACGTGGCGTTGCGGCGGCCCGGCAGTTGCGCCGGCATCTGGTTCCGCTTCACCGACCTGACGGGTGGGCACGCGCTGCGGGTCTGCCCGGACGGATATCACCTCGTGGCGCACGGAGTGGACAGCCCGAACGCGGTCACCCCGGCGGGCACCTTCCCCTACCCGGCTGGGCAGCTGGCACTGGGCCGGACGATCCAGGTGGGCATCGTCGCCAGGGGCGGGCAGTTGCGGTTCCTCCGGGAAGGTGTGGAGATCGGCGCGGCCCGGGACGGCGCCCCGGTGCCGGGCCGGGTGGTGCTCGGCATCTTCCGCGACCCGGCCCGGGACGAGCCCGCAGAGCCGCCGTACGAGGTGGCCTTCCGCGACGTCGAGATCCGGCAGCTCGACTGAACGTCCGGTCAGTGCTGCCCGGCGCGGCAGGGCGTCGGGTCCGGCACCTCGCACGGGGCGATGCCGGCGGCCCGGTACGGCGTGGCCACCAGCATCAGCTCGCCGGCCTGCCACTGCGGCCGGACGAAGTCCCGGGTGTGCACCACGGTCTCCCGTCCGGCCGGCGGCGCGCCCAACACGATCACCGCTGGATGGCGCTGGCGTCGAGCAGCTCGGCGACGGTCAGCGTCCCGACCAGACGGTCGACCCCGGGATAGCGCACCGCCCGACCCGAACGGCGGGTGGCGTGCTCCATGGCCGCATGGTCGGCGGCCTGTCTCAGCTCGGCGGGGCTCGCCGGCAGCCCGGCCAGCCGGTCGTCGGACAGGTCGCTGCCCAGGCTCAGGGCCACGTGTGGATGCGGTGCCCAGGACAGGTGGGTGCAGGCCACCAGGTCGGGCAGGTCGAGCGGGGGTACGTGCTCGGCCAGCCAGTGCTCGGCCTCCCGTACGGTCCGGTGGCCCAGGCTCAGCCCGACGATCACCGGTTCAGCGCCCAGGCGTAGCAGCCCGACCCGTACGCGCGGCAGTGCTCGGCGACCGGGGCGGAGCGGTCCAGCGCCGGGAGTCCGTCGGTGACGGCCGTCTGGTCGTGGTCATCGCGGGGTGCCGGTCCGTGTCCCATGTGCTGCTCCAGTCGCGTTCGCGGGAGGCGTCCGGGTCAATCTGCTGCGGCCAGCGGAACGTCGGGAGTCCCGATCACGGCAGGAACGCGAACAGGTGACTGCGTAGCCGCCCTCAGCCGAGCAGCGGGCGGAACGTGCCGAGCAGCACGCTGACCGTCAGCGCCGCCCCGGCCAGCGCCGCTGCACCGGCGACCAGCAGCCCGTCGGCCGCCGTGAAGCGCTGCCGCCGGGCGACCGTACGCGGGGTGCCGGCGTCGAATCCGCGGGCGTCCATCGCCACCGCCAGTCGGGTGCCTCGGCGGATGGCCCCGACCAGCAGCGCGAACGCGGTGGAGGCGAAGAGTCGCAGCTTCGCCACCGGATTGCGTCCCGCGTCGACGCCCCGGGCGCGTCGAGCCATGCTGATCATCTGCCACTCCTGACCGAGCAGCGGTACCAGTCGGAACGCGGCCAACGCACCGATGGCGAACCGGGCCGGTGCCTTCGCGTTCTGGATCAACGCGTCGGCCAGGTCGGTGGGGTCGGTGGTCGCGAAGACGATCACACCGGGCAGGGCCACCGCGAACACCCGCAGTACCAGGCCGAGCGCGGTGAGCAGGACGCCGGTGCTCACCAGCACCGGTCCCACGTCCAGCAGGACCCGGCCGGACCGGTCGGCGGCGAACAGCACGAGGGTGACCAGGATGCCGGCGGCACTGAGCAGCAGTGGCCAGGCCCGCCGGGCCAGCACCCGGTAGCGGATGCCGAACAGCGGCAGGACGGCCAGTTCGAGGGCGATGGCGATTGCCGGGGCCACCGGGTCCAGGGTCGCCAGCAGGGTGAACGAGAAGACGAGTGCGGCGGCGACCTTCGCCACCGGGTTGCGGCGGGCCAACGGGGCGTCCGGCGCGGCGACCGGCTCGATGCTGATCATCGGTGGTCGTCCGGGGTTCGGTGCAGGGTGACGGTGCGGTCGGCGAGCGCGGTGACGAAGTCCGCGTCGTGGGTGACGGTGACCACGGCGTGCCCGGCGTCGCGCAGGTCGGCGAAGAGGTCGACCAGCTCCCGCCAGGTCCGCCGGTCCTGACCGAAGGTGGGTTCGTCGCAGATCAGCAGGCGTGGCGCGGTGGCGAGGGCGGTCGCCACGCTCAGCCGCCGCGCCTCGCCACCGGAGAGGGTGTACGGGTTGGCGGCGGCGAGTCGGGCCAGCCGTAGCCGTTCCAGCAGCCCGGCTACGGTTGCCTTGACGGCAGCCTCGGGTTGACCGGTGCGGCGCGGGCCCAGCGCCAGCTCGTCGAAGACGGTGCTGGTGACGAACTGGTGCTCCGGGTCCTGGAAGACCGACCCGATGCGTCGGGCCAGCGCGGGTGCCCGCCACCGGTGCGGGGGAGTGCGGTGGTCCGCGCCGGCCAACTCGGCGGTCGCGGTGACCTGCCCGTTGCCCGGCCTGAGCAGACCGCCGAGCAGCAACGCCAGGGTGGACTTGCCGGCACCGTTCGGTCCGCGTACGGCGAGTGCTTCACCGGCGCGTACCGCCAGGTCGGTGGGGCCCAGCCGGGGCGGCAGGCCGAGCCGGTCGGCGGTGAGCAACAGCTCCCCGGGGCTGGCGGTGGCCGGTCGGGGCGCGATGGGGTGACCGGGCACCCAGACCCCCTCGGCGGCCAGGGCGGCGCCGTGGGCGGCGAAGACCGCCTCGGGCGGGCCGTCCGCGCGGACGCCGCCACCCGGTTCCAGGACGACCACCCGGTCGACAAGCGGCAGTGCCTCGGCGACCCGGTGCTCGACCAGGATCAGCGTGGTGTCGGCGTCCAGCGCGCCGGCCACCGCGTGCCGGACCAGTTCGGCCCCGGTCGGGTCGAGGTTGGCCGTCGGCTCGTCGAGCAGCAGCAGGGCGGGGCGCAGGGCCAGCGCGCCGGCCAGGGCGAGCCGTTGCTGCTCACCGCCGGAGAGCGCGGCGGTGTGGCGGTCCCGGGAGTACGGGAAGCCGACCCGGCGCAGCGCCTCGTCCACCCGGGGCCAGATCTCGTCGGCCGGTACTCCCCGGTTCTCCAGCCCGAACGCGACGTCGTCGCCGCAGCGTGCCATGACCAGTTGGGTCTCCGGGTCCTGGAAGACGATGCCGACCCGTTCCCGCCCCTTGCGGGGGTCGAGCCCGTCGATCTCGACGGTGCCCTCCTGCTCGCCGGAGTCCTCCGGGAGCAGCCCCGCCAGAGCGCTGAGCAGTGTGCTCTTGCCAGCCCCGGACGGCCCAAGAAGCAGAACCCGTTCCCCAGCCTCAACCCGCAGATCAACCCCGCGCAGAGCCCAGGCCCGCCGCCCAGCGTGCCGCCACCCGAACCCCCGCAGCAGTACCCCGCCCACCAAACGACCCCCTCCCAGCCGCGCCCCGCCCCACCTCACCCTGCACGGTCGATCATGAGGTTGACGGTGGTTGTGGAGATCCATCCGCCCGTCAACCTCATGATCGACGCGAGTTGGTGGGGGTTAGATCAGGGCTCGGTTCCGGCCTGCCGGGAAGCGGTCCAGGACGCCGGTGTTGGCCAGGGCGTTCGTCAGCAGCCAACCGCCCAGGCCGGCGATCACTGTGGCGCTGACGATGGTGAGCAGCGCGTACGGGATGCGGTAGTCGGTCAGCGCGTAGTCGACGTTCCAGACGAAGAAGTCGAACAGCGCGGCGCTGAGGCCGGTCAGCGCGCCCGCGAACACCGCGGTCGGCAGGCGGAACGACCGGTACCGGAAGGCGGCGAAGGCCAGCTCGGCGCCGATGCCCTGCACGATGCCCTGCGGAATGACAGTGCCGGCCCACTGGCTGCCCAGCAGCGCGGACAGGACCGCGGCCACGGTCTCGCAGTAGAGCGCGGCGCCGGGCTTGCGGATGACCAGCCCACCGATCACCGCCGGCATCAGCCAGACGCCGTAGAGCAGCGTTTGCGCCGGCGGGAAGAAGGCGAACGCGCCCTCGGTGGCGCTCCAGACCAGGCCCCAGGCCCAGAAGATGACGCCGAAGGCGACCGCGATCACCGAGGCGACCACGATGTCGATGGTGCGCCAACGGTGTGTGTCAGTGGTGGATGTCATGTGTTGCTCCCAGTTCGTGAGTGCGAACCAGGAGAAGACGCACGCCGCGTCCGGTGGCACCGGACTGCGGCGCGGCTGGAGGTCGACCGAACTCCCTGCGCTGGCATTACCCAGATCAGGTTCGAGGGTCTGCGGGCGTGCCCGCACTCTCAGCGCTGTGCGCTCCCCTGTCGGATATGAAGTTGTCTCGCTGACGCTAACACCGACCAGGGGCGCGGGCCCAGCAGGGCATCCGCCTGACCTGCGGGAGCGAGCGGCCGACCGCCGTCTGGGTACGCTTCCGATCATGCGGGTTGATGCGCGAGGCTTCACGTTCGAGGTGACCGTCGGCGGTCCGACGGACGGCGTACCCGTCCTGCTGCTGCACGGTTTCCCCCAGCACAGCGGCGAGTGGGACGACGTGGTGCCGGCGCTGCACGCGGGCGGGCTGCGCACGTACGCGCTGGACCAGCGCGGTTACTCACCCGGTGCCCGGCCCACGGTGGTGGCCGACTACCGGATTCCCGAACTCGTCACCGACGTGGTGGCGGTGCTCGACGCGCTCGGGCTGGACGCCGTGCACCTGGTCGGCCACGACTGGGGCGCGATAGTGGCCTGGGCGGTTGCCGCCGGGCACCCCGAGCGGGTCCACACGCTGACCGCCGTGTCCGTACCCCATCCGGCGGCCATGGCGCACGCCCTGAGCAACGACGCCCAACAGAAGGCCCGCTCGTCGTACATCGCCCTGTTCCGCAAGCCCGAAAAAGCGGAGAAGGTCCTGCTGGCGTGGCACGCCACCGCGCTGCGCAAGATGCTCGGCGGGGTGGGCGACACGTCCCGGGTGAACCGGTACGCCGACCCGATGCGTGAGCCGGGTGCGCTGACGGCCGCGCTGAACTGGTACCGGGCGATGTCCCGCGCCGACCTGGCCGGCGTCGGCCCGGTCGCGGTGCCCACCACGTACGTCTGGAGTGACCGGGACGTCGCCATCGGCCGGACCGCCGCCGAGGTGTGCGCGCAGAACGTCACCGGCGACTACCGCTTCGTGCAGCTGCCCGGGGTGAGTCACTGGATCCCGGACGCGGCACCGGCCCCGCTCGCCGAGGCGATCCTGGCCCGAGCCGGCGGGACGGCCTGAGCAGCAGTGGACACCAACGGGCTGCTGGCCCGCAATCGAACGACGGAGGACGTATGACGGTGAGTGCCGAGGACTACCTGGCCGTGGTGACCGAGACGATCGGCCGGGTGGCCGCCAGTCAGCGGGAGGCGGTGGGGCGGGCCGCCGACCTGATCGCCGAGGCCGTCCGAGCCGACGGTGTGGTGCACGCGTTCGGCACCGGGCACTCGGAGGCCCTCGCCATGGAGATCGCCGGACGGGCGGGTGGTCTGGTGCCTACCAACCGGATCGCGCTACGCGACCTGGTGCTGCTCGGCGGCGAGCCGGCCGACCGGCTGGGCCCGCTGCTGGAACGGGACCCGGCCGTCGCGCACCGCCTCTACGAGCTGGCCCCGGTGCGCCCCACCGATGTCTTCGTGCTCGCCTCGAACTCCGGCGTCAACGGCGCGATGGTGGAGTTCGCCACGCTGGTGAAGGAACACGGTCACGGGCTGGTGGCGATCACCTCGGCGCGGCACTCCGGCCGGATGGCCTCCCGGCACCCGTCCGGGCGCAAGCTGAGCGACCTCGCCGACGTGGTGCTCGACAACGGTGCGCCGTACGGCGACGCGACGCTGCCCCTGCCGGGCGGTGGCGCGGTCGGCGCGGTCTCCTCGATCACCGCGGCGTTGCTGGCGCAGCAGGTGACAGTGGAGGTGGTGGCGCGGTTGCTGGCGGCGGGGGAGCGACCCCCGGTCTACCTGTCGGCGAACATCCCGGACGGCGACGCGCACAACAACGAGCTGGAAGCGCGGTACGCGGGCCGGATCCGACGCGGGTCCTGACGCCGCCGGGCGGCCGACGCGCGTCGCCGAGATGAACGGCAGGTGTCGTGAACTTGTTTCGCGCTCGGCCGGGTGGGGCATTGGCGTTGCTGCCGGCGGGCGGGACCGCCGGCAGTAGCGTCTCACCGGAGGTAGCGCGTGTCGAAGGAGACCGAGAAGCAGCGCTGGCAGCGCAACTTCGCCGACCTGCTGCAGGAGTTGCGGGTCGCCCAGACCGGCGTGCAGATCCTCTTCGCCTTCCTGCTCACCCTGCCGTTCAGTAACGGGTTCAACGAGACCAGCGAGTTCCAGCGCGACGTCTACATCGTGGCGTTGCTCGCGGCGGCCGCCGCCACCGCGATGATCATCTCGCCGGTGGCGTTCCACCGGGCGCTGTTCCGGCAGGGGCGCAAACCGGAACTGGTCCGTTTCGCGCACCGGATGGCGACCGGCGGCCTCGCCTTCATGCTGATCGCAATGGTCAGCGCGGTCCTGCTGATCACCGACTTCGTGCTGGACCGGCCGATCGCCTTCCTGCTCAGCGCCCTGACCGGGCTCTGGTTCCTCACCTTCTGGATGGTGCTGCCGTTCGCCCGGCGCAGCTGGGGTGAGGACGACATCGACGACGATGACGACGACCCGGACACCATCGAGGAACGCTGACCGCGTCGATCTTCACGCAGCGCTACCCCTGGGTAACAACCGGGGGTAGCGTGACGGTAGCCGCATCGAGCTTCGAGGGGGCAGCCGTGACCACGACGCAGAACGGCCGACCGGCACCGGACGGCCCCGACTCCGAATCCACGGCCGGTGCCGCCGCGCCGCTGCCCGCCGAAGCCGGGCAGGTCACCGAGAAGGAAGCCCGGCAAGTCGCCGAGGCCGCCCGCGAATCCACCTGGGACCGGCCCAGCTTCGGCAAGGAGCTGTTCCTCGGCCGGTTCCGGCTCGACCTGATCGACCCGTGGCCCCGATCCGACCCGGACGACGTGGCTCGCGCGGAGGAGTTCCTTGGCCGGTTCCGCGCCTTCCTGACCTCCGAGGTGGATGGTGAGGCCATCGAGCGGGACGCGTCCATACCCGACTCGGTGTTCCACGGCCTGGCCGACCTCGGCGCGTTCGGCATGAAGATCGACCGGAAGTACGGCGGGCTCGGGCTGAGCAACCTGCACTACTGCCGAGCGCTCATGCTGGCCGGCTCGGTCAGCCCGGCCATCGGCGCGCTGCTCTCGGCGCACCAGTCGATCGGGGTGCCGCAGCCGCTGAAGATGTTCGGCACCCCCGAGCAGAAGCAACGCTTCCTGCCCCGGCTCGCCGCCGGTGAGGTGTCCGCGTTCCTGCTCACCGAGCCGGACGTCGGCTCCGACCCGGCCCGGCTGGCCACCATCGCGGAGCCGACCGAGGACGGCACCGGCTACCGGCTCAACGGGGTGAAGCTCTGGGCCACCAACGGCATCGTGGCCACCCTGCTGGTGGTGATGGCCCGGGTGCCGGCCACGCAGGGACGTCGGGGCGGCATCACCGCGTTCGTGGTGGACGGCGACAGCCCCGGCATCACCGTCGAGCGGCGCAACGAGTTCATCGGCCTGCGCGGGCTGGAGAACAGCCTGACCCGGTTCCATGACGTGATCGTCCCCGCCGAGAACGTCATCGGCGGAGAGGGCAAGGGGCTGAAGATCGCCCTGACCACTCTGAACACCGGCCGGCTCTCACTGCCGGCCATGTGCGTGGGTGCCGGCAAGTGGGCGTTGAACGTGGCCCGAGGGTGGGCCGCCGACCGGGTCCAGTGGGGACGGCCGGTGGGCGAGCACGAGGCGGTCGCGCAGAAACTCTCGTTCATCGCCGCCACCACGTACGGCATGGAGACGATGCTCGACCTCTGCTGCCTGCTCGCCGACGACGACCGCAACGACATCCGGATCGAGGCGGCACTGGTCAAGCTGTACGCCAGCGAGATGGCCTGGAAGATCGCCGACGAGCTGATCCAGATCCGGGGCGGGCGCGGCTACGAGACGGCCGACTCACTGGCCGCCCGCGGCGAACGTCCGGCCGCCGTCGAGCAGATGCTGCGCGACCTGCGGATCAACCGGATCTTCGAGGGTTCCACCGAGATCATGCACCTGCTGATCGCGCGGGAGGCGGTCGACGCCCACCTGTCGGTGGCCGGCGACATCATCGACCCGGACGCGGGGCTTGGCCGCAAGGCCCGAGCCGGCGCGCGAGCGGGCGCCTTCTACGCGAAGTGGCTGCCCACGCTCGCCGTCGGTCGGGGGCAGAGCCCTTCGGCGTATGCCGAGTTCGGCCCGCTCGCCGCGCACCTGCGTCAGGTGGAGCGTTCGTCGCGCAAGCTGGCCCGGTCGACGTTCTACGCGATGTCCCGCTGGCAGGGAAAGATGGAGCGTAAGCAGGCGTTCCTCGGCCGGGTGGTGGACATCGGCGCCGAGTTGTTCGCGATGTCCGCGGTCTGCGTCAGGGCCTCCGCCGAACGGGACACCCGCCCGGAGAACGTCGAGCTGGCCGACCTGTTCTGCCGGCAGGCGCGGGTGCGGGTGGACGCCCTGTTCGCCGGCCTCTGGGACAACACCGACTCGGTCGACACCGCTGCCGCGAAGCGCATCCTCGCCGGCCGCTACGCGAGCCTGGAGGAGGGCGTGCTCACCCCGTCCGAGGAGCTGCCCTGGGTGGCCCGCTGGTCGCCCGGTCCGTCCACCTCCGAGGATGTCCGCCGCCGCATCCCGCCAAAGCCGTAAACCCCGCTGCACGGCCTCGCCGCCGCGTGGGTCGGCAGGGGTTGGCCGGGGTGCGGGTCGGCAGGGGTTGGCCGCCGTGCGGGTCGGCAGGGGTTGGTCGCCGTGCGGGTCGGCGGCTTCGGTCAGCGGGCGACCGCCCAGGCCAGCACCCCCGCCAGGATCAGACCGTTGAGCCCGGCCAGGGCCAGGTACGCCGCAGGTGGAATCTTCTTGCCCCGGCGCAGGAAGGAGACCAGGACAGCGGCGTAGCCGAGCAGCAGGACGGCGATGACGACGAGGAAGTAGAACACCCGACGACTTTAGCGGCCCCGGCTGCGTAGACCGAGTTGGCGCAGCTCCAGAGCGGCCAGGGCGTCGACTGTCGCGTCGTCGCCGCGCCGCCACGCCTCAGCGACGTCCGGGCCGATCCGGGTCAGTTGGCCCAGCGGCTGGGTGGCCAGGGCGCGCAGGGCGAGCAGGTCCCGACCGGCCGGACCGGCGGCCAGCTTCGCGGCCGACCCGGCTCGGCGCATCCAGCGCAGCCGCAGCGGCAACCAACCGAAGAGCACGATGCCGAGCGGGAAGATCAGCACCGCGACGGCGAGGGCGAGGGCGAGCTGATCGACCAGGTGCTGCTGGTCGCGGCCGGCGTCGGCCAGCCCTCGGGCCGCGTCGGCGGCCTGCCGGAACGGAGCGGTCAGCTCGTCGCCGACCAGTGGCACCCGGCCGACCTTCCCGCCGGCTTCGGCGAGGTTGTCGGCGAGGCCGCTGCCCGCGCCCTCCAGCTTCTGTCCGGGTACGGCGAGCTTCTGCAC
The DNA here is from genome assembly GCF_042871765.1 of Micromonospora sp. NPDC005553. Taxonomy (NCBI): domain Bacteria; kingdom Bacillati; phylum Actinomycetota; class Actinomycetes; order Micromonosporales; family Micromonosporaceae; genus Micromonospora; species Micromonospora sp. NPDC005553. The sequence goes on along the minus strand of NZ_JBIAJD010000008.1, from coordinate 218,757 downwards.
CAGATCGTGCAGCCACAGCGCGCCGCGGATCGCCACGTACACCCAGGCGACGACGAGCAGGTCGGTGAGCAGCTGACGGGCGGCGGTCGGGAACCGATCGGCATAGATCTTCACGCCGGACAGCGTGTCACGAACGGCCTTCGCGGGGCACCCGTGAAGTGAGCCCGGATCGCGATCGACCGGGCCGGTGGTCAGCGCGGGCAGGTCGGGCAGGTGCCGAAGATTTCCAGGGTGTGGCTGACGTCGGCGTAGCCGTGCTGCGCGGCGACCCGGTCGGCCCAGCTCTCCACGGCCGGCCCGGCCACCTCGACCGTACGCCCGCACACCCGGCAGACCAGGTGGTGGTGGTGCCCCTCGCTGCACCGGCGGTACAGGTGCTCGCCGCCCGGCGGACGCATCACATCGATCTCACCGGCGTCGGCGAGCCCCTGGAGGGTGCGGTAGACGGTGGTCAGGCCGACCCGCTCGCCGCGCTGCCGCAGCATCGCATGCAGGTCCTGGGCGCTGTGGAAGCCCTCCATCTCGCCCAGCAGCGCGCTCACCGCCGAACGCTGCCGGGTGTTGCGCACGGCGGCGCTGCTCTCGCTCATGATCCCTCCCCGGCGTGGCTGACCGCGTCCGCCACGATGTGCGCGACGTGCTCGTCGACCAGGCTGTAGGCGATCTCCCGGCCTCGGCGGGAGCCGCGCACCACGCCCGCTCCGCGCAACACCCGCAGGTGCTGGGAGACCAGTGGTTGCGCCGCGCCGAGCTTCTCCACCAACTCGTGCACGCACCGCTCGCCGCCGGCCAGCTCACTGACGATGGCCAGGCGAATGGGAGCGGACAGGGCGCGGAGCAGCTCGCTGGCCCCGTCGAACCCGTCGTAGCCCGTCGCGCTGGTCATCCCGCAACGGTAACCAATACCACTGAGCTCGCGCTGACCAGGCTCAGCTCAGCACGACCTCGTGAGGTTCCGGTGTCGGCGCGGCGGTTGGCGTCGTCCGGCGGCGCACGACCCGCCAGACAGCGCCGGCCACGGCCACCACCAGGAACGAGGCGATCGCCACCAGCACCACCGAGGCGCCCGGCGCGGTGTCCGCTGTGGCCGCCACCCAGACACCCGAGCCGGCGGCGAAGAGCCCGAGCGCCATCGCGGCGGCCATCGTGCTGCGGAAACCCCGGGTGACCTGCTGGGCGGTGGCAACCGGCACCACCATCAACGCGCTGATCAGCAGCACGCCGACGGCCCGCATGGCGATGGTCACGGTGACCGCTGTGGCGACCGCGATCAGCAGGTTCAGCGTGCGGACCGGCAGGCCGGAGACCCGGGCGTACTCCTCGTCGTGACTGACCGCGAAGAGCGCCGGCCGCAGCGCGATCATCGTGACCAGGATCGCCGCGCCGAGCACCGCGATGGTCGTCAGGTCGGCGGGCGAGATGGTGGTCAGCGACCCGAACAGGTAGGCGTTGAGGTTCGCGCTGGTCGCGTCGGAAAGGCCGACCAGGAGTACGCCGCCCGCGATGCCGCCGTAGAAGAGCAGAGCCAGAGCCAGATCACCGGAGGTACGCCCACGGGCCCGGACGATCTCGATGGCGATCGCGCCGATGGTGGCGGCGATCACCGCGACCAGCACCGGGGAGCGGTTGAGCAGCAACCCCGCGCCGACGCCGGTCAGCGCCACGTGCCCCACACCATCGCCGATCAACGCCAGCCGGCGCTGCACCAGGTAGATGCCGAGCGCCGGCGCGGCCAAGCCGATCACCAGCGCGCCGATCAGGGCGCGCTGCATGTAGGGGTACTGGAAGAGTTCCATGGGTCAGTTGCTCCACAGCCCGGCGGGCTCGTCGTAGCAGTGCGGGTGCACGTGGTCGTGGTCGGGCTCCGCGTGATGGCCGGCCGGGTCGGGCACCGCGCCGTCGTGGGCGATGCGACCCTCGTGGACGACGACGGCCCGGCTGATCACCGGTCGCAGCGGGCCCAGCTCGTGGGCGACGAGCAGCACCGTTCCGCCGTCGGCGACGAAGTCGCGCAGCGCGCCGGCGAAGGCCTCCTGGCTGGCCGCGTCCACCCCGGCGGTGGGCTCGTCGAGCACCAGCAGCTCCGGCTGGCCGGCCAGGGCGCGGGCGATCAGGGTGCGCTGCTGCTGGCCGCCGGAGAGCGTGGACACCGGGTCACCGGCCCGGTCGGCGAGCCCGACCGCGCCCAGCGCCGCGTCGACGGCGGCCCGGTCGGCTCGACCCGGCGGACGAAGCACCCCCCGACGGGCCAGCCGGCCGGAGGCCACCACCTCCCGGACGGTCGCCGGTACGCCGCCGCCGGCGCCCAGGCGTTGCGGGACGTACCCGATGCGTGCCCACTGCCGGAACCGGCGCAACGGCCGGTCGAAGAGGGTGACCGAGCCAGCGCTGATCGGCACCAGCCCGAGCACGGCGCGGATCAGGGTGGACTTGCCCGAGCCGTTGGCGCCGAGGATCGCGACCACCTCGCCGGCGGTCACGGTGAGCGAGATGTCCCGGAGCACGGGGCGACCGTCGTAGCCGACCACCCCGTGCTCGACGGTGATGACAGGTGAGGTCACGAGCAGCTCAAGGCCGTCTGCAGGGTCCGCAGGTTGGTGCGCATCACCGAAAGGTAGTCCCCGTTGCTGCCGGCGGCGAGCCCTTCGATCGGGTCGAGCACGGCGGTCTTCGCGCCGACCTGACCGGCGATGGTCTCGGCCACCTTGGGGCTGACCAGGGTCTCGAAGAAGATCGTGGTGGCCTGGTGCTCCTTGGCCTCCTCGATCACGTGCGCGAGGCGCTGCGGCGAGGGCTCGACGTCCGGGCTCAGCCCGGTTATGCCGACCTGGTCGAGCTGGTAGCGGTCGGCGAGGTACCCGAACGCGGCGTGGCTGGTCACGATCTCCCGCCGCTGGCAGGTCGCCAGACCCTGCTTGAACTCGCCGTCCAGTGTCGTCAGGTCGGCGCGCAGGGCAGTCGCCCGGGCGGTGTAGTCGGCGGCGTGGTCCGGGTCGGCCTTGCCGAGGCGCTGGGCGAGCTGGTCGCCGATGCCGGCCAGCCGGGTCGGGTCGAGCCAGACGTGTGGGTCCTTGCCGCCGCTCTCCTCGGCGTGCCCCTCTTCGCCCTCGTGGTCGTGCCCGCCGGCGGACGCGTCCAACAGCGGCTGCACGCTCGTCACGTCGAACGCCCGGTCGCCGCCGTTCTGGGCCACGGCGTCGTCCACGGCCGGCTGGAACCCCTTGAGGTAGACGATCAGCTCCGCGTCGCTGACCTCTCCGACCTGGCTCGGGTTGAGCTCCAGGTCGTGCGGCTCGGCGCCGGGCTTGGCCAGGTTGGTGACCCGGACCGCGTCGCCGCCGATCCGTTCGGCCAGGAACTGGAGGGGGTAGAACGCGGCCACCACGTCGACTCGCTGGGGGTCGGCCCCGGCGGCGCCGCCGGTGGAGCAGCCGGCTCCGGCGCCCAGGGCGAGGAGAGCGGTCGCGGCGGCCAGGACACGGTACGTGGCGCGGTTGGTCATGTCGTCAACTGTCCGTGGTAACGATAATGATTGTCAAAAACGCATGATTGCATGTCAGAGGAGCTTCGCGAGGCCCACTGCCACCAGCAGGGTGAGCATCACCAGCCGGATCAGCCGGGTCTGCGGCGCCTGAACCGCCCAGGTCGTCGCCAACAGGGCGATCAGGACCCCGGCGAGCGCGAGCGTGAGCAGCCCGCCGATCACCCCGGGCGTGAAGAACGCCACCAGCACCACCACCAGGGTGAGCAGGAACACCGACGTCGGGTTCGCCCCGGCCAACCGGGCGAGCAGAGGGCGCTGCGTACGCTGCATCCCACAGACTCTACGAGGAGGAACCCCCGGTGCTGGTGACCAACCGGTTCGTGGTCGACGTCGATGCCGCCGACGGCTTCACCGAACGGGCGCACGCCGCCCTCACCGCGCTGGCCGCCCGGCCCGGCTACCTGCGCGGCCAACTGGTCCGGGCGTTGGACGACCCCCGGCACTGGTCACTGGTCACCGAATGGGAGTCGGTCGGCACGTACCGGCGGGCGCTGGGCGCCTTCGAGGTCAAGGTCAGCGCCGTGCCGCTGCTCGCCGAGTCCGTCGACGAGCCCTCCGCGTACGAGGCGCTGGCCACCGCCGCCCCCGGCGGGGCCGTGGTCGTCGCCGAGAGTGATCGGGCTGCGGGTCCTTACCGCTGAGCCGCCGGACACTACGCTGCTCCTATGACCGCACCCGCCCCGCCACCCGGTCCCGGGGTGGCTCCGCCGTTTGCCGCGCCGCCCACCGAGGGCCGCCGGGCTCGGCTCTGGATCGGCCTCGGCGTCGGCGCGCTCGCCGTGGTGCTCTGCTGCGGCGGCGGTGGCACCGCCGTCGTCGGCCTGGCCGTCAGCGGAGTCCAGGCCATTCGGGAACAGGCCCGCACCGTGACCGGCGACTACTACCAGGCGCTCGTCGAGCGGAACTACGGGCGGGCGTACGACCAGCTCTGCGACGACGCGCAGCGGCGTGAGTCCCGGCCGGAGTTCGAACGGCGCGCCGCCGCCGAACCGCAGGTGACAGCGTTCCGCGTGGGCGAGGTGGACACCACCTACCTGACCGTGCCGGTCGACGTGACCCTCGACGGCGGCGACCGGGAGCGCCAACAGGTCAGCCTCGGGCAGGACGGGCAGACCGGCGGCGTGGAGGTCTGCGAGGTCAGCTGACCCGTCCCCGGTATTCTGCTGGGCTTGGGGCGACGGTGGTCGTACCGTTGTCCCGAACCGACCGTTCCATCCACATCTCGCCCCCGCCGACCGCCAGCCGGCGTAGGAGGAAACATGCCAGCCGACCGTATCGACGCCGTCGTCAGCCTCGCCAAGCGCCGAGGCTTCGTCTTCCCCTCCAGTGAGATCTACGGAGGCACCCGATCGGCGTGGGACTACGGTCCGCTCGGCGTGGAGCTCAAGGAGAACGTCCGCCGGCAGTGGTGGAAGACGATGGTCCAGCAGCGCGACGACGTCGTCGGCCTGGACTCCGCGGTGATCCTGTCCCGCAAGGTGTGGGAGGCGTCCGGCCACATCGCCGAGTTCGTCGACCCGCTGACCGAGTGCCAGTTCTGTCACAAGCGGTTCCGGGCTGACCACCTGGAAGAGGCGTACGCCGAGAAGCACGGCAAGCCGCTCACCTCGCTGGCCGAGCTGAACTGCCCCAACTGCGGCAACAAGGGCACCTTCACCGAGCCGAAGATGTTCAACGGCCTGATGAAGACCTACCTGGGCCCGGTGGAGAGCGACGAAGGGCTGCACTACCTGCGCCCGGAGACCGCGCAGGGCATCTTCGTCAACTACAAGAACGTCGAGACGGTCGCCCGCAAGAAGCCCCCGTTCGGCATCGCGCAGACCGGCAAGTCGTTCCGCAACGAGATCACCCCGGGCAACTTCATCTTCCGGACCCGCGAGTTCGAGCAGATGGAGATGGAGTTCTTCGTCGAGCCGGGCACCGACGAGCAGTGGCACGAGTACTGGCTCCAGGAGCGCTGGAACTGGTACCTCGACCTCGGCCTCTCGGCGGACAATCTGCGCCTGTTCGAGCACCCCAAGGAGAAGCTGTCGCACTACTCGAAGCGGACCGTGGACATCGAGTACCGCTTCCAGTTCGGTGGCACCGAGTTCGCCGAGCTTGAGGGTGTCGCCAACCGCACCGACTTCGACCTCTCCACGCACAGCAAGCACTCCGGCGTCGACCTGTCGTACTTCGACCAGAGCAAGAGTGAGCGCTGGATGCCGTACGTCATCGAGCCGGCCGCGGGTCTGACCCGCGCGGTGCTCGCCTTCCTGCTGGAGGCGTACGACGAGGACGAGGCGCCGAACACCAAGGGCGGCGTGGACAAGCGCACCGTGATGCGGTTCGACCCAAGGCTCGCCCCGGTCAAGGTGGCGGTGCTGCCACTGTCGCGCAACGAGGCGCTGTCGCCCAAGGCCAAGGATCTCGCGACCCTGCTGCGCAAGCGCTGGGTGGTGGAGTTCGACGACTCGCAGGCGATCGGGCGTCGCTACCGGCGGCAGGACGAGATCGGCACCCCGTTCTGCGTCACCGTCGACTTCGACACCCTGGACGACAACGCTGTGACGGTGCGCAACCGGGACACCATGGCCCAGGAGCGCGTCTCCCTGGACCAGGTCGAGCGCTACCTGATCGAGCGTCTTCCGGGCTGCTGAGACTCTGCGCACGGGGCCTCGGCCGACGCCATGAGCGCCGGTCGGGGCCCCGTACACTTGTCCGGTGACTGCCTCGACCGTGCCCGCGCTGCGCCCGCTGACTCTCGGCCAGCACCAGGTGTGGCCGCCGGTCGTGCTCGCGCCGATGGCTGGGATCACCAACATCGGGTTCCGTCGGCTCTGTCGCGAGCAGGGCGGCGGCATCTACGTCTGCGAGATGATCACCACTCGGGCGCTTGTCGAGCGCAACCCGAAGACGCTGCGCATGATCGCGTTCGGCGACGACGAGAAGCCCCGCAGTCTCCAGCTCTACGGCACCGATCCGGAGATCACCGCCGCCGCCGTGCGGATCGTCGTCGAGCGCAACCTGGCCGATCACATCGACCTCAACTTCGGCTGCCCGGTCCCGAAGGTCACCCGGCGCGGCGGCGGCGCGGCGCTGCCGTGGCGGCGGCGGCTCTTCGCGCGACTCGTGCGGGACGCGGTGGCCGCCGCGGCACCGTCCGGCGTGCCGGTCACTGTCAAGATGCGCAAGGGCATCGACGACGACCACCTGACGTACGTCGAAGCCGGGCTCGCCGCCCAGGAGGCCGGCGTGGCAGCGGTGGCCCTGCACGGGCGCACGGCCTCGCAGCGCTACTCGGGCACCGCCGACTGGGACGCGATCGCCACCCTGAAGCAGGCCCTCGACGTGCCGGTGCTCGGCAACGGCGACATCTGGGAAGCTGACGACGCTCTGCGCATGGTGGCCCACACCGGCGTCGACGGCGTGGTCATCGGGCGCGGCTGCCTGGGCCGGCCGTGGCTCTTCGCCGACCTGGAGGCCGCCTTCAACGGTCGGCCGGAGCGGCGGCTACCCACCCTCGGCGAGGTGGCCGTGACCATGCGCCGGCACGCCGAGCTGCTGGTCGACCAGTTCACTGCCGGTGCCCGCAACCCGGCCCGAGGTGAACGGGACGGCTGCACCGACTTCCGCAAGCACGTCGCCTGGTACCTCAAGGGCTTCCCCGTCGGCGGCGAGCTGCGGCGCTCGCTGGCGATGATCGAAAGCCTGGCCCAGCTCGACGACCTGCTCGGCAAGCTCGACCCGGCGGAGCCGTTCCCGATGACCGCCCTCGGGCAGCCGCGTGGGCGTACCAACTCGCCCGGCAAGGTCTTCCTGCCGGAGGGCTGGCTGGCCAGCCGGGACGACGACACCGTCCCCGAGGGCGCCGAGATGGACGACTCGGGCGGCTGAGTCTCCGACCCTCGTGGGGTCGTCGCTGTCGGACCTACTTCGCAGGTTCCCGGCCCGGTTCCGGCCGGGAGCAGGGGGCGGACGTTGGGGGTGCGGCACGCTATCGAGCTGATGTCGTAAACGAGTCATGACCTGGGCTCGGCCGTGCGCTGTTCGGCGGTGCCACTGACTCGCACTGCCCTGCGGCCGCCACCGTTGTTGCCCTGCGGTGCCTCCACCGCCTTGCCGTCACCGTGTTGCCCTGCGGTTGCCGTGGCGAGTTGCCCTGCGGTTGCCGCCACCGGGTTGCCCGGTAGGTCCCATTGCGACGTTGCTTCGCGGCTGCCCTGGTGACGCTGATTCGTCTACGACATCAGCTCCAAAGGGCCCGTGACGCAGACAACGGACCCCGCGCCGGGTACTTCGTCGCCGAGATCCGCTCAACATCAGGGATGCTGGTGTCTCCGGCGTGTCGGAGGCAGCAACATCGGGGATCTTGCGCGGGGCGCGGAGCGCGGACATGCGGAAGGGCCGGACCCCGTGGTGGGGTCCGGCCCTTCCGAGTTGGGTGGTGCTCAGCTGGTGGCGTAGCCGCGGGTGGCGATCCAGTCCGCGAGGTGCTCGATGGTGACCTCGTACGAGGCGGTGTTCGGGTCGGCGGAGTCGGCGATCTTGACGATGTTGCCGTTGTCGCGGTAGCCGACGACGCTGATGTAGTGCCCACCCTCGAAGGAGTGGATACCACCGTCGGTGTCGGTGGTGGTGCCGGCGATGTTGGCGACCACGGCCCGGCCGTCGTCGACGGTCTTGACGACGTCGGCGCGAAGCTTGTCGGTCTGCTTCTCGTCGGCCTTGGGCGTGCTGATCTCGACGGAGTGGTAGGCGTCGTTCTTGCCGGTCTCCTTGTTCAGCACCGGGGTGATGTCGTTGATGGAGTTGGTGCCGGCCTCGGTGGTGCCCATCTCCTTGGCCATGGCGTCCACGCTGATGTCCTTGCCCTGCACGGACAGGGCGTTGCGGGCGGCGGCGGGGCCGCAGTAGTAGAAGTTCGGCTGGGCTTCGTAGCGCACGCCGAGCTCCCGCTCGCCGTGGCCCTTGCGGTCGGTCTGCGCCTGCGACGCCGGCTTGCCGGTGTTCGGGGCGGCGAACGCGGTGGTGACGGGTCCGACGATGGCGCCACCGGTGAACGCGAGGCCAGCGGCGGTCAGAGCGGTCTTACGAATCAGATCGGTACGCATGATGGCGTGCTCCTCTGCTTCATCGGGGGTGCCGCGCGGCGTGACAGGGGACAGCAATCCGCGCGGGAGATACGCAGTGTTGTCGTCCCGGCGGCTCGTGGGGCCGGCGTCGGGACAGAGCACAACGGTGCGGGGCGGCGGATCATTCCGCCGGGTTCCTTGCCGGCGCTGCTGCGCTGTGCGGGGGATGTAACTGGGGCGGCCCGGCCGGTGTTCCCGGCGGCTGCCCTGCACCGACGACCGACAGTCGCGGTGCCGTGCCAGGTATAACGACCCCGCCAGGCCGACGATTCCGCCATCCGGGTGGCCCCGGCCACGGGACGTTGAGCCTGATATCGGACATCCGGCGTCTAGCGACCTACGCCGGGTCGGCGATGTGGGGCGTCCTGGCTGAAGGATGCCGCGATATCGGCGATCTGAAAGCGACCACCGGAATCGCGGGCCTATATCCGGTTGGCACCCTCTCGGGTCGTGTTGTCCTGGCTCGGGACCGCCGGGTTGGGTTGGGTGGGGATGATCGGGGTGGTTGGCCAGTGGATCTCGGGCGCGCGGTGGAAGGTGATCCCGGCCGTCGTCCAGCGCGGGCCCTGGCCGGCCAGGCGGTCGCGGAAGTCGGCCCAGTCGTGGCTTGCCCGGGGTGACCAGCCCAACTCGGCGATGGCCGGGAGGCGGGGCAGGAGCAACAGCTCGATGTCGGCCAGCGAAATGACCGACTCGGTCCAGAGCGGGGCCTCCACACCGAGAACCGCCTCGGTGGGTACGCCGGCGACGTGCGTGCCCGGGTCCCAGTCGTACGCCTTTCGCACGTCGATGAGGCCGGCCCAGTCGTGCCCGATCGGGGTGTCCGGGGCGTACTTCATATCCAGGTAGGCGTGGTTGCCGGGGGAGACGATCAGCCGGGCGCCCCGGCGTACGGCGTCGACGGTGGTGGGGTCCTCGCCGTTCGTGCCCCACCACTGCAGGACCCGCCCGTCGAGGTGGGCGGCTGGCGCGAGCTGGTGCCAGCCGACGACGGTCTTGCCGAGGTCGGCCACGATGCGCTGGACCCGCTCGACGAAACCGGTGTAGACCTCGCCCTTGACCTTGAACGCCTCGTCGCCCCCGATGTGCAGCCAGGGGCCGGGGGTGAGCGCGGCCACCTCGCCCAGCACGTCGGCGACGAAGTCGTACGTGCGCTCGTCGGCCGGGTCGACGTAGCTGAAGCCGACCTCGGTGCCGGTGTACGGCGGCGGTGCGATCTTGTCCGGTGCCAGTTCCGGGTACGCGACCAGCGCCGAGTTGGTGTGCCCCGGCAGGTCGATCTCCGGGACGACGGTGATGTGGCGGGCTGCCGCGTAGGAGACGATCCGCGCGTAGTCGGCCTTCGTGTAGTGCCCGCCGGGGCCGCCGCCGACCTCGGTCGTCCCGCCGATGCTGGTCAGCTTCGGCCAGGAGTCGACGGCGATCCGCCAGCCCTGGTCGTCGGTGAGGTGCAGGTGCAGGTGGTTGAGCTTGTAGCGGGCCAGGTGGTCGACCACCCGCAGCACGTCCTCGACGGCGAAGAAGTGCCGCGCTACGTCGAGCATCGCACCCCGGTAGGGGAACCGGGGTGCGTCGGTGATGGTCCCGCCGGGCAGCACCCAGCGTTCGGTGACCGGGGTGGAGCTCTCGATCGCCGCTGGCAACAGTTGGCGCAGCGTCTGTATGCCGTGGAAGAGGCCGGCGGCGGTGGAGGCGGTGACGTTCACCCCGTCGGTGGCGATGTCGAGGCGGTAGCCCTCCGCGCCGAGGTCGGCGCTGCCGTCGAGCACCAGCGCGATGCCACCGGCGGGCTCCGGCGTCGTGGCGTCGGTGACCGGCAGCGGGTAGCCGGTGGCCGGACGCAGGAGTTGGGCGAGCTGCTCGGCGACCGCCAACGCGGCGGGGTCGGCGCTGGACACGATGACGGCTTCGGCTGGGAGGGTCCAGTCGGCGGTCGGGTCCGGCTGGACCTGCTGGGGGGCGGGCACGACGTCGGCCAGCCGGTGGGGGGCCGCCGGGGCGAGCAACGCGCCCGCTGTCTGCTCGGCCGTGCTTGCCAGCGTCGCCGCGTCCGGTTCCCCCGCCGACAGGGGCGCGGGGAGGGCGGTGGGGCCGGGGGAGGGGGTGGTCGACACGGCGGCGACTCCGGGGGTGTATTCGCGTCGGTTATGGCAAAAGTGAAGTTCACTGGCTGGCGTGCCGTCAAGCGTACGACGCTCTGCCGTATGCGTGATGGTGCGCATGGAAGCGTTCCCAAAAACCGGTACGAACACGGATAGTCGTGATAGCTGTGCCAATTGTCACCGAACGGTCCCAGGTCACTCGATGGTCGCTTAACCTTCGCCCACCGATCGACGTTGACCCCGGGATTACCGGCGGTCCGTCCCGGGGAAGAAGAAAACTGAACCTTCGTTAAGTGTCAATCCGGCGCGTGTGTTGTGGAGGCTCTGGTGGCAGCGCAAGAGACCGTCGATCACAAGTACGTCTACGACTTCTCCGAAGGCAACAAGGAGCTCAAGGAGTTGCTCGGTGGCAAGGGGGCAAACCTCGCCGAGATGACCAATCTGGGCCTGCCCGTTCCGCCCGGCTTCACCATCACCACCGAGGCGTGCCAGGCGTACCTCGCGACGGGACGGGAGCCGGACGGGCTCGCCGGTCAGATCGAGGCGCACCTGGAGTCGCTGGAGCGCGCGATGGGCAAGCGCCTCGGTGACCCGCAGGACCCACTGCTGGTCTCCGTCCGCTCCGGTGCCAAGTTCTCCATGCCCGGCATGATGGAGACCGTCCTCAACGTCGGTCTCAACGACCAGAGCGTGGAAGGACTCGCAGCCCAGGCCGGCAACAACGAGCGGTTCGCCTGGGACTCCTACCGGCGACTCATCCAGATGTTCGGCAAGACCGTCTGCGAGGTGCCGAGCGAGGAGTTCGAGCACGCGCTCGACGAGGCCAAGCACGCCAAGGGCACCCACAACGACCTGGATCTGGACGCCGACGACCTGCGTGGGCTGGTCGACGCGTACAAGAAGATCTTCTTGAAGCACACCGGCCGGGAGTTCCCGCAGCAGCCACGCGAACAGCTCGACCTGGCCATCCGGGCGGTCTTCGAGTCGTGGAACGCCGAGCGCGCCGTGCTCTACCGCCGCCAGGAGCGCATCCCGGCCGAGCTGGGCACCGCTGTCAACGTGGTGACGATGGTCTTCGGCAACCTCGGGCCCGACTCCGGCACCGGTGTCGCGTTCACCCGTGACCCGGCCAGCGGGGCGCAGGGCATCTACGGCGACTACCTGGCCAACGCGCAGGGCGAGGACGTGGTCGCCGGCATCCGCAACACGGTGCCGTTGCAGGAGTTGGAGCAGCTCGACAAGGCGTCCTACGACGAGCTGCTCGGCATCATGGCCCGGCTGGAGGAGCACTACAAGGACCTCTGCGACATCGAGTTCACCATCGAACGCGGCAAGCTGTGGATGTTGCAGACCCGGGTCGGCAAGCGCACTGCCGCCGCCGCGTTCGTCATCGCCGGGCAGCTCGTCGACGAGGGCCTGATCGACCTGGACGAGGCGCTGCACCGGGTCAACGGCGCGCAACTGGCCCAGCTGATGTTCCCGCGCTTCCAGCTCGACCACGAGTTCCAGCCGGTCGCCACTGGCATCGGCGCGTCGCCGGGCGCGGCGTCCGGCACTGTGGTGTTCACCTCCGCCCGAGCCGTCGAGCTGGCCGCCGAGGGGAAGTCGGTGATCCTGGTGCGCCGGGAGACCAACCCGGACGACCTGAACGGCATGATCGCCGCGAAAGGCATCCTCACCTCGCGCGGCGGCAAGACCAGCCACGCCGCGGTGGTGGCCCGGGGCATGGGCAAGACCTGCGTCTCCGGTGCCGACGAGATCGAGGTGAACGTGCCGGCGAAGCGGTTCACTGTCGCCGGCCAGACCGTCGCCGAGGGCGATGTGGTGTCCATCGACGGCACCACCGGCAAGGTCTACCTCGGCGAGGTGCCGGTCATGCCCTCCGAGGTCGTGCAGTACTTCGAGGGCAGCCTCGACCCCGAGCACGTCGACAACGCGCTGGTCCGGGCCGTACACCGGATCATGACGCACGCCGACGGGAAGCGGCGGCTGGCGGTCCGCACGAACGCCGACACCGGCGCGGACGCCGCCCGGGCCCGGCGCTTCGGCGCCGAGGGCATCGGGTTGTGCCGCACCGAGCACATGTTCCTCGGCGACCGGCGGGAGCTGGTCGAGCGGCTGATCCTGGCCCGGGCCCCGGGTGAGCGGGAGGCGGCGCTGGCGGCGCTGCTGCCGTTGCAGCGGGCCGACTTCGAGGAGATCTTCCGCGAGATGGACGGCCTGCCGGTCACCGTCCGGCTCATCGACCCGCCGTTGCACGAGTTCCTGCCGCCGTTGGAGCAGCTCGCCGTCAACGTGGCGGTCGCGCAGGAACGCGGCGAGGACGTGGCCAAGGAGGAGGCGCTGCTCGCCGCCGTCCGGCGGATGCACGAGGAGAACCCGATGCTCGGGCTGCGTGGTGTACGCCTCGGCCTGGTCATCCCCGGCCTGTTCGCGATGCAGGTCCGCGCCATCGCCGAGGCGGCGGTCAGCTGTGCCCGCGGCGGCGGGGCGGCGAAACCGGAGATCATGGTGCCGCTGGTCGGGGCGGTGCAGGAGCTGGAGACGGTTCGCGCCGAGGCCGAGAAGATCATTGCCGAGGTGGTCGGGGACAGTGGCGTCGAGGTGCTGATCGGCACCATGATCGAGGTGCCCCGGGCGGCCCTGACCGCCGGGCAGATCGCCGAGGCCGCCGAGTTCTTCTCCTTCGGCACCAACGACCTGACCCAGATGGGCTGGGGCTTCTCGCGCGACGACGTCGAGGGGGCGTTCTTCTGGCGCTACCTGGAGTTGGGCATCTTCGGCATCTCGCCGTTCGAGTCGATCGACCGTGACGGTGTCGGCCGGCTGGTGCGGATAGCCGCCGAGGAGGGCCGGGCCGCCCGCCCCGGGCTCAAGCTCGGTGTCTGCGGTGAGCACGGTGGCGACCCGGACTCGGTGCACTTCTTCCACGAGGTCGGCCTGGACTACGTGTCCTGCTCACCGTTCCGGGTGCCGGTGGCCCGGTTGGAGGCCGGCCGGGCGGTCGTGGAGACCGGCGGGTCGGACAGCCGTTGACGCACGCCGGCGGCGGCCTGGTCACCGGGCCGCCGTCGGCGTTCAGATCGGCGGACGACGCCAGGTCGGTCGGGACGAGCGGCGCAACTGCGCCGGCAGGGTCGCCATCGGGGTACGCGTGGCCAGCGGGGCGTGCGCGTCCGGAACGGCTGTCGCGCCGATGCCCGTGCCGCGAATGTCCAGGAACGACCCTGCCCGACGGGCCACCACCCGTGCCTCCTCGTGCAGCGCCTCCAGGTCGTCTGCCGCCGACGCGGTGACGAGGGTCAGCAGGGCGCTGCGCCCGGCCGGATAGGTGACCACGCAGCCTGCTGTGGTGCACACGACCGACTCCCGGAACTCACCATGCCGGACGGTGTCGGCCACCCGGTGCCCGAGCCCGAAGCTCGCGGCGGCGAGCGCGGCGAGATGGGTGGCGTCGGTGCTGGGTAGGTCGCTGGAGATGAGCAGGCCGTCGGTGCCCGCGAGCACCGTGCCCGCGATGTCGGGTCGGCGCTGGCGCAGCCCGCGTAGCTCCGGTCCCATCACCGTGTCTGCGTCCACGAGCGTTACCCCTCACCGGTCGGCTCTGCGTGTCAGTCGGCTGGTCACGTTCCGCGCTGGGAACGCTACCGGTGGCGACTTCCGACCGCGAGACCGTAACCCTCGGCGATCGGTCGGCAACTGGGGGCCAATCGGTGGTTGTGTGCCATTCATCGATGCGTCGTGAGCGGGTCGGGCAGTGGTGGCGGGCGTAACCTTGGCTCGCTCGTACACGGCCGATTGGGCGCCGCGTCGAACGGGAAGAGGTGACTGCATGACGAGTGTCTGGGAGAGCCTGACTGTCGACGCCCGCGACCCGGCCAGACTGGCCCGTTGGTGGGCTGAGGCACTCGGCTATCAGGTCGTCACCGAGAAGCCCGACGAGGTGGAGATCCGCCAGTCCGCCGACCGCCTGCCCGGCCTGGTCTTCGTGCCGGTGACCGAGGGTAAGGAGCGCAAGAACCGGTTGCACCTCGACCTGCGCCCCGCCGATCTGGAGGCTGAGGTCGAGCGCCTGGTCGACATGGGCGCCCGGCACGTCGACATCGGTCAGGGCGACGTCGAGTGGACGGTGCTGGCCGACCCGGAGGGCAACGAGTTCTGCGTGCTGCATGCGCGAGAGGAGTGACGCGGCGGAAGCTCGGTTGGTCGAGGAGCCGCCCAAGGACACCGGGCATCGCCGGTCGCCGTACGAGCGCGACCGGGCCCGGGTGCTGCACTCGGCGGCGTTTCGCAGGCTGGCCACCAAGACCCAGGTGCACACCGCCGGCACCGACGACTTCCTGCGTACGCGGCTGACCCACTCGCTGGAGGTGGCCCAGATCGCCCGGGAGATGGGTTCCCGGCTGGGCTGCGACCCGGACGTGGTGGACGTCGCGGGGCTCGCGCACGACCTCGGGCACCCGCCGTTCGGGCACAACGGCGAGGCTGCGCTGGATCTGCTCGCCACGCCGTGCGGCGGCTTCGAGGGCAACGCGCAGACCCTGCGGGTGTTGACCCGCCTCGAGGCAAAGGTGATCGCCCCGGACGGCTCGTCCGCCGGGCTGAACCTGACCCGGGCGTCGCTGGACGCGATCGGCAAGTACCCCTGGCCGCGCCGGCCGGGGGAGCGCAAGTTCGGGGTGTACGCCGATGACGCGGCCGTCTTCGACTGGATCCGGGCCGGCGCACCCGGCGACCGGCGTTGCCTGGAGGCCCAGGTGATGGACTGGGCCGACGACGTCGCGTATTCGGTGCACGACGTGGAGGACGGCATCCACGGCGGCTATGTCACGTTGCACCCGCTGCTCACCGACGCCGACGAGCGGGCCGCGCTCTGCGCCGACGTGGCCGCCGCCTACTCCGGGGAGTCCGAGGCGGACCTGGCCGAGGTGCTCGTCGACCTGCTGGCCGGTCCGCTGCTCGCCCCGCTCGCCGGCTACGACGGCAGCCATCGCGCGCAGGTCGCGTTGAAGGCCACCACCAGCGGCGTGACCGGGCTGTTCGTGTCCGCCGCGGTGGCGGCGACGGAGGAACGCTTCGGTCCGGGCCCGCACCGCCGCTACGCCGCCGACCTGGTCGTGCCCCGCCTGGTGCGGGCGCAGTGCGCGCTGCTCAAGGGCATAGCGCTGCGGTACGTGATGCGTCGCAGCGGCTTCCGGGGCCGTTACGAGCGGCAGCGGACGATGCTCGCGGAGTTGGTCGCCGCGCTGGTCCGGCATGCCCCGGAGGGGCTCGACCCGATCTTCGTCCCGCTGTGGCGGGCCGCCCCGGACGACCGGGCCAGATTGCGGGTGGTGATCGACCAGGTCGCCTCGCTCACCGACCCGGCGGCGGTGACCTGGCACACCCGCCTGGTCGGCAAGGGGACACCCCCGGCCGACCATGAGCCAACTTAGGCTAACCTAACTGACATGACGGAACGCCCCAGGAACGTCACTTCGGCCCGGGTGCTGCGCACCGAGCGTCCCACCCCGCACCTGATCCGGCTCGTCCTCGGTGGGGACGAACTGGTCGGCCTGCCGGTGGGCGAGTTCACCGACCACTACATCAAGGTGGTGTTCCCGCAGCCGAACGTCGCGTACCCGCAGCCGTTGGACCTCGCCGCGATCCGCCGGGACCTGCCCCGGGAGCAGTGGCCCCGGCTGCGCGCGTACACCGTGCGGCGCTGGGATCCGCTGGCCGGGGAGCTGACCGTCGACGTGGTGCACCACGGCGACGAGGGGTTGGCCGGCCCGTGGGCCGCCGCGCTGCGTCCCGGCGATCCGGTGCACTTCGTCGGCCCCGGCGGCGCGTACGCCCCGAACCCGGACGCGGACTGGCACCTGCTTGTCGGTGACGAGAGCGCCCTGCCGGCGATCGCCGCCGCGCTGGAGCGCCTTCCGCTGGGTGCCCCGGCCCACGTCTTCGTGGAGATCGCCGACCCGGCGGAGGAGCAGAAGCTGCTCAGCCCCGGGGCGGTCGAGTTGACCTGGCTGCACCGTGGCGAACGCCCGGTGGGCGAGGCGCTGGTCGCGGCGGTACGCGCGTTGGAGTTCCCGGCCGGCCAGGTGCACGCCTTCGTGCACGGCGAGGCGGCCTTCGTCCGGGAGTTGCGCCGGCTGCTGCGCGGTGAGCGGGGCGTACCCCTCGACCAGCTCTCCATCTCCGGCTACTGGCGGCGTGGCATGGACGACGAGGGCTGGCGTTCCACCAAGGCCGACTGGAACCAGCAGGTGGCGGCCGAGGAGACGAGCGTCGCCGAGCCGGCCCGGGTGGCCTGAGCGCCGCTCAGCCCTCGGGCGTCTGATTCGCCTGGCCGGCCTTGGCCAGTCGCCGGCTGACCAGGACGGCGTACCCGACGACGGCCAGGGAGAGCAGCGACAGCATCAGCCTCGGTTGGTGCACCGTCACGGTGACCAGGGAGACCGAGACCACCCCGTAGACGGCGATCGCGAACCGGGCGGCGCTCGGCCGGGTCCACAGCCAGTACAGCGCCAGACCGCAGAGCGTCCAGATCACCATCGACGCGCCGAGCAGCAGCCGCAACTCCAGCGGCAGGTGGTTGGCGTTGTCGTCGACCAGCCGGACCACCTGCCCGAGTGACCAGCCGAGCAGCAGCAGCGCACCGCCGAGCGGAATGTGCAGGTAGCTGTACGCCTGCCCGCCGCGCAGCCGGCGTTGGAGAAGGCGGGTGGTGACGAATGTGGTGTAGACCCACCAGACGGCCGCTGGGATCAGGAAGGCCAACGCGGCGGTGAGGATCATGTGGGGCGGGGGATGGTCCGGCACGGCGAAGAGCAGGCTGGCCAGCGCGCTACCCAGCACGATGATGGTGAACTGGCCGATCCGTTCCGGCAGGTGCCTGTTGTCCACCGGCCAGCGGTTGAGCCAACGCGCCCCGACCCAGGGCGTGGACAGTTCGATCACCATGGCGACGATCCACAGGACGGGCCGCAGCTCGGTGGGCACGATCAGCGACACCAACCAGATCAACCAGCCCGACCCGAAGCCGATCAGGTAGATGGTCGTCACCATCCGGGCCATCGGGCTGGTGGAACGGGCCCGTAGGTACAGCAGGAGCAGCACACCCCGCACGATCAGGTACCCGATGGGCAGGAGGACGCTCTCCGGCACCTCGTCGACCCCGAGTGTCATCGCGCCCGCGCCCACCAGCGCGACGAGCACCAGCACCCGGTGCAGCGCGTCGTCCGGATCGAACCGCGTGTCGTAGTAGACCTGTCCCATCCAGGCCCACTGAATCACCACGAAGAGCCCGATCACGGCCAGTACGTCGGTCGGCGACGGGCTCGGCTCGTTACCCAGCCGAGCCACCACCGCCGCCAGCGCGTACACGAAGATGAGGTCGAGGAAGAGTTCCAGCCAGGTGGCGTGCCGGTGTCCGGCCTCGTCCGCACCCGGGGTCTGATCGGGTAGCCCGACCCGCCCGGCCAGCCATCTTGGCAGGCGGGGGGCTTGGCTACGTACCCGGCGCATCTGGTCATGGTCCCCGCGCGGACCCGGCCGGCGGGCCGGAACCGCCCAGCCGGCAGCGGCCGCCGCCACACCGGCGTCCCCCGGCCGGCGTGTCGTCGGTCCGGCAGGGCAGGATGTACGGCGAGGGGGTGGCGCATGGCTGGGCGGATCCGGGACGAGGACATCGCACTGGTCCGGGAACGCACCTCGATCGGGGATGTGATCTCCGAGACGGTCACCCTGAAGTCCGCCGGCGGCGGCAACCTCAAGGGTCTGTGCCCGTTCCACGACGAGAAGAGTCCGTCGTTCAACGTGTCCCCGGCCCGCAACGTCTGGTACTGCTTCGGCTGCGGGGCCGGCGGGGACGCGATCAAGTTCCTGATGGACGCCGACCACCTCAGCTTCGTGGAGTCCGTCGAGCGGCTGGCCGGCCGCGCCGGCATCCAACTGCGCTACATCGAGGACGACAAGGGCACCCCGCGGCCCCGCCCGCAGCAGGGTCAGCGGCAGCGCCTGGTCGCCGCGCACGCCGCCGCCGTCGAGTTCTACAGCGCGCAACTGAGCACCGCCGGCGCGCGGGCGGCACGGGAGTTCCTGGCCCGCCGGGGCTTCGACCGGGCCGCCGCCGAGCGCTACGGCTGTGGCTTCGCGCCGGAGGGTTGGGACCCGCTCACCAAGCACCTGCGCCAGCAGGGCTTCACCCACCAGGAGCTGGTCACCGCCGGGCTGTCCCGGGAGTCCCGTTCCGGCACCCTGATCGACAGGTTCCGTCGCCGGCTGCTCTGGCCGATCCGCGACCTCGCCGGCGACGTGATCGGCTTCGGTGCGCGCAAGCTCTTCGATGACGACGACGGCCCGAAGTACCTGAACACGCCCGAGACGCCGATCTACAAGAAGTCGCACGTGCTCTACGGCATCGACCAGGCCAAGCGGGAGATCGCCAAGCAGGGTCGGGCGGTGATCGTCGAGGGTTACACCGACGTGATGGCCTGTCACCTGGCCGGGGTGACCACTGCGGTGGCGACCTGCGGCACCGCCTTCGGTGCCGACCACATCAGGGTTCTGCGGCGGCTAGTGCTCGATGGCAGCGCCCACTCTGGTGAGATCATCTATACGTTCGACGGTGACGCCGCTGGCCAGAAGGCAGCCATGCGGGCGTTTGAGGATGATCAGGAATTCCTGGCGCAAACTTTCATTGCGGTCAGTCCAAACAACATGGATCCGTGTGAGTTGCGGCTGGAAAAGGGGGATCTCGCTGTTCGAGACCTTGTCGCGTCCAGAGAGCCGCTGCTGACCTACGCGCTTCGCAGCATCGCCAGCCACTATGAGCTCGACACGGCCGAAGGTCGGACTGGAGCAATGCGTGCCATTACTCCGCAAATGCTCAAAATCAGGCGCTGGGACCTGCGTGAGCAGTACCTCCGGGAGTTGTCCCATATCACCGGCGTTGATCCGGAAGAGGTCCGCGTAATTCTCAAGGCTGCAGACAGGGCTAACGGTGGCGTGGTCGCCGGACTTCCACGACCTGCTAAGAACATCTCGCCGGCGGTGGACAGCCCGCAGTCGATGGTCGAGCGGGAGGCGCTCAAACTCGCCCTCCAGCAACCGGTCCTGGCCGGGCCGATGTTCGACACGGTCGAGGCCACCGAATACCGCCACCCGGTGCACGTCGCGGTGCGTACGGCCATCGCGGCGGCCGGTGGTGCCGCGTCGGCGACCGGCGGCGCGGTCTGGATCGAGTCGGTCCGCGACGCCTGCGAGGACCTGGCGGCAGCGGCGCTGGTCGGTGAGCTGGCCGTCGAACCACTGCGGATCGACGGTGAACCGGACCCGCGCTACGTGTCGATCACCATGGCCCGGGTGCAGTTCGGGTCGGTGACCGCCCGGGTCCGGGACCTCAAGTCACGCATCCAGCGAATCAACCCGGTCAACAACAAGGACGAGTACTTCGCCGCCTTCGGTGAGCTGCTCTCCCTGGAGCAGCACGCCCGGGCGTTGCGCGAGCAGGCTGCGGGAGGCCTCTAGATGGGACTGTTCAGCCGCAAGCCGAAGCTGCCGCCGGCCGACCGGCCGCCGCTGACCGCCGACGAGCGGGTGGTGGCCTGGGCCGCCGCCGGCAACGGTGAGGGCGACGGGGTGGTGGTCGCCACCAACCTCGGGTTGTGGCTGCCCGGTCGAGGGCACCGGCTCGGTTGGCACACCATCCTCAAGGCGGTCTGGTCCGGCCGGCAGTTGACAGTCACCCCCGCCGAGCCCGTCGTCGAGCGCGACGGCTACACGGTGGTCGCCGACGGTCCGGCCGAGACGTACCTGCTGCTCGACCCAGGGGAGTTGCCGCACCAGGTGCGGGCCCGGGTGACCCGTTCGGTCGCGTACACCGAGCACCAGCCGGTGCCCGGCGGCGCGGCGCGGGTCGCGGCCCGACGCGTGGCCGGGGTCGACGGTCTGACCTGGACGGTCCGACTCGACCCCGGCACTCCGACCGACGACGACGCAGTGCTCGCCGACACCGACCGGCTGGTCGGTGTGGCCCGCGCCGCCACCGCTCCGGCGGACGGCTGACCGGTCGGGTCAGTTCGCGCCGAGGTCGTTCAGCGCCTTCTCGGCGCCGCGGTGCAGCGGCACCGGCAGGGTCCGGCGGGCCTTTTCCAGCGAGATCCCCTTGGCCGCCGGGTTGGCCTGGGCCAGAGCGTCGCGCTTGTCGAACACCGTCCGGGTGATCGCGCAGGCCACGTTGGCGTCAAGGTCCTTGCGGACCAGCAGCACGTTGGGCACGACGATGGTCGGGGTGTCGCTCGCCGTCTTGTACGCGTCCCGGCCGATCGTGCCTTCCTGGTAGCCGGGGCTCAGCGTGGTCATCTTCGGCAGCAACGGCGAGATGTCGACGAACTTCACCGAGTCGCCGGCAGTGGTGAACAGGTCGGTGAGGCCACCGGTGGGCAGACCACCGGACCAGAAGAAGCCGTCGACGCTGCCGTCCTTGATCCCCTCGACAGTCTTGGTGAGGTCCAGTCGCTGCGCCCGAATGTCCTTCGCCGGGTCGAGACCGGCGGCCTGCAACAGCCGGTTCGCGATCACCTCGGTGCCGGACTTCGGTGAGCCGGTGGAGATCCGCTTGCCGCGCATGTCGGCGACCGAGGTGATCCCGGAGTCGTTGCGGACCACCACCTGCGTGTAGTTGTCGTAGATGCGGGTCAGCGCCTGCACCGGCTGCGGCGCGGTGAAGCTGCCCTTGCCCTCCACCGCGTTGACCGCCGTGTCGAACAGCGAGAACGCCACGTCGTACTGGCCACCGACCAGTTGCTCGACGTTCTGCACCGAGGCGCCGGTCTCGGCGGCGGTGCCGGTGAGCTTGCCGCCGGTCGCTCCGGACAGCTGCCCGGCCAGGGCGTTGCCGACCACGTAGTAGACGCCCGTCGCGTTGCCGGTGGCGATGCCGACGCGGGTCTCCTTGGTCACCTCGCAGGTGACCTCGCTGGCCGTGTCGTCAGTGGCCGCGCCGCCCTGCTGACCTCCGCAACCCGCGGCACCGACCGCGACGAGAGCGAGCGCGCTCAGGCCCGCCGCGAGCCGTACGTCGATTCGTCTCACAGTTGTTCCTCCACAGGATTTGCTGGTGATCCGGACGTTGACCGGCCGGCGGCGCCGCGTCTAACGAACACGCCCGCCGCCGCCACGGCGGCCAGCGCTGCGCCGACAGTGACCGGCACGGGTTCGAGCCAGAGCAATGTGACGCCGGCGAGAGCGCCCAGCACCCGCTCCGGTACGCCGGCCCGGCCCACACCGGGCAGCCAGCCACCGGCGGCGACGGCGAGCACCGCCACGCTGAGCGCTGTGACGCCGGCGGCGAAGGCGATCCGCTGGACGCCACCGATGCCGAGCAGGCCGAGCCCCGCCGGCGTGATGACGAACGCGATCGGGGTCAGGTAGGCCGGCAGCGCGTACCGCAGGGTCTGCCACATGGTCGGCACCAGCCGGCCGCCGGTGACCGCGGCGGCGGCCACCGCGGCGAGCGCGGTCGGTGGGGACACCTCGGACAGCACCGCGAAGTAGAAGACGAACATCGCCGCCGCCGGCGCGGTGACGCCCAGGTCGAGCAGGGCCGGACCGACGATCACCCAACCGATCACGAACGATGCGGTGACCGGAACGGCCAGGCCCAGCAGGCTGAGCGCGACGGCGGCGAGCAGCGCGGTGAGCACCAGCACCAGGGTCGGGTCCGACGTGGCCGCCTGCGCCCCGCCGATCAGCAGCGCCGCCGCCTGCGGCCCGAGGCCGGTCTTCGTGGTGGTCGCCGTGATGATGCCGGCGGCGGCGCAGACCGCGGTGACGGCGAGGACGCCGCGTACGCCGGTGACGAGCGCGGTCACCAGCCGGCCCGGGGTGAGTCGGTGCGCCCGGTCCAGGTAGGAGAGCACGACGGCGAGGACGATGGCGAACACGACGGCCCGCGTCGCGGACACACCGATGGCGAGGAACACGATGATGGCGATCAGCGAGGCGAAGTGGTAGCCGAACCGGGCCAGCAGCCGCCAGGGCGAGCCGACGTCGATCACCACCGGGCGTACGCCCGAACGGCGGGCGTCGATCTCCACGGCGAGCAGGATGCCGAGGTAGTAGAGCACCGTCGGTACCGTTGCCCAGCCCAGCACCTGGAGGTACGAGACGCCCAGGTACTCGGCGATGATGAACGCCGCCGCACCCAGGGTTGGCGGGGAGAGGATCGCGCCCACCCCGGCCGCGGCCAGCATGCCGCCGGCCCGCTCCGGCGGGTAGCCGGCGCGGCGCAGCAGCGGCCAGGTGACCGCGCCGATGCTCACCGTCGTCGCCGCGCCGGAGCCGGAGACGGTGCCGAGCAGGAAACCCGAGGCCACCGCCGTCCGGCCGGCTGCGGTCCGGGACCGTCGGAACGCCGCGGCCGACAACTCGACGAAGAACCGCCCGGCGCCGGACAACTCCAGCACCGCGCCGTAGATGGTGAACAGCACGATGTACGAGGCGGCCACGTCGAGCGGCGTGCCGTAGAAGCCGCTGTCGGAGTTGTAGAACGCGTCGACCAGCTGACTGAAGTCGAGCCCGGCGTGCGCGACCGGCCAGGACTGCGGCAACAACCCGCCGTAGTAGCCGTAGCCGAGGAACAGCAGGCAGACCGCCGGCAGGATCCAACCGGTGGCACGTCGACACGCTTCGAGCAGCAGGAGCAGCAGGACGGTGCCCAGCACCAGATCCGTCGCCGCCAGCAGGCCCTGCCGGTCGAGGAACGCGTTGTAGCCGCCGCCACCGCTGCCGATCCGGATCGGGAGGACGGGGTAGAGGCAGGCCGCGACCGCCAGGGCGCTCAGAGCCCAGTCGGTCATTGTGGGCCGCGTCGACGCGGGTGCCGGGACGCGCCCGTCGCTGTCGCTCCCGGTGGCCTCGGCGCGGTCGGCCCGTGGTCGCCGGGAGCGTAGGCGGGCCGGCAGCCGCAGGTCGGACGGGTAGGCGAGGAAGACCAGCGGGAGTACGCCGGCGAGGAAGATGATCAGGTAATACTTGCTGCCCTGCGACAGGGGGCGGAACACCTGCCACAGGGCGAGAGCGCCGACCGCCAGCGCCGCCACGGTGAGGAGCAGACCCGCCGGCCCGGAGAGCACCCGCCCTGGTTTCTCGTCCTCGAACTGGGCGGCCAGGTCCCGAGTCGCCTGCTCGGCGACGCTCGGGTCGCTCGGCTCGGCTTCAGATCGCGGTCGGGGTGGCCCGCCGGGGCTCGCTGCGGGCCCGTCAACGGAAGAGTTGGCTGGTCGGGCACGTGACTGTGAACCATCGGGCGAGCTGATGGGCGGCACGGAAGGACGATACACGTCGATTGGCTGACGGGTGGGGCATCGATCGGCGTTTCGCCGTCGGTGGTACGGAAACCACTGTGATCGGCCGGTCGCCGGCGGATATTTGCGTGGAGGGGTGTCGGACCGGGCGGTTAGGGTCGGGCGGTGACTTCGGGGCGACCACTGATTCAGGCTCGCGGGCTGGTGAAGCGGTTCGGCGATTTCACCGCCGTGGACGGCATCGACGTCGAGGTTCGCCCGGGCGAGGCGTTCGGTTTCCTCGGGCCCAACGGTGCGGGCAAGTCGTCCACCATGCGGATGGTCGGCTGCATCTCCCCACCCAGCGCGGGTGAGCTGCGCATCCTCGACATGGATCCGGTGGCTGACGGGCCGGCCATCCGGGCGCGCCTCGGGGTGTGCCCCCAGCTCGACAATCTCGATCCGGAGCTGACCGTCCGGGAAAACCTGACCGTCTACGCCCGCTACTTCGGCATCTCCCGCCGGGCGGCCCGGGAGCGCGCCGCCGAGCTGCTCGACTTCGTGCAGCTCACCGAACGGGCCGACAGCAAGGTCGAGCCGCTGTCCGGTGGCATGAAGCGTCGGTTGACCATCGCCCGAGCGCTGGTGAACGATCCGGAGATCGTGTTGCTCGACGAGCCGACCACCGGGCTGGACCCGCAGGCCCGGCACCTGGTGTGGGAGCGGCTGTTCCGGCTCAAGCAGCAGGGCGTCACGTTGGTGCTCACCACCCACTACATGGACGAGGCCGAGCAGCTCTGTGACCGGCTGGTGGTGATGGACGGCGGCCGGATCGTCGCCGAGGGCTCGCCCCGCGCGTTGATCGAGCAGCACTCGACCCGCGAGGTGGTCGAGCTGCGTTTCACCGCCGAGTCGCAGGAACCGTTCGCAGGCAAGCTCGACGGGCTGGGGGAGCGGGTCGAGGTGTTGCCCGACCGGGTCCTGCTCTACGTGCCCGACGGCGACGCGGCGGTCGCCGAAGTCGCCGCGCTGGGGCTCCAGCCGGCGAACGTGCTGGTCCGGCGCAGCGGCCTGGAGGATGTCTTCCTGCACCTGACCGGCCGCACCCTGGTCGACTGACCGCCCGCGACTGATCGTTGACAGTGCCGCCACCGTTGATCTGCCGGCGGTTGCGGCTCAACGGGCTCTGGCCCAGGTGAGGAAGCGGTCGGTCAGCCCGTCGTGCCCGGCGAGGTCCCCGGCCGCCTCGTAGAGCAACGTGGCGAGGTAGACGAGCAGGCCGACCCGGTCCTCTCGGTACTCGCCCAGCAGTGCCAGCCGGGCCGGTGAGCAGGGCCACGCCGCCCCGCAGACCCGGCAGCGCCAGGACGGGCGGGCCGCGACGTGCGGGCGGTACCGGGGCATCAGTGCCCGCCGCTGTGACAAGCCGACCAGGTCAGTCGCACGAGGGAACCTCCATCGGGGGTGGGGAGGGGAGCGCCCCGGATCGGGGGGTCACGGGGCGCTCCCGGCCTGGTTCCGCCCGCCGTCTGGATCCCGTGAGCGGTTCCGCTGCGTGACAGTCTGCTGAGGGCCCGACTACTGTGGGAGGTTCCGCACGCCGACGACCAGCGCGTACGGCAATCGGCCCGGCACGGTACGGGAATGTACGGGGGTTGTCCGTGGAGAGTTCGTCCATGCTGGAGCACTTCGCCGAGGAGTTGCGACTGGCGCGGGCCGCCAGTGGGATGTCGCAGACGGCGCTGGCCGAGGCGTTGAGCTATTCCGGGGCGTTGGTCGCCAAGGTGGAGACATCCGAGCGCCGGCCGAGTCTGGATTTCGCCCGCCGTTGTGACGCCGTGTTCTCAGCCGACGGTCGGTTCGAGCGCATCCAGCGGCGGATCAGCCGTGAGGCGGTGGTGCCCTGGTTCCGCGACTGGGCCGGCATTGAGCAGGAGACCACAGCGCTGCGGTGGTACGAGCCGCTCTACGTGCCGGGCCTGGTCCAGACCGAGGGGTACGCCCGCGCCATCCTGGCCGGTGCCGGACTCTTCGCGGCGGACGAGGTCGAGCAGCAGGTGACCGCCCGGCTCGATCGGCAGGGCGTGCTCACCCGGGACCGGCCGCCGCTGCTCAGCGTGGTCGTCGACGAGTACGCGCTGCGCCGCCACGTCGGCGGGCCGGAAGTCATGCGTGAGCAGTTGCGGCACCTGGTGAAGCTCGGCTCGGCCCTGCCCCGGGTCCGAATCCAGGTCGTGCCGCTGTTCGCAGGTGCGTACGCTGGGCTCGATGGTCCCTTCGTGATCGCCACCGCAGCCACCGGTGAAGATGTGGTCTTCCTGGACGGGCAGCGTCACGGGCAGGTCATCGACCGCGCCGAGTATGTCCGGCAGATGGTCGAGGTGTGGGAGTCGATCCGTGGTGAGGCACTATCGCAGCAGCAGTCCCTCGACCTGATCGCGGAAGTGGCGGAGACATGGATCTGACCGGTGCCCGGTGGCGCAAGAGCACTCGCAGCAACGGCAGCGGCGGTGCCTGTGTGGAGGTTGCCAGCAACCTGCCTGGGTTGGTGGCCGTCCGGGACTCCAAGGACCCGACCGGCCCTGTGCTGGTCTTCGCGCCCGACACGTGGCGCGCGTTCGTCGGGTCCGACTCCGTCCGCCGGTAGGTAGCTGCCACGCGGTCCAGATCCACTCGGCTTTCAGGAAGTCGGGGTGTTGGGGCGGCTCTGACACCGCGAATTCCTGAAAACCGAGTCGATCAACGGGGCCCAGGCCGACCGCGCGAAACCCGGGCGACACGTCGGCGGGGTCGTCGTAGGGTGACCGGCGGTCTGTCGTACCCCTTGGGTAGACAGGTCGTGGTGGCCGGCGCGGCGGGCGGGGTGATCGGGTGAGTGTGACGGGATCGGCGCGGTTCCCCTGGGTGCCGGCTTACGCGGTGTTCGAGCACTACCTGGTGGGTCTGCGGCGCACCTGGCGGGCCGGGGTGTTCTCGTCGTTCCTGCTGCCGGTGCTGACCGTCCTCGGGTTCGGGGTGGGCGTCGGCGCCTACATCGACCAGGGCGTCGGCGGGGTGCGTTACCTCGACTGGTTGGTCCCCGGGCTGATCGCCTCGACCGCGCTCCAGGTGACGGTCGGTGACTCGACCTGGCCGGTGTTCAGCAACTTCCAGTGGGTCAGGACCTACTTCGCGCAGGGCGCGTCGCCGCTGCGGGTGGGTGACATCGTGGCCGGGCACCTGGCGTTCGTGCTGTTCCGTGTGCTCACCACGATTGTGGCGTTCCTGCTGGTCACCGGGCTGTTCGGGGCGTTGCGGTCGCCGTGGGCGGTGGCCACCCTGCCGGTGGTCGCCCTGCTCGCGCTGGCCGTCGCCGCGCCGACCTTCGCGTACGCGGCGTCGGTGTCGAGCGACAGTTGGCTGGCGATGCTGTTCCGGTTCGCGGTCATCCCGATGACGCTCTTCGCCGGCGTGTTCTTCCCGGTCGAGTCGTTGCCCGAGGCACTGCGCTGGCTGGCGTACGCGACACCGTTGTGGCACGCCGTGGACCTGTGCCGCGCGGCCACCCTCGGCGTCGCCCCACAGTGGTCGGTCGTCGGGCACCTGCTCTACCTGGTCGCCTGGGCGGTCGCCGGCTGGTTGCTGGCGGTGCGCGCGTTCCGTCGCAAGCTCGTCGTCTGAAGAGCAACTCGTCGTCTGAGGAGCAAGCAGAGAGGGTGTCGTGGTCACGCTGATCCTGCCCCGGCTGGTCGACGTCTCCGCCGCGTCCCGGCGGTCGGCATCGGTGGTCGGGCGCAACGTCGCGGCGCTGAAGTCGGTCTACTGGCTGTTGCTGCTCTCCGGCTTCGTGGAGCCGCTGCTCTACCTGCTCTCCATCGGGGTGGGCGTCGGCGCGCTGATCGGCGACCTGCCGCTGCCCGACGGGCGGCTGGTCTCGTACGCCGAGTTCGTGGCCCCGGCGATGCTGGCCTCCTCGGCGATGACCGGGGCGCTCGCGGAGACCACCTTCAACTTCTTCGGCAAGATGAAGTACATGAAGCTGTACGACGGGATGATCGCCACCCCGGTACGGCCGTTCGAGATCGCCGTGGGCGAGTTGGGTTGGGCGATGCTGCGGGGCAGCGCCTACTCGGCGGCGTTCCTCGGGGTGATGGTCGCGCTGGACCTGACCAGCGTCACCCGGGCGTTGACCGCCTTCCCGGCCGCGGTGCTTGTCGGGTTCGCGTTCGGGGCGCTCGGCATGGCGATCTCCACCTTCATGCGGAGCTGGCAGGATTTCGACCTGATGGGCTCCGCCCAGTTCACGCTCTTCCTTTTCTCCGGCACCTTCGTGCCGGCGCAGGCCTACCCGACGCTGCTGCACTGGCTCGTCGAGGTCACTCCGCTGTACCGGTCGGTGCACCTGATCCGGGGGGTCACGCTGGGCAGTGGCGGTTGGCTCTGGCTGCTCGACGTGCTCTACCTGCTGGCGATGCTGGCGGTCGGCCTGTACGTGGCCTCTCGCCGGATGGGCAGGTTGCTCTACAAGTAGGGGTTATGTGCGCGCGTTCACGGGGCATGTCCGGAGGTGACACCACCGACGAAGAGGAGGGGCGATGGCCTCGGACGAGTCTTCCGCCCAGCGGGAGCGGGAGCATGATCCCGCGAACGCGCCGGTCGGGCCTGACGCGGGGCCGGACAGCCCCACCGATCTGCCCGGCAGTGGCTGGAAGGCGGCGTTGCGCCGGACGGTCCGCGAATTTCAGGACGACAGCCTGACCGACTGGGCGGCGGCACTGACCTACTACGGGGTGCTGTCGATCTTCCCCGGCCTGCTGGTGCTGATCTCGATCCTCGGCCTGCTCGGCAAGAGTGCTACCGAGGGCGTCAAGGACACCGTCAACCAGGCGGTGCCGAACGACAGCATCCAGAAGATCATCGAGGGTGCGATCGATACCGCCCAGCAGAACGGCGGCCTGGCCAGCATCGCGGCGATCATCGGTCTGTTGGCCGCGTTCTGGTCCGCCTCTGGTTACATCGGCGCGTTCATGCGCGCCTCGAACACCATCTACGACGTGCCGGAGGGGCGGCCGATCTGGAAGACGCTCCCGATCCGGCTCGGCGTGACCGCGGTGGTCGGGGTGTTGCTGCTGGTCAGCGCGGTGATCGTGGTCTTCACTGGGCGTCTCGCCGAATCGGTCGGTGACGTGATCGGGTTGGGCTCGACGGCGGTGGCGGTGTGGGACATCGCGAAGTGGCCGGTGCTGCTGATCCTGGTCAGCCTGATGTTCGCGATCCTCTACTGGGCCTCACCGAACGCGCGGCACGGCGGCTTCCGCTGGGTCAGCCCGGGCGGGGTGCTGGCCGTGGTGATCTGGTTGTTGATCTCCGGCCTGTTCGCCTTCTACGTGAGCAACTTCAGTTCGTACGACGAGACGTACGGGACGCTGGCCGGGGTGATCATCTTCCTGGTCTGGCTCTGGCTGAGCAACATCGCGATCCTGCTGGGGGCCGAGTTCGACGCCGAGTTGGAGCGGGGCCGCGCCATCGAGGCGGGTCACGACGTCGACGACGAGCCGTACGTCGAGCTGCGCGACGACCGCAAGCTCCGCAAGAAGCGAAATTCTGCCGGCCGTCGCTGACGGCCCCGCGCGAATCGCCCCGCCACCGAGGATCGGCTGGCGGGGCGTTTGCGTGTCCGTCGATGAAACTGTTGGCGAGGGGACGCGACCCGTCCGTGATCCTTTCCTTGATCGACTAGTAGCTTTTGTTCTTTCGGACAAAAGTTGGTCTCGGAACGGCTGAAGCTCTGGACAGGCGGCGTGGAACGCTCTTACTGTGTCGGACACAACACACCGACATTGCGTCGATGTGAACGCTGCCAATGAAGAGGGGGCCCAGGTGCGCACCGTCGACCCCCTGCACGTGCGCCTGTTGCGGCTGCTCCGCGACGAGGGCGCTGTGTCCCGGGCCGAGCTGGGCGACCGGCTCCAGATGCCGCGTCCGCGCATGCTGGCCGAGCTGGATCGCCTGGTCGCGCTCGGCTACGTCGCCGAGGCGGGGCTCGCCGCTTCCCGAGGTGGGCGTCGCTCGACTCTTGTCGAGCTGAACCCGAAGCTGCGCTTCGCCGCCGTCGACCTCGGCGCCAGTTCGATGGACGTCGAGGTGGTCAACGGCCGCCTCGAACCGGTGGCCCACTACGCCGAGGCAGCCGACATCCGCAGCGGCCCGAAGGTGACCCTGCAACGGGTGAACGAGCTGCTGCACAAGGCCCGGGTCGACGGCGCGTACGAGCGCCTGGACGCTGTCGGCATCGGCGTGCCCGGCCCGGTCAGCTTCCGCGACGGCGTGCCGGTCTCACCGCCGATCATGCCGGGCTGGGACCGGTTCCCCGTGCGTGAGCTGCTCAGCCGTGAGCACGGCTGCCCGGCGGTGGTCGACAACGACGTCAACATCATGGCGATCGGCGAGCGGCACGGTGGGGTCGCCCACTCGGTGGACGACTTCCTCTTCGTGAAGATCGGCACCGGCATCGGGTGCGGCATCTACCTCACCGGCGAGGTCTACCGGGGCACCGACGGCTGTGCCGGCGACATCGGCCACATCCAGGTCGACTCGCACGGTCCGATGTGCTCCTGCGGCAACGTCGGCTGCCTGGAGGCGCTGTTCAGCGGCGCCGCGATGGCCAAGGACGCCTTGGCCGCCGCCCGCAGTGGCACGTCGCCGGCGCTGGCCGAGCGGCTGGCACTGCGGGGTGTCGTCACCGCGCTGGACGTCGCCGAGGGCGCCGTCGAGGGCGACGTGACCTGCATCCAGCTCATCCGGGACGGCGGACGGCGGGTCGGCGGGGTGCTCGCCGGTCTGGTCAGCTTCACCAACCCGTCCATGATCGTGATCGGTGGAGGGCTGGCCCAGCTGGGCCACATCCTGCTCGCCGAGATCCGCAGTGTGGTCTACCGGCGTTCACTGCCGCTGGCCACCGGCAACCTTCCCGTCGTCCTGTCCGAGCTGGGCGGCCGTGCCGGTGTCACCGGCGCGGCGGTGCTCGCGAGCGACGTCGCCTTCGGGGAAGCCGCATGAAGCCGTTCGAGATTCCGTCGTGAGCGAGGAGGAGACTGTGGCTCTGCCCGAGGATGACCCCGCCACCGCGTCGGCCGAGGCCGTCGCCGAGGCGCCGCTGGTCGAGGCTCCCGCCGACACCGTCGCGGGCGAGGTGGTCCTGCGCCTCACCGATCTGGTGAAGACCTTCCCCGGCGTACGCGCGCTCGACGGCGTGCAGCTGGAGGTGCGTGCCGGCGAGGTGCACTGCCTGCTCGGGCAGAACGGCGCCGGCAAGTCCACCCTCATCAAGGTGCTGGCCGGGGTGCACCAACCGGATTCCGGGCAGGTGGAGTGGCGCGGTGAGCCGGCCACGTTCGCCAACCCGCAGGCCGCCATGAAGGCGGGCATCGCCACGATCTACCAGGAGCTCGACCTCGTCGAGGATCTGTCGGTGGCGGAGAACGCGTTCCTCGGGCACGAGTACCGCAACTTCGGTTTCGTCAGGCGCGGCCGGATGGCTCGGCACACCCGCCAGATCCTCAGCCGGCTCGGCCACGGTGAGATCCCGCCGAATCGGATGGTCCGGTCCCTGCCGGCGGCCGGCAAGCAGATCGTCAGCATGGCGCGGGCGCTGTCGCACGAGGCCCGACTGATCATCATGGACGAGCCGAGCGCGGTGCTGGCCCACGACGAGGTCGGCAACCTGTTCCGGATCATCCGGGAGCTGACCGCGCAGGGCATCGCCGTCATCTACATCTCCCACCGCCTGGAGGAGATCCGCGAGATCGGCGACCGGGTCACGGTACTCAAGGACGGCCGGACCACGGCGGCGAACCTGCCGGCGCGCGACACCCCGACCCGCGACCTGGTGAGCCGGATGACCGGCCGCACCATCGAGTACGTCTTCCCGGACCGGCCGACCGAGGACCCCGCCGGCGCCGACCTGCTTCAGGTGCAGGGGCTGACCCGCACTGGCGAGTTCGCCGACGTGTCGCTGAACGTGCGTGCCGGGGAGATCGTGGGCATCGCGGGGCTGGTCGGCTCCGGGCGTTCCGAACTGCTGGAGACGATCTACGGTGCCCGCCTCCCGGAGGCCGGCACGGTGCAGATGGACGGGAAGGTCCTGCGGCCCGGCGTCGGCGCTGCGGTTCGCGCCGGCATGGGAATGGCCCCGGAGGAACGCAAGAGCCAGGCTCTGCTGCTCGGCGAGCCGATCTACCGGAACGTCACGCTGGCCACCTTCGGCCGGTACGCGCGCCTCGGCTTCACCAACGCCGCCAAGGAACGTGCCGAGGCGGACCGGATCGCGGAGACCCTGGAGCTGCGGCCCCGGGACGTCGACCGGCCGGTACGCACGCTGTCCGGCGGTAACCAGCAGAAGGTGGTGGTCGGGCGTTGGCTGCTCGGCGGCACCAAGTTGCTGCTTCTCGACGAGCCGACCCGGGGCGTGGACGTGGGCGCCCGAGCCGAGCTCTACCAGGTCATCCGGGCATTGGCCGCTCAGGGCGTGGGGGTGCTGCTGGTCTCCAGCGAGGTGCCCGAGGTGCTGGGTCTGGCCGACCGGGTGCTGGTGATGCGGGAAGGGCGTGTCGTCCGCGAAGCCGCGGCCGGCGAACTCGACGAGAACACTGTGCTTGACCTCGTGATGGCGGGGTCCTTGATGGAAGGCGCACCGGCATGAGCGACGCGACTCCCACTCCCACCGCGACACCGGAGCGCCCGCAGCTTCCGGCGCAGTCGCCTCCGGTGGATCCGGCGGAGACGGCGGTGGCCAGCGACAAAGCAGGATCCGGGGGCAAGCTCTCCTGGTGGCGGGGTGACGGTGGCGACGGCGCCAAGCGCAACCTCGGCCTGATCGGGGTGCTCGCTGCGCTCATCGTGGTCGGCGCGGTCACCAAGCCCGACCTGTACGGCGACCCGAACTGGGTCTGGAACAACGTCCTGGCCATCCTCCAGTTGGCCTCGGTCGTCGGCGTGGTCACGGTCGGGATGACCTTCGTGATCATCGGTGGTGGCATCGACCTGTCGGTCGGCGCGATCGTCGCGCTCGCCGGGGTCTGGTGCACCACAGTGGCCACCCAGAGCTACGGCGCCGCCGGCATGATCTTCACCGCCCTCGCGGTCGGCGTCTGCGTCGGCCTCGTCAACGGTGTGCTCATCTCGTACGGGCGGCTGGTCCCCTTCATCGCGACGCTCGCGATGCTGGTGGCCGCGCGGGGGCTCGCGGCTTCCATCTCCAACAAGCAGACCCAGGTGTCGAGCAGCACCTTCATCAACGACATCGCCGCGCGCAAGGTGATCGGTATCCCGATCCTCGTCTACATCCTCGGCGCGGTGGTGCTGGCCGGTTGGGTGGTGCTCAACCGCACGACCTTCGGCCGGCGGACCATCGCCGTCGGCGGTAACCCGGAGGCGGCCCGGCTGGCCGGCATCAACGTCCGGCGGCACACCATGCTGCTCTACGCGCTCTCCGGTCTGTGCTGCGGTATCGCCGCCATCATGCTCACCTCGCAGGCCACCTCGGCGCAGGCGGCGATGGCCAACCTGTACGAGTTGGACGCGATCGCCGCGGCGATCATCGGTGGGACGCTGCTCAGCGGCGGCCGGGGCACGATCGTCGGCTCGCTGCTCGGCGTCATCATCTTCGCCACCATCACGAACCTCTTCGCCATCAACGGCCTCTCCATCGAGGCGCAGAACATGGTCAAGGGCGGCATCATCGTCGCCGCCGTCCTGGTCCAGCAGTTCCAGTTCAAGTCCGTCACTCGGCTCCTCGCGCGGAACAGGGTCACCACCGCAACCTGACGCACCGCACCGTTGTCCTGGCGACGTCGAGATCGTTCGACGGTGGCCGGGCCTCGCACACCCTCAATAAGTCAAATCCCGCTCCCAGGAGGTCATTAATGACCCAGCACAGTCGCGACCTGTCGCGCCGCCGGTTGCTCTTCGGTGGAGCCGCAGTGGGCGCTGCCACTCTGCTCACCGCCTGCACCAGCAACGAGACCCCGGCCGCCAGCACCCAGACCAAGGCCGCCGGAAACGCCGAGGGCAACAACGCCCCGGGCAAGAAGGTCGTCATCGGCTTCTCCGCCCCGGCCGCCGACCACGGCTGGATGGGCGCGATCCACGCCAACGCCAAGGCGCAGGCCGCCGCGTACTCCGACGTGGAGTTCAAGGAGGTCGACGGTGGCTCGAGCTCCGAGGCCCAGCGCTCCACGCTCGGCACCCTGATCGCCCAGAAGCCGGACATCATCGTCGTGCTGCCGCACGACGGCAAGGAGGTCAACGCCGTTGCCCTCCAGGCGATGCAGGCGGGCATCCCGATCGTCAACCTCGACCGGATCTTCCCGGACGCGCTGGCCTCGCGGCTGGTGATCAAGGGTGACAACTACGGCATGGGCGTCGCCGCCGGGCACTTCATCGGCAAGCAGCTCAAGGACAAGGGTGTCACCAACCCGGTCATCGGCGAGATCGCCGGTCTGGAGATCCCGCTGACCGTCGAGCGCAGCACTGGCTTCAACGCCGCCCTGGCGACGTACGGGTTCAAGGTGCAGAACCGGCGTTCGGCCGAGTTCACCTCGGACAGCGGCCAGCGCGAGGCGGCCCAGCTCCTCCAGGCGCTGCCGAAGATCGACGCTATCTGGAACCACGACGACGACCAGGGCATCGGTGTGCTGGCCGCCATCAAGCAGGCCAACCGGTCGGAGTTCTTCATGGTCGGCGGCGCGGGCTCCAAGCTCGCGATCGACGCGATCAAGGCCGACAACACAGTGCTGAAGGCCACCGTCACCTACAACCCGTCGATGGCCTCGTCGGCGATCTCCCTCGCGCGGCTCATCGCGCAGGGCCGGGGCCTGGGCGACCTGACGGAGCTGCAGGTGCCCAAGGAAGTGACCCTGGCCTCGGAGACGATCACCAAGGAGAACGCGAGCAGCTACGACAAGCTCGGGTTCTGACATACCGGGGGGAGACCCACCTTGTCCACGACAGACAAAGAACTGCGGGTCGGCATGGTCGGCTACGCGTTCATGGGCGCCGCGCACTCACAGGCGTGGCGCACCGTGAACCGCGTGTTCGACCTGCCGGCGCGGGCCCGGATGGCGTTGATCTGCGGCCGAGACACAGCGAAGGTGGCGGACGCCGCCGACACGCTCGGCTGGGACGCGTACACCACCGACTGGCGTGACCTGATCAACCGGGATGACATCGACGTTGTCGACATCTGCACACCGGGCGACAGTCACGCCGAGATCGCTCTCGCCGCGTTGGCCGCGGGCAAGCACGTTCTGTGCGAGAAGCCGTTGGCCAACTCGGTGGAGGAGGCACGGGCGATGACCGCTGCGGCGGACGCCGCCCGGGCTGCCGGAGTGCGGTCGATGTGCGGGTTCAACTACCGCCGGGTCCCCGCGGTCACGATGATGCGCCAGTTGGTCGCCGACGGACGGCTCGGGGTGATTCGACACGTCCGTGCGACGTACCTGCAGGACTGGATCGTGGACCCGCAGTTCCCGCTGGTCTGGCGGTTGCAGAAGGACAGGGCGGGCTCCGGCGCGCTCGGTGACATCGGTGCGCACATCATCGACCTGACCCAGTTCGTCACGGGTCAGCGGATCAGCGGCGTCAGCGCGGTCACCGAGACCTTCGTCAAGGAGCGGCCGTTGCCCGCCGAGTCGAGCGGTCTGGCGGCCTCGGTGGACGGCCACGAGGCGCCCACCGGGACGGTCACCGTCGACGACGCCGCGGTCTTCGTGGCGCGACTCGACGGTGGCGCCCTGGCCACGTACGAGGCGAGTCGGTTCGCTACCGGCCGGAAGAACGCGCTGCGCGTCGAGATCAACGGCTCGCTGGGCAGTGTGGTCTTCGACCTGGAGCGCCTCAACGAGCTGGAGTTCTACGACGCGACCCGCCCGACTGTGGAGCAGGGCTTCAGCCGCATCCTGGTGACCGAGGGCGAGCACCCGTACATGTCGGCGTGGTGGCCCCCGGGCCACATCATCGGCTACGAGCACTCGTTCACGCACGAGATGCGCGATTTCATCGAGGCGGTCGCCACCGGTGTCGACCCGACTCCCTCCTTCGCCGACGCGTTGCAGGTCCAGCTGGTGCTGGACGCGGTGGCCCGCTCGGCGGAGCTCGGCTCCTCCTGGGCCGAGGTGGAACCGACGCTGACCGCGGCGGCTCTCTGACCATTGGCCATCCGCGACGGCGGTGTTCGCACCGCCATCGCCCGACTGGCTTTCCGAAGCCGACCGGCGAGGGACCAGCCACGGATTGCGCCCCGTGGCCGGGACAGAGGTCGGCATCGGAGAGCGTGCAGCCGGGCCCTACGGCCCGGTGGCGCACGAGCAGGACGGTCGTCCGGTGCGACCGGACCGGGATTCCCCGGCCGCACCGGAGGACCGCCACCACCGGTGACCTCCGGAGGACCTGATGACACCGCCCGCCGCCGCCCCCGCCCGTACCGCACCCGCTCGCCGGTTTCCGGCGGGTAGTGGTTCGGTCGGTGTTCCGGTGGGCGCGGCGGCCTGAGACGCCCGGCCGGGGCATACCAGTGCCCCGACCGGCCGGATGCGGGGGAGGCAGGGTCGAGACGCCGACCCGACCCTGCCTACCAGCCCCGTCTGCTCGCACCTGCCGGGATCCGGTCCGGCGTCGTCGCCGCCGAAGCCGACGTCGGAAGCCGGTGCTGTTCCGGTGCGGGGCGAGCGGACGGGGCCCATTCCACCCGGCCCGAAACTTTTCCGAAACCGGGCCGTATCTTTCCGAAACATATTCTGATATTCCTATATTTAGCGGTACCGACGGTTCCTCGGAAATGGGGAAGGAGCACCATGCGAACAGGTGTCTGGCTGGTAGGAGCGCGCGGTTCCGTCGCGACCACCAGCATCGTCGGGGGGCTCGCGCTGCGGGCCGGCCTGGCCGGGCCCACCGGCTGCGTCACCGAGCTTCCCGAGCTGCGCGGCCCGGCCCTGCCGGCCTTCGCCGACCTGGTCTTCGGCGGACACGACCTGGCCACCACTCCGCTGTGCAAGCGTGCCGAGGCCCTCGCGGACGCTGGTGTCATCCCGTGGCGGTTGGTCGCCGCGCTCCGCGACGAGCTGGGCGTGGTCGAGCAGGAGCTGCGCCCCGCGCCGGTCGGCGACACCCAGGCCGAGCGGGCCGAGGCAGTGGTCCGCGACCTGACCAGCTTCCGCGAGCGGCACAAGTTGGACCGGGTGGTGGTGGTCAACGTCTCCGCCACCGAGCCGGCCCCTCGACCGCACCCCGCGCACGCCGACCCGGCCGCGCTACGCGCCGCCCTCGACGGCCCGGACGAGGTGCTGCCGGTCAGCTCTCTCTACGCGTACGCAGCGGTGCTCGCCGGCTGCCCGTACGTCGACTTCACCCCGTCCACCGGGCTGCGGCTGCCGGCGCTGGCCGCGCTGGCCGAGGAGGCCCGACTGCCGTACGCCGGGCACGACGGCAAGACCGGGGAGACCCTGGTCAAGTCGGTGCTCGCGCCGATGTTCGCGATGCGCAACCTGGCAGTGGGCTCCTGGTCCGGGGTCAACCTGCTCGGCGGCGGCGACGGCGCCACCCTTGCCGACCCGGCCGCGAACGCGGCGAAGGTGCAGAGCAAGCAGCGGGTGCTCGGCGAGACGCTGGGCTACGTCCCGCAGGGCGGCACCCGCATCGAGTACGTCGAGGAGCTGGGCGACTTCAAGACCGCCTGGGATCTGATCACCTTCAGTGGATTCCTCGGCACCGGCATGCGGATGGAGTTCACCTGGCACGGTTGTGACTCCGCGCTGGCCGCGCCGCTGGTGCTCGACCTGGCCCGACTCACCGCCGCCGCGCACGCCGCCGGGCAGGTGGGGCCGCTGGCCGACCTGGGCTTCTTTTTCAAGGACCCGCTGGGCACGCCCACCCACTCGCTGGGCGAGCAGTGGGCCCGGCTGACCGCCTTCACCCGGCAACTGCATGACGGCGGGGACGGTGATCATGACAACGTTGGCTGATCTCGCCGAGCTGGTCCGGGCGCCGGCCGCGCTCTCGGTGCCCGGTGACGTGATCGCCGGGGCCGCGGCGGCGGGCGCGCTGAGCCCGCGTACCCCCGCCCTGGCCGGCGCATCGGTGCTGCTCTACTGGGCCGGCATGGCCGCCAACGACTGGTCCGACCGGGGTCTGGACGCCGAGGAGCGGCCCGAGCGGCCGATCCCGAGCGGGCGGGTCACCCCGGCCGTCGCGGTCGGTCTCGCGGCGGGCCTCACGGCCGCCGGTGTGGGCCTGGCCGCCGCCGTGGGCGGTCGCCGCGCCGCCGCACTCGCCGTGCCGCTGGCCGCCACCATCTGGGGGTACGACCTGCTGGCCAAGAACACCGCGGCCGGTCCGGCCGTGATGGCCGCCTGCCGAGGGCTGGACGTGCTGCTCGGCGCGTCCGGCGGTCGGATCACCCGGGCGTTGCCGGCGGCGGCCACCGTCGCCGCGCACACCTGGACGGTCACCGCGCTGTCCCGCCGGGAGGTCACCGGCGCGGACGCCACCCTGCCGATGCGCACCCTCGCCGGCACCGCGTTGGTCGCCACCAGTGCCGCCGTCGCAGTTCCGGGCGCCTTCCGCACCGCGAACCCCGCCGGGGCCACCGACCGGGCCGAGACCGTCGACGAGACCGGCGTGCGCGCGGGTCGGAGCCGGTCGGCCACGATCGCGGCGCTGCTACCCGCGGTGCTGGCCGGGTGGTACGCCGCCCGGTACGGCGCGGCCCAGGTCGAGGTTGTCCGGGACCCGTCGGCCAAGCGGGTCCGCGCGGCCGTCGGCGCCGGGATCACCGGGTTGCCGGCCCTCCAGGGAGCGCTCACCGCACGGGGTGGAGCAGGTCTGCTCGGGGTGGCCGTCGCGGCGGCCGCGCCGCTGGGTCGACGACTGGCCCGGAAGGTCTCCCCGACATGAGCGTCCCCGAGCCACGGCCCGGTGCGCCGGCCACCGACGCCACCACGCTGCGCCTCGGGTACGGCACCAACGGGTTCGCCAACCACCGCCTCGACGACGCGCTCGCGGTCATCGCCGACCTCGGCTACGACGGGGTGGCGCTCACCCTGGACCATGACCACCTGGACCCGTTCGCGCCCGGGCTCACCCGCCGGGTCGCCGCTGTCAGTCGACGGTTGGAGTCTTTGGGCCTGGCGGTGGTCATCGAGACCGGCGCCCGCTACCTGCTCGACCCGTGGCAGAAGCACGCCCCGACGTTGCTGCACGACGACCCGACCCGGCGGATCGAGTTCCTCCGCCGGGCCGTGCGGATCGGCGCCGACCTGGGCGCGGAGGCGGTCTCGTTCTGGGCCGGTGTCCGACCCGAGTCGGTGTCACCGCAGTGCGCCTGGGACCGACTGGTGGCCGGCTGCGCCACAGTGGCCGACGCGGCCGACACCGCGAACGTCACCCTCGGCTTCGAACCGGAGCCGGGCATGCTGGTGCAGGACATCGCCGACTGGCGTCGGCTGCACGCCGCACTGGACAACCCGGCCCGCTTCGGCATCACCCTCGACATCGGCCACTGTCGGTGCCTGGAGCCCTGGCCGGTGCCGCAGTGCGTCGCCGAGGTGGCCGACCACCTGGTCAACGTGCAGATCGACGACATGCGCCGAGGCGTGCACGAGCACCTGGAGTTCGGCGTCGGCGAGATCGACTTCCCGCCGGTGCTGGCCGCCCTGCGCGACGCCGGCTACCGCGGCCTGGTCGCCGTGGAGTTGCCCCGCGACTCGCACGCCGCACCCGCCGTGGCGGCCCGGTCGATCGAGTTCCTGCGTGCCGCCGCGGCCACCGATCGCCACGCCACTCGCACCCTTTGCTCTGCACCCGCCGATGCGCCAGCGGCCGAGGGATCGCCCGTCGAGGCGACAGCCGCGAAAGAGGCCCCGGTGCAGATGTAGGTGCAGAGCAAAGGGTGGCGTGGCACTGGCACTGGCACTGGCACTGGCACCGGGAGTAGCACAAGGGGAGGAGACGGGATGACACCGGATTCACTACGGGCCGCGCTGGGAGGCGTACCCGATCCCGACTGGCTGGACACGGCGCTGCGCCGGGTCACCACCGAGCCCACCGCGATCACCCGGCTCTTTCCCGCCGTCGGCCGACGCTGCGGGCGGGCCGCGCTGCCCGACGCCCCCGGCTGGACCGCCGACGACGCGGCCCGGGTGCTGCTGCTCACCAGCCTGCCCGGCGAGCACGCGGCGTACGCCGAGCGCCTCTACCAGCACGGTGACGCGGCCGAACGACGAGCAGTGCTGCGCGCCCTGCCGCTGCTGCCGATCGGCGCCGACGCGGTCCCGTTGCTGCACGACGCGATCCGGACCAACGACACCCGGTTGGTCGCCGCCGCGCTCGGCCCGTACGCCCGGCACCTCGACCAGGCCGCCTGGCGGCAGGCGGTGCTCAAGTGCGTGTTCAGCGGCGTACCCCTGGCCGGGGTGGCCGACCTGGACTCCCGGGCCGACAGCGAGCTGACCGCCATGCTCGCCGCGCTGGCGGCGGAACGACACGCCGCCGGCCGTGACCTGCCCGCCGACGCCACCGACCTGCTCGACCGGCTCACCGCCGCACTGCCCCGGGAGGCGTGAATGCGCATCTTCGACCCCCACATCCACATGACCTCACGCACCACCGACGACTACGAACGGATGGCCGCCGCCGGAGTGCGCGCGGTGGTGGAGCCGGCATTCTGGCTGGGGCAGCCGCGCACCAGCGCCGCCTCGTTCACCGACTACTTCGACTCGCTGATCGGCTGGGAGCCGTTCCGGGCCGGGCAGTTCGGGGTGCGCCACTTCGCCACCATCGCGCTGAACCCCAAGGAGGCCAACGACCCGCGCTGCCGGCCGGTCCTCGACCTGCTGCCCCGCTACCTGGACAAGGACGCGGTGGTGGCGGTCGGCGAGATCGGGTACGACTCGATGACGCCCGAGGAGGACGAGGCGTTCGCGGCGCAGCTCGCCCTCGCGGTGGCATACGAACTACCGGCGCTGGTGCACACCCCGCACCGGGACAAGGCGCGCGGCTGCGAGCGGACCCTCGCCGTGGTCGCCGAGTCCGGCATCGACGCGGGTCGGGTGGTCGTCGACCACCTCAACGAGGTGACAGTGAAGCTGGTCCGCGACAGTGGCTGCTGGCTGGGTTTCTCGATCTACCCGGACACCAAGATGACGCCTCAGCGGATGGTGGAGTTGCTGCGGGAGTACGGCACCGAACGGATGCTGGTCAACTCGGCAGCCGACTGGGGGCGCTCCGATCCGCTGCTGACCCGAGCCACCGGCGAGGCGATGCTCGCGGCCGGCTTCAGCGACGACGACGTCGACAAGGTGCTGTGGCGAAACCCGGTGGAGTTCTACGGGCAGTCGGGGCGGCTCGACCTCAGCGACCTGGATGCCGCCGCCGCCGTGGACCCGCAGACCGGCAACTCGATCCTGCGCGGCGGCAGCTGATGCGGCTGCGACATGCCGGCGGTGAGACCGTCCACCTGGGCTACTGCACCAACGTGCACCCGGCCGAGGACCTCGCCGGGATCCTCGGTCAACTGGACACCTACGCGGTGCCGGTCCGCGAGGCGCTCGGCAGCGACCTGCTCGGGCTCGGTCTGTGGCTGGCCGCCCCGGTCGCCGCCGAGCTGGCCGCCGACCAGACGCTACGCCGCCGGTTGCGCACCGAGCTGGACGCGCGCGGCCTGGAGGTGGTCACCCTCAACGGCTTCCCGTACGCGGCCTTCCAGGCCCCGGTGGTCAAGCAGGACGTGTACCACCCGGACTGGACCACCGAGCAGCGCCTGACCTACACCCTGGACCTGGCCCGGGTCCTCGCCGACCTGCTGCCCGACGACGCCGCCAGGGGTTCGATCTCCACGCTGCCGCTGGCCTGGCGTCAACCGTGGGACACCGGCCGGGTCGACGCGGCCCGAGGCCGACTGGACCAGCTCGCCGCCGGCCTGGCCGACGTGCAACGCGACACCGGCCGTGAGGTGCGCGTCGCCTTCGAGCCCGAGCCCGGCTGTGTGGTGGAGAGCACCGGTCAGGCGGCCGCGCTGCTGTCCGGGATGGACACCGAACGGCTGGGTGTCTGCGTCGACCTCGCTCACCTGGCCTGC
The DNA here is from genome assembly GCF_042871765.1 of Micromonospora sp. NPDC005553. NCBI lineage: Bacteria > Bacillati > Actinomycetota > Actinomycetes > Micromonosporales > Micromonosporaceae > Micromonospora > Micromonospora sp. NPDC005553. Next base: position 176,614 of record NZ_JBIAJD010000008.1, on the reverse strand, counting down.
GCCTGGGAGGAGCCGGCCGAGGCGCTGCACCGACTGCGGGCGGCCGGACTGCCGGTGGTGAAGGTGCAGGTCTCGGCCGCTGTCGAGGCCGCCGACCCGGCCCGCGACGCCGAGGCGTTGCGCCGCTGGGTGGAGCCGCGCTTCCTGCACCAGACCCGGGGCGCCGGTTGCGCCGGTCTGGCCGACCCGGCCGAGCCGACGTACGCGGCCGACGACCTGGACGAGGCGTTGGAGCGGGCGCTGCCCGGGCCGTGGCGGGTGCACTACCACGTGCCGCTGCACGCCCCACCCGAGGAGCCGCTCGGCTCGACCCTGCCGGTGCTTCGTGCGGCCCTGAGAGCGCTCTTCGACGGCCCGACCGCCGGCTGCGACCACCTCGACGTCGAGACGTACACCTGGGGGGTGTTGCCGGCCGCACGACGGCCCGGCACCGACGCGGAGCTGGCCGCCGGCATCGCCGCGGAGCTGGCGTTCGCCCGGGACGAACTGGTCGGCCTCGGCCTGACCACAGACCGAACCGTGAGCATGGGAGTGACGCGATGAGCCGGCGACTGGTGGTCCTCGACGTGGTGGGGTTGACGCCCCGACTACTGGCCCACATGCCTCGACTGCGCGGGGTGGCCGACGGCGGCTTCCGGGCCGAGCTGGGCACTGTGCTGCCCGCCGTGACCTGCTCGGTGCAGTCCACCTTCCTCACCGGAGAGCAGCCCAGCGGGCACGGGATCGTCGGCAACGGGTGGTACTTCCGGGAGCTGGGCGAGGTGCTGCTGTGGCGGCAGCACAACGCGCTGGTCGGCGGGGACAAGCTCTGGCAGGCCGCTCGCCGGGCCGAACCCGGCTACACGGTGGCCAACGTCTGCTGGTGGTACGCCATGGGCGCCGACGTCAACTGGACGGTGACGCCACGCCCGGTCTACTACGCCGACGGGCGCAAGGAACCGGACTGCTACACCGACCCGCCGGAGCTGCACGACGCGCTCACCGGGCGGCTGGGCACCTTCCCGCTCTTCACCTACTGGGGGCCGACCGCCGCCCTGCCGTCGTCGAAGTGGATCTGCCAGGCCGCCGAGCAGATCCTCGCCGACGTGTCACCCGACCTGACCCTGGTCTACGTCCCGCACCTGGACTACGACCTGCAACGCTTCGGTCCCTCGTCGGCCCAGGCCGCCGCGGCGGCAGCCGAGCTGGACGCGGTGCTCGGCCCGCTGTTGGACGCCGCCCGGGCCCGGGACGCCACAGTGGTGGTGCTGTCCGAGTACGGCATCACCGACGTGTCCCGGCCGGTGGACGTCAACCGGTTGCTGCGCGCCGAGGGCCTGTTGCGGGTGCACACCCAGGCGGGCATGGAGTACCTCGACCCGTGGACGTCGAAGGCGTTCGCTGTCGCCGACCACCAGATCGCGCACGTCTACGTCAAGGATCCGGCCGACGTGCCGGCGGTGGCGAAGCTCTGCGCCGGCCTGCCCGGGGTGGCCGAGGTGCTCGACGCCGAGGGTAAGGCCGCACACGGGCTCGACCATCCGCGCGCCGGTGAGCTGGTGCTGGTGGCCGAGCCGGACGCCTGGTTCACCTACTACTACTGGTTGGACGACGCCGACGCACCGGACTTCGCCCGGCTCGTGGAGATCCACCGCAAGCCGGGCTACGACCCGGCGGAGCTGTTCTTCGACCCGGCGAACCCCGGTGCCGCGAAGGCTCGCGCCGGGGTGGCCCTGGCCCGCAAGAAGCTCGGCATGCGGTACCTGATGAGCGCTGTCGGCCTGGACGCCGGTGCGCAGGCGGTTCGCGGCTCGCACGGGCGGCTGCCGGCCGACCCGGCGGACGGCCCGGTGCTGCTCTGCTCCGACCCGAGCGCGGCCCGGGACAAGATCGCGGCGACCGAGGTCAAGGCGCTGCTGCTGGAGCTGGCCGGATTAGGCGTTGACGGCGCGAGCGGCTCGGGGGAGCGGACATGACGGTCACCGTCGCGCCCACCGACGCCAGCGAACTGCGGGCACGCTTCGACGCGGAGCTGGCCGGGTTTCTCAGCCGACAGGGCCCGGACTGGCCGGACGGGGCGCCGCGGGGCGTGTTCACCGCGCTGCAACGGTTCGTGCTGGCCGGTGGCAAGCGGTTACGACCGCTCTTCTGCTACTGGGGTTGGCGCGGCGCGGGGGCGGCCGACGGCACCCCGATCGTGGTGGCCGCGGCGGCCCTGGAGCTGTTCCACGCGTTCGCGCTGATCCACGACGACATCCTGGACGGCAGCGACCGCCGCCGGGGTGAGCCGTCGGTGCACCGGCTCTTCGCCGACCTGCACGCCCGCTCGTCGTGGCGCGGTGACCCCGAGGCGTACGGCCGCAACACCGCGCTGCTCTGCGGGGACCTCTGCGCGGCCTGGTCGGATCAGATGTTCCACGAGTGCGGGCTCAGCACCGAGCAGGTGCACCGGGGGTACGGCGTGTTCGCGCTGATGCGTACCGAGGTGATCGCGGGGGAGTACCTGGACCTGGTCTCGGGGGTGGGCGACGGCTCGGTGGCCAGCGCGCTCACCGTGATCCGGATGAAGGCTGCCCGGTACACGGTCACCCGGCCGTTGCAGATCGGTGCGGCGCTGGCCGGCGCGGGGCCGGAGCTGATCGCCGCGTTGGGCGAGTTCGGTGACCCGCTGGGTGACGCGTTCCAGCTCCGCGACGACGTCCTCGGCGTGTTCGGCGACCCGGCGGTGACCGGCAAGTCGGTCCTGGACGACCTGCGTGAGGGCAAGCCCACGGTCATGATGGCGCTGGCCCGCAGCGCCGCCGACCGGCCCCAGACCATCCGGTTGCGGGAGCTGTTCGGTAACCCGGCGTTGGACGCCGAGGGCGCGGCGGAGCTGCGCGACATCATCGAGGCGACCGGCGCGCGGGAGCGGATCGAGCAGATGATCCGGGTCCGGACCGAGGCCGCGCTCGCCGCGCTGCAGAACGCTGTGGTGGCCGACGAGTCCCGCGCGGCCCTGGTTGCGCTGGCCGGGCAGGCCATCGACCGACGCGCCTGACCGGCGACTTTCGATCAAATCGACAAAAGTTGATGCTGAACCGCCGGAAGGTATGGACACATCGACACGTGCGACTTAGTGTCGTGACCAACACGAAGATGTTTCGTCGAGGTGAACCGGCGGCGCGGTAACCCATCGACCCCCCACCACCGCTACGGCATCCGGCGCGACGGCGCGCGCCCGGCCTGGCAGTCACACGTCAGGAAGGGACAGCACAGATGTCAATGAAGGACGCTCCCCGACAACGGTCCCGACGATGGTTCTCCACCGGATCCGCGCTGCTGCTGGCGGTCGCCGCCGGCACTGTCACCTTCGCTGCCGGCTCGGCCCCCGCCCAGGCACACACGATCGTCGCCAGCGACTTCCAGCAGGTCGAGTTGGCTCGCGGCGTGACCGACATGGGTGAGCCGATGTCGCTGGCGGTGCTGCCGGACCGCTCGGTCCTGCACACCGCCCGCAACGGCACCCTGCGCCGCACCGACGCCAACGGCACCACCTCCGTGATCGGCACCCTCTCGGTCTACACGCACGACGAGGAGGGGTTGCAGGGCGTCGGGGTCGACCCGGGCTTCGCCAGCAACCGCTACATCTACCTCTACTACGCCCCGCCGCTCTCCACCCCCGGCGGCGACGCACCGGCCACCGGCACCGACTTCTCGGCCTTCGACGGCGTCAACCGGCTCTCCCGGTTCACCCTCAACTCGGACTTCACGCTCAACCAGTCCAGCAAGGTCGACGTGCTCGACGTCCCGGCCAGCCGGGGCGTGTGCTGCCACGTCGGTGGTGACATCGACTTCGACGCCGCCGGCAACCTCTACCTGTCCACCGGCGACGACACGAACCCGTTCGAGTCGTCCGGCTACTCGCCGCTGGACGAGCGGACCAACCGCAACCCCGCGTACGACGCGCAGCGCAGCGCCGGCAACACCAACGACCTGCGCGGCAAGATCCTGCGGATCAAGGTGAACGCCAACGGCACGTACTCCGTCCCGTCAGGCAACCTGTTCGCCCCCGGCACGGCCAGGACCCGGCCCGAGATCTACGCGATGGGGTTCCGCAACCCGTTCCGGATCAGCGTGGACAAGGCCACCGGGGTGGTCTACGTCGGTGACTACGGGCCGGACGCCGGCTCCACCAGCTCCACCCGCGGGCCGTCCGGCCAGGTGGAGTTCAACCGGGTCGCGGCACCGGGCAACTACGGCTGGCCGTACTGCACCGGCACCAACACCAGCACCGAGACGTACAACGAGTTCGACTTCGCGACCAGCGCCAGCGGCGCGAAGTACAACTGCACCGGCGGGCCGACCAACAACTCGTTCCGCAACACCGGCCTGACCACCCTGCCGCCGGCCCAGCCGGCCTGGATCCGGTACGCCGGTGACGCCGGCACCCCGACCGAGTTCGGCGGCGGCTCCGAGTCGCCGATGGGCGGCCCGGTCTACCGGTACAACGCCTCGTCGACCTCCACCACCAAGTTCCCGCAGTCGTTCGACGGTCAGTTCTTCGCCACCGAGTTCGGCCGGGGCTGGATCAAGCCGATCCACGTCAACTCCGACGGCTCCCGGGGCACCATCGACACCTTCCCCTGGGTCGGCAAGCAGGTGATGGACTCGGCGTTCGGCCCGGACGGCGCCTACTACGTCCTCGACTACGGCACCGGTTACTTCAACGGTGACGCCAACTCCGCGCTCTACCGCTTCGACTACGTCGGCGGCGGCAACCGGGCGCCCACCGCGAAGGCCAGCGCCAACCGCACTTCAGGTGCGGCCCCGCTCGCAGTGACGTTCTCCTCGGCCGGCTCGTCCGACCCCGAGGGTGGCACGTTGACCTACGCGTGGGCCTTCGGTGACGGCACCACCTCGACCGCCGCGAACCCGACGAAGACCTACAGCGCCAACGGCACCTACACCGCCACGCTGACCGTGCGGGACCCGCAGGGCGCCACCGGCAGCAGCAGCGTGCAGATCAGCGTCGGCAACACCGCGCCCACCGTCACGATCAACAACCCGGGCAACGGTCAGCTGTTCGGCTTCGGGGACACGGTGCCGTACAGCATCACGGTGACCGACCCGGAGGACGGCACCATCGACTGCACGAAGGTCAAGATGACCTATGTGCTCGGCCACGACCAGCACGGCCACCAGATCACCTCGAAGACCGGCTGCTCCGGCTCGATCACCATCCCGGTCGACGGTGAGCACGACGACGCGGCGAACATCTTCGCGATCTTCGATGCCGAGTACACCGACGCCGGTGGGCTGACCACGCACACCCAGCACACGTTGCCGCCGCGGCACCGCCAGGCCGAGTTCTACGGCACCTCGTCGGGGATCAACGTGTTCAGCAAGACCCCGGCCGAGGGTGGCAAGACCGTCGGCGACATCAACAACGGCGACTGGATCGCGTTCCAGCCGTACCGGCTGGGCAACGTGACCTCGTTCAACGCCCGGGTCTCCTCGGCGGGCGCCGGCGGCACCCTCCAGGTCCGGGCCGGCTCGGCCACCGGCACCGTGCTCGGCTCGGCCACGGTCCCGGTGACCGGCGGCTGGGAAACCTTCACCACTGTCACCGGGACGATCAGCAACCCGCCCACCGGCACGACCACGCTCTACCTGACCTTCGCCGGGTCGGGCACCGGGGCGCTCTACGACCTGGACGCCTTCACCTTCGTGACCGGGACGCCCCCGGCCGGTGGGGCCGGGCCGATCAAGGGCCTGGCTGGCAAGTGCCTGGACGTGCGCAACGCCGCCACCGCCGACGGCACGCAGATCCAGATCTACACCTGCAACGGCAGCGCGGCGCAGACCTGGGCCGTGACGCCGAACTCGACGATCAAGTCGTTGGGCAAGTGCCTGGACGTCGCGGGTGCCGCCACCGCCGACGGCACCAAGATCCAGCTCTACACCTGCAACGGGACCGCCGCGCAGAACTGGGTGGCCCAGGCCGACGGCACGTTGCGTAGCCCGGCGTCCGGCAAGTGCCTCGACGTCTCCGGCAACAGCTCCGCCGACAGCACTGCGGTCCACCTCTGGACCTGCGTCAGCGGTGCCGCAAACCAAAAGTGGATCCTGCCCTGAGCTGACAGGTGGGGGCCCCTCGGCACGCCTAGTGTGAGGCGAGGGGCCCCTCCTAACCGCAGTTAGGAGAGCGATATGCGCAGACGTCTGCGACCCGTCCTCGGTGCGGCAATGGCCGCACTCGCCGTCATCGCCTGCACCACCCCAGCCACCCCGGCCAGCGCCGCCGACGCCCCGTACGACGTGTTGGTCTTCTCCAAGACCGCCGGTTTCCGGCACGACGCGATCCCGGTCGGCATCCAGACCATCCGGGACCTGGGCGCGGCGAACAACTTCACGGTCACCGCGACCGAGGACGCCGCCGCGTTCACCACGAGCAACCTCAACCAGTACGAGGCTGTCGTCTTCCTCAACACCACCGGCGACGTGCTCAACGCCAGCCAGCAGACCGCCTTCGAGTCGTACATCGGCTCCGGCCGCGGATACGTGGGTGTGCACGCCGCAGCCGACACCGAGTACGACTGGCCGTTCTACGGCAACCTCGTCGGGGCGTGGTTCGCCTCGCACCCCGCGATTCAGCAGGCCAACATGAAGGTGGAGGACCGGGGCCACGCGGCCACCGCTCACCTGCCGCAGACCTGGACCCGCACCGACGAGTGGTACAACTACCGCACCAACGCCCGGTCGAGCGCCCACGTGCTGGCCACCCTCGACGAGTCGTCGTACTCCGGCGGCGGAATGGGCGCCGACCACCCGCTGAGCTGGTGCAAGAGCTACAGCGGCGGCCGGTCCTTCTACACCGGCGCGGGGCACACCCAGGCGTCGTACGCGGAGTCGGGTTTCCGGAACCACCTGCTCGGCGGCATCCGGTACGCCTCGGGCCGGAGCAAGGCCGACTGCCGGCCCGAGACCGGCTACACCCCGCTGTTCAACGGCTCGACGGCCGGTTGGTCACAGGCCGGCCCGGGCAGCTTCACCAACACCGACGCCACCCTGACCTCGGTCGGCGGCATGGGTCTGTACTGGTACAACGCGAAGCAGTTCACCAACTACTCGCTGAAGATGGACTGGAAGCTGGCCGGTGACGACAACTCCGGCATCTTCATCGGGTTCCCTCCGTCGAGTGACCCGTGGTCGGCGGTCGACAACGGTTACGAGATCCAGATCGACGCCACCGACGCGACCGACCGCACCACCGGCGCGGTCTACACCTACAAGTCCGCCGACATCGCCGCCCGCGACGCGGCGCTGAACGCGCCGGGGGAGTGGAACACCTACGAGCTGCTGGTCGAGGGCGAGCGGCTACAGATCTTCCTCAACGGGGTGAAGATCAACGACTTCACCAACACCAACCCGGTACGGTCGCTGGCCGGTCACATCGGTATCCAGAACCACGGCACCGGTGACGACGCCTCCTTCCGCAACATCCGGATCAAGGAACTGGGCGGCACCCCGCCGACCGGGAACACCACGATCCAGGCCGAGGCGTTCAGCTCGGCCAACGGGGTCTCCGCGTTCACCAAGGCGGGCGCCAACGGCGGGCAGACCCTCGGCTACATCGAGCCGGGTGACTGGGCCGCGTACAACGGGGTCAACCTGGCCGGGGTCACCTCGTTCACGGCGCGGGTCGTCTCCGGCGGCGCTGGTGGCGCCATCCAGGTGCGCACCGGTTCGGCCACCGGCCCGGTGCTCGGCACTGTCGCGGTGCCGAACACCGGCAGCTGGAGCACCTACGCCAACGTCTCCGCGGCGCTGTCCAACGTCCCGTCCAGCACCCAGAACCTCTACCTCACCTTCACCGGTAACGGCACGGGGCTCTTCGACCTGGACGACTTCACCCTGGTCAAGGGTGGAGGTGGCACAAACGGGGTGGGCCCGATCAAGGGTCTGGCCGGCAAGTGCCTGGACGTGCGCAACGGTGGCACCGCCGACGGCACCCAGATCCAGCTCTACACCTGCAACGGCAGCGCCTCGCAGACCTGGACCGTGACGCCGAACTCGACGATCAAGGCGCTCGGCAAGTGCCTGGACGTCAACGGCAGCGGCACCGCCGACGGCACCAAGATCCAGCTCTGGACCTGCAACGGCAGCGGCGCACAGAACTGGGCTGCCGCGTCCGACGGCACGCTGCGCAACCCGTCGTCGGGCAAGTGCCTGGACGTCTCCGGCAACAACTCCGCCGACAGCACCGCCGTGCACCTCTGGACCTGCCTCAACGCGGCCAACCAGAAGTGGACCCTGCCCTGACCGACTGCCCCCTGACCCCCTGACAGCGGAGGGGCCGCGGCTCACGTCGTCGGCCCCTCCGGCCTGACCGCCGACGTGCCCGGCCGACGTCCCCCGTCGACCGGTCGCACCGTCGAAGCGCGACGAGCGGTGTCTCCAACGAGCGTGATGCCTCTGAGTCATCAAGATGACTCAGAGGCATCACGCTCGCACCAATTTGTCCGCCGGGTCGCCATCCCGCCGGGCGCCGCATGCGAGGTGTGCGGGCTTGTCGGAAAGGTCGGGCCTCGGTGTAGGGCTGGCCCCCGCGCCGCTGCCGGGGTACCCGGATGCAGGCACATTGCGTGGACGCCGCCGCCCGGCTCACAGCGGGCTGCCGTACCTTGACCTGCATGGGGTTGTTCGCGCAGTGGCGCGGGACGGTGCTGGCGCGAGGCCATCAGCTGCTCGGTGCGCTGGGCCGGGCCGACGAGCCCGACGACCCGTCCCAGCCGGCGCCCAGCCTGAACCGCCTCGACGCGCTGGTGGAGGGCTTCACCGCCGGTCAACCGGTGCGGTGGACCATGGCCGGGCAACCCCGTCCGCTACCCGGCCCGGTCGACGTCGTGGCGTACCGGATCATCGAGGAAGCGCTGACCAACGCCTGCCGGCACGCGCCGGGCGCCCCGGTCGGGGTCCGCCTGCGCTACGACGCTGCGGGCATCAGCATCGAGGTCCGCGACGAGGGCGCCGCTCCCGCTCCGTCCGGCGGCGGCACCCAGGGCGCCGGTCGAGGTCTGCTCGGGGTACGCAGGCGCGCCGAGCGGCTCGGCGGCACGTTTTCCGCCGGCCCGCGCGCCGGTGGTGGCTTCACCGTACGGGCTGTCCTGCCCGCGCCCGAGGAAATGATCGGATGATCGGCCGTCTGCGGGGCTTCCCCGATGGGGCACTGCGGAAATAGGGTGGGGGTCGGCGACCGTGCTGGTGGCCGGTGACCCGGTGGGAGGCGCAACCCGCCGGGCTCAGGTGTGCTCCGCACCCACCGGTGACCGTTCGGGTGCCACGCACGTCCGGTCACCCTCGCCCCGGTCCGCACAAGGAATCCCCATCACATCAGGGGAGAAGGACAATGGCGCGACCCATCACGCTCTTCACCGGCCAGTGGGCCGATCTTCCGTTCGAGGAGGTCTGCCGGCTCGCCTCCGAGTGGGGCTACGACGGTCTGGAGATCGCCTGCTGGGGCGACCACTTCGAGGTCGACAAGGCGCTCGCCGACGACTCGTACGTCGAGCGCAAGAAGGAAACCCTCGCGAAGCACAACCTTGAGGTCTTCACGATCTCCAACCACCTGGTCGGTCAGGCGGTCTGTGACCACCCGATCGACGAGCGGCATCAGGACATCCTGCCCGGCCGCATCTGGGGCGACGGGGAGCCCGAGGGGGTTCGCCAGCGGGCCGCCGAGGAGATCAAGGACACCGCGCGGGCGGCGGCGAAGCTCGGAGTGAAGACCGTCGTCGGCTTCACCGGCTCGTCGATCTGGCACACCCTCGCGATGTTCCCGCCGGTGCCGCCGTCGATGATCGAGCGCGGCTACCAGGACTTCGCCGACCGGTGGAACCCCATCCTCGACGTGTTCGACGAGGTGGGAGTGCGGTTCGCGCACGAGGTGCACCCCAGTGAGATCGCGTACGACTACTGGACGACGAAGCGGACGCTGGAGGCGATCGGCAACCGGCCCGCGTTCGGGCTGAACTGGGACCCGTCGCACTTCGTGTGGCAGGAGCTGGACCCGGTGAACTTCATCTTCGACTTCGCCGACCGGATCTACCACGTGGACTGCAAGGACGCGAAGGTGCGTACCGGCGATGGCCGGCGTGGCCGGCTCGCCTCGCACCTGCCCTGGGCCGACCTGCGGCGCGGGTGGGACTTCGTCTCCACCGGCCACGGCGACGTGCCCTGGGAGGACTGCTTCCGCGCGTTGAACGCGATCGGCTACACCGGCCCGATCTCGGTCGAGTGGGAAGACGCCGGAATGGACCGGCTGGTCGGCGCTCCGGAGGCGTTGCAGTTCGTCCGCCGGCTCGCCTTCGACGCACCGACCGCCGCCTTCGACGCGGCGTTCAGCAGCAAGGACTGACCGCGCGTCGGACAGACCACGGGCCGGTCGCCCTGCGGCGACCGGCCCGTCGACGTGCGATTGGTCAGAGCGTGCTGGCGTTCGTGCCCGAGCCGGACGGCTTGGTGCGGGGGTTCGTGGACGACGGCGACCCGGAGGTCGTGCCGACCGTGCTGGTGCCCGTCTTGGCGCCCACAGTGGCGGGCGTGCCGGCGAACGCGTCGTCGGCGGCGGTCAACTGCTGCGTGCTGGTGCTGCCGTTGCCGTTGCCCAGCTTCTCGCCCAGTTTGGTCTGGCCGAGCTTGTCCTTGCCCTCGCTGTAGAGCTTGTTGGCCTGGGCCTGCGCGACCCCGGCCGCCTCCTGGACGGTCGGGTGGTCGAGCACCTTGCGGCCCTTGACCACGAGCTCTTCGTACTTCTCCCGGCCGGCACGGGCGCCCAGGACGAATCCCGCAGCCAGCCCGCCAAGAAACATGATCTTTCCGCGCATGGCGGCTCCTTCCGTACCTGACGCGCCGTCACCCCGGCGAGTTGCCCCGTCGGAAGGCGACCTGTTCGCGCCTGCGTCCTCTGTCCGCAGCTAACTACCCATCCTGCTCCCCGCTCAAGCATGGTTGTGCCGGGATGGCGATTTATCCTGTTTGTCAATGCGTCGCGGACCCTGACCTGCGCCTCTTGATCACCCGGCGCCGGGGTGGAACCCACTGGACCGCCACCGGGGAAAGTCCTGTACTCTTGTCCCGTCGCACGGCGTCGGCGAGATCCGATGTCAGGCGGTGCACGATCCCCTGTAGCTCAATTGGCAGAGCAGCCGGCTGTTAACCGGCAGGTTATTGGTTCGAGTCCAATCGGGGGAGCTTCTCCACCCAACGCCCGTCGGCTTCAGGCCGACGGGCGTTTCTTCGTATCTGGCCCCCCATCCGCAGGGTCGATCATGGAGTTGTGGTGTCGGTTGCACCCTGCTTTGCGCATTTCATCCACCGCCACAACTCCTTGATCGACGCTGACGGTATGCCGGATTCGCACTGTCTCGACTGGTTTGGGCGGCAGGATGGGCGATGGTGGCCGCGCTCAGAGCGCGTCGAACCTTGAGGTGTGAGGGGCGGATGTCCGGACGAGGCGGCAGGGCCACGCTGATCGCGGTGGCGGTCGTGCTGGCCTGGTTGGTGATCGGCGGCGTGTCCGGCCCGTACGCGGGACGCCTCAGCGAGGTCGCCACCAACGACAACGCCGCCTTCCTGCCCACCGACGCCGAGGCGACCCGAGCCCAGGACCTCGCCAGCGAGTTCGTCGACAGGCAGACCATCCCGGCTCTGGTCGTCTACGAGCGGCCCACCGGGATCACCGACGCGGACCGGCAACGGGTGAGCGCCGACGCCGCCCGGTTCGCCCAGATCCCGGGAGTGGTCACCCCACTGCCCCCGCCCATCCCGAGCGACGACGGCCAGGCCCTCCAGGTCGTCGTACCGGTGGACGACGCCGAGGGCGAGGAGATCGGCACCGTCGTCGAGCAACTGCGCGACATCACCGGCGGGGACCGGGACGGCCTCACCGTGGACGTCTCCGGCCCGGCCGGTCTGCTCGCCGACCTGATCGAGGTCTTCTCCGCCATCGACGGACCACTGCTGCTGGTCACCCTGGTCGTGGTGCTTGTCATCCTGCTGGTCGTCTACCGCAGCCCGGTCCTGTGGATCTTCCCGCTGCTCGCCGCCGGGATGTCGTACGCCCTCGCCTCGGTCTTCGTCTACCTGCTCGCCGACGCGGACGTGGTCAAGCTCAACGGGCAGGCCCAGGGCATCCTCACCGTGCTGGTCTTCGGCGCCGGCACCGACTACGCGTTGCTGCTGATCGCCCGCTACCGGGAAGAACTGCACCGGCACGAGCGCCCATGGGACGCCATGAAGGCCGCCTGGAAGGGCGCCGCGCCGGCCATCATCGCGTCCGGCGGCACCGTCATCGTCAGCCTGCTCTGCCTGCTGCTGTCCAGCCTCAACTCCAACCGGGCGCTCGGACCGGTCGCCGCCATCGGCATCGCCGCCACCCTGCTGGTGATGCTCACCTTCCTACCCGCGCTGCTGGTGCTCGGCGGACGGTGGGCGTTCTGGCCCCGACGACCCCGAGCCGACCAGGCCGACCCTCGGGCCGAACACGGCATCTGGAGCCGCGTCGCCGGCTTCGTCGCCCGGCACGCCCGCCCGATCTGGCTGAGCACCGCCGTCGTGCTGGCCCTGCTGACCCTCGGCCTCACCCAGCTCGGCGCCACCACCCTCGGGCAGTCCGACCTGTTCACCCAGCGCACCGACTCGGTCGACGGTCAGGAGGTCATCTCCCGGCACTACCCGGCCGGCACCGGCAGCCCGGCCACCATCTTCACCACCGAGCAGACCGCCCGACAGATCGCCCAGGTGGCGACTGACGTGCCCGGGGTCGCCGACGTCCGCCCCCTCACCGCCGGCCCGCAGACCGGCCCACCCCAGGAGAACGCCGCCCCGAAGGTCGTCGACGGGCGGGTGCAACTGGAGGCGACCCTGGCCGACCCACCAGACAGCGACGGCGCCGAGCGGACCATCCGCGAGCTGCGGGTGGCCGTACACCGGGTGCCCGGCGCGGACGCGGTCGTCGGCGGCTTCACCGCGATCAACGTGGACACCTCGGACGCCGCGAAGCGCGACCAGAACGTCATCATCCCGGTGGTGCTGGCGGTCATCGCCGTCATCCTGGCCCTGCTGCTGCGCGCGCTGCTCGCCCCGCTGCTGCTGATCGCCACGGTGCTGCTCAGCTTCGCGGCGACCCTCGGCCTCTGCGCGCTGCTGTTCCGCGACGTCTTCGACTTCCCCGGCGTGGACTCGTCGTTCCCGCTGTTCGCGTTCGTCTTCCTGGTCGCGCTCGGCATCGACTACAACATCTTCCTGATGAGCCGCGTCCGCGAAGAGTCGGTCAAGCGCGGCACCCGCGCCGGAGTGCTCGCCGGCCTCGCCGTCACCGGCGGGGTGATCACCTCCGCCGGCATCGTGCTCGCCGCGACGTTCTCCGCCCTCGCCGTCCTGCCCCTCGTGGTGCTCGTCGAGTTGGGTACGGCGGTCGCGATCGGGGTACTGATCGACACCATCATCGTCCGGTCGCTGCTGGTGCCCGCACTCGCGTACGACATCGGGCCGAAGATCTGGTGGCCGGGCCGGTTGTCCCGGGCGAATGGTGAGCGGGAGGCGCGCGGTGCTGGCTGAAACCGATGTGGTCATCGTCGGCGGCGGCCTGGCCGGCCTCGCCGCCGCCCGCCGGCTGCACCGCGCCGGCGTGCCCTGGCGGCTGGTGGAGGCCGAGGGTCGGTTCGGCGGCCGGGTCGCCACCGACGTGGTCGACGGTCACCTCATCGACCGGGGCTTCCAGGTGCTCAACACCGCCTACCCCCGGCTCGGCACGCTGCTCGACACCGACCAGCTCAACCTCGGCTACTTCACCTCCGGTGTGCTGGTCCGCAAGGGCGACAAGCTGCTGCGGCTGGTCAACCCGCTGCGCGAGCCCACCAGCGGGCCCGGCACCGCGCTCGCCGGGGTCGGCTCCCTGCTCGACCGGCTGCGCTTCGCCGCCCTCGCCACCGGCTGCGCCACCCTCCCCGCGTCCCGGCTGCTCGACGCGCCGGAAACCAGCACCGAGACCGCGCTGCGCCGCGCCGGCCTCTCCGACGCCATCATCGAGGAGCTGCTGCGACCGTTCTTGTCCGGTGTGTTCATCGACCGGGAACTCTCCACCTCCAGCCACGTGCTGGCGATGGTGCTGCGCTCCTTCGCCCGCGGCCGGATCGGCCTGCCCGCCGAAGGAATGGCCGCGCTGCCCCGGGCCGTCGCCGCGCCGCTCCCCGCCGACCTGCTCGACCTGAACACCCCGGTCGCCGAGGTCACCCCGGGCCGGGTCCGCACCCAGGCCGGCGACATCCACTGCCGGGCCGTCGTGGTCGCCGTCGACCCGCCCGCCGCGGCCGCGCTGCTGCCAGCCCTTGCGACGGTACGCATGCACAGCTACACCACCTACTACCACAGCGCCCCTGAGCCGCCGCTCACCGAGCCGATCCTGCTCGTCGACGGCGACCGACGCGAACTCGTCGCCAACACCGTGGTGCTCAGCAACGCCGCCACGACGTACGCGCCCACGGGACGGCACCTGATCGCCACCTCGGTGGTCGGCCCGACGGCCCCACCCGAGCCGACCATCCGGGCCGAGTTGGCCCGGCTGTACGGCCGCTCCACCGCCGACTGGACCCACCTCACCACAGTGGCCATTCCCGAAGCGCTACCCGCCGCGCCACCGCCGCAGGGACGGCTGCGCAAGCCGGTGGCGCTGGGGAAGGGCCTTTTCGTGGCCGGTGACCACCGGGACAGCCCATCGATCCAAGGCGCTCTCACCAGCGGCTGGCGTGCCGCCGGCGCCGTACTGGACGAGCTGCGCGCCGGCTGACGTTCGTACCCGAGCACGCTGTTATATTCCTGTTGCCCATCGTGCTGGCTCAGGCGTGGGCACCGGCCGGCTTCATGCTGGCTGCTGATCGCCGAGCGGGATAAGATCCGGCGCGGTGTTTCGGGGCGGTAGCTCAGCCGGTTAGAGCAGGGGACTCATAATCCCTCGGTCGCGGGTTCGAGCCCCGCCCGCCCCACCGAAACGGATACCCAACCGGAGGGGTCGGAGACCCGAGAAGCTGCAGGCCACGGCGTGCGCCGGGGCTAAGCGACCGACGCCGCTCGGCGGCCAGTGGGCGAGTTGGGCCTGGGCCTCTCGCGGGTATCAGGCGTTGACCGAGTTGTCTGTCAGACCTTGAGGACGTCGACGTCGTACAACGCTATCGACGCGTCGCGGGAGGCGAGGGTCAGACCTTCGGTGATTGCCTGTGCCACCAGCATGCGGTCGAAGGGATCGCGGTGATGCGATGGCAGGCGGCCGGCGGCTATGGCGTGGGCGTAGGTCACCGGGAGTTCTCGAAAGCCCATGTCCCTTACCCGCTCTGCGAGGTCAGGGGGTCCGGTGAGTTTTCCGGTGCTTTGTTTGATGGTGATTTCCCAAAGGGTGACCGGGGAGAGAAAGATGTCCGGCTCGTGGCGTAGTCGGTCGAGCAACTCGGCACCGAGAGTCGGGTCGCCAGTGATGGCCCAGAGCGCGACGTGAGTATCCAGCAGCAGGTTCATGCGCCGATGCCGAAGTCGTCGGCGATCTCGGCGTTGGTCTGTGCTGAGTCCCAGTCACCGGAGAGGTCCAGTTGTCCGGCGAGGGAGCCGACTGCGGTGCGGTTGGCCCGCCGGACCAGCGGTACGACCTTCGCCACCGGGGTGCCCGCCCGGTCGATGATGATCTCCTCGCCGTGTTCCACCCGTTCAATGATGCGCGACAGATGGGTCTTGGCATCATGCATGTTGTAGTGCACAGCCTCAGCCGACATGGCGTGACCTCCTCGCTTAGCTAAGGGATTAGTTTAGCCTGCTTGGCCGCATGCGTCAGCGGCCTTGGCTGCTCGGGGTCGAGGTCGCCAGACGCCGCGCCCTGGGAAAATCAGGATCAGCGGATCACCAGGGATGGTGGCGGCGTGGTTCGCATGGTGGTACCTCCGCCCCACCACACAAATTTCCTGGTCAAATCCCGCTGCCGGCGACGGCGCGAGGGCCTTCTTCCAGGTAGCGAGGCATTCATGCATGCATAATGAATGCATGGTTGCTATCCAAATTCGGGACGTGCCTGAAGAGGTGCGAGATGCCTTGGCTGCCCAGGCCAAGGAACGCGGGCAGTCGCTCCAGGCGTACCTGCTGGAGTTGGTGGAGACGCAGGCTCGACGTCTGCGCAACACAGCGACCCTTGATCGCTTCGCCGGCCGTTCTGATGGCACTCGAGCCCTTCCGGGGGAGAGCTCTGCGGAGCTGACAGACCAGCGGGAGCAGCGAGGGCCGAGGGGTAGTGCCGCATGATCGTCGTGGACGCTTCGGTCCTGGCTGATGCTCTCGTCGACGACGGGCCGGTAGGCGACGCGGCGCGGGCGGAACTTTACGCAGATCCGCACTGGGCGGCGCCAGGTCATCTTCTGGTGGAAGTCATGTCGGTGATCAGAGGCAAAGCCCTCGGCGGAAAACTGAGCCCTGCCCGCGCTCAAGAGGCCGTCGATGCTCTGCCTTCACTGGTCATCGACGAGGTTGACGTCTTGCGATTGCTCGACCGGATGTGGCAGTTGCGAAGCAATGTCACGGCCTACGACGCAGCGTATGTCGCGGCAGCGGAGCTGCTGGCCTGTCCACTCGTGACCGGCGATGGTCGGCTCGCCAAGGCCAACGGGATCCGCTGCGAGATCCGACTGCTCGCACCGTCCTGACGGCGGCTGCCACGGATATCGACCCTTGCCTGGACGCGGTGGTGGGAGAACGACATCCTGTCGCCGAAATCGCGTGCGAGGGTTGCCTTGCCTTCGAGAGGTAACGGAGGGGAGGGCTGATGAGCGGCTTCCAGGACTGGGACGGCATCCGTGCAGAGCTGCACGACGGAGACAACGACGCGCTCGATGGGTCGACACCATCAAGACCGCCTGCCGCCCCTGAGCCGGCAGGGCGGCTGACATGGTTCATGGCACTCGCGAACTGGCGCACCTGTGCGGTGAGCGTCAGCGTGTCCGGCTGACGGACGTAACCCTCGGGTCTACGGAGTAGCGGCGGACGACGTCGGCGGCGTCGCCAGCGGTGGCACCGGGATCGAACAGCACCTCCAGGCACGGGGCTTGCGGCCCTTCCGACCCGAAGCCCGCAACCACGTTGTTCGGGTCGAAGCGGTGGCTCTCGCCCACCAGTTCCTCAGCGGACTGCCCCTCCCGCACGCAAATCATCGCCTCGGGCTGGCTACCACCCCAGGCCAGTGCTGGAGCCGACACGCCGATTGTGAGCACCAGCGCCGTCCCCACGCCGATCACTGTCGTCCGGCCAAGCCCTGGTCGGCTGATCGGTGAGATCACCGCCGCCAGGGCGGACAGCACGTAAACCCAGAGAGCCCGTTTGTCGGCCGAGTCATGGAGAGCCAACGCGATGACGCCGGCTCCGACGGTCTGTGCGATCAGGCTGATCACCCGGAACCCTGGCCAGTCGACCAGCGCCGCTGGTATCGCGGCGAGCGCACCAAGCAACAGGAGGAGCACGACAAGCCCGTACGCACTCCATTCACGGCGCGCGTCCAGGACGAGCAACACCAGAGCAACCAGGTGTCCGCAGACGACAAGCGGCGGGCGGAGGTACGCCAGAAACCGTGCGACCATCGGAAGACCCTACGTGATGTGACCGATTTCGACGAGGGCTCCAATCCCGGCCCGACCGGCGAGCGGTGACGTGAGGAGGGGGCCGGACATGGTTCAAGGCACCCGCGACGAGCTGCTCGGGCGCTTGGCTGAGGCAGTCGGGGCCGTCGCAGTCGGCCACCCGACGCGGGTTGCCGTCGACGGAGCGCCCGCCGCTGGTAAGACCACTCTCGCCGACGAGTTGGCCGTCGTCCTGCGCGCACAGGGCCGCGAGGTCATCCGCGCCACGATCGACGACTTCCTCTTTCCTCGGGCGCAGCGCTATCCGCGCGGCGAGTACTCAGCCGTTGGCTGCTACCACGACACCCACGACCATCAGGCGCTGAAGCGGGTTCTCCTCGACCCGCTGGGGCCGGGCGGAGATCGACGCTTCCAACCCGCGGTCTACGACAGCGCAACGGATGCCGTGCTGTCCCCGCCGGTCGTGACCGCCCCGACCGACGCCGTGCTCGTCCTCGACGGCGTCTTCCTCCTGCGCCCGGAACTGGTCGACCGGTGGGAGCTGCGCGTCTTCGTGTCGACGGCATTCGACAAGACCGTGGATCGTGCCGTGGTCCGGGAGCGCCGGGGGTCGACCCGGGCCCACGTCGAACGGCGCTGGCGGGAGCGTTACATCCCCTCCCAGCAGCTCTACCTCGCTACGGCCCGGCCGATCCAGCACGCCGACATCGTCGTGCACAACGACGAGCCTCAGCGGCCGGCGTGGGAGACGCGGACGCACTGGCCGCACTCATCCTGACTCTGGGCAGGCCGGTCAAGCGCACGGTTAGGCAGCCGCGTCACCCACGGTCGGGCTGTGGGGTCTCGACGTACTGGCCAAACGGTTCGGCGGCGTCGTCCGACTCTGGTAGGTGCAGACGACCTGACGGCCACACCGTGTGTCCCACTATGGGCATCTGACGACTGTCGATGCCCTTCACGTCGAAGCCGTTGTCCGGAGGCATCGACGGGTGGCACGGTCGTGCGATGATCAGCGCGAGTGCCAGGTGGCGGAGGGAAGAAGCGTGACCGATCCGCAGCACGGCTCCGGTCGACGGGAGCCGTTCTGGCAGACAATGGCCGGGATGCTCACCGCCGTCGCGGCCCTGATCACCGCGATCGTGGGTGCCGCGGCCTTCGTGCATCAGATCGGCGGGTTCGGCGCGGACGGCGGTCAGCAGACGGCCACCGGGACGACCGCCACGCCTTCCATCGCGCCCCGTTCAGCGGAAACGGCTGGCGCGCAGGCGACGTCACCGCGTGCCGCTCCGGTGGAAGGCGCGGGCGCGGGACCGTACGAGTTGCTCTTCACCAACAACGGCGTCGACCTCGACGCGGACCCACCGAAGGTCGCCACGGGCCCGGACCCGAGCATCGACATCTACGACGCCGGCACATTGATGACGAGTTACCCGGCCTGGCCCGGTCTGGCGAAGTGGCCCCGGCCCAGCGCACCACAACGACAGGACTGCCTCTCGCTGCTCAACAGCTTCGCGACGAGCAACTCAAGATTCGTCAAGGGGAGTCGGTACTGCGTTCGCACGCAGGGCGACCTGCATGTCGCAGCCGTCGAGTTCGTCGAACCGATGAGCGGCGGGTGGAAGATTCGTGTGACGGTCTGGCCGGGCACGGTGAGCTGACAGGACAGGTGGTGCGTCGGCGCTACCGTGAGTGCGTCAACCCCACCGAGGAGCGCCGCATGACCGCCGCACCGCGCAGGGCCGTACGCCGGGGTCTCATCGTCCTTCTCGTCCTGCTGGCGGTCTCCGGCTGGACCTATGTCGCCATCGGTGACCGGTGGAAGAGCAACGTCGCCTTCTTCACCCTCGACGAGGGCGACAACTATCGGCTCCGGGTCACCGGTTCGTTCGATGTGCGTTGCGCCAAACTTGAACGGGAGACGTTCTCCGACCCGTACGTCAACTGGCGGGAGGCGGGCAAGGACTGCGCCTGGCCCCGGGTGGCAGACGGCGACGGCTGGCTGGCCGGTGGGCGGGTCGAGCAGGTCCATTCGGAACGTCTGGGCAGGCGCCTGCCGGAGGCGATCCTCTATGGCATCGTGCCGGCCGCCGCCACGTCGATCCAGATCACCCTTGGCGACGGGACGCCACGCGAGGCGACCACGATCGCATCGGGTCACGATGCCTACCGGGTCTACGCCGTGTACGTACCCGACGCGGGCGACCGGGTCGAGGTCGTGTCGCTGCGGCTGCACGACGCGCGAGGCGGTGATCTGCTTGTCTACTAGCCGTTTCCGTACCGTGGTGGCTGCCGTGGTGGTGTTCGGTGGTCTTGCCGTGGTCGGCGGCCTCACCTGGGAGGGCTGGGACGGGCGGCGGCCGAGCGTCACCGGTCCCCGGTTACTCACCGAAGGCACGACCGGCGGCGTGCAGTGGTCGGTGGTCCAGGTTCGGGAAAGCACCTGGGGTGAGTGTCTCTACCTGCGTCAGGACGGCGCGACAGTGGAACGCGCCTGCACCGAGTCCGGAGTTCTGCAGAACTACGAACTCAGCGTCCGTACGCTCCGCGGCGCCGCCGCCCCGATCATCTTCGGCATGCTCCCCGCCGCTGCCGCCCGAGCCGAGGTGGCAGCGGACGGCGGCGATGTCCAGGTCCGCTTCCGCAACGCCAAACTGGTGCCCCTCAAGGTCCATGGCTCCGACGGGTCCCGGCGCTTCGTGGTGCAGGCCGCACCGCCCGGCCCGGACTGGGCTGGCAAGAACTCGGTGTCAGTCGCCGTCCAGGACGCGTCGGGTCGGCCGCTCACCCCCCGCGACCTTCGGCCCCGCTAGTCGCCGGGGTGACAGGGCGGCTGGTTCGTGGCTACTGGTCACCGTGACTCTGCTCGCGGGTGCGCTTGATGCTGCCGACCTCGCCTCTGATCGGCAGCCAGTAGAACGGGATGAACGCGATGACCACCACGAGGCCCACGACCGGATGAATGGCGCCCAGTGCGGTCCCGACGACGATCCAGAACGGCGCGGGGCGGAAGCGTCTGCTGATCGCCCGTGCGGTGTCGTCGTCGGTGGTGGAGGTCAGCAGACGACGGCCGTGCCTGGCGTACTCCCAGATCACGTTGAAGAGGATGGCGGCTACCACGTAGGTGGCCCCGTAGAAGATGAGTGCGGTCCGCTTGCCGTGGCCCGACTCGAACGCGTGGGCCAGGAGGGACGAGGCGAACGGCAGAAATGCGATCACCATCAGCAGCAGGGTGTTGAGCAGGAGCAGCATGCGGTCGGCGGAGCGGATGTGGTCGAACATGACGTGGTGGTTCACCCACATCTGCCCGATCAGCAGGAAGGTGATCGCGTACGCCAGGTATGAGGGCCACAGTTCGATGAGGCCGCGGAGCAGGTGCTCGGTGTCCTCCGGCGGCTGGATCTCCAGGACGAGCAGGGTAACGGCGATGGCAATGACCGCGTCACTGAAGGTGACTGCCCGCTTCGGATCTCGTTCCGCACCGATCGGGTTGCTGGATCTGGTTGTGCCCTCGGTGGAGACGCCGCGAGCCGCGCGAAACCAGCGCATGAGCCCCCCCACGGTGGTCATCCAAGAGCCTGCCGGTGCCGCGGGTTCCCACCGTCGCCGGAACCAAACCGGCCTGCGGGTCAGGCAGCGTCCTCCGCCTGGACGAGTCGGCCTCAGCCGATGTGCAGCAGCAACACCTGGTGGTCGCTGAGGTCGGAGACGCAGTCGCGCAACAGCCTCAGCCCGTCCAGCCCGGCCGGGCCACTCTCCTCGAAGTCCATCCCCATCTCGGCGAAGTGGGCCGCCAAATCCTCCGCGTGGTGCGCGCCGGGATCGAGCTGATCCAGTAATCCTGGTGCGGGAGTGATGAGCGTGGTCAGGCCGTACGCGCTGTTGATGGCCTCCGACTCGGCGTTGAACTCCGGCGGATCCAGGTCGATGCCGCGCTCCTCCAGATAGGTCAGGACGTACAGCATGCAGTAGCCGGACCAGTCGTACTCCTGCCGCGCACTGCGCCCGTGTTCGGCCAGGTACGCGCGGAACGACGACGGCGATGTGCGGGCCAGGCGGGCCAGCTCAACGATGCTGTCCCTCGGGACCACTGTCAGTGACGCGATGGCGGACAACGCATCCTCCGGCGGTTCAGGAGAGCACGCGGTAGGTGACGTGCAGGACCGAGCTTGCCGCCCGTGCCGTCACCTGTTCCAGCTTCAGCGACGGGACGCCGTCGAACAGCCGCACACCGGTGCCGAGGGTGAACGGCACCAGGTGCAGCCGCAGCTCGTCGACGAGGCCGGCGGCGAGGTACTGGTTGATGGTGGTCGCACCGCCGTGGATCAGGATGTCGCCGCCACCGGCCGCCGCACGGGCCCGCGTGAGCGCCGACTCGATGCCGTCGGTGACGAAGTGAAAGGTGGTGCCGCCCTCCATCGGCTGCGGCTCGCGTGCGTGATGGGTGAGCACGAACACCGGCTTGTGGAACGGTGGGTCGTCACCCCACCAGCCGTTCCACTGCCGATCCCACGCACCGCGCACGGGGCCGAACATGTTGCGCCCCATGATGACCGCCGACGCGTCGGTGAGCTGGTCGAGCTCGGCCTGGTTCTCCTCGGCGTGGTCGAACATCCAGGCGTGCAGTCCACGGCCCCCGCCGTCACCGCCGTCGTCGCCGAACGGGCGTTCCTCGGTCTGGTTGAGCCCGGCCGAGTATCCGTCGGCGGAGACGGTCTGGTCGGCGATCACCTTGCCGTTACGTGTGGTCACAACGCTCTCCATCGACGACTTCTGGGCGGGGATCAGCCTACGGCCACCCATGATCCCGAACGTGCATTGAAGTTCTGGCAGCTATGGGGAGGGCGCCGCTCGAAGGAACACCAGAACCAGAGCGGCGGCCATCACCACGGGGGCCAGGCCGCACGCGACACTCACCACCACCGCCGTGACCCGAGAGCTGGGGTCGGTCCCGGTCTCGCGTTTCGGGAAGGCGTACACGCCGACCAGGAGGAGCACGAGCCACAGTGGCACGAGCACGGGGGCGAGAGCGGGCCAGACGGGCCAGACCGGCTCGGTGACGATGCCCGGACCCAGGGCCGTCCAGGTGAGGGCGGCGCCCGGGAGGAGGCCAACCGTGACCAGGGTGCCGACCAGCAGGGGTACGGGTCGACGCCGCCGTCCCACCCACCCGAACAGCGCCGCGCCGGCTGCTGCACCGGTGAGGGTGCCAGCGACAGCGCTGGCGAGGAACGTGGCGGGCGCGGCCGATGCGATGGTCAGCTCTGCCCCGCTCGCCGAGTAGTCGAGCGTGAACGTCTGTCCGTCGCGCTCAGCCCGCCAGCCGTCGCACAGGTAGCCGGGTACGCGGCGAAGACCCTCCCACCCCTGCCTCGCGGCGTTGCGCCGCAACTGCTCCGAGAGCCCACAGTCGTCACCATCGTCGTACCGGAAGGACGTCCGGCCCGAGCCCAGGTCGTCGGCAGCGAGATGAACGCCCCACCGGTAGCCGTGCACGACCTGACCCGAGTCGACCGGCACCGCACCGGGAAGCAGCTGCGCCGCCGCGCGCTGTGCCTGATCGCCGGTGGGTGGCGTGACGCCGCGACCGCCGTACCAGGAACCGAGGCTGAGGCCGACCGCGCCCAGCAACACCGCGCCGAGCAGCACCATCGCGACGCGCCGCAGCCGACGGCTCATCGGCGCACCTCCCTGCCGTAGTGCGCTAGAGGGTAGCTCCCGGAGTCCGGCTCTGGTGCCCCGTGGATCGTGTCCAGTGCGCGACGATCGGATCGAGCATGCCGGGGCGGAGATTTAGCCTGATTCGGTGATCTCGATGGTTGGTACGGGCGTGCGGGTCAGGCTGCTCGGGCCGGTGGAGGTGGTCGTCGCCGGCGCTCCGCAGGCGCTGAACGGTGTACGCCGCAAGGCGGTACTGGCCACGTTGGCGCTGCACGCAGGCCGTGTCGTCAGCATCGACCGACTCGTCGACGTGGTCTGGGGCGACCAGCTACCAGCCACCGCGGCGAACACCTTGCAACGCCACGTCTCCTACCTACGCGGGGTGCTCGGTGAGCCCGGATCGATCGTGGCGCGCCAGCCCGGCTATCTGCTCGACACCGGGCCGGACTCCACGGATGTCCAGGCCGCCGAGCGCCTCATCGAGCTGGCCCGGCGCTCGACGGACCCCAACGAGCAGGTGAAGCACCTGACGGCCGCGGTGGCACTGTGGCGGGGCCCACCGCTGGCCGACGTGGCCGGGTCGGCCTGGCTTGAGGAACAGGCCGAACATCTGGCACGCCTACGGTTGGAGGCCGAACGGTCGCTCGCCGAGGCCCGGCTGTCCGTCGGTGAGCACGCCGGCCTCGTCCCCGGGTTGGAACGGCTCGTCCGACAACACCCCTTCGACGAGCACCTGCACGCCCAGCTGATGCTCGCCCTGTACCGCGACGGCCGACAGGGCGAGGCGATCGCCACGTACCGGCGGTTGCGCGACAACCTGCGGGAGAACCTCGGCCTCGACCCGGGTCCGCGGCTACGCGACCTGGAGTGCGCCATCCTGCGCCAGGACACCGCCATCGCCGCACCAGCCGCGGCGGCACCGACGCGGGTTGCGGCGCAACTGCCTCCCCCCGTACCCACGTTCACCGGACGCGACGCGCAGCTCGCCGCCCTCGACGCGATGATCGACCGGGGCGGCGCCGTCGTGGTGTCCGGGACGGCCGGCGTCGGCAAGACCGCCCTCGCCGTGCACTGGGCGCACCGCGCGGCCGAGCGCTTCCCCGACGGGCAGCTCTACGTCAACCTGCGCGGCTTCGACCCGGCGGCCACACCGACCGAACCGGCGCGAGCGCTGCACGGTTTCCTGGAGGCGCTCGGCGTTCCGGTGGCCCGAATGCCCCGCGACCTGGACGCCATGGCGAGCTTGTACCGCACGACGGTGGCGGGCAAGCGACTGCTGGTGGTGCTGGACAACGCCCGCGACGCGGAGCAGGTCCGTCCGTTGCTGCCCGGCTCACCGGACTGCCTCGCCGTCGTCACCAGCCGCGACCAGCTCATCCCGCTGGTCGTCACCGAAAGCGCCCAACCGGTGCCCCTCGACCTGCTGAGCCCCGGCGAAGCCCGCGACATGCTGGTCCGCCGGCTCGGGGAGCGCCAGGTCGCCGCCGAACCCGCCGCGGCCGACACCATCGCCGACCGGTGCGCCCGGCTGCCCATCGCCCTGGCCATCGTGGCCGCCAGAGCCGCCACCAACCGACACTTCTCGTTGACCGCCGTCGCCGGCGAGCTGGGCGACCTGGACGCCTTCCGCGCAGGTGACGAGGCCACCGACGTACGGGCGGTCTTCTCCTGGTCGTGCCGGACGCTCAGCCCGGCCGCAGCCCGGCTGTTCCGGCTGCTGAGCCTGCATCCCGGCCCGGACGTCTCCGCCCCGGCCGTGGCCAGCCTGGCCGGCGTCGACGGGCAGGCGACCGGCCCTCTGCTCACCGAGCTGACCCGGGCGAATCTCTTCACCGAGCACACGTACGGGCGCTACGCGTTCCACGACCTGCTGCGCGCGTACGCCGCCGACCTGGCCGAGGAGGCCGAGCCGCCGGCCGAGCGTCGTGCCGCCATCCACCGGCTGCTCGACCACTGCCTGCACACCGCTCACGCCGCCGACCTGGCACTGCACCCGCACTTCAGCGCGATCAGCCTCCCGCCACCCCGGGCGGGTGTGACGCCGGAACGCCCCAGGAGCCGATCGGCCGCCGCGGCGTGGTTCGCCACCGAGGTCCCCGTCCTGCTTGCCGCCGTGCCGCTCGCGGCGCGGTCCGGGTTCGAGGGACACGCCTGGCAGCTCGCCTGGACCATGGCCGGGTTTCTGCACCGGCAGGGGCACTGGCAGGACTGGCTCGGCACGCAACAGATCGCGCTGGCCGCCGCGTCCCGCATCGGGGATCAGGCGGGGCAGGGCCACGCGCACCGCAGCCTCGGTCTCGCCTGCTCCCGGCTCCGACGGTACGACGAGGCCGACGACCACCTGCGGCGCGCACTCGACCTGTTCACCGACGTCGGCGACGACGCCGGACGGGCGCACACCTGCCTGAACCTTGGCCAACTGGCCGAGCGGCAGGGGCAGCACCAGCAGGCGCTGCGCCATTCCCGGCGGGCGCTGACCCTGTTTCGGGGGGCCGGAAACCGGGCCGGGCAGGGGTACACCCTCAACGCGGTCGGTTGGCAGGAAGCGCTGCTCGGCAACTACCACAGCGCCCTTGAGTCGTGCGGCCAGGCGCTGCGGATGTTGCAGGAGGTGGACGACGTCCAGGGGCAGGCCGACACCTGGGACAGCCTCGGCCACGCCCACCACCAGCTCGGCGACGACCGCCGGGCCATCGCCTGTTACGAGCACGCCCTCGAACTCTTCACGCAGGTCAACGACAGGTACGCCGAGGCGGGCACGTACGTCAATCTCGGCGGCAGCCACCTGGCGCTCGGCGACGTCCCCGCCACCCGTGCCGCGTGGCGGCGAGCCCTGACCATTCTCGACGAGCTCGGCGATGCCGACGCCGACTCGATCCGCGCCGACCTCGAACAGCTCGACGCCACTCGGCTGCGCTGACGTACGCCGCTTTCTGCGCCGTTTCCGGGCCGCTTCAGCGCGGCCCGGCACTCTTCGGACACCAGTCTCTTCCGCATCAGGAACGGAGCGTTCGATGAGTCGTTTGGCACACCGCCTCGCGGTGATCGGGGTGGTCAGCGCGACGGTGCTGGCCATGTCCTCCGCCGCCGTCGCCCAGACCGACAAGCCGCCACGGAAGGGCGTCGACTGCGTGGTCCAGCACGTCGACGAACGCGGCAAGGTCCTCCGCACCGAGACCGCGCCCGAGGGCCGGGAGTACGGCCCGTTTCGGTGCGTCGGCGGGAAGTGGACGTTCACCTGGGCGCCCTTCGGGGCGGACGACATGATCACGGCCGCCGAGATCCAGATCGAGCCGTCCGGTGCCGTGTCGGTCCGGCAGTTCACCGGCCCCGCGCTCGGCAACGACCTCACAGTGGGCGAGATCGCCGGCATCGCCCAAGCCGTCAGCGGAAGCCGGGAGGTGCTTGTCGACCGCGCCATCGTGGCGGTCGACGACGGCAAGGAGCGGACCCCGGAGCAGATCGAGGCGCTGCTGGCCGGCAATGACGACACCGGGGTACGGGTGCTGGACATCATCGAGAAGCCCGACGCCGCCATGTCGACGAAGGACGTCATCGACGAGGCCGGCGGGACACCCGAGACGACAGTCGTCTACTTCAGCCTCTGGGGCGCGATCAAGTCGGTGTTCGCCTGGATCGTGGACACGATCGGCGAGATCGGTGAGTGGATCGACGACCACTGCGACTGGGGGTCCCCCAACACCACTGGCGACATCGTGACGTGTCGCTGGTAGCCCGTCCCACCCCGCCGACACCGATCACGGAAATGAGGACAGCATGACAACTCTGCGGGACATCACCAGGCGCGCCACCATCGTCACGACCGCCCTGATCGTCGGACTGACGGCTTCGTACGCACCGTCGCAGGCCGCCGAGGGGCAGGCCCGGACGACGATCACCGACCACAGCGGTGCCCCGGGCACGATGCTTCGACAGCTCGAGGATCTGACCGGTCGGCCCGTCGGCGACCTGGACAAGGTGCTGGCCGTCGACACCGGCGGGCGGACCCTCACCAGCGACCAACTCGCGGCGCTCGCCGCCGGCAAGGAGGTCGACGGCGTCAAGGTCGTCGGCACGATCCCGGGCAGCCGGGAGGTGCTCGGTACGACAATGGCCGACCTCGCCGACGGCACGTACGACGGCACTGGCGACGGCGGGACGGCAACGTCAGTGCTCTTCGCCTCGTCGACCTCCGGCGGCCGGGAGTGGTGCCTGACCATGTGCGTCGCGTCCGGCAAGTCCGTCTGGGAATGCCTGCTGTCGCGCCGGACCGGCGAGCTGATCCTCACTCTCGACCTGGCCGGCGGCACCACGGTCGGCGGGACGAAGGCGGCCTTCGAGAAGGCGAACGGTGTCGCCGTCGACGGCCCGTCCAGCGTGCAGACGCTCATCGGCGACGGCGCGCCGTCGGCGGACGAGATCAGGACGCTCCTCGACGGCAGGGACATCACGTCGCTGCGCCGGGTGGCGACAGTGGACCGCCCGGACCCCGAGTGGGCGCTGGCCGACGTCGCCGAGAAGTCAGGCGTCGTCTACGCGAAGACCAAGGGCCACCTCTTCACCCTCAACCTCCCGATCCTCGGCAAGATCCTCGTGTTCTGCGTCTCGCAGGACAACGGGAAGACCTGGAAGTGCTCGGCCAAGCAGTGGGGCGGGTTCTGACCCGTTGGCCCGCCAACGGTCCCGCTCCGCGTCGACCCTCAGCAGTCGACGCGGAGCGGGACCCCACCCCTTGAGCGCGCCGCGCATACTCCCCACATGATCAGCAACGACCCTCGCGTCCCGTGGTCGCCTCGGGCAGCCCACCCGGCCGACGGCTCGACACTGCCGCTCTACATGGTCTTCTTCTTCCTCCTGGGCCTCGTCGGCTTCGCGATCTACGGGCTGAGCGACGGCGAGGGTGCGCTCGTTCTCGCGATCATCGTCTCGGGAGTGTTTTTCGCGTGCTTCCTGATCCTCTTCGCGGTCTACTGGATCGGATACCTGCTCAAGGGACACGCCACCTGGTTGGCCGAGCGTCAGGCTGAGTCCGATGGGCCGTCCACGGGTCACCAACCGGAGGCGTGAGCCCGGCAAGCGATCTTCCACTCAACCCCGGAGACCCCCGGTGGCGTCTCACCCTGCGTCCGCACTCAGACGCGAGGTGGACGCGACCTGGAGGTGGCGTGAGTCGGCACGAGGACGACGAAGAGTTCCGGCTGTTCGTGCAACGACAGTGGGGATCGCTGCTCCGAACGGCCTACCTGCTGACCGGTGACCGGGGGACAGCCGAGGACCTGACGCAGTCGGCATTGGAGAAGACCCATCGGCGCTGGGGGCGGGTGCTGCGCCGGGACGCGCCCGAGGTCTACGTACGTCGGGCGATGGTGAACACGGCGATCTCCTGGCGGCGTCGACGGCGGCCGTTGGAGGTGCCGCTGCTGACCTCCGACAGCCAGCCGACGCATGACGCGTACGCGCAGGTGGAGCAGCGGCAACTCCTCCTCGCCGCGTTACGGCGATTACCGCCCAGGACGCAGGCGGTGCTGGTGCTGCGCTACTTCGAGGATCTCAGCGAGGCGGACACCGCCAAGGTCCTCGGCTGCTCCGTCGGCGCGGTGAAGAGCCAGGCGTCGCGCGGCTTGGCCCGACTGCGCAGCGACTTCGCCCCACCCGCGGCGCAGTCCCCGGCACGGCTCGAGGAGGAACTGGCATGACCGGAAGCTTCGCCAATTCGACGCTCGGTCCCGCGCTGCGGCAGGCCGCGCACGGCGTCGACGTACCCGAGGATCCCTGGCCCGGATTCGCCCGCCGGGAGCGACGGCACCGGCGGACGCGGCTGATCCGCACGGCGTTGGCCGCCGCGGTCGGGGTCGCGCTCGTCGGGGTCCAGACCAACGTGGTTCCGTTGCCCGGATGGGCGCCGGGCATCGCGGTCGCAGCCACTCCGACGGCGCTGCTCGACGCACCACCACGGGGCGCGCTGGCCGGAGATCAAGCTTGGCTGGACACGCTACGGGCGCGGATCACCGCCGATCCGCCGGTGCGAATCGACGCCCCGGTGGGTGCCTGGAAGATCGGCGACAGTGACCGGATCCGTCTGATCTACGGCAGTGACCAGCCGGGCCACCGGGTCGCGCTGGTCGCGGTGCCGCTGCGGTTCGGCCTGCTGACCAGAGAGGCGCTGGTCTGGTACGTGGGTCCCGCCGGGGCCAGTGCCCAGCAGATGCGGTACAGCGGCCACAGCGAGGGTGACGACGACCCGGTGATGACGCTGATGCGGGCCTACCCCGACCGGGCCGGGTTCGCGGTCGCCGTCGGTCCGCCCGAATCCACTGTGACGATCAGTGGCGACCCTCGATACACGTCGAGGGGCACCCTGGAGTACCAGGACATCGCCCGAGGGGACGGAGGCGGAGTCGGGCTCGCCGTACTGCCGCCCGAACCCCTGCCGCACGAACCCGTCGTCCGGGTCAGCCGCGGCGAACGGGTGTTCTTCCAGGGCGGTCTGGGCGGCGGCCCGTACGCCGGGCTCGACCCGACCGGGCCGGAGATGGACGGCCTGCTCATCGGTGCTCGTCAACCCGTCCGAGGTACGCCGATCGACGAGGCCAACCTCCGTAACTTCGTCCACACGGCACTTCAGAACAGCCAGCTCGCGGCCGGCGGCACGACAGTACGGGTGCGGTGGTCGGGCCGCGATCACGGGCAGGCCGCCGCGCTGCTCACCGTGCAACCGGCAGGGGGTGGAGTGATCGCGTACGCCATGCACGGCGACGACCGGACCGGCTGGTACATCGACCTACGGTTGCTGCTGCCGGCCGAGGGCGCCGACCAGCGACCGATCGGCTGGCGGGTCCGGACCGAGGACGGTGCCCGTCCCGCCACCGGCGAGGTGCGGGTGATCGCCCCGCCGAACGCGGCCCGCCTCACGGTGACGGTCGAAGGCGCACCCCCGGCCACTGTCACCCTCGACGCGTCGAACGCCGGCACCACCCGGGTACCAGCGGACCGGGCGGCCACTCTCACCGCGTACAGCAGGGACGGCGGTGTCCTCGGGACCACCCCGCTGCCGCCCGTGGAGACCGACAGCAGCGCGGGAGGTCTGCCCGGCGACAGCCCTGCCACCCGGGTGACACCCTGACGCGACGGCAGGCGGGCCGAGCCGTCCCCGGACGGCTCGGCCCGCGTCGGCCTCTAGGATCGACAGCCTTGACGGCGAAGACGGCCTGCGGGAGCGCGTGGTGACGATCGAGGCAGAACGGCCAGCTGACCGGCTCGCCGACATCGTCGAGCGGGCCGAAGCCGTACTCGTGGACTTCGACGGACCGATCTGCCGCCTGTTCGGCAGCAAGGCCGCGCCGCGCATCGCCGCCGACCTGCGTCAGCTGATTCTCAGCCGGGGCGTCGTCGTGCCCGACGAGCTACGCGACGGAGACGACCCGCTGGCGCTGTTCCGCGCGACAGCTGCGTTCGCGCCGGAGCTGGTCGGCGTCGTCGGTGCGGCCCTGGCATCGGCGGAGGTCGAGGCGGCGGCGTCCGCGGAGACCACCATCGGAGCCTTCGACCTGGTCAGGGCATGCCTGGCGACCGGGCGAAGCCTCGCCATCGTCAGCAACAACTCCGCCGCCGCCATCGGCGCCTACCTCGGGCGCCGCGACCGGGCCCGCTACTTCGCCGCCGTCGTCGGGCGGGGCGAGCATCCTGATCTGCTGAAGCCCGACCCGACGCCCGTTGTGCAGGCCCTGCGGGCGCTGACGGTCGCACCCGATGCCGCTGTTCTGGTCGGTGACTCGGTCACCGACGTCGAGGCCGCCCGAGCAGCCGGTGTCGCCTGCATCGGGTACGCCAACAAACCCGGCAAGGCCGAACGCCTCACCGCCGCCGGTGCCGACGCGATCGTGACCGACATGACCGACCTGGCCTCGGTTCTCGCTCGTACGCGCACGCCGGTCAGCCTGCTGCCGTGGGTCGACTCGGGCGGCGGGCCGCTCATCGTCGTGCCGACGACCGCGCTCGGCCAGTGGAAGGGCGCGTCGGACGACGACGATGACTCCTGGGGTGACTACGACCGGGCCTGCCGGGTCGATGGTTACGTGGGGGTGCTTGACGTCGGTGCCGCCCAGGCGCTCGTTCTGGCCGACGAGCCGGCCTCCACCACGTACCTCCCGGACCGGCGGATCTTCGTGCGGTGGCTGTGCGCCGACTCCGAGGCAGAGGTCGTCCGCCTGGTGCCCCGGGCGGTCGAGATCGCCGACTGGGAGGACGCGGGTACGTGGACGACCAGCGGGCCAGCCGAGTTGTTCGACTCCGCCTACACCGATGACGGGTTGGAGCACACCACCCACCTCACCGTTGACCTGGCCCGTGGCACGTACCTGATCCGCACCGCTCTCGTGCAACCCGACGAGAGGACGGCGCTGATGCTTGTCCACCTGGTCGAGCAGACGCAGCCGGCCTGAGCGGACCGAACAACTCCGGACAGACCCGTGACCAGCCCGGACAGGGCGCGTCTGTTCGGAACAGGCAGCGACCGTAGCGGAGGCTGAGCTGGCGTCAATACGCTGATGACCGGTCACCCGGGACGCTGGCCAGCAGGACCGGGTGACGAGTTTCGCCGATACGTGGGGCCCCGACGATCTGTCAGCGCTGTCGCCTGTTGAAGCGGCAGCACACCCTCTGAGAGGAGAGCTCATGCGAGTTCGTCGTGTTATCTACGCAGCGGCCGTCGGGGCCATCGTTGCGGCCACCTGGATGGCCGCGCCGGCTCAAGCCGGTTGGGGTCACGGCTGGTAATCGGTTTCGGGCGAATGCGGGCGGGCCGGCACCCGGCGGGACTCCGGCCCGCCCGACACCCTCACACGGCCGGACTTCTGTCGCTCGCATCGTCGGGTCGAGGTACAGTTTTCTGTACCCACTTGGAGGTGATCGTGCGAACCGTGAACTTCACCCAGCTTCGGCAGAACCTGGCCGCCGAGCTCGACAGTGTCATCAACGACGCGGAGGAAGTGGTGGTGACCCGGTCAGGCCACGAGCCGGTGGTGATCGTGCCGCTCGCTGAGTACGAGTCAATGAAGGAAACCGAATACCTCCTGCGCAGCCCGAGCAATGCGGCCGCCCTGCGTCGATCGATGGCAGAGCTGGAGGGCGATGATGTGGTCGAGCGCGACCTGATCGACCCGGCAACTGTGCGAGACGTCGCATGAGATTGGTCTTCACCGCGACTGCGTGGAGCCAGTACCTCAGTCACACGGACCGTAAGCTGGTCAAACGCATCAATGACCTCATCTCGGACGTCATGCGCAACGTGGACGAAGGCATCGGAAAACCGGAGCCTCTTCGGGGAGAGCTGTCCGGTTTCTGGTCCCGCCGGATCGATCGTGAACACCGGCTGGTGTACCGAATCACCAAGGATGACGTCGAGATCATCGCCTGCCGGTATCACTACGGCGACAGCTAGCAAGTGCGGAGCGCCGACCGGTTGGCGTCGGGTCCTCGCACCTCGATGAGCCGCTGGGAGGTGGGTCGCCCCGGCTACGAGTCGAGCCGGGGCTCACACATGCGCAGGGCATCGGCCTACCTGGAACCGTGGCCGCCATCGCGACAGCCTAGGGCTGGCGCACGTCCGTTCACGAGGTGGCCGTGCGGATCTCCGATCGGGTGGGGACGACGCGGTGGCGGCGGACCGGGTACAGGACCGGGTGCGTCATGCTCCAGGCGGCACCAGCGCAGACGAACTCCTTGTACCGGGCCGCCAGCTTCCCGGTGAGCTGGGCGGGCCTGGCCCGGTCGTCGGCGGTCACGTACTGGATGATGCCGTCGCGGCGACCGAGGCTGATGCACTGGTTGAAGTAGCGTAGTGGGGCCTTGGGGGACTTCGCCCGACCGGTCAGGCGCGCGGCGATGGCGTCGGCGGCCTGCCAGGCCATCGGAATGCCCGAGGCGCAGGACATCCGCAGTGGCTTGCCGCCCGGTCCTTCGGCGATCGCGGCGTCGCCCACCGCGTACACCTCGGGGTGTGAGACCGACCGCATGCTGGCGTCGACGATGATCTGGCCGGTCTGCGCCACCGCCAGGGTCGTGGCGGCGGCGATGGGGTGCACGGCGAAGCCCGTCGTCCACACCGTCACCTGGGCCGGGATCTCCCGACCGTCGCGGGTGACCGCACCGTCCGCCTCGACCCGCGTGATGTCGGCGTGCTCGTGCACTGTGATGCCGAGCCGGTCGCAGACGCCGCGCAGGTGCTGCTGCGCCCTGCCGTTGAGCCAGTCGCCGAGACCGCCGCGGGCGGCGAGCGCGACGTCGAGGTCCGGCCGGGTCTCCGCGATCTCGGTGACCGCTTCGAGGCCGGTGAGGCCGCCGCCGACGACGAGCACGGTCCCGCCGGCAGCGAGGTGGGCGAGGCGGTCGCGCAACCGCAGCGCCGAGGGCCTGCCCGCGATGTCGTACGCGTGCTCGGCGACCCCGGGAACGCCGTGGTCGGCGGTGACGCTGCCGAGGGCGTAGACCAGCGTGTCGTACGTGATCTCGTCGGTGCCGTTGTCGTCGACGAGCGCTACGGTCCTGCGGTCGGCGTCGACGGCGGTGACCCGCGCCTGCCGAGGCGTTACGCCGGTGCCGGCGTAGACCTTGCTCAGTGGGCGTGGTGTGAGGTCCTGTCCGGTGGCGAGTTGGTGCATGCGGACCCGCTCGACGAAATCCGCGTCGGCGTTGACGAGGGTGATCTCGGTGTCGTCCGGGTGCAGCCGCTTGGCGAGACGCCCGGCGGCCATGGCTCCGGCGTAACCCGCTCCGAGGACGACGATGCGGTGCTTCATGGTGGCACTCCTGTCTCGGTGGTGGTCGCTTCCTGAACCGGACAGCGACGCGATTCCTGACAGGAGTCGGCTATGAGCTGGATCACCAGACGCGGAGGGTGGGCTCCTCGTGCTCCAAGGCGGACCACTGCCGGGTGGCGCGGACGAGCTTGTCGGGGTTGACCTGGTTGTGGATGGCCGCGACGCCCTCGGGCGTCACCTCCAGCGACATCACGCCGATGACCCGGTCGTCGATCACGACCACCACCGCCGGAGCGCCGTTGGCGGTGGCGACGTGCACGGCTGGGCTGCCACCCACCAGGTCCCGTTTGACGTCGGTCGGCTTGAACAGGCCACGCAGGAACTTCGCCACCGCCAGTGCGCCGACGATCGGCGCGGCCCGGGCCGGGATCTTGCCGCCACCGTCGGCGGTGCTCGTCGCGTCACTGGTCAGCAACTCCACCAGCCGCTGGATCTCGCCGTTGTTGGCCGCCGTGAGGAACTCCGCGACGACCTTCCGGGCGGTGGCCCGGTCGACCTCCGCGGGTGCCCGTTCGGCGGTGACGTGCTGTTTGGCGCGCCGGTAGGTCTGCTGGCAGTTCGACTCGGTGATGCCGAGGATCTCGGCGATCTCACCGTGCGGGTAGCCGAAGGCC
This sequence comes from Micromonospora sp. NPDC005553, assembly GCF_042871765.1. Lineage (NCBI taxonomy): Bacteria > Bacillati > Actinomycetota > Actinomycetes > Micromonosporales > Micromonosporaceae > Micromonospora > Micromonospora sp. NPDC005553. Next base: position 141,898 of record NZ_JBIAJD010000008.1, on the reverse strand, counting down.
TCCCGCAGCACGTACACCGCGCGCTCGTTGGGTGACAACCGCTCCAGCAGGGTCAGCACCGCCATCGAGACGGACTCGCGCTGCTCGGCGGTGTCGAGCGGGCCGAGCATCCGGTCCCCGCCGAGGACCGGCTCGGGCAGCCAGGTGCCCACATAGGTCTCCCGCCTGGCCCGCGCCGAGGTCAGCTGGTTGAGGCACAGGTTGGTGAGGACCTTCGTCAGCCACGCCTCGGGCGTCTCGACGTGTTCCCGGTCCGCGCCCTGCCAGCGGAGGAAGGTGTCCTGGACGGCGTCCTCCGCGTCGCTGGCCGAACCCAGCAGGCGGTAGGCGATCGCCTCCAGGCGGGGCCTGGAGTGCTCGAACACCTCGACCTCGTCCGGGCTGAGCGGCATGACTAGACAGTATCCGGGCGGGCGGTGCCGCCGTCCCGGTGCCCGTCCCACCGCTCGCGCCATGATCAAGTGATGAAAAGTAGCTTTGAGCGCTGTTCCTGACCTCTTTTTCATCACTTGATCAACGGATCGCACGGCCCGCGTGGTCCACCACCACGGCGGTCAGGCAGATCGCCGCAGCTGCCATGAGCGGCGGGCGGGCACCGAGGTGGACGGCCGCGGAGCCGAGCGGAATCGCCACGACGAGCGGTCCGAACATCGCGGTGTTGGCCGTCGCGGAGACCCGTCCCAGCAGCGCTGACGGCGTGTGGGTCTGCACGGCGGTCACCGCCGCGACCAGGGTCCAGGGCAGCCCGACGCCGGCCACCACCGCCCCGACGACAGTTGCCGGCCACCACGGCAGGCAACGCGTCAGGCAGCCGACCGCGAACAGCGCCGTTCCGGCGATACCGACGGCCACGGGACCTCTCGCCGCGATGAGCCTGCCGACGATCAGGCCACCGAGAACGGAACCGGCGCCCTGTGCGCTGGCCAGCACACCGAGGAACGTCGTCGGCAGGCGTAGCTCGGTCACGACGATCGCGTAGATTCCCGCGGTCGTGAAGCCGGACATGGCGATCGACACCGCGGCGAGCACGACCGCCAGCCGTGTCGCTCGCTGTCCGAACAGGACCACCAATCCGGTACGTAGGCCGCCGCCGCGTTCGGTGGGCCGGCCGGTGGGCGCATCGTTGAGGCGAAGGAGCGCGTACAGGGTGGCGACCAGGACCGGCATGGCGGCACTGAGGACGGCGACCGCGTGGCCGCCGCGCCACGCGTAGAGGCCGGCCCCGGCCAGGGGAGCGACGAGCTTCATGCCCTCCTGCGCGCTGGAGCGCCACCCGTTGACGTCACCGAGTTCGGCCGGCGCGAGTGCCGACGGCAGCAACGCCGTCTCGCCGGCGTCGATCAGCACGTAGCTGACGCCGTAGGCGCACGCGACGGCGAAGATGAGCCAGGTCTGCCCCGGCCCGCGCACCGCGAGGAGCGCGAGCAGGGCGGCCGCCAGCATGAGGTTGACGGCGATGACCAGCGGCCGTCGGGCCGCCCGGTCGAGCAGACCGCCCAGCCACGGGCCGGTGAGCACCGGGGCGTAGACGCAGAGCCCGGCGAGGGCGGCGAGGCTGGTGGAGCCGGTGAGGTCCAGGATCCAGATGCCGGCGACCAGGGACATGGCGCTGCTACCGAAGCCAGACAGCAGGGAGATCGCCACGAACAGGCCCGCGTTGCGACGCATGAGCACTCCGAGTTGAGTCGAGGTGACTCATATCCTCAAGCTTGAGCGCAGTGCGGGCAATGCCGCTGGACCTTGTCAATCAACCGTTGACAAGGGCAATGTCGATCTTCATCGCGGCGGTCCGCGCCGACGCGGGCAGTCGCTCACCCGCTTCGGCGAGATCGGTGCTGAGGTGCAGGGCCAACGCGTGCAGCGAACCCGAGGCCGCGTCCAGCGCGGCGTCCACGGTGCTCCGGACGAGCGCCGCTCGACGAAATCGGCTGTCCCACCGCTGGTCGGCCCCGATCCACCGAGCCAGGTCCGCCACCGCCGCCCGCAGCGCCGCGACCTGCTGCGGCATCTGAAGGTCGAGCTGCTGCCGCCGCGACCACCGTGCCGCCACCAGCCGTTGTCGACGCTGCTCGGCGGCCTGCCGACTGCCGAGGCCGAGTGCCGTCGCGATCTGAGCCCACGTCGCACCGTCGTGTCGTGCGCGGTCGATGAGCTCCAGCTCCTGCTCGTCCAGGCGGGCGCGGGTGGCGCGAACCCCCGCCAACCGCGCCAGCTCCGACGTCATCCGTCAACGTTACATTGACACTGTCGGAGTCTGGGCGGCGATCGTCCTGGGGGCGCGAACCATGAACACGTCCACCGCATCCTCGGTGTCGAGGGTGAAACCGTGCCGCTCGTACAGGCTCCGGGCTGGGCTGCCCCGCAGCACGTTCAGCCGGACCGGCGTGCCGGCGCTGTCGCACCGGCGCAGCAACTCGCGCAGCACTGCCGTGCCGATGCCACTGCCCTGTAGCCGCGGAGCCAGGTAGAAGTGCTCCAGCCAGTGGGCGTCCGCCGCGGGCCGCAGCGCCACGCAGCCGGCGAACGCGCCGTCCACCTCGACGACCCAGGTGTGCGCCGGTGCGAAACCGTCCCGCAGGCGCTGCCGCACCCGCTGTTCGTCGTGCCGCCCGAGCCGCTCCAGATCGGCCCGCAGTACCACCGCCCGCAACTCGGCCACCGCCTCGACGTCCGCCGCCGAGGCCGGCCGAAGCTCCCAGTCCGTCATGATCAATAAGCTAGCGCGGCCCGGTGACCTCGTGTTGGCGCAGCCCCGCGACGAGGAGTTCCACCATGCGACGCGCGTCATAGCGGGGTTCGCCGGCGCCGATGCAGAGATTGCCGACACCGCGCAGCAGCTCGAAGGCCGTCACGTCGGGGCGGATCTCTCCAGCCGCGGCAGCGGCGTCGAGCAGTTGGGCGCACACCGGCAGGAGCCGGTCCAGGAAGTAGGCGTGCAGCGCCTCGAAGGCCGCGTTGTCGGACTGTAGCGCCTCGGCGAGGCCGTGCTTGGTGACCAGGAAATCGACGAAGATATTGATCCACTGGGCGAGGGCGGCGTGCGGTGTGTCGCTCTCCGCCAGCAGCGTCGGCCCGGCCTCCGCGCACGCCTCGACCTGGTGTCGGTAGACGGCGACGATGAGGTCGGCGCGGGTCGGGAAGTGGCGGTAGATGGTGCCCACACCGACGCCGGCCCGGGTGGCGATGTCGCGTACGGGCACGTCCACGCCCGAGGTGACGAAGGCCGAGGCGGCGGCGGCCAGCAGTGTCGCCTCGTTGCGCCGGGCGTCGGCCCGCTTCCGCGGGGTCGGCCTCCCTGGTTCGCCGTCGATGTCGACCAACGCGCCCTACCTCCTATTTGGCAAACGGAACAGTCCGTTAGCGGAACGGCGTTCCACTTGACCAGGATGCCAGATCGGGTGGGCCAGTCGCCACCGCCGCGGACGCCGCGCCTTCGGGTGCGGTGCTCGGCACCGCTGGTCACCTGGGATGAGACCCATGAGCGCTGAGGCTGTCGGCATGCACATGCCCGCCGTTGTGACGCTCGCAGACGTGGCGGCGATGAACGCCGCCGATCCGAACGGTCACCGCTACGAGACCAGCCCCGAGGGGTTCCTGTCGGTCATGCTGCCGCCCGATTCGGAACACGCCATGATCGCCAGCCGCCTCTTCGCCTGGCTGATCGTGGCCGGGTGGCCTGCCGAGCAGGTGCTTCAGGCGGTCGGTGTGCGCATCTCCGGACCGGACGGTGACGGTGGCCGCATCCCCGACGTGAGCGTCTGGCGTAAGCCGCCGTCCCGCAGCGTCTGGGCCACTGTCGCCGACGTCGTACTCGTCGTGGAGATCGTCTCGCCGGGCTCGGAGGCGATGGACTCCGTGACCAAGGTCCGCGAGTACGCGTCGGCGGGGATCCCGCAGTACTGGGTCGTCGATCGGGACGGCGCGCAGACGGTCACCCTCCACCGGCTGAGCAGGGACGGCAGCTACGAGACGCGGGCACGGATGCCACTGGCCTGGCTGCTCCAGACCGCCCCCGCCGACCACCTCGACTGAACGCCAGCATCGACGGCCCCTGACCTGTCGTATCTTTTCGGGATGGTGCAGCCGGTGTGGGCGAACGGTGACGCGTACGAGGCGTACGTGGGTCGGTGGAGCCGCCTGGTCGCTGTGGAATTCCTGCGCGGGTTGGCCGTTGCGCCGGGGCGGCACTGGCTCGACGTGGGCAGCGGCACCGGAGCACTGACCTCGACGATCCTCACCCACAACGACCCCGCCGAGATAACCGGCATCGACCCGTCGGAGGGCTTCGTCGCTGTCGCGCGTACCCAGGTCACCGACCCCCGAGCGGCCTTCCAGGTTGGTGACGCCCAAGCGCTGCCGCTGCCCGATCGCGTCGCGGACGTGGTGGTCAGCGGATTGACGCTCAATTTCGTGCCGGAGCCCGCGCGGGCGGTGGCGGAGTTCGCCCGGGTGGTCCGGCCGGCCGGGGTGGTGGCCGCCTACGTCTGGGACTACGCCGATCAGATGGCGATGATGCGGCACTTCTGGGCCGCCGCCGCACAGCTCGACGGGGCCTCGGCGAAGCTGGACGAGGGGAACCGCACCACCGTGTGCCAGCCCGACGCGCTCCGCACGCTGTGGGAGCGGGCCGGGTTGCGGGACGTGTCGGTCTGGCCGGTCGACGTACCGACGACCTTTACCAACTTCGCCGACTACTGGACGCCGTTCCTCGGCGGCCAGGGGTCGGCGCCGGGGTACGTCGCGACGTTGGCCGAATCCGACCGGGCCGCGCTGCGGGAGTCGCTGGCCACGCGGCTGCCGGTCGAGCCGGACGGGTCGATCCGGCTCACCGCGCGGGCGTGGGCCGTGCGCGGGACGCCGCCCGAGTAACCCGTCGCGCCGAGCCCTTCCCGAGCCTTCCGGGCTCTTGTCGCAATTCGGACAAGACGGTAAAGCCCCTGGTAGAGCACCCTTGGGGCAGGTGGAGGTAGACGGGTGGCGGGCCACATCCCGATCCTCCGGCCCGGTGGGGACAACATCGTCCGCACCGGTGCCGCCCTCACCCAGCCCGGCCTCGAAGCCGTGGCGGTCACGGCACAGCTGCCGTGCCGATCGCGCGTACGACAGGCCGTGGCTGTCACCGACACCCCTGCGGGCGCCCGCAGCGGTGCCTCCGCCCATCGGGACAAGGACGTCAGCACCATCGGCAGTCAGGCAGCGCCGTCCGTCGGTCGTGCTCACCGTCCCCGTGCCCCGCCGGCCTTTCGCACTGTGGACCCCGCCGGGGTCCGGCGTCGCTCGACCGCGCGCCGAGGCCCGGCGACCGAGCAAGAAGGGGCCCGACATGGCCGCTCCCACTGCAACCGCAGCCCTGAACGCATCCGTCTTCGCGCCGGGTGACCAGATGCTGCTGACCGTCACCTACTCAGACGCCGACACCAAACCGCTGACCGTCACCATCGTGGTCACCGACGCGCAGGGCAACAGCAGCGCGCCGGTCAAGGTCACGGCGGTCATCGACCCGCTCACGGTCACCGTCACCGACAACTCCGGACGTACCTGGACCCGGGTCTCCGACAACGGCTCCGTGGCCGTGTATCGGTCGGTGGCGTGATGCCCCGGGTCACCGTCCAGGTCCGCGACGCCGCTGGCAACACCGCGACGGCAGCCGCCGACTACAGCCTGAGCCAACCCGTGCTCGGCGGCTACTACCTCTCCGGGGGCGCCGACCCGACCGCCGACATGGCCGGCGGCAACTTCCGGTCGCTCACCCAGTACCGCAGCTTCGCCGACGGCTTCATCTTCCCCGGCTACAACCGGCCCTGGCTGGTCAATCTTGGTAAGGCCGGTGTGCAGATGAACATGGTCCTGGAGTTGAAGAGTTACGGCGCCCCGAACTACGGGCCGCAGAGCTTCACTGTGGACGGCGTCAGCTACACGGTGCCAGCCCCGTCGATGACCATCCAGCAGCGACCCGGCACCACCTGGCCGAGGGCGTACGGGTACAACCAGGTGATCAAGGGGCAGTGCGACGGGTTGTTCGCCCGCGCCCTGTCGCAGTACCGGGCGCTCGGTTTCGGGGTCAACATCCAGCTCGCCTCGGAACTGGACACCGATCACGAGTTCGGCACCACCGAGGACGGGAAGGCGTACACCTGGGCCGAGTCGGACGCTCGCGCGGTGCAGGCGATCAACTACATCCTGACGTGGTTCAGGGCGCGGACCCTGCCCACCGGGACGACCTTCTCGGTGGGGTTGGGCGGCTTCGACCGGGAATGCTTCCAGCGCACCCACCCGGAGTCGCTGATGTCCCGCCTCGACTACCTCCAGTGGAACGCGTACGGCACCAACGCCAGCCACACCGCGCTGGCCCGGTTTCGTCGCACCAAGGACTGGGCGGTGGCGGATCTCGGCCCGGTGGCGCTGTCCCGACCCGTGATCATCGCGGAGTGGGGTGTCAGGGTCGCCGAGATTCCGAACCAGGCCGCCTGGATCGCCACCGTCCCGGCGGCGATCGCCCAGCTCAACGCCGAGCGTGGGCCACGGATCGTGCGCACCAACTACTTCAACTCCGGGTGGGGCACCCTGGTGCCGAAGGCGGCCGGGTTGACCGCGCTCCGCGAGGCGTACGCCAAGCGGCCGTACGTCTGAGTGACGCCGGCGGCCCGGTCGGCATCCCGCCGATTGGGCCGACCGGGAAACCCTATGCTCGAATCATGGAACTTCGGATCTTCACCGAGCCCCAGCAGGGTGCCAGCTACGACCAGTTGCTCGCCGTCGCCCGCTGCGCCGAGGACGCCGGCTACGGGGCGTTCTTCCGGTCCGACCACTACCTGAAGATGGGTGACGTGAGCGGCGAGCCCGGCCCCACCGACGCGTGGACCACGCTCGCCGGCCTGGCCCGGGAGACCAGCCGCATCCGGCTCGGCACGCTCATGACCGCCGCCACCTTCCGACTGCCCGGCCCGCTGGCGATCACGGTGGCGCAGGTCGACCAGATGAGCGGCGGCCGGGTGGAGCTGGGCATCGGCACCGGCTGGTACGCCGAGGAGCACAGCGCGTACGGCCTCGCGTTCCCGCCGCTGGGCGAGCGGTTCGACCGGCTGGAGGAGCAGCTCGCCGTCATCACCGGGCTCTGGGCCACGCCGCCGGGGGAGCGGTTCGACCACGACGGCCAGTACTACCCGGTCCGGAACTCGCCAGCCCTGCCCAAGCCCGTGCAGCAGCCCCGTCCTCCGATCCTGCTCGGCGGTACGGGCCCGAAGCGCACCCCTCGGCTGGCCGCCCGCTACGCGGACGAGTTCAATCTGCCGTTCGCCTCGGCGCCGGACACCGCGGCGCAGTTCGACCGGGTACGCGCGGCCTGCATCGAGATCGGCCGGGACCCGGCCGAGATGGTCTGGTCCAACGCCCTGGTGCTCTGCTGCGGGCGCGACGACGCCGAGGTGGCCCGCCGCGCTGCCGCCATCGGTCGCGATCCGGACGAGCTGCGGGCCAACGGTCTGGCCGGCACGCCCGCCGAGGTGCTGGACACCATCGGCCGGTACGCGGAGATCGGCAGCGAGCGGCTCTACCTCCAGGTGCTTGACCTCAGCGACCTGGAGCACCTGGAGCTGGTCGCCGGCGAGGTGATGGCGAAGCTCTGACTCGGCCCGGTCAGGCCCGGTGGAAGCTTGTCCCGACCGCGTTCGGGTCACTTAGCACGGTGTCCAGCCGCCCGTCGCGGTCACTGTCCACGTAGGTGATGTCCGGGATCCCGTCACCGTCCACGTCGATCTGGACGATGTCGGCGACGCCGTCCCCGTCGAGGTCGGTGACCACCTCCACCGAGCCGTCCAGGTGACGCGTCACGATCGACTGTGCGCCGGGGGCGCGCGGCGGCGGGCCGGGTGCCGGCACCGGCGTCGGGGCGGGCGCGGGCGTCGGTGTGGGCCGAGGACCGGGCGTCGGCGACGGGTGGCTCGAAGACCCGCCGGCCGGCGGCGCGCTGGCCTGCTCGACCTCGGTGCCGGTCGGGTCCAGCTCCTCCTCGGAGGGGAAGACGTCGCCTCGTGCGGCCGGATCACGGTAGCTGCTCATGGGCGTAGGGTTCCCCGACGACGACGAGAACAACCGTGCCCGATCGACCGGTGTCCCTGGTGCCCGGTCTGGCGGAAGATGTCGGGACCGACGCCACGGTCATGAAACGGGGGTCCGAGCGTGGAACTGCGCCGGAATCGGGGGGCCCGTGCGCTCGCCTTGGTGTGCGTACTCGGTGGAGTGCTTCTGTTGGTCTATCCCAGCGACGGCGCCCTGCTACGGACGATCATCGCGGTGGGGGCGATCGCGCTCGGCGCGGTGGCGCTGGTCAGCGCGATGCGGCCGTTCCGGTTCGGGATCCACTCGGAAGGGCTCAGCATCCGGCGTCCCGGCCTGCGCCGGGAGATTCGGTGGGACGAGGTCGACACGCTGGTCCTCGACGAGCCGCCCCGACGCGACGGCTACGCGAAACCGCCGCGACTGTTGCTGGTTCCTGTGCAGGGTGTGCCCCGTGAGCTGGTGACGGCGCGCCACCCGTCCGACGGTCGCCCGGCCATCGAGCTGCTCGTTCTCGACCAGGTCCGTGAGCAGCCGGAGCAGGTGTCGGCCGCGTTGACCCGCTATGCCGGCGACCGGTTCGTCGACCTGCTCGCGGTGCGCCGCGCCGCCTTCGAGGCACCGGAGCTCATGATCGGTCTGCGTGGCTACCAGATGGACCGGGTCGACCGGTTGATCCGACGCGGCCAGGACGCGCTGATGTCCGGGGACACGTCAGCCCGGCAGGCGGCCCGTGGTGAGATCGAACTCGCCACCAGGGCTGGTCTGCCGATCGCCCAGCGTGGCTACAACACGTCCGAGACGGATACCGTTCTGGGTGCCCTCGTCGCCGCGTTGGCCGACCAGCAGAGCACCGATCGGGAGACCGCCACATGACCGCGCAGGGACCGCACACCGCGTCGACCACTGACGTTCCGCGCCGCAACTGGGCCGGCAACGTGCGGTACGCCGCGAAGGCGTTCCACCGCCCCACCTCCGTCGACGAGCTGCGCCGGCTCGTCGCCGGCAGCAGCCGGATCCGGGCGGTGGGCAGCGGGCACTCCTTCAACCGTCTCGGCGACACCGACGGTGACCTGGTCAGCCTCGCCGGGCTGCCCCCGGTCGTCGAGGTGGACCACGAGCGCGGGCAGGTCACGGTGAGCGGCGCGATGCGCTACGGCGACGTCGCCCGACAACTGCACACCCAGGGGTACGCGCTGGAAAACCTCGCCTCGCTGCCGCACATCTCGGTGGCCGGCGCGGTGGCCACCGCCACCCACGGTTCCGGTCAGACCCACGGCAACCTGGCCAGCGCGGTCGCCGGCCTCGAACTGGTCACCGCCGACGGCGACCTGCTCCGTGTCGACCGCGACACCGACACGTTCGCCGGCATGGTGGTCGGGCTCGGCGCGCTCGGCCTGGTCACCCGCGTCACTCTGGACGTCGTGCCGACCTTCGCGCTGCGCCAGTACGTACGCCTCGACCTGGACCGGACGGCGTTGGACGAGGCGCTCGGCTCGGCGTACAGCGTGAGTGTCTTCACCGACTTCCGCGCGCCCCGGCTGCGTGAGGTGTGGCGCAAGCAGGTGGCCGACGAGCCGTCACCCCCGGTGGACTGGCTGGGCACCACGGCGGCCGACCAGCCTCGGCACCCGGTGCTCGGGATGCCGGCGGAGAACTGCACCCCGCAGCTCGGCGAGCCGGGCCCATGGCACGAACGGCTGCCGCACTTCAAGCTCGGCTTCACCCCGAGCAGCGGCGACGAGTTGCAGTCCGAGTACCACGTCGCGCGCACGGCGGCGGCGGACGCGCTCGCCGCCCTGGACGACGTGGCGGACCTGATCGCCCCGGTGCTGCTGGTGTCCGAGCTGCGGACGGTGGCGGCCGACGAGCTGTGGCTCAGCCCGAACTACCGGCGCGACAGCTTCGTGCTGCACTTCACCTGGGTCGACGACACCGCAGCGGTGCTGCCCGTGGTGGCCGCCGTGGAGGAGCGGCTGGCGCCCTTCGCGCCCCGCCCGCACTGGGGCAAGGTCTTCGTCACCGACCCGGCCGAGCTGTCCGCCCGCTACCCGCGCTACGACGACTTCGCCGCGCTCCTGGCCGACCTGGACCCGAAGGGCACGTTCCGCACCGAGGCCATGGACCGCTACTTCCCCCGGTGATTCAGCGCGTGTCATAGCGCGGCGGCATGGGGCGGCTGGGATTGGTGAGGTGCGAGACCCCCGACGGACACTGACGTCTGTCGATGAGTCTCATCGTCCGGTCCCCGTCCCCGGGACCGTCGGCTCCACCCCTCGGAGCGAGACATGCAGCCCGTACCCGCCATCATCCCCGAACCAGTCGCCCCTCGCCCCCGCCGCGCTCTGCGCTGGGCGCTCGCCCTCGCCGTGCTCGGCGCCGGACTGGGCGCAGCGGCGCCGGCCGCCCACGCCGCCGCCAGCCCCTACGAGCGCGGCCCGGCCCCCACCGTGGCCAGCATCGAGGCCAGCCGGGGCGCGTTCGCCATCGCCCAGAGCACCGTCGCCGCCTCCAGCGTCAGCGGTTTCCGGGGCGGGACGATCTACTACCCGACCAGCACCGCCGAGGGCACCTTCGGCGCGGTGGCGATCTCACCCGGCTACACCGCCACCCAGTCCAGCGTGGCCTGGCTGGGGCCACGCCTCGCCTCGCAGGGCTTCGTGGTGATCACGATCGACACGTTGTCCCGCTACGACCAGCCGGCCAGCCGGGGCACGCAACTGCTCGCAGCCTTGGACTACCTCACCAACACCAGCGGCGTACGTACCCGGATCGACCGCAACCGGCTCGCCGTGATGGGGCACTCGATGGGCGGCGGCGGCAGCCTCTCGGCGGCGAACTCACGACCGCAGTTGCAGGCCGCGATCCCGCTGACCGGCTGGCACACCGTCAAGAACTGGTCCGGCGTACGGGTGCCGACGCTGGTCGTCGGCGCGGAGAACGACTCGGTGGCGCCGGTCTCGTCGCACTCGGAGCCCTTCTACACCAGCCTGCCGTCCACGCTGGACAAGGCGTACCTGGAACTCAACAATGCCAGCCACTCCGCGCCCACCTCGACGAACGTGACGGTCGCCAAGTACAGCATCTCCTGGCTGAAGCGCTTCGTGGACGACGACATTCGCTACGACCAGTTCCTCTGCCCCGCACCCGCGCCCTCCACAACCATCCAGGAGTACCGCAACACCTGCCCCCACTCCTGACCCCACGCCCCTCTTCCCTTGCCTTCGTTGATCATGAAGTTATTGCCACTCGGCACGGCGTGTCGGCGCAATAACTTCATGATCAACGGGGTGGGGTGCGGGAGGGCGTGGGGGTGCGGAGGGTGCTGCGTTGGACGGCGCGGCTGATGTCGCTGGGGGAGACTATGCCGGTCAGGTGGCCGTCTTCGGTCACCACGAGGGCGCGGCCGTCGGCGCACTCGGAGAGCCGGGGGAGCAGGTCGTTGAGCTGTTCACCGGGCTGGGCCAGCACCAGATCGTCGGCCCGGCAGGCCACCTCGGCCAGCGTGGTCGACGCCCGCCGCTCCGGCGGTACGCCCCGCACCCGGTCGACGGTCACCAGCCCGGTCGGCCGGCCGTCCTCGGTCAGCGGCAGCGCCGAATGCCGGTACGCGAAAAGGTAGTGGTCGACGAAGTCCGCGACAGTCATCTGCGCCGAGGCCGTCTGCGGCTGCGGAGTCATCACGTCGCCCACCCGGATCCCGCGCAGCGCGGTGCCGGTGCGGGCCTGCCGCTCCTCCATGCCGGCCGCCCCGATCAGGAACCAGCCGATCAGCGCCAGCCAGAGCCCACCGAAACCGACACCGGACAGGAACTGCCACAACCCCAGGCCGATCAGCAGCACACCCAGCACCCAGCCGGCCCGAGCGGCGACCACCGACGCCCGGGTCCGGTCGCCGGTGGCTTTCCAGACCGCGGCGCGCAGCAACCGGCCACCGTCCAGGGGCGCGGCCGGCAACACGTTGAAGACGGCCAGCAGCACGTTGATCCCCGCCAGCCAGGCCACCGCCCCGAACAGCAGGCCGCCCTGCCCGGCCAGCGCGAGCAACGCCGCGATGGCACCGAAGAACGCCCCGATCAGCAGGCTGACCAGCGGGCCGACGCCTGCGATGCGCAACTCCGCACCCGGGTCACGCGGCTCGCCCCGCAACTCGGCCACGCCGCCGAACAGCCACAGCGTGATGCCGTCGACCTCCAGCCCGTTGCGTTTGGCCACCACCGCGTGCGACACCTCGTGGGCGAGCAGGCCGACGAAGAAGACCACCGCCGCGGCCAGGCCGGCGAGGGTGTACGCCACGGGCGAGCGGTCCGGGTACGAACGGGGGAACTGGTTCGCGGCCAACCCCCACGCGATCAGCGCGAAGATGACCAGCACACTCCAGTTGACGCCGACCGGCACTCCTGCGACCCGGCCAAGCCGGAAACTGGCCCTCATCCCACCGAGATACCCCGCCAGGACGCCGACATGCCGCACCGCCAGCGCGGTCTTGCTTGATCAGGTGATGAGAAATAGCTGTCAGAGGCATTCCAGAGCTATTTCTCATCACCTGATCATGGCAACCGGGCAGGGCGACCGACCGCTCAGCGACCGACCGCTCGGCGACCGACCGCTCAGCGGCGGGGCGTTTCGCTGGCGATTGTCGCCTCGCGGGGCAGGGCCGCCGCGCGCAGCGCCCAGTCCAGCGCGTAGTCGGCGATCGGCTCCCAGCCGGGTTGTCCGACGGTGAAGTGCGATCGGCCGGGGAACTGCTCGTACGCGGTGAGGGCCCGGGACTTCTGGTAGAGCCCGGCGTTGGCGCGGACCACCGACGCCGGCACCACATGGTCGGCCTCGCCGGCCATCAGCAGCAGCGGTGCCCGGTCGATGCGCCCGACGTCGACCCGGGCGGGTGAGCGCGGGTCGACGTTGGCGAAGGCACCCTCGAAGAAGACCCGGCCGGCGCCCGGGACGGCGTAGCGCTGCCAGGCCCGGTCGGACTCCTCGCGGCTCATCGTGTTGCCGAAGGTGTAGGCGAAGTCGTCAGGGGTGAACGGGACGGCCTTGCTGCGGTTGGCGGGGCTGCGCAGGATCGGGAAGCCCGAGCGGAGCTGACTCAGCGGCACCTTGAGCACCCCCTTGATCGCCGCGGGATGCACCCCCACCACTGCCGCGCCGAGACCCCGGTCGGCGAGGACCTGGGCGAACAGGCCGCCGAACGAGTGCCCCATGATGATCGGCGGTCGGGGCAGCGCCCGGATGATCTTGTCGTAGTGCGCGACGATGGTGGCCATGCTCTGCTCGGCGATGGGGCCGGGGTCGTCGCGCAACTGCTCCACGGACCGGTCCATGCCGGGCCAGGCTGGGGCGATGACGTGCATGCCGCGTTCGGTGTACCGCTGGGCCCACCCCTCCCAGCTGCGCGGCGTCATCCAGAGCCCGTGGATCAGCACGATCGTGTCGACCTGACCCTGCGGCGTGGCACCCATCGCGTCCTCCCGGTGTCGCGGCTTCGGCCCGGCGGTTACCCGCTGCCGGGCGTGGAAACCCTCCGGGGCAACGGGCCCCTGACAAATGTCACGGTCGGAGCGTGACGACCGCTCCGGGCATCGGGGTACGCGCCGCCGGAGCATGACTGGCATGACCAGTACCCATCCGGCTGTCGAGTTGGACGGCCTCACCAAGAGCTTCGGCGCGGTCACCGCTGTCGACGGGTTGAGCCTTCGGGTGCAGCCCGGCGAGGTGGTGGCGTTCCTCGGCCCGAACGGCGCGGGCAAGACCACCACCATCGACATGCTGCTCGGGCTGTCCCGCCCGGACACTGGCACCGTCCGCATCCTCGGTGGCACCCCTGACGACGCGGTGGCCCGAGGTCGCGTCGCCGCCGTACTCCAGACCGGTGGGCTGCTCAAGGACCTCACCGTGGGCGAGACGGTGCGGATGACCGCGCACTTCTACCGGCACACCCGCCCGGCGGCGGAGGTGCTGGAGCGGGCCGGTATCACCGACATCGCCGACCGGGTGGTCGGGCGCTGCTCGGGTGGTCAGCAGCAGCGGTTGCGCTTCGCGCTGGCCCTGCTGCCCGACCCGGACCTGATGGTGCTCGATGAGCCGACCACCGGCATGGACGTCGAGGGTCGGCGGGACTTCTGGCAGGCGCTGCGCCGTGACGCCCGGCGCGGACGGACAGTCATCTTCGCCACCCACTACCTCGACGAGGCGGACGCGTACGCCGACCGGATCGTGCTGGTCCGGCAGGGACGCATCGTCGCCGACGGCACCACCGCGGAGATCAAGAACCTGGCCGCCGGCCGTACCGTGCGGGCCACCCTGCCCGGTGCCGACCAGGCCGCGCTCGCCGCGCTGCCCGGCGTGGACGCCGTCGAGGTGCGCGGCGACAGCGTGCTGGTGCGGACCGGCGACTCGGATGCCGTCGCCCGGCACCTGCTGACCCGGACCGCCGCCCGGGACGTCGAGATCACCTCCCGCAACCTCGAGGACGCGTTCCTCGCCCTGACCACAGCGCAGACCGGAGCCTGAGATGACCATCTCCACCCCCACCCGCGCCGCGGTCACCGAGCCGGACCGTCGGCTGCCCGCCCTGGGCGGGTTCGCTCCCGGCGCCCTGGGCATCGAGTTGCGCCGGGTGCTGCGCAACCGCCGCACCCTCGCCTTCACGCTGATCATGCCCGGCGTCTTCTTCCTCATCTTCGGCCTGCCGCAGGGCGGGCAGTCACTGGACAACGGTCGGCCGGTGACGGCGTACGTCATGATCAGCCTGGCCGTCTACGCGGCCATGGTGGCCACCACCAGCGTCGGTGGCGCGGTGGCCACCGAGCGGGCCCTGGGCTGGAGCCGGCAACTGCGGCTCACCCCGCTGCGCCCGGCGGCGTACGTGGCGACCAAGCTCATCACCGCGATGAGCCTCGGCCTGCTCGCGGTGGTCGTCGAGTTCCTGGTGGGTGCCGTGGCCGGCGTCCGCGTCCCGGCGTACGTCTGGCTGCTGTCCGGGCTCGCCGCCTGGGTCGGTTCGCTGGTCTTCGCCGCGTTCGGTCTCTTCATCGGCTACCTGGCGCCGGCCGAGAACGTCATGCAGATCATCGGCCCGGTGCTGGCGGTGCTGGCCATGTTCGGCGGGCTGTTCGTCCCGGTCGAGGTGCTGCCGGACGTGCTCCAGCAGGTCGCGAAGTTCACCCCGGTGTACGGCATGGGCGTGCTGGCCCGTGCCCCACTGACCGGCGACGGGGTGAGCATGGCGGCGGTGGCGAACCTCGTCGTCTGGGCGTTGCTCTTCGGTGTCGGCGCGGCCCGGCTGTTCCGCCGGGACACCGCGCGGGTCTGAGCGACCGCGACCGCTAGCGTGAACCCGATGGACCTCCCGACCGGGCAGCCGTGGCCGGTGAGCCGCCACTGGCGGGTCACCGGCTGGCTGCTGGCCGCCGTCTGGCTGTTCTTCCTCAACGTGCCGCTCGCCACCGCGCTGCACCAGCCGGA
The DNA here is from genome assembly GCF_042871765.1 of Micromonospora sp. NPDC005553. Lineage (NCBI taxonomy): Bacteria > Bacillati > Actinomycetota > Actinomycetes > Micromonosporales > Micromonosporaceae > Micromonospora > Micromonospora sp. NPDC005553. Next base: position 126,373 of record NZ_JBIAJD010000008.1, on the reverse strand, counting down.
GCTGTGGCGGCGGCTCCTCGGTGTGGTGGCCCTTGTCGTCTTCGGCATCGGTTACGTGTTGCTCTTCCAGTGGGCGCGCAAGCTCCGCCAGTCACTGTCGCCCATCCCGACCGGCCGGGCTCGGGCCGGGCTGGCGCTGCTGCTCGCGGTGGGCCTGGCCAGTGTCCCGGGCACCGAAGGGGACTGGCTGGCCACCCTGGTCTACGTGGCCGCGGCGGCGGTCTTCCTGCTGCCGCTACGGGAGGCGTTGGCCGTCGTCGTGCTCTGTGCGGTGACCCCCGTGGTGGCGTCCCAGCTGGTGCCGGGGTGGGAGGCGGAGAACGGCATCGTCTTCGCGGTGCTGCTCGCCTCGTTCGCCATGTTCGGGGTGTCCCAGTTGGCGCAGCGCAACAGCGAGCTCCGCGCCGCCCAACAGGAGATCGGTCGGCTCGCGGTCGCCGAGGAGCGGTCCCGTGCCGCCCGCGACCTGCACGACATCCTCGGGCACTCGCTGACCGTGGTGGCGATCAAGGCCGAGTTGGCCGGCCGTCTGATCGAGGTCGACCGGGAGCGGGCCGCCACCGAGATCGCCGAGGTGGAGGCGCTGGCCCGGGCCGCGCTGGCCGACGTACGACAGACGGTCGGGGCGTACCGCGAGGTGAGCCTCGCCGCGGAGCTTGCCGGCGCCCGCTCCGCGCTGGCCTCGGCGGGCATCGCGGCGGACGTGTCGGCCGAGGTGCCCGAGCTGCCGCAGGAGTGGGACCGGTTGTTCGGCTGGGCGGTACGGGAAGGGGTGACCAACGTGGTCCGGCACAGCGGGGCGCGGTGCTGCGTCATTCGGGTGCACCCGGATCGGGTCGAGATCAGTGACGACGGTGGCGGGCCGTCCACTCCCGACCCGAGCGGGCACGGGCTGGTGGGCCTGCGGGAGCGGGCGCGGCGGCTGGACGCTGTGGTGACCGTCGGCCGGCGGCCGACGGGCGACGGTTTTCTGCTGCGGGTGCACGCGCCGGGGGAGGCCCGGTGAGCGGCGGCTCCACGCCGATCCGGCTGTTGCTCGCCGACGACCAGGCGCTGGTCCGGGGTGCACTGGCCGCCCTGCTCTCGTTGGAGGAGGACCTGACAGTGGTCGCCGAGGTCGGCCGGGGCGACGAGGTGGTGCCCGAGGCCCGACGCAGCGCTCCGGACGTGGCTCTGCTGGACGTGGAGATGCCCGGCCTGGACGGGATCGCCGCCACCGCGGCGTTGCGGGCCGCGCTGCCGACCTGCCGGGTGCTGGTGGTGACCACCTTCGGTCGACCCGGCTACCTGCGGCGGGCCATGGAGGCCGGTGCGAGCGGTTTCGTGGTCAAGGACACGCCGGCCCGGCAGCTCGCCGACGCGGTCCGCCGGGTGCACGCCGGGCTGCGGGTGGTCGACCCGACGCTGGCCGCGGAGACGCTGGCCGCCGGGATCAGCCCGCTGACCGAGCGGGAGACCGAGGTGCTGCGGACGGCCCGGGGCGGTGGCAGCGTCGCGGACCTGGCCAGGGCGTTGCACCTGTCCGAGGGGACGGTACGCAACCACCTGTCGGCGGCGATCGGCAAGACCGGTGCCCGCAACCGGGCCGACGCGATCCGGGTCGCCGAGCAGAACGGCTGGCTGCTCGGTGAGTGACAGTGCGAGCCGGTGCTCAGGTGCTCAGGCGGTCGGCGGTGGGGCGGCCAGTTGGTCGACGACGACGACGCTGCTGCCGGGGCGGACCTCGGCGAGCAGTTCCCGTTGACCGCTGCGGGTCAGCCGGATGCAGCCGTTGGTGGTGTTCTCGCCCAGCTCGTCGTCGTTGTGCCAGGTGTGCACGCCGATGTGCGCGCCGCGCAGCCCGGACGGCACCGACTCGGGGTCGTCGGGCACCGACCCGAGGGCGTAGATGTCCACCCCGCCGTAGACCTCCTCCGGCGGTGGGGTGCGGCCCAGGACGAAGGTCCGCCCCAGTGGAGTCTCCTGGCCCGACTGGCCGAGGCTGACCTCCCAGGAGCGCACCGCCTTGCCGGCCCGGTACCAGGTGAGCCGGTGGACCTTGCGTTCCACAACGATCTGGTCGCGCAGCGCCACCGTCTCGAACCCGCCGGGCGGCAGCCAGGCGAGCCGGCGGTTGGCCGAGGGCAGCAGGACCGCCGTCCAGCCGGCGCGCCGCTGGGCGATCGGCATTGTCAGCTCGACGCCGCGGATGGTCGGTTCGAGGAAGGCACGCGGCCGACCGCCGGGCGCGTCGTACGCGGCGATCCGTCTCGTCGGGTGCGCGCCGTCGGCCAGCGGTGTGACGTCCATGGTGAACGGATCGGCGGGGAACCCGCCGGGGGCGGGGTCGTAGTCGACCACCGGCAGCCCGTCCGGGGCGGGCGCGGCCGGGGGGATCGACTCCTCCGGGCTCTGCTCCACACTGCTCGGAGTGGGGTCGGCTGCCACCACGTCGCGGTCGTCGGGGGCCGTCGAGCTCGGGGTGAGGGCCTGGCCGACCAGCAGCGCGGTCACCAGCAGCGCGGGTACGCCGATGGCGGCGGCCACCCAGACGCCGCGACGGCGGTACGGAGTCTTTCGGTCAAACGGCACGAAACCACTCTATGGTGGCGGATGCTTCGGGGCCCCCGGTTCGGCGAGACCCGCCGTCCGGAGGCCCCGATCGCGTCAGACCCGCGCGCCGATGTGGATGGCCACAGCGTCGTGCGCCGGCACGTTCGCCGCGAACCAGCCGTTACCGTCCACCGTGATCACCGGACCGCTGCACGTCCCACCCGCGTAGGTGCCGTGGATGACGTCGCAGTACCGACCGGCGGGCAACCCCGTGTAGTAGGAGCGGCCGTTCACCGCGGCGTCCTCGTCGTTGACGGTGAGGAAGCCCTTGCCGCTGCGACTGAACGCGATGTGGTTGTTGCCGTTGTCGTACCAGTTGGCCACGCCGGCACCCTCGGTGGCGTTGCGGAAGCCGACCATGTTGGCGATCACCGGCCAGCGGTGTTCGCACTCCCAGCCGGAGTAACAGGTGGCGTTGAGCGTCTTGTTGGCGCCGTCCGACGGTGGGCCGGCGTCCCGGTTGCTGAAGGTGTAGCTGGACATGACGGTCGGAGAGCCGTACGGCCAGGCCAGCATGAAGGCGTTCGCCAGCGCGTAGATGCCCCGGTCGCGGTAGGTCAGCACCCCACCGGAGTCGCGCTGGGTGTCGTGGTTGTCGACGAACACCGAGGCCGGGCCGGTGGGCAGGTGCCCCCAGCCCTCGCCGAAGTTGCGCAGGTACGCCAACCGCTCGGAGCGGAACACCCGGGCCAGGTCCTTGCCGTAGCGGAACTCGTGCACGTCACCGTTGCCGGTGTACTCGGTCGGCTGGACCGGCTCGCCGGCACCGTAGATGACCTCCTGCACGATGTACGCGGAGCGGGACAGCTTGCCCCTGATGGCGGCGATGTCGGCGGCCGGCATGTGCTTGCTGGCGTCCATCCGGAAACCGTCGACGCCGAGCGAGAGCAGGTCGTTCAGGTACGAGGCGATCTTCGTGCGGACGTAGTCCGACTCGGTCTTCAGGTCCGAGAGGTTGACCAGTTCACAGTTCTGCACCTCGTACCTGTCGTTGTAGTTGGCGATGTCGTCGCCGCCGTTGCGCCCGCAGTGGTGGAAGTCCTGGGTCTGGTAGATGCCCGGGTAGTCGTAGTGCGAGTAGGACGAGCCGGCCCAGCCGGTGCCGCCGTTGTCCTGGCCGGACATGTGGTTGACCACCGCGTCGACGATCACCTTGACCCCGGCCGCGTGGCAGGTGTTCACCATCGACTGGAACTGGGCCCGGGTGCCCTTGCGGGACTCGATCCGATAGCTGACCGGCTGGTACGCCAGCCACCACTGGTTGCCCCGCACGTGCTCCTGCGGGGGCGAGACCTGCACGTAGCCGTAGCCCTTCGGGCCGAGGGTGCTCTGGCACTCGCTGGCCACCGAGGGCCAGTTCCACTCGAAGAGCTGGACGATGACCTTCTTGCCGCCGGACGGGGCGGCGGCGGCCGGGGGTGCCGTCACGGCGGTGGGGACGAGCAGGCTGACGAGCAGGCCGAGGGCGAGGAGCGTCGAACCACGTCGACGTCGGTGCATGGGGACTCCTGACGGGAGCGGGAGCGGGAGCGGGGGTGGTGGTGCGGTGGGGGAGTGCTATCGGCTTGCCGGGATCTTGCAAGCCTGACTGAAAATTGCTGAAAGGTTACAAGCGTGTTGCGAGGACTGTCAATGCATGGGCATTCGTCACTGTCCTGATCGGTGGGTGGGAGCGGGTGGAACGCACTGCCGCGCCCCTCGGTTCGATTTCGGCCGAGAAATTTCCTTCCGCAGGTGATCCGCGCGCCCCGCCGGCCCGTACTGGATGGGGGAGCAGGGGTCGGCCGGTGGTGCGCCGCCGCGAGACGATCGAGGAGCAGATGGCCCGGGCAGAGCAGGACAAGAAGGCGGCGACGGTCCGGACCAGCGCCAGCAGTCGGGGGGTGCGCGCCCCGTCACGGTCGGCGAGCGCCCTGCTGATCGCGTCGGTGCTCGCCGCGCTCTGGGCGGCGATCATGCTGACCGGCGTTGGCCAGACGGCGTACGCGTACGGCTTCTTCTTCACCGAGTTCTTCGCCGGGGTCATCTCCCTGGTGGCGTTGAGCCTCACCGTGATGCTCGGTCTGCTCGCCACCGACCGGCTGGTGCTGCGCATCCCGCACCGGGTGCTGATGCAGTCGGCGCACCGGGCCACCGGCGTGCTGGGCGTAGCCGGGCTCGGCTTCCACGTCCTCACCAAGGTCGCCACCGGGCGGGCGGCGGCGACCGACGCGCTGGTCCCGTTCGTCGGCGGCCGTGGGCTCTACATCGGGCTCGGCACCGTGGCGGCGCTGCTGATGGTCAGCGTGATCTGGACCGGCATCATCCGCGCCCGCTTCGCCGGCGTCGGTCCGAAGTGGCTGTGGCGCACGCTGCACTCCACCGCGTACCTGGCCTGGCCGTTCGCTGTCTTCCACGGCCTCAACGCCGGTCGGGCCGCCGCGCCCTGGGTGATGTTCAGCTACCTGGGCTGCATTCTGCTGGTGGTGCTGGCCCTGCTGGTCCGGTTCTCGGTCAGCATCGGTCGGCGCAGCCGCGAGCAGCACCAGGCAGCGGTGCGCAACGCGGTGATGATCGGCCGGGCCGAGGAGGCGAAGACCGCCAGATCGCTCCTGGCCGGGTTGGGTCGACGCCCGAAGGCCGCCGAGAAGCGTCCCGCCTGGGCGGACACCACCACCGCCACCTGGGCCGCGCCGGCCACGCGGCGCGACCCGGAACGGTTCACCGTCCCGGTGGTGCCCGAGCCCGGTTCCCTCGTCGAGCCGGCCCGGCCGAGCCGTCGTCGGCGGGAGGAGGAGCCGGCCGCCCGCCGCGACACCGAGCGGTCCTCGCGCGGCCGACGTGCCGAGGAGGAGTCGACGACCCGCCGGTCGGCCCGCCGCAGCGTGGAGGAGACCGACACCCGTCGACGGGACGAGGAGGAGGTCGAGCCGGTGACCCGGCGGCGCGCCTCGCGTACCCGCGACGAGGCCGTGCCGACCGGACGGCGCCGCGTCGAGGAGCCGGCCGCCGAGCGGTCCCGTCGCCGGTCCCGCACCGAGGACGACGGCAGCCGTTACTCGGCGCCGCCGCTGCCGGCCCTCGCCGAGCCCGAGGAGCCCTGGGACAGCCCGCGCCGGTGGCAGGCCGACGAGCCGATCTCCGCCGGCCCGGTCTCCAGCAGCCCGATCTCGTCGGCGCCGCGTAGCGGCAGCGGCCGGCACAGCGTCGACGACGACCTGCCCGAGGAGCCGGACTACTGGCGTCCGCCGGCCCGGTACGTGCCGGACGAGGTGGCGCCGCCCGTCGACGACACCCCGACCCTTGTCGACCTGGCGTCCCGCCGCGCCAAGCGGGCAGCCGGCGAGGGCAAGTCCAAGCGCCGCAAGGCCAGCGCCGACGCGGTGGACGGGGCGTACTGGGCCGGGCTGCGGGGTGAGGCGAAGTGATGCGGACCGCCGTGCCACCCGTCGCCTGTGTGGGCGAGCCCCGGCTCACCGCCGGCTTCGCCGAGTACGGCCGACTCGACCTGCGCGCGCACGAGGAGGTGCACGGACCGATCGGCCCGATGGAGCCCGCGCAGCTGCTGCAGCTCGCCGAGGGCATGCAGCTCAAGGGCAAGGGCGGGGCGGGGTTCCCGTTCGCCCGCAAGATGCGCGCGGTGCTGGAGTCCTGCGAGCGGCAGGACCTGGCCGCCGTGGTGGTCGTCAACGCCACAGAGGGGGAGCCGGCCAGCTGGAAGGACAAGGTGCTGCTGACCCGCGCCCCGCACCTGATCCTGGACGGTGCCGCGCTGGCCGCGTACGCGCTGGACGCCGACGAGATCGTGATCGGCGTGGCGGACGACGGGGTCGGCCGGGACTCACTGATGGACGCGCTCGACGAGCGCCGGATGCCGGTGCAGACGACGATCGTCACAGTGCCGCACCGGTTCATCTCCGGCGAGGGCGGCGCACTCGTCAACGGCATCAACGGGCTGCCGCACATCCCGCCGGGCACCAAGAAACGCTCCAGCGACTCCGGGGTCAGCGGTCTGCCCACCCTGCTGTCCAACGCCGAGACGTTTGCCCAGCTCGCCATCGGTGCCCGACTGGGCCCGTACGAGTACGCGGCGCTCGGCACCGACGACGAGCCGGGCACCGTGCTGCTCACGGTGACCGGCGCGGCGGGCCGACCGGCCGTGGTGGAGTGCACCGCCGGCATGCCGCTGCGCGACGTCCTCGACCTGTGCGAGGTGCCGGACGTCCAGGGCATCCTCATGGGGGGCTACCACGGCAAGTGGATCACCCAGGAGGCGGCGGAGAAGGCAGAGGTCTCCCGCAAGGGCCTGGCCGCTGTCGGCGGCACCCTCGGCGCGGGCATCATCGTCCCGCTCGGCGTCGACACCTGCCCGCTCGGTGAGGCCGCCCAGGTGGTGCGCTACCTGGCCGGCGAGTCCGCCGGCCAGTGCGGGCCGTGCAAGATGGGTCTGCCGGATCTGGCCCGCGCGGTGGACCTGGCCGTGGCCGGCAGCCAACCGGCGGACGTGGTGCGCGCCGCCGCCGGCGAGGTGAAGGGCCGGGGCGCGTGCAGTCACCCCGACGGCACCGCCCGGTTCGCGCTCTCCGCGATCGAGGTCTTCGTCGAGGACCTGCGGCTGCACAGCACCGGCGACGGCTGTGGCCGGCGGGTCAAGGGCATGATGGGGCTGCCGGGCGCACCCGATGCGAATCCGCAGAAGCTCACCCTGGACTGGTCCCGCTGCGACGGGCACGGCCTCTGCGCGCACGTCGTACCGGACTTCATCCGGCTCGACGCCAACGGATATCCGGCCTTCCCGGCCACCCCCGTGCCGACCTGGCTGCGCGAGGGCGCGCTGAAGGCGGTCAAGGTCTGCCCGGAGTTGGCTCTCCGACTCGCCAAGGCCGAATAGCGAAGCGTCAGGCCCACCAGGGGTCCCTTCCGGACCGGAACGGAGAAACGGATGCGGATCAGCATGGCCTGGACAGGGGCCGGGCAGTTGCGCCGGGCCGCTGCCGCCGGGGCGCTCGTGGTGGCCCTGTTGGGTGTCGCCGCCTGCACCGGCACCGCGCCGGGTGGGCCCGCCGCCGCCGGATCGGCCCCGGCCTCGACCGATGCCTCGTCCACCACGACCGGGGCGCCACCCACACCGACCGGGGCAGCGTCCACGCCGACCGGCGGGCCGCCGGCCGCTCCGGCGCAGGTCCCGGACGTGCTGCGCTTCACCGGGACCACGCTCGGTGGGGCGGCGTTCGACGCGGCACGGCTCGCCGGCAAACCGGTGGTGCTGTGGTTCTGGGCGCCGTGGTGCGCCACCTGCGCCAGCCAGGCCTGGACGGTGGCCGAGATCGAACCCCGATACCGCGACGCCGTGCCGATCGTCGGCGTCGCCGGGCTGGGCGAGCGGAAGGCCATGAAGGAGTTCGTCACCGAGTTCGACCTCGGCGCGACGACGCAGATCGAGGACACCAAGGGCGCGCTCTGGAAGCGGTTCAAGGTGACCGAGCAGAGCATCTTCGTGGTCATCGACCGGAACGGCGCTGTCGTGCACCACGGCTTCCTGGACGGTGAGGCGCTCACCGCCAAGGTCGCCGCACTGGCCGGGGCGTGACCGCCACACTGCTGCTCGCGCTGACCGCCGGCATGCTCGGCGCTGTCAACCCGTGCGGCTTCGCGTTGCTGCCCGCGTACCTCTCGCTGCTGGTCGCCGGGAAGTCGGACACCCGCGGCGCGGTCGGCCGCGCGCTCACCGCGGCGGCCGGGCTGACAGTGGGGTACGTGCTGGTGTTCGGCGCGTTCGGCCTGGCGCTGGCACCGCTGGCCGGCTGGCTGCGACCCCGGCTGCCGTGGCTGACAGTGGCGCTCGGCGTGCTGCTGGTGGTGGCCGGCTGCTGGTTGCTCGCCGGTCGGCGGCTGCCCGCCCCCGGCTGGTCGGCCCGGGCACCTCGGCTGACCCGCTCCTGGCCGTCGATGGTGCTGTTCGGCGCCGCGTACGCGTTGGCGTCACTCGGCTGCGCCATCGCGCCGTTCCTGGCCATCGTGGTGACCAGCCTCCAGGCCGGCTCGACCGGTCAGGGGTTGGCGCTGTTCGGCGCGTACGCCCTCGGGATGGGTCTGGTGGTCGCGGTCGCCGCGCTCGGGGTGGCGCTGGTGCGCGACGGCCTGGTGGCCCGGCTGCGCGTCGCCGGCGCGCTGGTGCCCCGCCTCAGTGGCCTGGTGCTGCTGGTCGCCGGCTGCTACGTCGCCTGGTACGGCTGGTACGAGCTACGGCTCGCCGCCGGCCGCCGCGACGCCCTGCACGACCCGGTCGTCCGGGTGGCCGCCCAGGTCCAGCGAGCCCTGGCCGACGCCCTGGACCGGATCGGCCCGGCGGTGCTGCTGGCCGCACTGGCCACGTTGCTCCTGGCCGCGCTCCTGGTGAAGCGCGCCCACCGCCCGACCCCAGCCCTTGTCGATCATGAAGTTATCGCCGCGACACGCCGGGGCGACGGGCAATAACTTCATGATCAACCATGAGGGCCCGGTGGGGATTGACCACGGCGGCGGGGCCGGTGTGGACGCACCGGGCCCGCCGCCGTCGACCGCTTCGGGGGCCGGCTAGCGCAGGGGGGTCAGACGGTCGGTGCCCAGGCGGTCCTGGAGGACCTTGGGGACCAGGACACTGCCGTCGGCCTGCTGATTCTGCTCCAGGATGGCCGGGAAGAGCCGGCTGGTGGCCAGTGCCGACCCGTTGAGGGTGTGCACGAAGCGGGTCTGCTTGCCGCCCGGCTCGCGGTAACGGATGGCCGCCCGACGCGCCTGGTAGTCGCCGGCCCAGGAGACCGACGACACCTCCTTGTACTTGCCAGTGCTCGGCATCCACACCTCGATGTCGAGGGTCTTCTTCATCGAGGCGCTGGCGTCACCGGCCGAGAGCAGCGTGCGCTGGTAGTGCAGTCCCAGCCCTTCGACCAGGCTCTCGGCGTGGGCGAGCATCTCCTCCAGCGCCGCGTCGGCCTGCTCCGGCAGGGTGAACTGGAAGATCTCCACCTTGTTGAACTGGTGCCCCCGCACCGTGCCGCGCTCGTCCGAGTGCGAGCCGGCGGACTCCCGCCGGTAGCACGGGGTGTACGCGAACGCCTTCAGCGGCAGCTTCGGCGTCTCCAGGATCTCGTCCTGGTACGCGCCGAGGATCGCCGTCTCCGACGTGGGCAGCAGGAACTGCCCGCGCGGGGCGGACGCCGAGTCCAGGTGGTAGACGTCGTCGTAGAACTTGGGGAACTGCCCGGCGGCGAAGCCGGCCGAATCCAGCAGCAGGTGCGGCGGGAGCAGGAACTCGTAGCCGGCCTTGATGTGCTGGTCGACGAAGTAGTTGAGCAGCGCCCACTCCAGCCGGGCGCCGACCCCGGTGTAGATCCAGAAACCGGACCCACCGAGCTTGACCCCGCGCTCGTAGTCGACCAGGCCCAACGCGCGGCTCAGCTCCACGTGGTCGCGGACCTTCTCGATCGCCGGCGGCTCACCGAAGGTCTTCACCACCCGGTTGGCTTCCTTGCCGCCGGCCACCACGTCGTCGCTGGGCAGGTTGGGCAGCTCACTCATCGCGTCGCGCAGCCGGGCCTGCACCTCGTCCAGCTGGGACTCCAGCTCGGCGAGCTGCTTACGCTCCGCCTCCGGTGCGGCGGCCTGCGGCTCCTCGCCGGCCCGCTTCGCCAGCGCGTACGCCCGGGCCTCGGCCTTGCGGCGCTGCCGCTCGGCGTCGATCTCCGTGATCAGGGCGCGGCGTTCCTGGTCGAGCCGCTGGATCTCGTCCAGGGCACGGGTGACCTCGGCGGGATCCAGACGCTTCGCCAGCGCGGTCGCCACCGCCTCGCGATCCTTCCGGATCAACTCCATGTCGAGCATGCTGCTCCGTACGCCTCCGTCCGGGGTTCACTGGTGAACCATCAGATGCTACCGTCGCGGCCCTCTCGGCCCGGGACGGGGAGGTTCTCCAGCCGGATCGGCATCAGCACCGAGTAGGTGTCGACGTCGTCGGGTCGGCGTACGGCCAGCGGTGCGATCGGCCCATCCAGCTCCAGCACCAGTTGCGGCGCGCCGGCCGCGTTCAGCGCGTCCAGCAGGTAACCGCCGTCCACCCCGACCCGCAGCGCGTCGGTGCCCAGGTCGCCGGCGGGAAGCAGCCGCAGCCCGCCCTGCTCGTCGACGCCGAGCACGGTGACCGGCCGGGTCGTGCCGTCGTGGTCGAGGGCGACAGTGGGTGCCGCCGGGTCGGCCAGCGCGGCGCGAAGCGCGGCCACGTCCACCGGGATCCGGCGCGCGGTCGGCCGCTCACCGACGGACTTACGCAACAGCCGGTGGTAGTCCGGGAAGTCGTACGGCAGGGCGGCGGCGGTCAGCGTGCGGTCGGCAACCCGCACCCGCAGGTCCATGCCCGCCACCGTCAGCCGTACCGGCCAGGTGTCGCCGGTGTCGAGCAGCGGCCGGAGCTGGTCGACGAGGGCGACCGGCAGGAACACCCGCACGGGCGGCCCGTCGACGTCGGCCCCGGCCCGAGCCAGCGCGAGCCGGTACCGGTCGGTGGCGACGAGCCGGACGCCGTCGGACTCCACGTCGAACAGCACCCCGGCCAGCATCGGCAGCTCCGGATCGACGCCGACGGCGAAGCGCACCGCGTCGAGCGCTGCGGCCAGGGCGGTGGGGGTGACCAGGAGTGTGGTGGCGGTCGGCGGGGCCGGGTCCACCAGGGCGCGGAGCCGGTCGACCTCGCGGCGGGCGTCGCTGAGCCCGTCGGCCAGCCGACGTAGGTGCGCGTCGAGCAGTTGGTGCACCACTGCCGGCTCGGCGCGTACCGCGGCGGCGATCTCCGGCACCGGCATGCCGATCCGACGCAGCCCGGCCACCAGCCGGGCCGGCGCGATCTGCCCCTCGGTGTACCAGCGGTAGCCGGTCACCGGGTCGACCAGGGTCGGCTCCAGCACCCCCGCCGAGTCGTAGAAGCGCAGCGCGCTGACGGTCAGGCCGCTGGCTCGGGCCAGCTCGCCGATGCTGTGCAGGTCACTCACGCTGGGCATCCTGCCCCCTCGACCCGGTTGAGGGTCAAGCCGAGCGGTTGAGCACCCGGAAGGTGAGGCCGGCCCGGACGAGCCGGTCGAGCAGCGCGTCACCCATCGCGGCGACCGGGGTGAGCTGACCGGCGGTCGACGGCAGCTCGTCGAACGCCAGGCACAGCGCCGACTCGGCGAGCATCTTCGCCGTCTCGTCGTAGCCGGGGTCACCGCCGGCGACCTCGGTGACCACCCGCTGCCCGCCGCCGGTGCCGACGAACCGGACCCGGAACCAGGACGACGCTCGCTGCTCCGCGGTGGGCCCCTGCCCGGACGCGAGCCGGCCGAGCAGCCAGCGTCGGCTGGGCGGCAGCTTCACCAGCCCGATCAGCGCGCCGAGCCCGGCCGCGCCGGCCAGCACGGTGGGCAGCCGCTTCACGGCGGCGAAGTGCCGGTAGCGGAAGTCCGGGCCGTACTCCGCGCGGGCCGCAGCCGAGCGGCGGACCACCTGCGGGTCGATGGTCGGCAGCGGCACGGTCCAGATGCCCAGCTCCGCCGAGCGGGCCAGCCGGCCGGGCACCGCCCGGACCCGCCGGTCGGTGGGGCGCGGCTCGACCGCCCGACGGTCCCGGGCGGCCTGGCTGGCCTGCCCGGTACGGGAGAACGCGGTGAGCGCCGAGTGGTAGGTGCCGGCGGAGAACCGACCGCCGGCGCGCACGTACCCGTCCACTGTGATCGGGACGTCGGTGGGCAGTTGCTTGACGGTGAACCAGACGCCCAGGTCGTGCGGAACGGAGTCGAAGCCGCAGGCGTGCACCAGCCGCGCGCCGGTGCGTGTCGCCTCGGCGTGGTGACGCACGTACATGAGGTCGACGAACTCCGGCTCGCCGGTGATGTCCAGGTAGTCGGTGCCGGCCCGGGCGCAGGCCCCGACCAGCGGCTCCCCGTGGTGGATGTACGGGCCGACAGTGCTGGCCACCACCCGGGCGCTCTCCGCCACCGCCCGCAGGGACTCGGCGTCCGTCACGTCGGCGGTGAGCAGCGGCAGGTCGGCCAGGCCCGGGTCGATCGCGGCGAGCCGGTCCCGCACGGCGGCGAGGCGCTGCGGGTTGCGCCCGGCCAACGCCCAGCGCAGCTCGGCCGGCGCGTGCCGGGCCAGGTATTCGGCGGTCAGGCCGCCGGTGAACCCGGTCGCTCCGAACAGCACCACGTCGTACGTTCGCTCGCCAGTCATCCTCAGAGTCTGCCATTCGTGGTCGCCGATCAGCGATCACGAGGAGGCGGTCACGGCGTGAACACGGCGCGTACGCAGCCGTCGGCCCGGTCCCGGAACAGCGCGTACCCCTCGGGGCCCTGCGCCAACGGCAGCCGGTGGGTGGCCAGGTGTTCGGTCCGCAGCTCGTCGCGGGCCATCCGGTCCAGCAGCATCGGCACGTCCCGCAGATCCGGCCGACCGGCCCCGCGAAGCGTGAGTCGCCGCTCGGTCAGCGCGCCCAGCGGGAACGCGTCGACGAACCCGCCCGTCGCGCCGAGCACCACCACCACACCGCTCTTGCGGCACGCGTGCACGGCCTCACGCAGCGCGTCCGGTCGGTCGGCGTGTTGGCCACCGAACCGGTCGGCCCTCGACCGGGCCGGCGGCGTGCCGACCGCCACCACGCACACGTCCGGCCCGCGCCCACCGCTTCGGTCGCGCAGTTCGGCCGCGACGTCGGTGTGGCGGTAGTCGAGCGGCTCGGCGTCGGAGTGCCGCTCGGCCATCCGCAACCGCTGCTCGTGCCGGTCCACGACCAGCACCCGGGCGGCTCCGCGCAGCACCGCCGCCCGGGCGGTCACCTGACCCACCGCCCCGGCGCCCCAGATCGCCACCACGTCGCCGGGACGCACCGCACCCAACTCGGCGGCGAGCCACCCGGTCGGTGCCACGTCAGCCGCGAACACCGCCCGGTCGTCGGCGACGGCGTCCGGCACCCGGAAGGCGCTCACATCGGCGTACGGCACCCGCACGTATTCGGCGTGGCCGCCCGCGAAACCGCCCGCCGCCCGGGGCCGGCCGAAACAGCCTGCGTCGGAGCGGGCCCAGTCGGGGTCGGCGCTGGGCAGGTCGGCGTGGGCGTTGTCGCAGCAGGAGTGCAGGCCCTGACGGCAGTACCAGCAGCCGCCGCAGGCCACGCTCGCACCGACCACCACCCGGTCTCCGGCGCGGTGTCGGCGGACCCCGGGGCCGACCTCCACCACCTCGCCCAGGAACTCCGCGCCGAGCACCTCGCCGGGCCGCAGCAGCGGGTGCCGGCCGGCCAGCAGCGGCAGGTCACCGCCGCAGGTGGCGCTGCGCCGAACCCGGACGATGACGTCACGCTCGTTGCGTAGCTCCGGGTCGGGGACCTCGCGTACGGCCAGTTCGTCGGCTGCCACCCAACAGAGCGCTCTCACCCGGGGACCCCGGGGCGGTCCAGCGCCGAGCGGTCCGCGCGGAGCACCTCACCGGTCTCCACCCGTTGCTTGATCTGGCGCAGGGTCCGGCGGACCAGCAGACCCGGGTCGTCGCCGACGACGTGCGCGGCGAGCCCGGTGGGCGGGGTGACGCCGGCCAGCGGTCGGGCGGCCAGTTCGGTGCCCCGGTCACCGGGCGCCGGGCGCACCCGCACCTCGACCGCCCCGTCCAGGCGACGCAGCGGCTCCGGCCAGCGGCCCTCCGGCAGCACCTGCTCCGGCGGCCGGTCGACGGTCACCACCTCCCACCGGGCCGACGCTGCGGCGTCGCCGTCCGCGCCGTGCCGGCCACGCGCCGCGGCGTCACCGTCCGCGCCAGGCCGGCCACCCCGACGGGGTACGCGCAGCAGCCGCGCCGCCCCGGCCAGCGCCGCCCCACCGAGTGCGGATCCCGCCCGCGCCAGCCGTCCCATCGGTACCACCCGTCCTCCCGGTTCACGTCCCCCGATCGTCGGTCGCACCCGGGTGAAGCGCGCTCGCCCGGAAGGGGTGAACCGGCCCGTGCCGGGTAACCGCTCGCCGACCGGGGGCGGAGCGCGTGGTGGGGGTGGGGCTGGGTGCCGGAACAGGATCACGTACGGGTCGAACCGGCATCGGGGCCACCGCTGTTGGCGTCCCGGCTGACGCCGGCCGTGCCGCCGGAGCCGGTGGTCGCCCGGCCCCGCCTGCTGCGCCGGTTGGACGAGGGCAGCGCGGGACCGGTCACCCTGGTCGCCGCTCCCGCTGGCTGGGGCAAGACCACCCTGCTCGCGTCCTGGACACGGCTGGGCGGCGCGCCGCCCGACGTAGAGCCGGGCGGGATGGTGCCGGACTCCGGTGACCTGTCGGTCTCGTCGGCTGACGTCCCGGTCTCGGCGTGGATGTCGGTGGAGGCCGGCGACGACTCCGACCGGCTCTGGGCTTACCTCGCCGCGGCGCTGCGTTCGGCGACCGGGGCGACGGAGGGCGGCCCGGTGCCCGACCGGCCGCCCCGCCCCGACCAACTGGAGGCGCTGGCCGCCATGCTCGCCGCCGCCGACCGGCCGGTGCTGCTGATCCTGGACGACCTGCACCGGGTCGCCGACCCGGCGGCGTTGACCGGCCTGGAGTTCCTGCTGCGGCATGCCGGGCGGCGGCTCCGTCTGGTGATCGGCGCGCGGGCCGGACTGCACCTCCCACTGCACCGGCTTCGTCTCGCCGGCGAGCTGACCGAGATCGGCCCGGACGAGCTGGCGTTCACCGACGACGAGGTGGCCGACCTGCTCACCGCCCACGCCGCCGCGCTGCCGGCGACCGCGGTGCGCCGGCTGCGGGAGCGCACCGGCGGCTGGCCGGCCGCGCTGCGCATCGCCGCCCTCGCGGTACGCGGACAGTCCGACCCGGAACGCTGGGTGGGGCAGTTCGGCGGAGACCACCCGGAGATCGCCGGTTACCTGCGCGAGGAGGTGCTGGCGACGCTCGACCCGGCCGAGGAGGAGCTGCTGCGCCGTACCGCAGTCGTCGACACCGTCTGCGCCGACCTGGCCGAGGCGCTGACCGACCGCGCCGACGCCGGGCAGGTGCTGGCCGACCTGGCCGGGACCGGCGGTCTGCTGCACCGGGAGGACACCCGGCCGCCCTGGTACCGGTACGACTCCCTGCTCGCCGAGCTGCTCCGCGCCGACCTCGCCCGGTTGCCCGTCGACGAGCTACGCGACCTGCACGTCCGGGCCGCCAACTGGTACGCGGGTGACGGGCGGCCCGCCGACGCTCTCCGGCATGCCCTGGCCGCCGGCCGCTGGGACCTGGCCGGTGACCTGTTCGTCGCGCACTGGCCGGAGCTGACCCGCTACGACCGGGACCCGGTGCACGCCCTGGCACCCACCCCGCCACCGGCGGAGGTGATCAGGGCCGACCCGGAGGTGGCGCTGGCCTGCGCCGCCGAGCGCGCGTACGCCGGTGACCTGCCGGCCGCCACCGGTCACCTGCGGGCCGCCGCCGGTCACGCCGCAGGGCTGCCGGTGCCGCGCCGGGACCGGTTTCTGCGGTTGGTCACCGCACTGGAGCTGACAGTGGCCCGGCTCGCCGACGACCGTACCGAGGCCCGGGCCGCCGCCGCTCGCCTGCTGCGCACCCGCCCGGCGGAAGCCACGCCGACCCGGCTGCCGACGGGGGTTTCCAGTTCCGCCCCGACGGCCGGTGGCGGCGGCGCCGCCGACGACCTGGACCTGCGGGCGTTCACCGGTACCGCGCTGGGGCTGGTCGAGTTGGCCGACGGGGCGCTGCCCACCGCCCGGTTCGTGCGGGCCCGGGCGGCCGCGCGGGAAGCCGGCCGGCCGCGCACCGAGCTGGTCGCCGCAAGCCGCGCCGCGCTGCTGCTCGCGGTGCGCGGTGAGCTGCGGGCAGCCGAGCAGGCGGCCAGGGAGGCGCTCGGCATGCCGCCCTGTCGGGGCTGGTCCTGTCGGCTCGACTGCGGCCACGCGTACCTGGCTCTCGCCCTGGTGGCGCTACTGCGCGACCAGCCCGAGGAGGCCGCCGCGAACCTCGCCCTCGCCGTCGGGGCGCTCGACGTCACGCACGGCTGGGCCGGCGACCCCTCCCTGGGCGGCGACTGGCTCGCCGCCGCCGCCTCCGACGAGCCGGTGGCGGCGGCGGTGGCCGCGCTGTGCCGGGCACAGCTGGGCCGCGACTCCGGCGACCCGGCGACCGGCCAGCGGCTGCTCGTCCAGGCCCGGGAGGCGCTGGCCGACCGGCCGTCCGCCGACGAGCTGACTGGCCTGTTGCGGGCCGCCGAGGCCGAACTGCGGGCTGCGCGGGGCGACCTGGACTCCGCCCGCGACCTGCTGGCCGACGCCACCGACGAGGGTGCCGACCCGGTGCTCGCCGTGACGTTGGCGAAGGTGCAGCTGCGGGCCGGTGACGCCGCCGTCGCCGAGCGGACCCTGCCGGACTGGCAGGCGCCGGCCGCCACGTCCTGGCCGCTACCGGTACGCCTGGACGCCGGCCTGCTCGACGCGGTGCTGGCCCAGCGCGCCGGGGACGGGCGTCGGGCGGGTCGGATCCTGGAGCAGACGCTGAGCCTGGCCGGCCCGCAGGGCTGCCGCAGGGTCTTCACCCGCGCCGAACCACCGGTGCGGGACCTGCTTGCCGCGCACCTGGACGCGGGCACCGCGCACTTCACGCTGGTCAGTGACCTGGTGCGGGGCGCGGGACAGGGCGCCGTCGGGCCGACCGCCGGGCCGGGGGGCGCGCTCGACGAGCCGCTCACCGAACGGGAGCTGACCATCCTGCGCTACCTGCAGAGCATCCTGTCCAACGTGGAGATCGCCGCCGAGTTGTCCCTCTCGGTCAACACCGTCAAGACCCACGTCCGCAACATCTACCGGAAACTCGACGCGACCCGCCGACGCGAGGCGGTCCGGCGGGCGCGCGAGCTGCGTCTGATCTGAGCGGGTCAGGCGTTGGCGGCGGCATCCGCTGCCGTCAGCAGGTCGGGCAGGTCGTACCCGCCGTCGTGCCTGATGCCGTTCACGAACAGGGTCGGGGTGCCGTTCACCCCGCTGCGGATGCCCCCCACGAAGTCCCGACGCACCCGGTCCGCGTGCGCACGGTTCTCCACCTCGGCGTTCAACTCGTCCGGCGGCAGGCCGACCTGCTCGACGCCGAGCGAGAGGTGCACCGGGTCGAGCTGGTCCTGATGCTCGTAGAGCCAGTCGTGCATCTCCCAGAACCGGCCCCGGACCCCGGCGGCCTCGGCCGTCTCGGCGGCCCGTTCGGCGTACGGGTGCACGTTGGCGATCGGGAAGTAGCGGTAGACCAGCCGTACGGTGTCGGCCCGCTGCCGCAGCAACTCGTGCAGGTTCGGGTACGCGGCACCGCAGAACTGGCACTGGAAGTCGCCGTACTCGACGATGGTCACCGCCGCGTCGGCCGGCCCCCGGATGTGGTCGTCGGTGGTCACCGGGTCTCGAAGTCGGGCGGTGACCTGCAGTGGCGTGCTCATCGGGTCATCACCTTCCGATCGGCGGCGAGTTGGTCCAGCGCGTCGAAGATCCCGTCGGCGCCGGGGTTGACGTCGGGCGGCGACAGGTAGCTCCAGGTCACCTTCCCCGCCGGGTCCAGCACCACGAGCGCGCGGGCCGCCTCACCGTTGGGCATGTACGCGCCGTAGCTGCGGGCCACCTCGCCCTTGGGCTCGAAGTCGGCCAGCAGGGGGAACTCGATGCCACGGCTCTCCGCGAACGCCCGGTGTGACCAGATGCCGTCCACCGACAGGCCGAGCACCACCGCCCGGTACTGGGCGAAGACGGGTGCCGCCGACTGGTAGAGCGACATCTGGTCACCGCAGACCGGGCTCCAGTCGGCGGGGTAGAAGGCGAGCACGACCGGCTGGCCACGGAACTGCTCGGGCCCCAGCAGGGCCCCGTCCGGGGTGGCCGGCAGGGTGAAACCGGGTGCGGTGCGCCCCGGTTGGATCAGCCCGTTCGGATCACTCATGCCACCAGCCTGCTCCCGGGGTGGGTGAGACGGGCTCACCCACCCCGGGTGGTTCCCCGCCCGTTCATCGCCCGCTCAGCGGGCGTCCGCGCCCGCTCAGCGCAGTACCGGGGCGACCGCGATGTGGTTCTGCACCTCCCGGATGCCCGGTGCGGACCAGGCCACCTGCTCGACCTCGGCTCGTTCGGGCATCGAGTGCACCAAGCCGGCGAGGATCGCGGTGTCGCCGTGCACCCGGACGCTGATCCGTTCGGCCTCGGTCGCTCCGGCCCGGGCGAGGGCGTCGACGATCCGGTCGGCCAGGTTGCGGGCGTCCGGCGCGTTGGCCGGTCGGACGGTGATGCCGTTGCTCACCCCGCGTACGCCGGTCAGCCGGGCCACCGCGCGTTCGGCCGCCCGCCGTTGGTACTCCCACTCGACGTCGCCGTGCAGCGTCACCCAGCCGGCGGAGACGGTGACCTGGAGCTTCTCGATGGGTACGAACGCGTCCCACTCCAGCCCGTGGCTGGCCGCGGCGGCCAGGTCGCTGTCGGCGCGCTCGGTGCCGTTGGTGAGCTGCACTGCCAGGTCGTTCGCGACCGCCCGGACCGAGGCGACCCGGTGGGTGGCTCGTTCGGCGGCCCACTTCTTGGCGTAGCTGTCCACGCGGCCGGTCAGGGTGACGACGCCCTCGGCGACGGTGACGCCGATTTCGTGCGGCTGCACCCGTGGTTCCCAGGTCAGCTCGTCGAGCACGGCGGACTGGATGTCCTGGTCGGTACGACTGATCTCCGCGATGGCCATCTGTCCCTCCTCCGCTGTTCCGATGGCGGACCGGGTGCTGGCCGCGGCCGGAGGCCCGCCGTGCTGCGATCCTGCCGCCGCCCCGGGTGAGCCGTCCTCGCCCGGACCGGGTGACGGAGGGGCCCGACCTGGGCGGGGCGGGTGGGGGAGCGCGTCGAACATCGATTATGGGAGCGCTTCCAAAGCGAGCTGGTTTCGGTTACGGTAATCGCATTCCTCGATTGCGGGAGCCGTCGCGTCGGGTGGTGGAGCCAGGGCAGCTCTAGCCGTCTCGTCGTCGTGCTCGTCCCCCGGGCCACGGCGGCAGTCAGGTGATCGACCCCGTCCCCCGGGGCCCGATCCCGAGAGGAACAGCCCTTGCGCAGATCAGTCCAGCGACCTCCACCGGCGCCGACGTCCACTTCGGCCTGCCACCGACCGACAGCCTCCGAGTACCGCGCCGACAACCACCCAGACCTGCGGTCGACACGGGCGCGAGCCACCGATCAGGTGATCCGGACGGGATCCCGGATCACCACCGATGCACCGGTCCGCCGGGCCGCCTGAGGGGTCCGGCACCCGGCGGACCGGGTTCCACCCGAGCGGGCAGATGACAGCAGGCCCCGCCCGACCGGGGTCGAGCGGGGCCGATGGTGGTGCCGTCGGTCAGACGGCGGGGGAGTTGGGGCGATCGACGTCGACGAACTCCACGTCGTCGACCGTGTCGTCCCGGCTGCCGGCGGCCCGCGCGGCGGAGCCGACGGCCCAGCCGACCGCCGCGCCGACGAGGGCGGCGCCGATCAGGAGCGTCCAGGGCAGTGCCGGCTGGCGGCCGGCGAGCGCGTCGAAGGCCAGCGAGGCGCGGCGTCGCGCCTCCTCGGCGGCGGAGCCCACCAGGTCACCCGCCCCGTCGGCGAGGTCGCTGCTGTTCTGGCGGGCCGATCGGGCGGTGTCCCGCACACTGTCACCGGCGTAGCTGACCGCTGAGAGCAGGTGCTCCCATGCCTGGTCCGCGATCCGCTCCGGCTTGCTGCGGCGGTCCAGCAGGTTGGTTCCGAACATCGTGGTTACCTCCTCAGGTGCCGAAGCCGCCGGCCACTTCGGACTTCGGCGTCTTTCCAGCGCGTCACGGTGTCGCCTATCCCGCAGTGCCCCGCGTCAGCCGGACGCAAACCCCGAGCTGCACGCAGCACCAGTAGCCCGGCGCGCCGGAACTCGGCACGCCACCGAATCAGCGCACGGCTGACACGGCGACACCTCGGGCGAAGTCGTCGTCATCGTCGTCATCGTCGTCTCCGCCACCGAAACCGCAGGCCAGGACGAGGGCGAGCAGAACACCGACGCCGGCCAGCCCGGCAAGTCGCTTGATCATCGAAGATCCTCTCCGTAGCGGTGGTGTCCCGGCCGATGCTAGGGCGCGTCGGCAACCGGGGGCGCGGGCCGCGCCGGCCGACGGTGGGCGACACGCCGACGGCACACGGGGCGGGCGTACGTCACGGGCCGTATGTCGGGCGCGCCGGTTCCGGACCGCTACCCTGGTTCGGCGGCGGGCCGGCCCCGACTGATCGCCGATGGTCAGATAACGAAAAGTCTTGAGTAATCAGATACTGAAAAGTACGGATATGGGTGGCTTTGTGGGCCCGGATCCGTGAATTGCTCATCCCGAGGGGTGGCGACCGAGGCCGTCAGAGGAATACTCTCGGTCGCGGCCCGCGTACTGATGAGGCGCCCGGGGGACGGGCGGGTGGAGGTGCTCGCGTGAGCCTGTCGATCGTGAAGTCGGTTCTGTCCGGTGGTGTCGTGGAGATCGCCCCGCGGGGTGAGATCGACGTCGACACAGCGTACGAGGTGCGCGAAGCGATCGCAGAGGTGCTGGCCAAGGGCCGCCCGCTGCGCATCGAACTCAACATGAGGTTGGTCACCTTCATCGACTCGGTCGGCATCAGCGCCATGGTCGCCGGCTTCCAGACGGCTGAGGTCAGCGACGTCAAGCTGGTGGTGACCCAGCCGAGCCGGTTCGTGCACCGGCAGCTCTGGGTGACCGGCCTGCTCGGCCTCTTCGGTGCCCCGGAGCCCTACTTCGCCGGCGCTGCCACCCCCGAGGTGCTCCCCGGCGCCTGAGCGCGCCGGGTCTCCCCGTCAGGGCTGCTCGTCCAGACCGGTCAGGTCGATGTCGGTCGCCTCGGTGACCGCTCGGATGGCCGTCACCGACGCGTACCCGGCGGCCAGCAACGCCACGTCCGTGCCCGGCTGTGCGGCCTGCCCCGGCTCCTCCAGCGAGGTACGGACGAACCCGTGGCCGGATTCGGCCACCGTTATCTGCACCTGGCCGAAGCTGGCCAGGGTGCCGCGCCGCACCCCGCGCAACTGCCCGTGCGGCAGGTCCGGGGTGTTCACGTTGAGCACGCTCTCCATCGGCGCGGAGGTCAGGCGGGGGAGCAGGTCCAGGGCGACCCGCGCGGCGGTGCCCCAGTGCCTCTCGGCGTCGCGTATCCGGGCTGCGGCATCCACCGCGGAGCCACCGCTCGCGGCCGTCGCCTCGCCGACGGAGAGCACGTCCAGGGAGACCGCCATCGCCCGGCAGCCGTTGCTGGCGGCGGTGAACGCGGCGCCCACGGTCCCGGAGTGCAGCACCGCCCGGCCGGCGTTGGCGCCCCGGTTGACGCCCGAGAGCACCACCGACGGCGGTGGTCCGAACGCCCCGTGCAGGGCGATCAGCGTGATGAAGCCCGGCGACCCGGCGACCCCGTACGTCGGCACCCCCGCCAGGTCCGGCAGCGGATGGTCGTTCACGACGACCCGCCCGTCGCGCTCCACGGCGCTCATCGCGGCGCTGGTGCCGCTCGCCTCCTCCATCGGGGCGGCCACGACGACGTCCAGGCCCCGCCGCCTGGCTGCCCAGGCCAGCGCCTGGATGCCCGGCGCGGCGACCCCGTCGTCGTTGGTGATCAACACCCGCAGGGTCATCGCTCGACCACCCGGCCGGCCAACTCGTCCGGGGTGGTCCGCTCCTGTTGACGGCTGTCCGCCGGCACCAGCCGGACCCGGTCCACCAGGCCGGTGATCGAGTCCAGGCGCCCGGTGCCCAGGCCGTGCCGGGTCACGTTCAGCGCGCCGGCGGCGGCGCCGGTGCGGATGGCGGTCCGAATGTCGCCGCCCCTGGCCACGACGGCGGCCACTCCGGCCGTCATCGAGTCGCCCGCGCCGCGTGGGTCGGCGGCCTCCAGCCGGGGCATCTCGACCTGGAACAGTTCCCCGTCGATGAGCGCCAACGCCGGCTGGTCGGCGCGGCTCACCACCACCGTCTCGGCGCCGCCCGCGTGCAACTCGTACAGGGCCCGGGTCAGCTCCTCGGTGTCGTCGCTGCGGGCGCGGCCGTCGCGGATCAACTCCTCGTGACTGACCTTGAGGAAGAACACCCCGCTCTCCAGCACCGAAGCGAGGTGATCGCCGGAGAGGTCGACCACCACTCGAGCACCGTTCGCGCCGAGGTCGGCGGCGAAGCGTCGGTACAGGTCGGCCGGCACGAGCCACGGTTCGTTCGGCCCACTGAGGATGCTCACCGAGGCCCGTAGGCCCTCGCCGAGGGCGAGGTTGTACAGCTCGTCGATCTCGTGCCGGCTCAGCGGCTGTCCGGGCACGTCGGCGATCTCCTGTCGGGAGCCGTCGCGGCGATCGTGCACGTACCCGCCGCTGCCGGAGTCACGGACCACCACCTTGAGGTCCACACCCTCGCTGACCAGCAGTGGCTCCAGCACCTGGCCGATCTCACCGCCGAGGGCGGCGCAGAGCACCACGTCGACTCCGAGGGAGAGCACCATCCGGGCCTGCCAGACACCCTGCCCGCCGGGGTGCAGGTGCAGCTCGGGGTGGTCGTTGGGCTGGTCCACCATCACCGTCAGCTGTGGGGTGGGCGCGAAGACCATCACGTGCCCACTCATCGGTCGTCGCCGTTCATGCTGGCCGCCCTCCGGCACCTTCGGAAGATTTCGTACTAACCGACCTTAATGGCGCAGGTGGTGGCAGGTCGTCGCATCGGCCCGGTCCGGCGCGGCGCTGAGGGTCCGTGGGGCGTTGCCAGCCAGACATCGGTACGGGACGATCGGGCGACCAGACGACGGCGGGAGACGGTGTGCTCAGCAGCGATACCTTCAGCTACACCGTCCAGGCCCGGTGCTCACCCGCCGAGGCGGCAGCGTTGCTCAGCGACCTGACCCGGCAGGGCGAGCTGCATCCGCTGATCGTGCGGGTTCGCCGGGTACCGCCCCGGCCCGGTGCCCAGGCGAGCTACACGATCAACGACCGGTTGGCGGCCGGTCCGCTGCGCTTCCGGACCACCTACCACGCGGACGTGCTGATCAGCGAGGCCGACGAGATCGTCATGGTGGCCCGCCAGTGGCCGGCCACCACTGTGCGGAACCACACCCGACTACGCGCCGAGCCGGACGGCCTGACCCGCATCGACGTCGAGATCACCCTGACCGCGCCGAGGCCCCTGTTCCGCTACGCGTTCCGCCAGGCCCAGGCCGCTCACCTCGCCCTCGCCACCCGACTGGGCGCCGCCCTGGACCGCACCAACAACACCCCGCCCCCCTGACCCGCCCCTGGCGCGCCGATCTTGCAGTTTCGGCTGTCGATATCAGTGGGATGAACCCATATGTCGGCGCAGTAACTGCAAGATCGCGGGCGTGCGGGGTGTGCGGGGCGGGGCGTGGGGTGCGTTAGGTCGGGGTTGGCGCGCTGTTGCGGGTCGGGCGGGTGATGGGACGTCGGCCCCACGGCTTGTAGGTGGAGAGCACTGTCGCGATGACCATCAGGCTGGTCGACACCGCCGGTGCGATGACCAGGTCGGCGCGATCGCGGGCGGGCAGGGCGGCGCCGACCGCTCCGGCGTGACGCAGATTCGGGGTGAGCAGGAACAGCACCAGCCCGACCATCACCGTGGTGAGCACGAGCTTGACCAGCACCCACCGGTGGCGCAGCAGGCCCCATGGGGTGAGCAGCGAACTGGCGACTCCGATCAACCACACCAGGACGCTCAGCGGCGCGAACAGCACCGTGCCGACCAGGGCCGTGACCGGATAGACCACCGCCGGATCGGCACCCCGCTGAACGGCGACGCCGAGGGTGAGCAGCACCAGGTCGGCGCCGAGCCAGCCGAGCGAGGTGACGAGGTGCAGGGTGAGCAGCGCCTTGCGGGTGGTGGGTCGGATCCGAGGCATACCGCGATGCTGCCCGCCGGCCACAGCCGGGTCGTCCGACGAGCGACGACATCAGGGGTACGCCCGGTGACGTAGCCCGGCCCCTGACGCCGTGATGCCTGTGAGCCATCCAGTGGCTCACAGGCATCACGACGAGTGGGTCAGTAGACCGACAGGTGTACGTGGTTGGTGTGGTCGCTGGACGGGTCGCCGCCCGCCCCGCTGTACGACTTCCACCCGCTGCTGGGCAGCCAGATCTGCCTGTACCAGATCACGTAGAGCACGGCGAGCCGGTCCGCGTTGCGGATGAAGTACGCGGCCAGGTTGTTGCCGTACGTCTTGTCGCCGCCGGTGGCGTCGCCGCCGAAGCCGTTCTTCTGCGCCGCGAAGTCGCAGGCCCGGCCCTTCGGGTGTTCACCCGAGCCGCTGGGGCGGTGGCACGAGACGTACCGGGTGAATCCCGCGGCCTTGGCCTGATTGAGCGCGTGCAGGGTGCGCGGGGTGATGCAGCCGTTGGCCGGCGTGGGGTCGTTGACGCTGCACGACTCGGAGGGCCAGGAGCCGTCGGAGTTGCGTGGCGCGGCCTTCGCGTTGGCGCTGGAGGTGCCGCGGTTGGAGCCGGCGTCGGCGGTGGTCTGCGGCTTGGGCGTGGTGGCCACGGTCAGGGCCCGTTCGGCCTGCTCCTTGCGCTTGGCCATCACCGCGACCTGCTTGCGCTGTTCGTTGATCTCGCCGTCCAGGGCGACCCGGGTGCGGTTGGCCTTGTCCTTGGTGTCCAGCAGGTCGCGCAGCACCCGGTCCTCGTTGGCCGCCACCGCGTCCAGCGCGGCGGCCCGGTCCATGAAGCCTTCCGGGGTGTTGCTGTTGAGCAGCGCCGACACCGCACCGAGCCGGCCGGTGCGGTAGGCGACCTCGGCGATCTCGCCGACCTTGCCGTTGCGCTGGTCGATCTCGACCTCGATGGTCTCCAGCTGGGTGCCGAGCTGCTTCTGCCGTTGCACTGAGGTGTCCAGGGCGCGCTTCGCGTCCAGGTAGCCCTTGCTGGCCGCATCGAGCTGGGCCCGCAACGCCGGGGTGCCGCCCTCCTCGTCGGAGTCGGGTGCGGCGGCTCGCAGGCCGGTCGGGGGAGCGGCCGAGGCGGTGCCGGCCGGAAGCGCGACGCCGAGGGCGAACATCGCGACGATCAGGGCCGCCAGTCGGGCGGCGGGTGGTCGTGCTGGTGCCACTGCGCATGTCCTTCCGTCAGCCGCCGACCGGGTTAGCTGACGGGTTCGGGACGGAAGATCCCTACCGCTGACGCGGATACACCCCAGGAACATGGTTCCCCGGTTCGCCCAGGTGGGCGATTAGGCGGCGACCGCCACCGGCGCCGGGAGGGCGCCGCCTGGTGACGGCCGGGACCGAGCCTACCGGTGCGGGTGGGGCCGCTGCAGCCGATGTGACGGACGGTGCGTGCGTCAACACGGAAATCGACGAACCGGTCACCATTCGATGGAGCCGCAGGCTCCAGAAGCGGCGCCAGGCTCGATCTGCAAGGTCGCGTGTTCGATGCGGAAGTCGTCGTGCAGGGCCGTACGTGCCGCGGTGAGCACCGCGCCGACCTCCGCGCCCGGTGCCATGGTCAGGTGGGCGGAGGCCACCTCCATGCCCGAGGTGAGCGTCCAGACGTGCAGGTCGTGCACCTCGACGACACCGGGGACGGCGGCGAGCCGGTCGTGCACGGCGGTCACCTGGAGGTGCTCCGGGGCGGCCTGCACCAGGATGCGGATGGCGGCGCGGGCCAGCCGCCAGGTGCGCGGCAGGATGAACACGCCGATGGCGACCGCGACCAGAGGGTCGGCCCACCACCAGTCGGTGACGGTGATGAGCAGCGCCGCGCCGATGACGCCGACCGAGCCGAGCAGGTCACCGAGCACCTCCAGGTAGGCGCCCTGGAGGTTGATGCTCTCCTTGGCTCCGGCGCGCAGCAGCGCGAATGCGGCGATGTTCGCCAGCAGGCCGAGCACGGCCACCACGAGCATCGGGCCGGCGATGACCTCATGCGGGTCACCGAAGCGGCGGATCGCCTCGACCACCACGTAGATCGCGACGCCGGAGAGCAGGACGGCGTTGGCCAGCGCGGCGAGCACCTCGAGCCGGTAGAGCCCGAAGGTGCGCTGCGGGTCGCCGGTGGCCCGCCGGGTTGCCGTGATGGCGGCGAGCGCCATCCCGATGCCGAGCACGTCGGTGAACATGTGCCCGGCGTCGGAGAGCAGGGCGAGCGAGCCGGTGTGCAGTGCGACCACCGCTTCGACCACCATCAAGGTGGCGAGCAACCCGAACGCCGCCCAGAGTCGACCTCGGTGCTGGTGTGCGGCATTGGCGACGGACCCATGGTGGTGGTCATGACCTGCGCCCACGAGAACCACCTTCCGCCGCTGGTCGGGACCTGGTCAAATGTATGCTCACATCGCTATGTATGCAAGTGTACGGGCAGGGCGTTCCGCCGGCGGCAGTCCGCACACGTCAGCCGGTCGGGTCGATGGTGGTGAGACGCTGGGTGGCCCGGGAGAGCGCCACGTACAGGGTGCGCACCCCGGCGCCCGGATCCGCCCGGATCTCGCTCGGGGCGACCAGCACCACCCCGTCGTACTCCATGCCCTTGGCCTCCAGGCTGGTCACCACCTGCAACCTGGGCGCGCCGAGCGCGCCCAGCCAACCGGCGACCTCGTCCCGGCGGGGGACCGGCGTGATCACCCCGACCGTGCCCTCCACCTCGGCCAGCAGGCCGGCGGCGGCCTCCACGGTCGCGGTCTCCAAGCCCGTCGGGGGCACCACCAGCTCCACCGGCTCGACCCCGGTGGAGCGGACGGCGGTCGGCAGCGGCAGGTCCGGGTAGAGCCGCCGGATCTCCGCCGCCGCCACCGCGAAGATCTCCGCCGAGTTCCGGTAGTTGGTGGTGAGCGTGAAGTCGTGTCGCTTACGCCGGCCCAGCGCCTGGTCGCGGGCCCGGGTCAGCTCCTCCGGATCGCCGGTCCACGCGGTCTGCGCGGGGTCGCCCACGACGGTCCAGGAGGCCAGTCGGCCGCGTCGACCGATCATCCGCCACTGCATCGGCGAGACGTCCTGTGCCTCGTCCACCACCACGTGCGCGTAGTCCCGGTAGTCCTCCGGGCGCTCCCGGGCCGCCGCGCGGGCGGCCCGTTGCCGTTCACCGAGGGTGCTCAGCTCACGGACGCCGCCGGCGAGCTGGAACGGGTCGCGTCGCGCGCGGGCCGGCTGCGCGGGCTTGCCGAGCAGCGCGTCCAACTCGTCCAGCAGTGCCACGTCGGCGATGGTCAGCCCGGCCGAGTCCAGGTTCCGGTACGCGGCGTTGAGCAGCCGGATCTCCGCCGAGGAGAGGATCCCGCTGGCGTACCGGCGCAGCCGATCCGGCTGCGCCAGCCAGCCGAGGACGTGCCGGGGGTGCAGCCGAGGCCACCACGCCTTGAGGAACTCCCGGAACTCCGACCGCTCGGCGATCTCCGCCTCGAAGGCCGGTTGCTCCGGCAGCCGACCGCTGCTCAGCTCACGGGCCTGCGCCCAGAGCGCGGCGAACACCCCGTCGAAACCGGCCCGGCGCACCTCGTTGCGCCGTGCCCCGCGTTGCAGCGCACGGTCCCGGACCCGGTCCAGCGCGACCCGGTCCAACCGCAGCAGCGTGCCCCGGTAGAGCAGCCGCAGCTCACCCGGGCCGCCTGGCACCGCGTCGCGGGCCGCCCGCTCCAGCACCCGACGCATCCGCAGCGAGCCCTTCACCGCCGCCACCTCGGGCGGGTCGGGGCGGGTGGCTGTCATCCCCGGGAAGAGGGTGCCCAACGAGTGCAGGGTCGCGGTGTCCTCACCGAGCGACGGCAGCACGGAGCCGATGTACTCGACGAACACCGACGACGGGCCGACCACCAGGATGCCGCCGCCGGCGTAGCGGCTGCGGTCGGAGTAGAGCAGGAACGCGGCCCGGTGCAGGGCGACAGCGGTCTTGCCGGTGCCGGGGCCGCCCGCGACGATCGTCACCCCGGAGCCGGGCGAGCGGATCGCCTCGTCCTGCTCCCGCTGGATGGTCGCCACGATGTCGCGCATGCCCCGGCCGGTGGCCTTGGACAGGGTGGCCAGCAACGCGCCGTCACCGACGACCGTCATCCCCTCGGGGGCGTCGGTCGGGTCCAGCAACTCGTCCTCGATCCGGGTCACCCGCTCGGCGCGGGACTGGATCGTGCGCCGCCGCACCACGTCCAGCGCTTGCGCCGGGGTGGCCTGGTAGAAGGCGGCGGCGGCGGGCGCGCGCCAGTCGACGACAAGCGTGACGGCGTTCTCGTCGCGGATCCCCAGCCGCCCGACGTGCAGCACCTGACGGTCGCGCAGGTCCAGCCGGCCGAAGACCAGCCCCTCGTGCTCGGCGTCCAGGGTGTGCCGCCGCTGCGCCGCGTGGAAGACCATCGCGTCGCGCTCGACCAGGGCGCCGTGCGTGCCCACCCGGGCCATCCGGTAGCCGTCACGCTCGGCGCGTACGGCCGACTGCCGCAGCTCGGCCAGTCGGGCGTACACCCGGTCGAGGTGTCGTTGCTCGACGGCGATCTCCTGCTCGAGGCCGGTCTGGTCGGTCAACGCACGCTCCTTCAGAGGTCGCCGGCAGGCGGCGAAAACCGCGCGGGCCAACCGAGAAGAGTACGGCCCTGGGCCCGACCCGCCGCGCCCGAGGTGCGCGAACGTGCTCAGGCACCCGTCTCGGCGGGGGCCGCGCCACGGTGAGCCGGCGACGACGCGCCGAGGTGGGCCGGCGGCGATTCGGCGAGCGCCCGTCGTACGACGCCGGTCAGCGCGGCGTTGACCTCGTCCGGACGCTCCATCATCAGCATGTGCCCGGCGCCCGGGCAGACGGTCAGCTCGGTGGCCGGCAGAGCCGCCGCGATCGACTCGGCGCACGGCGGTGGGGTCAGCCGGTCCCGGTCGCCGACCAGGGCGGCGGCCGGCAGGTGGGCCAACGCGGCGAGGGTGTCCAGGCGGTGCTGGGTGCCGATGGAGGCGCGGAACCCGCCGATCGAACGCAGCGAGGCCCGGGCCACCGCCGACGTCACCAGGCGGATGTCGGCCGGCTCGCAGCGGTCACCGAAGAGCATCCACCGGATGCTCGGTCGCAGCGCGTTCAGCAGTGCCCGGGGAGCACGCCACGAGCCACACCGGGCCAGCACACCGGCGCCGGTCGTCTCGGCCAGCCGGATCAACCGGGCGATCCGCGGCGAGAGCCCGTAGACGGTGTGCGTGTGCCCCTCGGCGGTGGTCGAGACGAAGACCAGGCCGGCGGTACGGGCGGCGAAGTGTGCGGGGTGGCGGTGGGCGTACTCCATGATCGTCATGCCGCCCATCGAGTGCCCTACCAGCACCACCGGGCCGGTCGGCGCGACCGCGTCGATGACCGCGGCCAGGTCGTCACCCAACTGGGCCAGGGTGGCAGTGGGCAGCGCCATGCAGCTGGATCGGCCGTGCCCCCGCGCGTCGTAGGCGACCACCCGCACCGCATCGCCGAACTGCGGCGCGGTGAGCGCCTCGACCTGCCGGTGCCAGGCGCGCCCGTCCAGCGTCCAGCCGTGCAGCAGGATGGCGGTGACCTGGGCGTCCGTCGGACCCGTCGCCTCGACGTTGAGCCGTACACCGTCCGGCAGGCCGACCTCGAACCGCTCCGGCATCGCCACCTCCCCAGGGCCGCCCAGTATCACCAGCACCGGGATACCCGGCGGTAACACCGGCTACCCGCCATGACACCACGCCAATCGCGCCGTGGCGAACATTCCCGACCTCGCCCGTGCCGGACGGCGGCGGACCAAGCTGGACGGCATGGGGTCGTCGGGAGCGCCCATGGGTGCGACGTCGGGGCAGGGGCGGCAGGCCGGCGGTACGCCCCGCGCCGCCCTGGCCGACCTGCTCGCCGGCAATCGGCGGTTCGTCAGCGGCCAGCCGGTGCACGGGCACGACGTCACGGCCGCCGCCGCGGCCTCCGGCGACCAGCAGCCGTACGCGGTGGTGCTGGGCTGCATCGACTCCCGGGTGCCCTTGGAGGCGATCTTCGACCAGACCTTCGGCGCGATCTGCGTGATCCGCACCGGGGGGCACGTGCTCGATCGCGCGGTCTGCGGCTCGATCGAGTACGTGGTCGGCCAGCTCGGCGTACCGCTGGTGATGGTCCTCGGCCACGAGCGGTGTGGCGCGGTGCAGGCCACGGTAGAGGCGCTGCGCATCGGCCAGCGTCCCGGCGGGTCGCTGGCGCACCTGGTGGACGAGATCGCGCCGGCGGTCACCGAGGCGGGGATCGACGATCCGGCGGTGCTGCCGCTGGCGATCCGCCGGCACGTCCGGCGTACGGTGCGCACCCTGCGCCAGGACGATCTGCTGGCCGGGCCGGTGGCCACCGGCCGGGTGGCAGTGGTCGGCGGCCTCTACGACCTGGCCACCGGGGAGGTCGCCCTGCTCGATCCAGGCTGACCTGCCCTGGCCCGAGGACCGTCCCCGCCGCCGCCCGCGTCGATCATGGAGTTATGGTGGGTGACAAACCGGCCTGGATGACTCCAAGCCGGGCACCACAACTCCATGATCGACGAAGTCGATCCTCGCGCACGCGAAACCGCCCGCCGGGAACTCCCGGCGGGCGGTTCGTTGGTGCGGTGGGGGAGGGCTCAGCCCTCGAAGACGCCGGCCGCGACCAGGCGCTTCTCGGTGGCCTCCCAGCCGTCACCCGGGTGGGTGGTAGCCAGGTTGTTGATCTCCGCCCGGATCTTGGCGGCGTGGCCGGCGGCGGCCAGAACGCGGATCTCCTCGACGAAGGCGTCGGAGTCCGTGCGCAGGTGCGCGGTCTTGCCGTTGGTCAGGTTCCGCACGTAGGCGTGCTTGCCGCCGTTGAGCGGGATGAGGTACTTGAACTCGCCCAGCACGCTGAGGGCGCCACCCTGGCCAGCCTGGCCGGCCCGGACTGACGCGCGCGCGGTCTTAGAGGTGTTGCTCGCCACGGAGGTACTCCTTGCAAGACGTACGGGAGGACTAGACGTCCGGGGGCTGTGTGCGGGTCGTACGTGACTCGGCCCGCGAAGGTGTAACGCGGCATAAGCCGCCGGTGGAACTGTACAGGACCACGACATCATGCTGGTCGTCGCGGTGTCCTGAGAGGCAACGGCGACCACCCGTCCGGCTATTCCACCCGGCGTTTTTTCCGATTCCCTGGCGCACCACCTGTCACAGGAGTCATCATGTGTTGCAGCAGCCACCTGGGTGGACGAGGTCGTAGGGGAAGACGCACCTCGCTCTCCGGGAGGTCACCGTGCCAACGCGTGGCGTCGTATACGTCCACTCGACCCCGCTCGCCGTGTGCTCACACGTCGAGTGGGCGATCGCGCGCGTCCTAGCCGCGCCGGTCAACCTGCAGTGGACGGCTCAGCCCGTCGACCCCGGCGCACGCCGGGCCGAGTGCGGGTGGACCGGTCGTCCGGGGACGGGCGCCGAGCTGGCCGCTGCCCTACGGCAGTGGCCCATGATCCGTTTCGAGGTCACCGAGGAGCCGAGTCCCGGCGCCGACGGTGAGCGCTTCATGTACGTGCCAGCCCGTGGCCTGTTCCGGGCGACGGTCGGCGTGGCCGGCGACATCCAGCTCGGCGAGGACCGGCTCCGGGCGCTGATGGCGGCCTCCCGGGCCCCCGAGGCCCTGGCGCACGCCCTCGACAAGGCGCTCGGCACGGCATGGGACGCTGACCTGGAGCCCTACCGGTACGCCGGCGACGGCGCCCCGGTGACCTTGCTCACTCGGGTCGGCTGACCCGGCCGGCGGGCCGCTGGCCGTACGCCCTCGCGCCGGTGACGACCGGTAAGGTCAAGTTGCCCCGATAAGGGAGAAGCTGGTGGGATGGGCGACGTGTCGAATCGCCCGTGGCGCGCCAGTGTCGCTGTCGCCGCCCTGACCGCCCTGCTCGTCTCCGGCTGCTCAGGTGACCCGGAGCGCCCCACGCCGACGCCCAGCCCCGTCGGGACGTCGGCGGGCCCGAGCGTCCCGCCCGCGCCGCCGGCCAGCGACCCCGCCGGCCGCGCCGCCGCGCTGGTGGCGACGCTGTCCGACGAAGACCTGGTCGGCCAGGTGCTGATGCCGTACGCCTACGGCGACTCGGCGACGAAGGTCTCCGCCGGTTCGGCGGCCGGCAACCAGGCCCTCGCCGGGGTGGACACCCCCGCCGAAATGATCGCCAAGTACCGACTGGGTGGCCTGATCCTGGTCGGCTTCAGCGCCGACGACCCGACCAAGGGCAACCAGGAAACCACGAACGTCGACAACCCCAAGCAGGTCCACGAGCTCACCACCGGGCTGCGCAGCGCCGCCGGTCGGCTCGCCGCCGGTTCGGCGCCGCTGCTCATCGGCACCGACCAGGAGTACGGGGTCGTCACCCGCGTGACCGACGGTGTCACGGTGCTGCCCAGCGCCCTCGCGGCCGGCGCGGCCGGTGACCCGAAGCTCACCGAGGCCGCCTGGCGGGCCGCCGGCGCCGAGCTGGCCGCGATGGGCATCAACATCGACTTCGCCCCGGTGGCCGACGTGCTGGCCACCCGCAGCACAGTGATCGGCTCCCGGTCCTACGGCTCCGACCCGAAGCAGGCCGCCGCGCAGGTGGGCGGCGCGGTCCGTGGCCTCCAGGCGGTCGGGGTCGCGGCCACCCTGAAGCACTTCCCCGGGCACGGCCACAGCGCCGACGACTCGCACAAGGACCTTCCGGTGCTGACCCAGTCCGCGGCGGCGTTGCAGAGCGGCGCGTGGCCGCCGTTCACCGCCGGAATGGACGCGGGCGCGATGGCCGTGATGTCCGGTCACCTGGACGCGCGCGCGATCGACCCGGGGACCCCGGCGACGTTCTCGCACAAGCTGCTCACCGACGTCCTGCGCGGCCAACTCGGCTTCAAGGGCGTAGTGATCACCGACGGGATGAACATGCCGCCCGCGATGCGCTGGGCTCCCGGCGAGGCGGCGGTCCGGGCGCTCAACGCCGGTAACGACCTCATCCTGATGACCCCGAACGTCGGTCAGGCGTACGACGGGCTGCTCGCCGCGCTGCGCGGCGGGTCGCTGCCCCGGACCCGGCTGGTCGACGCGGTCACCCGGGTGCTGACGATGAAGTTCCAGCTCGCCGAGCTGCCGGCGGCGCAGATGTCCACGCTCAACACCCCGGCACACCGGGCGGCGGCCGACGCGCTGGCCGCTGCCGCCGTCACCGTGCTGCGTGGCGCCTGCGGAGGAGCGGTACGCGGGCCGGTCACCGTCACCTCGTCCGGCGGTCGGGACGGCACCCGGGCCACCCTCACCGCCGCGTTGACCGCCGCCGGAGTGCAGGTCAAGCCCAGCGGCGGCACTGTCGTGCACCTGGTGGGCTACGGCGACGGCGCCAAGGACCTGAGCCCCGACGCGGCGATCACTGTCGCCATGGACACCCCGTACGTGCTGGCCGATGCGAAGTCACCGAGGCTGCTGGCCACGTACTCGTCGAGCCGGGCATCGATGACCGCCCTGGCCGCTGTGCTCGCCGGCAAGGCCCGGCCGGGCGGCCGGTCCCCGGTGACCGTTCCCGGACTTCCCGCGACGACCTGCGCCAGCAACTGAGCCAACGGGGCCGATCTCAGCCGGCAGGCGTGAGCCCGCGCACCGCGAGCCGGTACGCCGGCAGCACGTCGGTCCGTTCGGTGATCAGGCCCTCGTTGACCGCGAAGACCAGCGTCTGCCCCGCCGACTGAACGGCCAGCGCCCAGTTCCGCGCCGCCTCGTCCTCGGCCAGCGGGCTGGTGGCGAGCCAGGTCGTCTCGGTGGCGTCGAAGCCGCCGGCGCGGAGGTCGCGGAACTGCTGGCCGGTGACCGTCTCGCCGGCTCCGGCGGCGAAGCTCTCCAGCGCGGCGCGCGGAGCGGCAGTCGGCGTGTCCGTCGCCCAGATCCGCAGGAACCCGCCGCCGGCCGGCCGGCCGTCAACCTCGCAACGCACTGTGGTGCCGCCGCGCTTGGTGAGCGCCTCGCCGACCAGCTCGGCCAGCTCACCCTCGGGAGGCTCGACAGCCTTCGCCGTCCACCCGTCGGCCAGCGGAAACGTCACCGGTAGCGGGCAGGGGGAACCAGCGCCACCGGTGGTGCCGCCGGACGCCGCCGGGGTCGTCTCGTCGTACCAGGGTTCGCCAGTGGCCTGTGGGGCCGGGTCGCCAGCCGCGGGCCCGGCGGGAGCGGCGGCGTCGTCGCCGCAGCCGGCCAGCAGGCCGAGGATGAGCGCCGCCGACACGGCGACGCGGGTACGAGCGTCCATTGTGGTGATCCCCGTCAGTCGATCTTCAGTCGGCCCATCTAAGCGGCGCGGTCCCTCGACGTCAATCCGGATCGAGTGCCCGCGACGGAAATCCGGTCGCCTCCGCGCCGATCGGTCTGACAGCCTCACCCCATGGGAGCGGCAGCAGGATTCCGGCACGTACGACGGGCGGACGGCACCGTGGTCATCACCCACCACGGCCGGGTCGCCGGCACGCTGCGTGGCGCTCGGGCCGCCGAGTTCCTGGCCGAGGTCGACGACGACCCGCAGCTGGTGATGGCCCGCTGGACCGGCAACTACCGCCACGGCAACGAGCGCACCGCGAAGCAGCACCCCCGCAACCGGGGCTGAACGACGAAAGGGCCCCTCCTCTCGACGAGGAGGGTCCCTTTCGCGGGATCTCAGGGACGGGCGAAGACGAGCGCCACGTTGTGGCCGCCGAAGCCGAACGCGTTGTTCAACGCGGCCGGGATCTCCATGTGACGGGCCTTGTGCGCGGCGACATCCAGGGTGAGGCCTGGCTCCGGGTCGTCGAGGTTGATCGTCGGAGGGACGACACTGTCGCGGATCGCCAGGATGGTGGCGATCGACTCCAGCGCACCGGCCGCACCGAGCAGGTGACCGGTCATCGACTTCGTCGCGGACAGCACCGGGTGGTCGCCGAGCGCCTTGTGCAGCCCACCGATCTCCAGCATGTCCCCGACCGGGGTCGAGGTGGCGTGCGCGTTGACGTGCACGATGTCCCGCTTCGCCACGTCCGCGTCGGCGATCGCCTTGGCGATGGCCCGGATGGCGCCCTCGCCCTCGGCGTGCGGCTGCACGATGTCGTACGCGTCCGAGGTGATGCCGGCGCCGGCGAGGCGCGCGTACACCCGGGCGCCCCGGGCCGCGGCGTGCTCGGCCCGCTCCAGCACCACGATGCCGGCGCCCTCGCCGAGGACGAAGCCGTCCCGGCCCCGGTCCCATGGGCGGGAGGCCCGCTCCGGGTCGTCGTTGCGGGTCGACATGGCCCGCATCGAGCTGAAGCCGGCGATGGGCAGGGGGTGGATGACCGCCTCGGTGCCGCCGGCCACCACCACGTCGGCCCGGCCGGAGCGGATGATGTCCAGACCGAGGGCGATCGCCTCGGCACCGGTGGCGCAGGCGCTGGCCACCGAGTGCACGCCGGCCTTGGCGCCCAGCTCAAGCCCGACCCAGGCGGCCGGACCGTTCGGCATCAGCATCGGGATGGTGTGCGGGGAGACCCGCCGTGGCCCGGAGGCCTCCAGGATGTCGTCCTGGGCGAGCAGCGTGGTGGCACCACCGATGCCGGAGCCGACACTGACGGCCAACCGCTCCCCGTCGAGGTCGGAGCCGGCGAGGCCGGCGTCCGCCCAGGCCTGCTGCGCCGCGATGATCGCGATCGCCTCGGAACGGTCCAGGCGGCGCAGGCGGACCCGGTCCAGCACCTCGGACGGCTCCACGGCCAGCTGGGCGGCGATCCGGACCGGCAGTTGCTCGGCCCACTCCTGGGTGAGGGCACTCACCCCGGAGCGGCCGGCGAGCATTGCGTCCCAGGTCGACGCGACGTCCCCGCCAAGCGGGGTCGTCGCGCCGAGCCCGGTGACGACGACGTCTGGACGACTCATGATCAGGACTGCGCCGCGATGTAGCTGACAGCGTCGCCGACGGTCTTCAGGTTCTGCACCTCGTTGTCCGGGATCTTGACGCCGAACTTCTCCTCGGCCGCGACCACTACCTCAACCATGGAGAGCGAGTCGACGTCGAGGTCGTCGGTGAAGGACTTCCCCTCGGCCACGTCGTCCGGGTTCACCCCGGCAACCTCTTCGAGGATCTCGGCGAGGCCGGTGGTGATCTCGTCACGGGTCATTGCGGTTGGTTCCTTTCATCGGGGTTCTCCGGCGGCCGGCGTCGCCGACCGCCAATCCTGGACGCGTACGCGCCCGAGGGGGTCATCAGGGGCAGCGGACGACCTGACCGGCGTAGGTCAGGCCACCGCCGAAGCCGAACAGCAGCACCGGTGCACCCGAGGGCACCTCCCGGCGCTCGACCAGCTTGGACAGGGCCAGCGGCACGCTCGCCGCGGAGGTGTTGCCGGACTCGACGATGTCCTTCGCGATGATCGCGTCGGGGATGTTGAGCCGCTTGGCGATGCCGTCGATGATGCGGGCGTTGGCCTGGTGCGGCACGAACGCGGCCAGCTCCGACGGGTCGACCCCGGCCCGCTCGCAGGCCTGTAGCGCGAGCGGCGCGATGGCGGTGGTGGCCCAGCGGAACACCGCCTGCCCCTCCTGCTGGATGTACGGGCGCCAGCCCTCGATGCGGACCGCGTCGCTCTTGTCCGGCACCGAACCCCAGACGACCGGGCCGATGCCGGTCGGCTCGTCGTCGGCGGTGGCGGAGACCACCGCGGCACCGGCCCCGTCGGCGAAGATGATGCAGGTGGAGCGGTCGGTCCAGTCGGTGAAGTCGGACAGCTTCTCCGCGCCGATGACGATCGCGTTGCGCGACGCCCCGGCCCGGATGGCGTGGTCGACGGTGCCCAGCGCGTACGCGAAGCCCGAGCAGGCGGTGTTGAGGTCGAACGCGCCCGGCGCGGTGATGCCCAGCTTGCCGGCGACCCGGCAGGCCACGTTGGGGCTGCGGTCGATGGAGGAGCAGGTGGCGACCACGACCAGGTCGATGTCGGCGGCGGTCAGGCCCGAGTTGGCCAGTGCCTTGCCGGCAGCCGCGGCGGCCATGTCGGCGACCGTCTCGGTGTCGGCGATCCGCCGGCTGACGATGCCGACCCGGTCGCGGATCCACTCGTCGTTGGTGTCGACGAGCTGGGCGATGTCGTCGTTGGTCACCACCCGGGAGGGCTGGTAGTGCCCCATCGAGACGATGCGACTGCCAGTCATGAACGGCCTCCGATACGGGCGATCAGGTCCCGTGCGGCCGGCAGGTCGTCCGGGGTGTTGAGGGTGACGATCTCCGGGGCGCCGTCGCCCTTGAGTTCCCGCTTGACCAGGCCGGCGAGGGTGCCGGCCGGGGGTAGTTCGATCACGCCGGTGACCCCGAGGTCGGCCAGCGTACGCATGCACAGGTCCCAGCGCACCGGCGCGGTGACCTGACGAACGAGGCGCTGCACCATTGCCGCGCCGTCGTCGACAGCGGTGCCGTCGAGGTTCGACAGCAGGGTGCGGGCCGGGTTCGCCGGGGTGATCCCGGCGGCTTCAGCGGCGAGCGCGGTCTCCGCCGGAGCCATGTACGGGGTGTGGAAGGCGCCGGCCACCTGGAGTCGGATGATCCGGGTCCGGGCGGGCGGCGCGGCGGCGAGCTTGTCGAGCCCGTCCAGGGCGCCCGCGGCGACGATCTGCCCGGCGCCGTTGCGGTTGGCCGGGTAGAGCCCGTTCGCCTCGATCGCGGCGATCACCTCGTCGGGATCACCACCGAGCACCGCGGCCATTCCGGTCGGCTCCAGCGCACACGCGGCGGCCATCTCCCGGCCGCGGACGCCGGCCAGGGTGATCGCGGCGTCGGCCGACAGCACACCGGCCAGGGCGGCGGCACCCAACTCGCCGACGCTGTGGCCGGCGGTGACGGCGACGCCGTCCAGCGGCAGGTGCTCGGCCGCGAGCAACGCCGCGGCAACCAGCAACGGCTGGGTGCGGGCGGTGTCCTTGATCTCGTCGGCGTCGGCGTTGGTGCCCAGGTGCAGCAGGTCGACCCCGGCCAACGCCGACCAGTCGCGCAGTCGCGCCTCAGTGCCGGTCAGGTCGAGCCAGGGGGTCAGGAAGCCGGGTTTCTGAGAACCCTGGCCGGGACTAAGTACGGCGAGCACGTCTATGACTCTCCCGGATAATGGCGGGTAACGCGGTGCCGCCTTCGACCAAACCACACTAGGACCTTTAGAGGTTTCCTACAAAGATCGGCGGGGATCATCCTCGGTTTGGGCGGATTTCCGGGTTGCCGGGGTCATTGTCTGAGTCGGGACCGGCGAGGCCAGCGGGGCGACCGGATCCAACCGACCCACGGTCAGCGCGACCTGAAGGGCGAACGCGTCGCGCGGCGACAGTGGCGAGAACCCGGTCACCTCGGCGATCCGGCGCAACCGGTAGCGCACCGTGTTCGGGTGCACGAACAGCGCCCGGGCCGCGCTCTCCAAGGTGCCACCGGCCGCCAGGAAGGCGTCCAGGGTGGCCAGCAGCTCCCCACCGGCGCGCACCAGCGTCGCGTACACATCGTGACGCAGCCGCCGACGGGCCTCGGTGTCGCCGGCGAGGGCCCGCTCCGGCAGCAGGTCCGCGGCCGGCACCGGCCGGGGCGCGCTCGGCCAGGCCGGTGCGGCCCGAAAGCCGGACAGCGCGGCCCGCGCCGACTCGGTCGCCTCGTCCAGGCTCGGTACGGCGGGACCGACCACCACCGGGCCGTCCCCGAACGCGCTCAGCAGCTTCGCGGTGGCGGTCAGCGGGTCAGGTGCGCCGCCCAGCACGATCACCAGCCGGTCGCCGTGGACGCCGCCGATCACCTCCACGCCGATCCGGCGGGCCTGCCGGTAGACCACGTGCAGCACCGCGGAGACCTCGCCGCCGGGCGACCGACCGACAGCCACCGCCACCGGCGGCGCGTCCGCCCAGCCGAGAGCGGCGGCCCGACTGGCCAGGACGTCCGGCGAGTCACCCCGCAACAGCGCGTCGACGAGCAGCGCCTGCAACCGGGCGTCCCAGGCGCCACGCGACTCGGCGGCCCGCGCGTAGACCCTGGCGGCGGAGAACGCGATCTCCCGGGAGAAGCGCAGCACCGCCTCGCGTAGCTGCTGCTCCTCACCCTCGGCGGCCAGGTGCGACACCTGCTCCTCGACCACGTCGATCGTCACCTTGATCAACGCCACGGTCTGCTGGAGGGTGATCGACCGGGCCAGCGCCTGCGGGGCGGCGGCGAAGACCTCGTCCGAGACCTCCTGGGTGCTGTCCGCGGTGCCGCCGCCCTCGCGCAGCCACTGCACCAGCGACCTCGCGCCCGCCTGCGCCACCAGCATCACCCAGGACCGCTGGTCGGCCGGCAGCGCCCGGAACCAGGGCAGCGTCTCGTCCATCCGGGCCACGCTGGAGGTGGCCAACGCCCCCGCCGATCGTTCGATCCGGCGCAGCGTGGCCGACAGCTCCCCACCGCCCGGCGTACTCACCGCCCTAGCCTGACACGTCGTGAGCAGGTCAACCACGCCGGCACCGGTCCGCCGTGCGCCCAACGGCCCGTCTCACGACTGCGGGGGAGCGGGCAGGCCCACCTCCTGGGCCAGGATGGCGGCCTGCACCCTGCTGCGTAGGTCCAGCTTCGCCAGGATCCGGCTCACATGGGTCTTCGTGGTGCTCTCCGCCAGCACCAGTCGATCGGCGATCTGCTGGTTGGACAGACCCAACCCGAGGCAGGCCAGCACGTCACGCTCACGCGGGGTGAGGGTGGCCAGCGCGGCCCGCGCGTCCGCCGACGCACCCGGCGCGGTGGCCGCGAAGGCGGTGATCAACCGACGGGTCACAGTGGGCGCGATGAAGCCGTCGCCCCGCGCCACCGTCCGCACCGCGCCGACCAGGCCGTCGGCGTCGGTGTCCTTGAGCAGGAACCCGGCCGCCCCGGCCCGCAACGCCCCGAAGACGTACTCGTCCAGGTCGAAGGTGGTGAGCACCAGCACGTCGGCGAGCCCGTCGCTGACGATCGCCCGGGTCGCGGAGATCCCGTCCCGGCGCGGCATCCGCACATCCAGCACCGCCACGTCGGGGCGCAACTCCCGGCACAGGCGCACCGCGGCGTCGCCGTCGGCCGCCTCGCCGACCACCTCGACACCCGCTGAGCTGTTCAGGATCAGGGCCAGTCCGGCCCGTACCGTCGGCTGGTCGTCGGCGAGCACCACCCGTACCGTCGCCGGGCCCGTGTCGTCCGACGGCCGCGCCGGCCCGGTCACCCGCCCTCCCCGGTGGGCAGGGCCGCCCGCACCTGCCAACGGCCGTCGTGCGGCCCGGCGGTGAACCGGCCGGCCAGCAGCGTGGCCCGCTCCCGCATGCCGATCAGCCCGGCCCCGGCGCCCGGCAGCCCGGCCCCGCCCCCACGCACCGGGTTCTCCACAGTCAGCACCACCTCGGCCGGCCGGTACGCGATCGTCAGCTCCGCCTCGCCCGTACCGTGCTTGAGCGCGTTCGTCAGGGACTCCTGCACGATCCGGTACGCGGCGAGGTCCACCCCCACCGGCAACACGCCCGGCGTGCCATCGGTCCGGACCCGCACCGCGAGGCCGGCAGCCCGGACCCGGTCGACCAGTCCGTCCGCCTCGGCCAGTCGCGCGGTGACCACCTCCGGCGCGGCCGGGTCGGCGCTGGTCCCCGGCTCGCGCAGCACCTCGATCATCTGACGCATCTCGGCGAGGCCCTGCACGCTGCTCTCCCGGATCACCCGCAACGCCGACTCCACCTGACCGCGATCCAACCCGGGTACGGAGAGCACAGCGGTGGCGTGGATGGCCACCGCGCTGAGGTGGTTCGCGACCACGTCGTGCAGCTCCCGGGCCATCCGGGCCCGTTCGGCGCTGACCGCCTGCCGACGGTCCAACTCGACCAGCCGGGCGGTCTGCTCGGCCCGCGCCCGCTCGGCGGCGGCCTGATCGCGGTACTGCCGCACGCTGATACCGGTCAGGACCGGCAGGAGGCCGACGAGCACCACCAGCACGCCGATGGCCACCCCGCTCCACTGGTCGGAGAGGATCACGCCGACGACCGCACCGAGCACGCTCAGCCCGATGGTCGCCCGCAGCAGCCACCGCCACAGCCGTGGCGGACCGTAGACACAGGCGTCGTAGAGGACCTGCGTGTAGATCAGGATCGCGCCCAGCGAGCCCCCCAGCGCGATGTCCACCACCACTGCCACGGTGCCGACGGCGAGGCTGGCACGCGGGGCGGCGCGGCGCAGACCCACCGCGACGCACATCGCCAGCAGCGACGGCAGGAACAGGACCGCGGGCACGTCCGGGTGCGGACGGATCTGCGGTTGCCAACCCAGCGTCCACAGCACCAGCCCGCCGGCCAGCGACGCCCCGGCCAGCGCCAGGTCCCGGCCGCGAGTGCCGGAGCCGAGCCACGGTGGCGGACGCATGCCCCGATCCCACCACAGTCGCACCGGGTCGGAGTCCGACCGGGGGAGGAGACCGCCGCCTGCGACATGCGCCGAAAGGGGTACGCGGGCCGCGCCTCCCACGCCCTCTGCGTCATCGACCGGGCTGAGGGCGGGGCGCAGGCGCTCGCTCATCACGGCGTGACACTGCGGGCGCTCTTCGCCCGCGCCGACCTGGAGGCTCACCGCGCCCGCTGCCCGCCGGTCCGCCTCGCCGCCGAACCTCACGGTGAGCGACACGAAAAGAAGCTGTGAACTGCGTAACCGGCGCCCGCGCTCAGCGGCGTCTTCGGGGACCGGCCGGTCCGGACCCCGGGTACGCTGCGCGCGGCCCGTCGGTCCCGGCCAGTACGGTGACAGGGCACCTCGGGGAGCATTCGAGGGTGAAGCGAGCGTGAGGAGACCGGGGATGGCGCACGGGGAGGCCGAGCACGGCTGCGCCCAGGGCGAGCCCTGCCGGCCGGGGCACCACGACCCGCAGGCGGCTGGCAAGCCCCGCCGGCCGGTCGGCGGTGCGCCATCGCACCCGGTGGAGCCGCTGCCGGGGCGCATCGACGACGAGCCCGTGCTGCCGCGTCAGCGCTCTGCCGAGCCCGACTCGGACGTCCCCGCTGGTTGCCTCAGTGAACTTTCCGGCTGGGCCGGGGCACACCGGCACGGCGCGGTCCGGCCGCGTCCACGAGCCACCCGCCGGGAGCGCCCACCGCGCCGCTGGTGCTGAACACCGCGTTCCGCTGCCCGGTCGGCCGACGCACCCGCTGACCAGCGAGTGCGTCGGACCGTCGCGTGTTGTTGCGGGTCAGCGAAAGCGTGACCTCAGCGCGTGCGCCTGCTCAGCGCGTGCGCCTGCGGATCAGCAGGGCGATCCCGGCGAGGCCGACGGTGATGGTCAGCATCACGCCGACGTTGAGCAGCAGCAGGCGTTGCAGGTCGCCGAGCGCCTCGTCGAGGTCCTTCGCCGGGTCGAGCGTGTCCTCCGGGAGAACCCGCTCACCGCCGCCCGCGCCGCCGCTGACCGTGTCGAACTGCCGCTCCAGCGGCGCACCGGCGGTGCGCAGGGTCTCGGACATGCTGAGCCGACCCAGGAACCAGCCGGCGCTGGTCTTACGGCCGTCCGGCTGCTTCGCCGGCCGGAAGACGCGAGGGCCGCCGATCGCCTTGGGGTAGAGGTCGTAGGTCTGCTTCGGCGTCTCGCCGGCGAGCACCACGACGGTGTATTTCGGACCGAGGTTGGCTGCCTTCGGACCGGTCGGCATGCCGGTGCGCGCGAGGAAGTTGACCTGGTCGATGACCGCGCCAACGAGGGCGGGCTCCTTTTCCGCGCGCAACCGCAGCGGTCCGGACAGCCCCGTGCCGGTGATGTCCACTCCGGCGGGTGCCGGCTTCGGCGCCGCCGAGGCCGAGCCGGCGGTGCCAAGCGACAGCAGTGCCACCGCCATCGTGCCCGCCAACACGGCGGCCAACCGCCTCATGTGTCGGAGCATCCCGCCTCCTCGCCCCGTTCGATGGATGGCTTCGTGGTGACGTCTGGACCGATCTGCCGGTGCGGCATCGACCCGGATGGTCGGGTCCACTCCTACAGACTCCGCAGAACGTCGATGAGTTGCAGCTTTTGGAACAGTAATTGGAACTATCTGCGATCTCTGCTCGACTAATGAGGAGCCGTTTGATCAGCGGGCGGATCGTACCCTTACGGAGGGGTTCATGGGGGGCAGGGTTACACGTACGGTGCGGGTCGTGCCAGTGGTGCTCGGCGTGGCGTTCGGTGTGTCGTTTTTGGTGCCGGCGACTCCGGCCGCCGCCCACAACCAGCTGACCGGCAGCAACCCGCGCGACGGCGCCCGCGTGGCGTCGGCACCCGCCCGGGTCGAGCTGCGGTTCCTCGCCAAGCCGTCGCCGACTACGACGAAGATCACAATAACCGGACCGGACAATGTGGTCGCTGGCGGGACTCCCGCCTTCGACGGCAGTCGGGTGCGGGTGCCGTTCAAGCCGGCCGCAGCCGGGCTCTACATCGTCGGCTACCAGCTCGCGTCGTCCGATGGGCACCCGGTGAAGGGCGAGGTGCGGTTCACCCTCACCACCGGCACCGCAGCCGACCCCACTGCCTCGCCGTCGGCCACCGCCGGAACCAACCCGGCGAGCTCGCCGTCGGCTGGCGCGTCGGCCGTCGGCGTACCCTCCGCCGGCTCGCCGTCGGCGGCACCTGGCAGCCCGACGGCCTCCCCGGCGCCGGCCGCCTCGGAGCAGTCCGACTCCGGCAGTCGCTGGTGGATCTGGGCTCTCGGCGGCCTGCTGCTGCTCGCCGCACTCGCGGCCGGCCTCGTGTTCCGCCGCCAGCGACGAGCTCGGTAACCCTCTGATCCTCGCCGCTCCCGGTGGGCAGGCAGGCGTACGCATCATCCTTTGCTCTGCACCCGCGGATGCGACGGCAACGGTCGGTGACCGGTGCAGATCGGGGTGCAGAGCAAAGTCAAAGCGATGCTGAGGTACGCCGGCGACGCTCTCCTGACGAG
The DNA here is from genome assembly GCF_042871765.1 of Micromonospora sp. NPDC005553. Classification (NCBI taxonomy): domain Bacteria; kingdom Bacillati; phylum Actinomycetota; class Actinomycetes; order Micromonosporales; family Micromonosporaceae; genus Micromonospora; species Micromonospora sp. NPDC005553. The sequence continues at coordinate 81,905 of NZ_JBIAJD010000008.1, read as the reverse complement.
TGGACGGGCGACAGTCAGACGAGGCGCAGGCGGGCGGCGCGCATCCGGGTCAGGGTGCGCTCGCGGCCGAGCACCTCCAGCGACTCGAACAGCGGCAGACCCACTGTGCGACCGGTGACCGCGACCCGGACCGGCGCCTGCGTCTTGCCGAGCTTGAGGCCCCGCTCGGCGCCGACCGCCTCCAGCGTCGACTTCAACGACTCGGCGTCCCAGGACTCCAGCGCCTCGAACGCCGCGACGGCGTCGTCCAGCAGCTCGGCGGAACCGTCCTTCATCGTCTTGGTCCAGGCGGCCTCGTCGATCAGCGGTGAGGCCAGGAAGAGGAAGTCGACGTTCGGCACGATCTCGCTGAGCACCGCGATCCGCGTCTGGGCCAGCGGCGCCACGGCGGCGAACGCGTCGGCGTCGAACTCCTCCGGCTGCCACGGCGGCGGCGCGATGGTCCCGGTGCCGGTCAGCCACGGCTGGCAGGCGTCGATGAACTCGGTCACCGGCAGCGCGCGAATGTACTCGCCGTTGAACGCGCGCAGCTTCTTCTCGTCGAAGAACGCCGAGGAGAGGTTGACCTCGTCCAGCCGGAACTCGTCCTCGATGACCGACCAGGGAACGATCTCCCGGTCGCCGGAGGGAGCCCAGCCGAGCAGCATGAGGTAGTTGCGCATCGCGCCGGCCAGGTAACCCTCGTCGCGGTACGCCTCCAGGGCAACCTTGTCCCGGCGCTTGGAGAGCTTCTGCCGCTTCTCGTTGACCACCACCGGCACGTGTGCCCAGATCGGCGGCTTGACCCCGAGGGCTTCCCAGAGCAGCTGCTGCTTGGGGGTGTTGGGCAGGTGCTCCTCGGCCCGGATCACGTGGGTGATCCCCATCGTCATGTCGTCGACGACGTTGGCCAGCAGGAAGACCGGCGAGCCGTCACCGCGGGCGATGACGAAGTCCTCGATGAGCTTGTTCTCGAACGTGGGCTCACCACGGATCAGGTCGACCACCACTGTCGCGCCCTCGTCGGGCGTACGGAAGCGCAGGGCGTGCCCGGGGCCGGGGCCGAGGCCACGGTCGCGGTGGTAGCCGTCGTAGCCCTGGTACTGCGAGCCGGTGCGGGCCTGCACGTCCTCGCGGGTGCAGTCGCAGTAGTAGGCGCGGCCCGACTCGTGCAGGCGCGCGGCGGCAACCCGGTGCTCCCCGGCGTTGGCCGACTGGAAGTACGGGCCCTCGTAGCTGCCCCGGGAGATCCCGATCCAGTCCAGCGCGGAGAGGATGCCCTCGGTCCACTCGGGCTTGTTGCGCGCCGCGTCGGTGTCCTCGATGCGCAGCACGAACACGCCGCCCTGCTGCTTGGCGTAGATCCAGTTCTGCAGCGCCGAGCGGGCGCCGCCGACGTGGAACATACCGGTCGGGGAAGGGGCGAAGCGCACACGTACTGTCACGTCCCCCAGCCTACGGCGGTCCGCGACTGCAATCCGCCACCGCCCCCCACGGCTCAGGGGACCGAGCGGATCTTGACGACCAGCGCGCTGCCGAGCAGGGTGACCACGGCGGTGACCGCGTAGAGCGTGGGATAGCCGCCCAGGTACACCACGAGCGGGGCGGAGAGCGCCGGGCCGAGCACCTGCGGCGCCGAGTTGGCGATGTTGATGACGCCCAGGTCCTTGGCCCGGTCGGTGGCCCGGGGCAGCACCTGGGTGATCAACGCGGCGTCCACCGAGAGGTAGACGCCGTAGCCGGCGCCGAGCAGCAGCGCCGCGACGATCGCCATCGGCCAGACCGGCGCGACCGCGAGCAGCAGCGCCGCCACCGCCATGATCAGCCCGGAGACGATCACGTAGATCTTGCGGCGGCCGGAACGGTCGGACAGCCGGCCGGCGACCACAGCTGTCAGCATCATCCCGAGCGTGTAGAGCAGGATCAGCACCAGCAGGCCGCCCTCGGGGTCGGGGTGGCGCACCCCGTCGCTGAGGAAGTACAGCAGGTAGAGGGTGCCCAGGGCGTTGCCCAACTGGACCAGGAAGCGGGTGATCCAGGCCCAGGCGAAATCCGGGTGCCGGCGGGGGCTGATCCACATCGAGGCCAGCAGCGCCCGCGTCCGGATCGCCGGCCGATGGGTACGTGGTAGCGGTTCGTCGGGGGTGAGCAGCGCGAACGGCAGCGACAGCAGCAGGACGGCCACGGCGATGGCCAGGTAGCCGGCGGCGTTGCCGGTGACCACTGCGGTGACCAGCACCGCGCCGAGCACCAACCCGAGCGCCTGCGGGATGCCCACCCACCCCGAGACGCCGCCGCGCTGCCGCACCGGGACCCGGTCGGGGATGGCGGCGCTGAGGCTGGCCAGCATCGCGTTGAAGCAGACCTGCGCGGCGACCCAGCCGAGGGCGACGCCGAGGATGGTCCGCTGCTGGGCCAGCAGCACCAGGGCCGCCGCGCCGAGCACGGCCCCGCCCGCCGTCCAGACGTGCCGACGGCCGAACTCGCGGCCGGCGATGCGCAGGCAGGTCCGGTCGGAGAGCGCGCCAGCCAAGGGGTTGGCCAGCACCGCGGCCAACGCGCCGAGGCCGGTGACCACGGCCAGCATGTTCTCCTTGTCGCCGGGCGCGATCTGCTCGATCTGCTGCGGCAGCAGCACCTGGATGGGCGTGAAGAACGCCATCCACACGCCGAGGTTGGCCGCGAAGATCAAGCCGATCCAGCTGCGCCGCACCGGCACCGTCGGCTCGGCGAGCGCCGCCGGCAGCGACGCCGTCGTCGGGTCGAGGGTGGTCACCGCGCCGACCCCGGCCGGCTGGCCGCGATCACGTCCCGCAACCAGGTGTACGACGACTTCGGCGTACGGGTCTGGGTGGGGTAGTCGACGTGCACCAGACCGAAGCGCTTGGTGAACCCCTCGGCCCACTCCCAGTTGTCCAGCAGCGACCAGACGAAGTACCCGCGGACGTCCACCCCGTCGTCGATGGCGGCCCGGACCGCCCGCAGGTGCCCGTCGAGGTACGCGATCCGTTCCGGGTCGGCCACCTGCCCGTCGGCGTCGGGCTCGTCGTCGTACGCGCAGCCGCTCTCGGTGATCTCGATGGGCGGCAGCGCGTCGCCGTAGGTGTCGCGGAGCCAGCCGAGCAGCTCGTGCAGCCCGTCGGGGTCCACCGGCCAGTCGAAGGCGGTACGCGGGTAGCCGTCCAGCGGCACGAGGTCGAACGGCAGGGGTGAACCCTCCTCGGCCGCCCGTACACCGGTGGGGTTGTAGTAGTTGACCCCGAGCACGTCGATCGGCGCGGCGATCGTGTCGAGGTCGCCGGGGTGGACGACGCTCGGGTCCAGGCCGGGCAGCTCCGGGTAGCCGCGGCCGAGCAGCGGGTCGGTGAAGAGCCGGTTGTGCAGCGCCTCGTACGCGGCCCCGGCGGCCCGGTCGGCGTCGCGGTCGCCGAGCACCCGCACCGGCGAGTAGTTGTTGGCGATCGCCACCGGGCTGGCGGTGTGGGTCCGCAGCGCGGCGACCGCGAGCCCGTGCCCGAGCAGTTGGTGGTGGGCGACCGGGAAGGCGTCGAACAGCAGCATCCGGCCGGGGGCGTGCACACCCATGCCGTAGCCGAGGCTCATGTGGATGAACGGCTCGTTGAGGGTGATCCAGAGTCGGACCCGGTCGCCGAGGCGAGCGGCGGTCTTCTCGGCGTACTCGGCGAAGCGGGCGGCGGTGTCGCGGTGCATCCAGCCGCCGGCGTCTTCGAGGGGTTGCGGCAGGTCCCAGTGGTAGAGGGTGGCCACCGGGTCGACGCCGACGGCCAGCAACTCGTCCACCAGGCGGTCGTAGAAGTCCAGGCCGGCCGGGTTGGCCGGGCCGGCGCCGGTGGGCTGGACCCGGGGCCAGGCGATGGAGAACCGGTACGCGGAGACGCCCAGGCCGGCCAGCAGCGCCACGTCCTCGGTGTGTCGGTGGTAGTGGTCGCAGGCCACCTCGCCGCTGCTGCCGTCGCTGATCCGCCCGGGGGAGCGCGCGAAGGTGTCCCAGATGGACGGAGCTCGGCCGTCGGCGGTGGTGGCGCCCTCGATCTGGTGGGCCGATGTGGAGACGCCCCAGCGGAAGCCGGTGGGGAACTGGGGCATCGGTGCGGTCGACATGCGCCCTCCCGGTCAACGTGAAACGTGTTCGGGACTTTAAAGCGCTCTCGATGAATGCGCCATAGGCCGCCCTGGCGTAATCCGCAATGGTTGATCGGCGTGTCTTTTTCCGAACCCGTCCAGGTAAGTCCGATTTAACGCATAGAGTGCCGATATCGTGGGATGTCCTCACCGGAGGAAAGACGGAAATGATCCTCGTGGAACGCAGTGCGCACGTGGCGGCGCCAATTGAAGTGGTCTGGGATGTCGTGCAGCGGGCCGAGCAGTTGCCGGCCTGGCTGGCTGGGGTCCGAGCGGCCGAAGTGCTCTCGGGAGAGGGCTTCGGGCGGCGACAACTCGTCCAGGCTGGGCGCGGCTCGGCGCATGAGGCCGAGGTGATCGCCTACCAGGAGCCGACGCTGATCGGCTGGCGGGAACGGGCCAAGGGCGCTGGATCTCGGGCGGAGGCGCGCACCGAGATCTACGTCCAGCTCACCGGAGACGAGGAGGAGGGCGGGACCATCGTGCGCCTCATCGTGGTCCGCTGGCCGGCCGGCCCGGTCAAGGCGGCCATGCTGCGCCTCGGACTGCGTCGGGTCGGCGCCGACCTGGAGGACTCGCTGGCCCGGCTCACCGACCTGGCCGCCGTCGGCTGACGAGCGCCCATCCTCCCGGCGTCACCCGCGACGGCGGTGGTCCGGATCCCCGCCAGGGCCCCCGGACCACCGCCGCTCCGTACCCCCCGACCGCAGTTGGGTTGGGCCGTAGTCGAAGAAGGGCCCGGCGCTGATGCGCCGGGCCCTTCTGCGGTCGTGCTGGGTCTTAGCTGTCGCCGCCGGTCTCGCCGACCGGGGCGGCGTTGACGTCGTCGATCGCGTACTTCTTGGCGGCCTCGGCCGGCACCGTGATCGCCACCGCGCCGCTGCGGGCGAGCTGCCGCAGCGTGGCCACGACGATCGACTCCGCGTCGACGTGGAAGTGCCGGCGCAGCGCGTGCCGGGTGTCCGACATGCCGAACCCGTCGGTGCCGAGCGACGTGTAGTCGCCGGGTACCCAGCGGGCGATCAGATCCGGCACCGCACGCATGAAGTCGCTGACCGCGACCTTCGGCCCGTCCGCCTCGGCCAGCTTCTGCTGGATGTACGGAACCTTCGCCTCGGCGCCCGGGTTGAGCAGGTTGTACTCCTCGGTCTCCACCGCGTCGCGGCGCAGCTCGGTCCAGGAGGTCACCGACCAGACGTCGGCACCCACCCCCCAGTCCTGGGCGAGCAACTGCTGGGCCTTGAGCGCCCACTGCATCCCGGTGCCCGAGGCGAGCAGGTTGGCCTTCGGGCCGTCGACCTGCGGTGCCGGCGAGTAGCGGTAGATGCCCTTGAGCAGGCCCTCCACGTCCACGTCGGCCGGCTCGGCCGGCTGCAGCGTCGGCTCGTTGTAGACCGTGAGGTAGTAGAAGACGTTCTCCTGCGCGTCCCCGTACATCCGGTGCAGACCCTGCTCCAGGATGTGCGCGATCTCGTACGCGAACGCCGGGTCGTACGCCACCACCGCCGGGTTGGTGGCGGCGATCAGCAGCGAGTGCCCGTCCTCGTGCTGAAGGCCCTCACCGTTGAGCGTGGTCCGACCCGCTGTGGCGCCGAGCAGGAAGCCCCGGGCCATCTGGTCGGCCGCTGCCCACAGCCCGTCGGCGGTCCGCTGGAACCCGAACATCGAGTAGAAGATGTACATCGGGATCATCGGCTCGTCGTGCGTGGCGTACGCCGAGCCGGCCGCGGTGAACGAGGCCACCGAACCGGCCTCGTTGATCCCCTCGTGCAGGATCTGCCCGGAGGTCGACTCCTTGTACGACAGGAACAGCTCGCGGTCGACCGAGGTGTAGCGCTGGCCGTGCGGCGAGTAGATCTTCGCGGTCGGGAAGATCGAGTCGAGACCGAAGGTCCGGGCCTCGTCCGGGATGATCGGCACCCAACGCTTGCCGAACTCCTTGTCCTTCATCACGTCCTTGAGCAGACGGACGAAGGCCTGCGTGGTGGCCACCTTCTGCTTGCCCGAGCCGCGCTTGATGTCGGCGAACCGCTCCGGGCCCGGGATGGCCAGCCGCTTCGTGCTGGTCCGCCGGGACGGCAGGTACCCGCCGAGCTGCTCGCGCCGCTCCTTGAGGTACGCCAGCTCCTCGGACTTCTCGCCCGGGTGGAAGTACGGCGGCAGGTAGGGGTTGTCCTCCAGCGCCGAGTCCGGGATGTCCAGGTAGAGCCGGTCGCGGAAGGTCTTCAAATCCTCCAGCGTCAGCTTCTTCATCTGGTGGGTCGCGTTGCGGCCCTCGAAGTGCGAGCCGAGGGTCCAGCCCTTGATCGTCTTCGCCAGGATGACTGTGGGCTGACCGGTGTGCTCGGTGGCCGCCTTGTAGGCCGCGTAGAGCTTGCGGTAGTCGTGCCCACCCCGCTTGAGGTTCCAGATCTCGTCGTCGCTGAGCGGCTCGACCATCTTGCGGGTCCGTGCGTCGCGGCCGAAGAAGTGCTCCCGCACGTACGCGCCGGACTCCGCCTTGTAGGTCTGGTAGTCGCCGTCGGTCGTGGTGTTCATCAGGTTGACCAACGCGCCGTCGGTGTCCGCGGCGAGCAGCGGGTCCCACTCACGACCCCAGACGACCTTGATCACGTTCCAGCCGGCACCCCGGAAGAACGCCTCCAGCTCCTGCATGACCTTGCCGTTGCCCCGGACCGGGCCGTCCAGCCGCTGCAGGTTGCAGTTGATCACGAAGGTGAGGTTGTCCAGCTCCTCGCGGGCGGCGACGCCGATGGCGCCGAGCGTCTCCGGCTCGTCCATCTCGCCGTCGCCGAGGAACGCCCAGACATGCTGCTGGGAGGTGTCCTTGATGCCGCGGTGCTGCAGGTACCGGTTGAACCGGGCCTGGTAGATCGCGTTCAGACCGCCGAGGCCCATCGAGACGGTGGGGAACTCCCAGAAGTCCGGCATCAGCCGAGGGTGCGGGTACGAGGGCAGCCCACCACCGGGGTGCGACAGCTCCTGGCGGAACCCGTCGAGCTGGTGCTCGCTGAGTCGCCCCTCCAGGAACGCCCGCGCGTACATGCCGGGGGAGGCGTGGCCCTGGTAGAAGATCTGGTCGCCACCGCCCGGGTGGTTCTTGCCCCGGAAGAAGTGGTTGAAGCCCACCTCGTAGAGCGACGCCGAGCTGGCGAAGGTGGAGATGTGCCCACCGACGCCGATCTCCGGGCGCTGAGCCCGGTGCACCAGCATGGCGGCGTTCCACCGGACGTACGCCCGGATCCTCCGCTCGACGTGCTCGTCACCCGGGAACCAGGGCTCGCGCTCCGACGGGATGGTGTTGATGTAATCGGTGGTGGTCAGGGGCGGAACCCCGACCTGGCGCTCACGGGCCCGCTCCAGCAGGCGCAGCATGACGTAGCGAGCGCGTTTGGCGCCGCGTTCGTCGATGACACCGTCAAGCGACTCGACCCATTCGCTTGTCTCTTCAGGGTCGATGTCCGGAAGCTGGCTCGGTAGGCCGTCGCTGATCACCGGGCGCTTGCGTTCCGTAGCCACAGGCGTTCCCTCGGTTGTGTGTGGGATAGGTCTCTAGCGCCATCCTGCCCCCTGGTGGCACCCCTCGTCACGTCTAGGTGCCCCGGACGCGATGCTGAACACAGGTACCCGCCGGTAACTTAGCGCGACGACGAGGTGGAACCTGAGCGGTTTGACCGCCACTCCTACCGTTACCGCCATGAACGGGCGCCGTGTCGCGGTCGCCGCGAGCATGATCGTTGTCGGGGTGGTCGGCCTGGTCATCGGCGCCGTCGCCCTCGCTTCCGGCAACCTGCCGATGGTCGGACTGGTGGCCCTGGGTGCCCTGGTGGCCGTGCTCGGCGCGGGCCTGCTGCGCGACGCGAGCCGAGCGGCCCGTCCGAGCGGCCAGGCCGGCGGTCGTCGCCGTCGTCCGGACTCGGGTGGCGGTGGGTACGGCTACCACCCGATGCCCGCCGGGGACGCCGGGAGCGGGAACGTCGGCAGCCAGCGGGACGGCGACCACGACCGCTCCGACGACATGGAGCCGGCCGGCGGCAGCGGCGACTCCGGGGGAGGCTGGTCCGGCTGGGGCTGGTCCAGCGGTGACTCCGGCGGCGGCTGGTCCGGCAGTGACTCCGGTGGTGGCTGGTCCGGTGGCGGCGACTCCGGCGGCGGTGGCGGCGGCAGCTCCTGAGCTCACCCTGCGGCAGAATGCGACGTATGCGCAGCGATGTGATCACCGTCCAGACCGGGTCCCGGCCGACCGTCCGGGACATCACCGCGGAGGCCCAGCAGTTCGTCGCGGGCGAGGGCGACGGCCTGCTGCACGTCTTCGTGCCGCACGCCACCGCCGGCCTGGCGATCATCGAGACCGGGTCGGGGTCCGACGACGACCTTCTGAGCGCCGTGGACGACCTGCTCCCCACCAAGGACCGCTGGCGGCACCGACACGGCTCGCCCGGCCACGGCCGTGACCACGTGCTGCCGGCGTTCATCCCGCCGTACGCCACGCTGCCGGTGCTCGGCGGTCGACTGGCGCTCGGCACCTGGCAGTCGATCTGCCTCGTCGACACCAACGGCGACAACCCGACCCGCCAGGTCCGCTTCTCCTTCCTCCCCGCCTGACCCAGCCTCAATCTCGGCGATCTTGCACTTGCTGTCCCGACACAAGGGGCATCCCACCCATACAGGCAACCGGAACCGCAAGATCGGCGCGGAGGGGGCGCGCGCGGGGGTGATCAGGCTGGGCTGCGGTGGGCGGGCTGGTGCGTACGATGTGGTCGTGACGGGGCAGGTGGGTTCCGTGGTGGGCGGGCCGGCGGATCGGGCTGGTCTCGCCGCAGACGTGCTGCGCCGGATGGCCCACGTCAGCGACGCGGTCCGACACCGACAGGGCAGCGCGTTCGCCGAGGTTGGGCTCACACCGGCGGCGGCCCGGGCGCTGCGGGAGCTGGACCCTGATCATCCGCTGCCGGCCCGGGATCTCGCGGGTCAGCTGGGTTGTGACCGGTCGAACGTGACGGTGCTGGTCGACAAGCTGGAGCAGGCCGGGCTGGTCGAGCGTCGCACCGACCCGGCGGATCGGCGGCAGAAGACGCTGCTGGTCACCGAGGAGGGCCGCGTCGTACGGGCCCGGGTGATCGAGGTGATGTCCGACTCCCGACTCCTGTCCGGGCTGGGCGACGAGGAGCTGCGTACCCTTCGTGACCTGGTCTGGAAGGTGTCCGACGGCGGCTTTCCGGAGCCCTGCGGGTCGGAGTGAGCGCGACCCTTCCGGCCGTGTCCCACTGGGCGAGCGGAGCTTCCGTCGGTAATGCTGTCCGACGTGACCACCCCGCAAGATCTCGACGACCGGTTCCGGGAGACGCTGGCGGCGCTGCCTGCCGCCGAGCGGCGGCGTGACCCCGCCGACCCGGTCACCGACGACGCCCCGCTGACCGGCGGGCAGGTGCTGGACCTGTTCGACGCGCAGGTGACCAGCCGGCAGCTCGACCTTGCCGGCCGCTGGTTGCGCAGCTTCGGGGAGGGTTTCTACACGATCGGCTCCGCCGGGCACGAGGGCAACGCCGCGGTCGCCGCCGCGCTTCGTCCCACCGATCCGGCGCTGCTGCACTACCGCTCGGGTGCCTTCTACTGCCTGCGCGCCGCCCAGGCCGCCGCCGACCCTGCCCTGGCTCCCGTGGACCCCGCGCCGGCCGCCGCGGACGCTACCCAGGCCGCCGCTGACCAAGCGCCGGCCGCCAACCGGGCGCGAACTGTCGACTCCGAGCGGTCCGCCCCGGCGGGAACCGTCGAGTCCGAACCGTCAACCGGCACTCGGCCGTCCGTCGACGGCGCACCGTCCCGTGACCCCGACCTCGGCGCCGATCCGCGGCTGTCCGAATCGGAGCCGTCCGGGATCGAACAGGCCCCGGCCGCCAACGGGTTCGCGGCATACGCCGACGCGGCCCGGGACGTGCTGCGCGGGATGGTCGCGTCCAGCCTTGAACCGATCGCCGGGGGACGGCACAAGGTGTTCGGCCGGGCCGACCTGGCCGTCGTGCCGACCACCTCGACCATCGCCTCGCACCTGCCCCGCGCTGTCGGAATGGGACTGGCGGTGGAGCGGCTGCGCCGGCTGGACAGCGCCGGACGGCGTACCGGGGCCGGAATGCGGGTCGGCAGCGGCGCGGGCGCCACGCACGCCCCCTGGCCACCGGACGCCATAGTGGTCTGCTCCTTCGGCGACGCCTCGGTCAACCACGCGAGCGCCACCGCCGCCTTCAACACCGCCGGGTGGTACGACCACGCGGGGCTGCGGATTCCGGTGCTCTTCGTCTGCGAGGACAACGGGTTGGGCATCAGCGTCCGCTCGCCGGAGGGCTGGGTCGAGGCGACCCTGCGGGCCAAGCCGGGCATCCGCTACTTCAGCGCGGACGGAGCCGACCCGGTGCGGACGTACGAGGTGGCGGCGGAGGCCGCGGCCTGGGTACGCCGCAACCGGCGGCCGGCCGTGCTGCACCTGCGCACCGTTCGGCTGATGGGGCACGCCGGGGCGGACGCGGAGTCGGCGTACCGGGGCCCGGCCGAGCTGGCCGGGGACCTGGACCGGGACCCGCTGGCCGCCACCGCGCGGCTGCTGGTCGACGCCGGCGTGGCGACCGGCGAGGAACTGCTTGCCCGGTACGACGAGACCGGCTGGCAGGTACGCCGGCTGGCCGAGGAGGTGCTGGGCGAGCCGAAGCTGGCCTCCGCGGCCGACGTGGTGTCGGCGCTGGCCCCACGTCGTCCGGTGCGGGTGGCACGGGCGGTGGCCGACGCCGCGGCGCGGGCCAGTGGGCCGGGAGCGGGCGCCCGGGCGGAGGCGTTCGGCGGCAAGCCGCCGGAGCTGGCCGGGCCGATGACCCTGGCACAGAGCATCAACGCCGCGCTCGCCGACGGGATGCTCGACCACCCGCAGATGGCGCTCTTCGGTGAGGACGTGGCCGCCAAGGGCGGCGTGTACGGGGTGACGAAGGGGCTGCGCGACCGGTTCGGGGCGGCCCGGGTCTTCGACACCCTGCTCGACGAGACGTCGGTGCTCGGGCTGGGCCTCGGTGCCGGGCTGGCCGGGATGCTGCCGGTGCCGGAGATCCAGTACCTGGCGTACCTGCACAACGCCGAGGACCAGCTGCGCGGTGAGGCGGCCACCATGCGGTTCTTCTCGCAGGGGGCGTTCCGCAACCCGATGGTGGTGCGGGTGGCGGGCCTGGCGTACCAGGAGGGGTTCGGCGGGCACTTCCACAACGACAACTCGGTGGCCGTACTCCGGGATGTGCCTGGTCTGGTGGTCGCGGTGCCGGCGCGGCCGGACGATGCCGCGCCCATGCTGCGGACCTGTCTGGCGAGCGCGGCGGTGGACGGCAGTGTCTGCGTGTTCCTGGAACCGATCGCGCTCTACCACACCCGCGACCTGTACACGGAGGGTGACGGTGAGTGGCTGGCGGGCTATCCGGAGCCGGGCGGGTGGGTGGCCGGCCACGTGCCGATCGGGCGGGCCCGGGTCTACCCGGTCGGCTCGGCGGACGACCTCACCATCATCACCTTCGGTAACGGGGTACGGATGTCGCTGCGGGCCGCGGCCGTCCTCGCCGAGGAGGGGGTGGGCACCCGCGTGGTGGATCTGCGCTGGCTGGCTCCGCTGCCGGTGTCCGACATCATTCGGGAGTCCTCGGCGACCGGCCGGGTGCTGGTGGTGGACGAGACGCGCCGCTCCGGCGGGGTCGGCGAGGGCGTGATCGCCGCGCTGGTGGACGCCGGATATGTCGGTGCCGCGCGTCGAGTAGCCGGAGTTGACTCGTTTGTACCATTAGGTCCGGCAGCACGTCACGTACTGGTCTCCGCTGAAGCCATTACCGACGGTGCCCGTACGCTGCTGGCACGGTAAATTCCGTTCCACCCGGTGCGCCACTTGCGCGCAGCCCAACAACTGTGTGGACTTTGCCTGACGGCGTCGCACCGACGTCGCGAGCAGGGACGAGATGAGGAGGCACGCGACAGTGAGCGCGACCGCTGGTCAGGCCGCCGACGGGGTACGCAGCCTGGCGGACCGGTTCGGGATCGAACCGGGGATGGTCGTCATGGAGATGGGGTACGACGACGACGTCGACCAGGATCTCCGAGACGCCCTGACCGACCGCTGTGGAGATCTGGTCGACGAGGACACCGACGAGGTGGTCGACGCGGTGCTGGTTTGGTACCGGGACGGCGACGGTGACCTTTTCGAGCTGCTCGTCGATGCCCTCGGCCCGCTGGCCGACAACGGCGTCGTGTGGCTGCTCACCCCGAAGGCGGGGCGCGACGGGCACGTCGAACCGAGCGAGGTCGCGGAGTCCGCGCCCACCGCCGGCCTTCAGCAGACCTCGACCGTCAACGCCGGCCGGGACTGGAGCGGCGCGCGTCTGGTGCTGCGTCGAGGTGCCAAGGCCAAGAAGTAGCCAGCGCCGCTCCGCTCGCCCGACGGTCCGCCCACCGTCGGGTAGCAGGCTGGTGCCGTCCCCCCGCCCCGACGCCGTCGCCGGCGTGGCCGAGCAGCGAGGAGAGTTCGCATGCCCCTGGAGGTTGGTGCCGAAGCACCCGACTTCGTGCTCAAGGACCAGAACAACCAGGAGGTCCGCCTCTCGGACTTCCGGGGCAGGCGCGCCGTGCTGCTGGTGTTCTACCCGCTCGCCTTCACCGGCACCTGCCAGGGCGAGTTGAGCGAGGTGCGCGACAACCTCGGCGAGTACGTGAACGACGACGTGCAGGTGCTGACTGTCAGCGTCGACTCGGCCTACAGTCACAAGATCTGGGCCGACCGTGAGGGCTACCAGTTCCCGATGCTCGCCGACTTCTGGCCGCACGGCGCCGTCGCCCAGGCGTACGGGGTCTTCAACGACGTGGCCGGCTTCGCCAACCGGGGCACCTTCGTCATCGACAAGGCCGGAGTGGTCCGCTTCGCCGAGATGAACGGCCCGGGCGAGGCCCGCGACCAGCAGGGCTGGCGCAAGGCCATCGCCGAAGCGACCAACTGACCGGGGTACGCCGTGCGCCCGGGTCGGTGGCGGGCAGGTAAGCTTGCCAGCCACCGGCCCGCCACATGGGCGATCCGGGCGCGTAGCTCAGTGGGAGAGCACCCGCCTTACAAGCGGGGGGTCGCAGGTTCGAAACCTGCCGCGCCCACCCTGTAGTACGACGCAGCCTGCGAAGGCACGCCGCGTTCAGGTCAGCTGGTGAAGCCGCCGTCCACGTTGACCACCGCACCTGTCACGTAACTGGCCTCGGGGCTGGCCAGGTGCGCGACGGTGGCCGCGATGTCGGCGGGGCGCGCGTACCGGCCGACGGCGGTGAATCCGCTGATCGCCCCCGCGTTCGGTCCGTCCGCCGGGTTGGCGTCGGTGTCCGTCGGCCCAGGGTTGACCAGGTTGACGGTGATGCCCCGTGGGCCCAGTTCACGGGCCAGGCCGCGGGTCAGCCCGACCAGAGCGGTCTTGCTCATCGCGTAGAGGGTCAGCCCGGGAAAGACCGCCCGCTCACCGACGTTGCTGCCGATGCTGATGATCCGTCCGCCGTCGCCCAGGTGCCGCAGGGCCGCCCGCGCGGCGACGTACGGTGCCCTGATGTTGACCGCGATGGTCTGCTCCACCTCTGCCGAGCCGAGCTCGTCCAGGGCGCCGACCAGGAACACCGCGGCGTTGTTCACCAGGATGTCCAACCGGCCCAGTTCCGCGGCGGCCCGGTCAACGGCGCCCCGCACGGCGGCCGGGTCGGCGCCGTCCGCCTGGATCGCCAGCGCTCTGCGGCCCAGCGCCTCGATCTGCTTCACCACGATCGCAGCCCGTTCGGCGTCCTGCCGGTAGGTCAGCGCCACGTCGGCCCCGTCTTGTGCCAGGCGCAGCGCGATGCCGGCTCCAATGCCTCGGGAGCCTCCGGTCACCAGGGCGACCCTGTCGTTGAGTGTCGTCGTCATGCAAACGATCATCTGGCCGCGCCGAGCTTGCGTCTGGCGGCCATCGGACGTCTCGCTCCGACCGCGAAGTCCGATACCCGCGATCCTCGGCGGCCTGCCGAACCCGGTGGGTCACCCTGATCCGCGCACCTTCACGGATCCTGCTGCCTCACCGGGCGACGAGACCGCAGGATCACCGAAGTTGCGCGGATCTTGCGAGGTGGGGGAGGGTGGGGCGAGCGATCCGGGGAGCGTGGTGGTGGAACTGGCGGGCATTGGCGCGGTGCTGTTCGACATGGACGGCACGCTGGTCGACTCCGACGCCGCCGTTGAGCGGGCCTGGGAGCGGTGGGCGGCCGAGTACGCCGTCGACCCGGCCACGGCGCTGGCGATCGCGCACGGCAGCCCGGCCGACCGGACCGTCCGCCGGCTGCTGCCCACGCTCGACGACAGCGCGGTCGCCGCCGCCGCGGCACGACAGCTCGCGTTGCAGTACGACGACCTGTCCGACGTGACGGCCACCCTCGGGGCGCACGAGCTACTGAACGCGCTGGCCCGGCTGGGGTTGCCCTGGGCGGTGGTGACCAGCGCCGACGCGCGGCTCGCCGAGGCCCGGCTCGGTGCCGCCGGAATCAAGGCGCCGGTGCTCGTCACCGTGGACGACGTCAGCGTCGGCAAGCCGGACCCGGAGGGCTACCTGCGGGGCGCGGCGCTGCTGGGCGTACCCGTGGGGCGGTGCCTGGTCGTCGAGGACGCCGAGGTCGGCCTGCGGGCCGGTCGGGCTGCCGGGGCAATGACCGCCGCGCTGAAGGGCCTCGACGGCGACCTGCGTCTGCGCGACCTGGCCCAACTGGCGCACCACCTGGAATCGACGCCCTGACCACTGTCAACCAGCGCGCTGCTGCGTCAGGCGAACCGCGGTCAGAGCGATCAGCAGCACTGTGACGCCGAAGAGCAGGGCGTTGAGGGCGACGGCGGGGTACCCGAGGCGGGGTACGTCGAGGAACGGGTAGAGGTAGCGGCCCTCGGCCCCGCCGAAGGCACCCCGGACCAGGATCACCGTCAGCCACAGCAGTGGGTAGCCGAGCAGGCTGACCGCGTACGCCGGACGCAGCGCCGCCTGAGGTCGGCGGTTGAGCCACTGCGCGGCGGCCAGCGGCGGCACCACGGCGTGCAGCAGCAGGTTGCCGGCGTCGGAGACCAGCCCACGAGCCTCGGGGTTCGCCACCATGGCGTAGCCGCTCCACGGGTTGGCCAGCACGAGGACGAAGACCACCGCGGTGCCGGCGAGGTAGACGGTGAGCGCGGTACGCACCCGGTCACCGCACCCCGCCAGCAACACCACCAGGTAGGCGAGGTCGACCTGCACCGTGAAGTAGAAGAGCAGCTCGACGGGCTTCTCGCGGGCGGCGATTCCGGCGAGGGTCAGCCCGACGGCGAGCACCAGCGCGGTGCTCACCCGCAGGACCCGGTCGGCCACCGGCGGACGCTACCACCGCCGCATCGATGAACGCCACGACGAGCGCCCGCGCCCGGTCTCCGGTGCCGGGTCGGTTGGTCCCGGCGACCCCGCGTCACCTCGCCGCGCCCCGGGGGTGGCAGCGCCTCCCGCTGGGCCGACGGGCGGCAGCGACGCGTACAGCGTGACCAGTTCGGCCAGGTAGCGCTCCGCGGACCAGCCCGTCGCCGCCGCCCGGCCGTCCCGGATCACGGCCCCGCGCACCTCCCGCCCGGTCAGCAGCCGGGTGAGCAACGCCCCGAACGCCGCCGGGCTCGGTTCGGCGACCGGTCGGGCGGTGCCGGTGCCCGGCCGCTCGGCGAGCTGAGCGTCCACGATGGCCACCGGCAGTCCGTAGGCCTCGGCCTCGGCGAGCACCAGGCCCTGCGTGTCGGTGGTGGAGGCGAACGCGAGCACGTCCGCCGCCCGGTAGTAGGCGCCGACCCGGTGGCGTGGCATCGGACGGAGCAGGTGCAGCGCGCCGGTGACGCCGTACCGGCGGGCCATCCGGCGGACCGCGAGCCGGTGCCGCCGGGCCCCGAGCAGCACCAGCCGGGCAGCCGGCAGCTTGCGGCGGACGTGGGCGAACGCGGCCAGCAGCAGCTCCGGGTTCTTCTCCGGAGTGGCCCGTCCGACAGCGAGCAGCACTGGCGCGTCCGCCGGGATGCCGAGCCGGGCCCGCAGCCGCCGCCGGTCGTCGGCGTCGGGGTGCGGTGCGGCGGCCGGGGTCGGCAGGACCACGACCGGGGTACGCCCCGCCATCGTCGCCATCATCGCCGCGGTCTTCGCCGAAGGGGCGATCAGGACAGTGCTGTGGGCCAGGAGGGTTCGCGCGAGCGCCGCCAGTCGGGCCTGTCGACCCGGCCCGGGGTGGGCGAGCGCCCACAGATCGCCCGCCCGCCACCGCAAGCCCAGCCGCAGGCCGGCGTAGGCGGCCCCGATCGGGACCTCCGGGTAGTGCGCGGCGTACGCGACAAGGTCGGTGTGCCAGGTCAGCACGGTCGGTACGCGACGGGTGGCGGCCCACCGCAGGCCGGCGACGCCGAGCGGGCCGGTGGTGTGCACGTGCACCACGTCGACCGGTGCGCTGGGCGGCCGGGGCAGTGCCAACCGGTACGGCCGGGTCGGCACCGACAGCGAGGGCACCTCGCCCGGTCGGCGGCGACACCGCCACACTGGGCCGGGGCAGTGCAGCACGACCCGGTGCCCGGCGGCGCGCAGCAGCGCCACGGTGGTGCCGACCGAGGTGGCCACCCCCTCCGGGTTGGTGAGGTGGCTGTCGCTGACGTGGGCGATCCGCACGTTGCCATCGTCGCCCGCCCGCGCACCCCCGGCCGTCCCGTCCGCCCCGGGCGGGGAAACAGTTGGCGTGGCCGGGCCGGTTCTGCTGCACTACCGGCTCGCGACGAGGAAGGGGAGACGCGGTGGAGTTGACGTTGACGCCGATGACGGCAGAGGAGTTGGCCCGCCTGCTCGAATCACTGGAGCAGGGGTACGCCGACGATCTGGTGGCGCACCGGGGGATGACCCCCGAGGCGGCCCTCGATCGGTCGGTCAGCCAGATCCGGGAGTCGCTGCCGGCGGGCGCGGCCACCGAGGGGGCCCTGCTGCGGGTGGGCCGGGTCGGCGACACCGAGGTCGGCTGGATCTGGGTGACCCTGCCGACGTCAGCCGCCCCGGACCAGGCCTGGATCCACAACATCGAGGTGCACGAGGAGCACCGGGGACGCGGGTACGCGCGGCGGATGATCCAGCTCATCGAGGCCGAACTCACCCAACACGGTGTGCCCGAGCTGGGTCTGAACGTCTTCGGCACGAACTCCGTGGCGATCGGCCTCTACCGCAGTCTGGGCTTCGAGGTCACCTCGCAGCAGATGGCGAAACGCCTCACCCCGGGGAGCTGAGCCGGCGGCCCGGGGACGGGTCCCTTCGGCAGGACTGTTCACCTGCCCAGCGGGAAACCGGCGCGGACCGCACCTGGGGAGGAGCGACGGATGACGCACGGCGCCGGACTGACCATCGGTGTGCTCGGCTCGTACGGTGGGCGAAACCTCGGCGACGAGGCGATCCTCACCGGCCTGCTCACCGATCTGCGTACGCAGGAACCGAACGCCCGGATCATCGTCTTCTCACGGAACCCGGCGCACACCCGGGCCGCCCACCCCGATGTCGAGGCGGTGCCGTGGGAGGGCGTGAGCCGCACCGACTCGGCACTGGTTCTGGCCCAGCTCGACCTGCTCATCCTGGGCGGTGGCGGCATCCTGTACGACCGGGAGGCCCGCCGTTACCTGCGGGTGGTCCGGGTTGCCCAGGAACGCGGCCTGCCGCTGATCACGTACGCGGTGGGGGTCGGGCCGCTCAGCGAGGGGGTGGACACCGGCATGGTCCGGGAGACGCTCTCCAGCGCCACCCAGGTGACCGTCCGGGACCAGGAGTCCCGGATGGTGCTGGAGGAGGCTGGCCTGCTGAACCCGATCACGGTCACCGCGGACCCGGCGTTCCTCCTGGAACCGGAGGAGTTCCCGGCCCACCTGTTGGCCGAGGAGGGCGTGCCGGTCGGCAAGCGCCTCGTCGGGATAAGCGTGCGGGAGCCGGGCCGGGCCGCCGAACGCCTCGACGTGGACGGCTACCACCGGCTGCTGGCCCAGATCGGTGACTTCCTGGTGCACCGGATCGACGCGTACGTGCTGTTCGTGCCGATGGAGCGTGACGACATCCGGCACTCCCACGGGGTGCTGTCGCACATGGTCGCCGCCGAGCGAGGTCGGATCCTGCACGGCACCTACTCGCCGCAGCAGGTGCTGGGGTTGATGCGCCACTTCGACCTGGCCGTCGGCATGCGCCTGCACTTCCTGATCTTCGCGGCGATGGTCGGTACGCCGTTCCTGCCACTGCCGTACGCCGGCAAGGTCTTCGACCTGGCCCAACGACTCGGCGTGCCGGCGCTACGCGGCGTGGAGCGGGAGGTCGAGGGCCCGCTGCTGGCCGAGGTCGACCGGCTCTGGGACGAGCGGGAGCAACGCGCCGAGGCCACCGCACGGCGCGTGGCGGAGGTGTGCGATCAGGCCCGGGGCACCTCGGAGGTCACCCGAGGCGTGCTGGAGAGCCTGCGCAGCCAGACCCTCACCCGGGTCTGAGCTGGCTGTCACACCGCCGGGCCGGTCCACCGGTAGCGCCACTCGCGGGCCTCCTCGCGGGCGGTCTCCAACTCGTAGATCTGCGCGTCGGCCAGCCCGCCGGAGCCGAGGTGATGGTGGGTCAGCGGCGGACGGCCGTTGCTGTCCAGTTCGACGGTGATGGTCTGCCCGTCCGCCGAGCCGCCGACGAGAAGGATCTGCACGGAGGAAGCCATGCGCCCATCCTGCCCGGCCCAGCGCCGGCCCGCAGCGGATAGCGGGGCAGCGGGGGACCCGGCCCGTGGCTAGGGTCGGCGGATGGAGCAGACGATCGATCCCACGCTCGGTCCGGTGCTCGCCCGCACCGGCGACGAACGCGCTGTCCTGACCTCGTTCCTCGACTTCCACCGGGCCGTGCTGCTGCGCAAACTGCGCGGTCTCTCCGATGCCGACGCCCGACGTCGGCTGGTGCCGTCGGCGACCACGCTCGTCGGGCTGGTCAAGCACCTGACCCTGGTCGAGCGGAACTGGTTCCCGACCCTGTTGGCCCCCGAGCCCGGCGACGTCTACCTGACCTCCGAGGAGGACGCGGTCGCCAGCTTCACGCTGAGCGACCAGGAAACCATCGTCGGTCTCACCGAGGCGTACGAACGGGCCTGCGCCCGCTCCCGGACGGTCGTCGCGAGCATCGACCTCGACCACGTGGTGCCGCACCCGCAACTCGGTGAGGTGTCGCTGCGCTGGATTCTGGTGCACATGATCGAGGAGACGGCCCGGCACGCGGGCCACGCCGACATCCTGCGCGAGTTGACCGACGGCGAGGCCGGCGCGCTCTGAGCCCCGGGTCGCCGCACGCCGTCGGCCGTCACCCGGTGGGCAACAGGCCCGGCGGGTACTCCATCCCGTCGTGCGTGCACGCCGCAGCGGCAACCCGCGCCGCGTACCGGGCGGCATGCGTCAGTGATTCGCCGCGCAACCGGCCGGCGATCAGGCCGGCCGCGAAGGCGTCGCCCGCCCCGTTGCTGTCCACCACCGGTTTTCCCGGGACGGCGGGCGGCACTGGTACCGCCGTGCCGTCGCCCGGGTACAGCTCGGCGCCGTCCGCACCGCGGGTCACCACCATCGTCCGGGGCGCCAGCGTGCCGGCGAGCGACGCGGCCCGGTCGCCCAACCGCACCCCGCTCAGCAGAACCAGGTCGGCGACCTCCGCGAACGGCTGGTGGTAGGTGTTCTCGCCGTCCCAGTCGTGCAGGTCGGTGGAGAGCGTCACGCCCGTCGGAACGGCGGCCCGCACGGCGGACAGCAACGGCACCACCCAATCCATGATCGAGAGGTGGACGTGCCGGGCGTCGCGGACCAGTGCGGCCAACTCGGTGGCGGTAAAGGGTGGACCACCCTGCCATGGGCGCGGGTCGTACAGCGACGTGCGCCGCCCGCCCGGGTCCACCAGGTTCACCGATCTGCGGGTGCCGCCCTGGTGCTCGGCCAGCATCGCCGGCACCTCGGCCCGGGTCAACGCCGCCCGGACCAGCTCACCGGCCGGGTCGGCACCGAGGGTGTCGACGACCAGCACGCGCAGGCCGAGTGCCCGGGCGGCCAATGCCACCCCGGCACCGGTGTTGCCGATTCGCAGCTCGATCGGCTCGACGGTGTGGGAGTCGGCAGCCGGGAGCGGCAGCGCAGGCACCCGAACCCGTACGTCCACCCCGAGCCCGCCAAGAACCAGAAGATCTACCACGACGCCGACGCTAGACCGTTGCCTCCCTCCCGCGCCCCTCCTCCCTCCCGCGCCTCCGGCGATCTTGCATTTTGTGTGGTGACGAAAGGTGCATTGCTCGTAGAACGTCGACACAAAGTGCAAGATCGCGCGAGTGCGGCGACGGGTGCGGATCGCCGGCCAGGTGGGCCGCCCTATTCTGGGGGCGGGCGGCGAGTAGGGGGAGCAGGTGCTGGTCATCCACGGGCTGTGGCTGCCCGGCGGCAGTTCGACCGGCGGCCTCGCCGTCTGGGCCGAAGACAGCGCCGCACCGATCCCCGCTCCGCGTTCGGGCCGGCCGGCCCGGGAACGCCCGCATCCCTTCGCCGCCGGGCACTCCGACCTGGCCGTCGTCCTCGCCGACGCCGCCGAGCCGAGCCGGCCGGGCACCGCGCTGCTCAACCTGCCCACCCTGACGGGCGCGCCGACCGACTCACCCGAGCTGATCCGGACCACCGTCGCACCCGCGGCCCGCGGTCGGCTCACACTCGCCGGCTGGCGGGTTCCCACCCTGGTGTACGCCCCGGACGACGCGCTGTCGCTGCTGCAAGCCCTGGACGACATCCCGGCGGTGGCCGGGGCCACCCTGCGACACCTCGCCGAGCTGGCCGACTTCGCCGCCGACCTGGTGACCCGTGGCCGCGTCCTCCCCGGTGTGCGCTCGGGCGACCAGGTGCCCGGCGCTGGCGCCACGGCGGCGTCAGGCGCTACTGGGCAGGCGGCAGCTCAGGCGATCTGGCGTCCGCTGCTGACCGGCACCGACGCCGCCTGGGCGCGTTCGCTGGCGCTGGCCCTGCCACCCGCCGCCCGAGCCACCGTCCTGCCGCCCACCTCCGAGCTGACCACTGCCGAGCTGACCGCTGCCGAGCTACCCGCTGCCGAGCCGCCCACTGCCGAGCCGCCCGCCTCCGAGTTGACCGCTGCCGTCCTGGTCGCGGATGCGCTGGACGCGCTGACCGACGCCGCCGCGCGGGCTGCGCTGGCGACCACCACGCTGGCCCGGGGGCTGCGGCCAGGGGGTCCGGCGCCGGCCTGGCTGGCCGCGCTCGCCGGACCGCAGCGGGACTTCACCATCGACCCGGCCGGGCTGGACACCCTCTCCGCCGAACTGGACGCCTGGCAGCGCGACGCAGCCGGTGGCCCGGTGCGGGCCAGTTTCCGCCTTGTCGAACCGGCCCCCGACGAGGTCACCGAGCCGATCCTGGCCACCCGGGCGCTGTCGGCCGGCGGTGTGCCGGTGCCTGCCGACAGCGCGCCGGTGTCGGTCGGGTCGATAGGTGCCGGGCGCTGGCGTTTGGAGTTCGGGTTGCAGGCCTCGGACGAGCCCGGCCTGCACGTCGACGCCGGGGACATCTGGCGAGCGCCGCAGACCCTCGGCGGCCTGGTCGGGCGGACGACCAGCCCGCAGGAGACGCTCCTCGCCGAGCTGGGCCGGGCCAGTCGGCTCTGGCCGGACCTGGATGCCGCGCTGCGTACCGCCGCCCCGGAGGCGATGGACCTCGACGTCGAGGGGGCGCACCGGTTCCTCAGTGCGGGCGCCCCGGTGCTGCACGCGGCCGGTTTCGGGGTGCTCCTGCCGTCCTGGTGGCAGCGTCCGTCGGCGCGACTGGGCGCCCGGTTGCGAGCGCGCAGCCGCACCGCACCGGGCACTGTGGGTGGTACCGATGCCGGTGTCGGTCTGGACGCCCTGGTCGACTACCGCTGGGAGATCGCGCTCGGTGACCAGCCGCTCTCCGCCGAGGAGTTGGCGGCGCTGGCCGAGACGAAGACCCCATTGGTACGGCTCCGCGGTCGGTGGGTGGAGCTGGACCCGGGGCGGCTCGCGGCGGGGCTGCGTCTGCTCCGCTCCGCGGGCGAGCTGACCGTCGCCGATCTGCTCCGCCTCGGGCTGGCCGACGGCGAGGCCACCGGCGAACTGCCGGTGTTGGAGGTGACCGCCGACGGTGCGCTGGGCGACCTGCTGGCCGGCGCGGTCGAGCGGCGGCTCACCCCGCTGGACCCGCCGCCGGGCTTCCGGGGGACGCTGCGGCCGTACCAGCAGCGCGGGTTGGCGTGGCTTGCCTTCCTGCGCTCACTCGGTCTGGGCGGTGTCCTCGCCGATGACATGGGGCTGGGCAAGACGGTGCAACTGCTCGCGCTGCTCGCCGGGGACCCACCGGAGGCCGGGCCAACCCTGTTGGTCTGTCCGATGTCGCTGGTCGGCAACTGGCAGCGGGAGGCGGCCCGGTTCACCCCGGAGCTGCGGGTGCACGTACACCATGGTGCCGAGCGGGCGCGGGGGGCGGAGTTCACAGCGGCCGCGCACGGCGCGGACCTGGTCCTCACCACCTACTCGGTGGCCGCCCGCGACGCCGCCGACCTGGCCGGCATCGACTGGCACCGGGTGGTGGTGGACGAGGCGCAGGCGATCAAGAACGCGTCGACCCGGCAGGCCGAGGCGGTTCGCGCGCTGCCCGCCCGGCAGCGGGTGGCGGTGACCGGTACGCCGGTGGAGAATCGCCTCGCCGACCTGTGGTCGATCATGCAGTTCGCCAACCCGGGTCTGCTCGGGCCGGCCGCGACGTTCCGCAAACGGTTCGCCGAGCCGATCGAGCGACACGGCGACGCCGAGGCCGCCGAGCGGCTCCGCCGGATCACCGGCCCGTTCGTGTTGCGCCGGCTCAAGACCGACTCGTCCATCATCTCCGACCTGCCGGAGAAGCTGGAGATGGAGGTGCTGTGCAACCTCACCGCGGAGCAGGCCGCGCTGTACCGGGTGGTGGTCGACGACATGCTCGCCCGGATCGAGACCAGCGACGGCATCGAGCGACGCGGTCTGGTGCTGGCCACCATGACCCGCCTCAAGCAGGTCTGCAACCACCCCGCCCAGCTGCTGCGGGACGGCTCGGCGCTGGAGGGTCGCTCCGGCAAGCTGGCTCGGCTCACCGAGATCCTGGAGGAGGTGCTGGCGGCGGGGGAGAAGGCGCTGCTGTTCACCCAGTACGCCGAGTTCGGGGCGATGCTGCGCGGTCACCTGTCGGCGCGGTTCGGCCGGGAGGTGCTGTTCCTGCACGGTGGCCTCGGCAAGGCCGAGCGGGACGCCCTGGTGCAACGTTTCCAGTCCGCGGAGGGTCCGCCGCTGTTCGTCCTCTCCCTCAAGGCCGGCGGCACCGGGCTGACCCTGACCGCCGCGAACCACGTGGTGCACGTGGACCGGTGGTGGAACCCGGCGGTCGAGGACCAGGCCACCGACCGGGCGTTCCGGATCGGGCAGCACCGGCGGGTGCAGGTACGCAAGTTCGTGTGCGCCGGCACCGTCGAGGAGAAGGTGGCCGCGATGATCGCCGACAAGCGCAGCCTCGCCGAACGGGTGGTCGGCACCGGCGAGCAGTGGATCACCGAGTTGTCCACCGGCCAGTTGCGGGACCTGTTCGCCCTGGAAGCCGGCGCGGTGGTGGAGTGAGCGAGCGGAGCGACTTCGCCGATTACGGGCGTCCCCGTCGGGTCGACGGGGGCCTGCGGGCACGCAGTGCCCGGGGCGCGATCGGCCGGTCCTGGTGGTCGAGGCGTTTCCTGGAGGTGCTGGAGTCGTTCGCGCTCGGCACCCGGTTGACCCGGGGCCGGTCGTACGCGCGGGCTGGTCAGGTGCTCACTCTCGACATCGCACCCGGGCAGGTCAGCGCGGTCGTGCAGGGCTCCCGGCCGAAGCCGTACCAGGTGTCGATCGCGCTGAAGCCGTTCCCGGCGGCGCTCTGGTCCCGCATCGAGGACGAGCTGGCCGGGCAGGCGTTCTTCAGCGCCCGGCTGCTCGCCGGTGACCTCCCCGACGAGTTGGAGGAGGTCTTCTCCGCCGCCGGCGCACCGCTCTTCCCAGCGGGTGTGGACGAGCTGACCCAGCGCTGCAACTGCCCCGACTTCGCGGTGCCGTGCAAGCACCTCGCGGCGACGTTCTACCTGCTGGCCGAGGCGTTCGACGCGGACCCGTTCGAACTGCTGCACTGGCGCGGTCGGTCCCGGGCGGAGTTGCTCGACGAACTCCGGGCCCGGCGGGCCGCGACCACCGGTGCCACCCCACCGCCCCCACCGCTCGCCCCACCGTCCGAACCGGACAGTGCGGAGTCGAGTGTGGACACCGTGGCGCCGGTCGGTGCCGCCCGGGCGCTCGCCGGGCTGTCGGCGACGCCGCTGGCGGCTGCGGCGGACCGGTTCTGGTCAGCGCCGGTGCCGCTGCCGGATCGGCCGCCCCGACTGGTGACCGGCACGGACCTGCTGCTGCGACAGCTCGGAGCACCCGCCCCGGCCATCGGTGGGCCGGGACTGCTCGAACGGTTGCGCCGCGCGTACCGGGCGTTCGGCCCGGCCGACACATGAGCTGTCACGTCCACCGGTTGAGCCGTCCCGTCGAGCGGTTCAACAGTCACGTCCAGCGGCGGCGAAACCGCCACATGATGGCGGCGTTGGCCACCAGCACCACCGCGCAGATCGCGCCGGTGAGTCGACCGGCGAACACGGCTATCGCCGGCAGCGACGCCCACAGCACGATGGTCAACAACATCAGGTAGCGGCCCCTGCGGGCTCGGGCCCGGTGGTCCAGCCGCTTAAAGAAGGCCGGGTCACTTTCCCGGAGCTGACGGGTGATCTGGTCGAATCTGCGCTGATCCTCTTTGCTGAGCATGGCGCTGCCTTCCCCTCACGCGTTCAGCGGTTCGGCGGCATACCCGCTGCGGTGGTGGCTCACGCTCGCCCGCTGCTGCTACTTTTCCTCCACGCGAGCACGGTTCACGTCCGGCTTACCTGAACCTTAAGTTTGCCTTTGGTGGTGAACGACGCCGAAACCGTCGGGTACGGCGTCGAGGTCCGATCCGTGCTCGGCTGGCGCGCGTACGCCCTGCTGGGAAGCTCTGCGGGCGGGTCCGTTGCTCCGCCCGCCGCCGAGGTCGCACTGAACGCTGTCTTAAGTGCCCTCCCGAGTGGGTTCCGGCCACCTTGAAGGGCCCTGGGGCCTTGGTTACTTTGCCGTAGCAACCCCCTCAGGCAACAGTCGCCGCACCTGCCGCACCTGCCCGGTAGCAGCTTCCGGCGCTCATCAGAAATCGGGATTGGTACATGGCCGACCAGAATGTGCCACCACGTCGACCGCGGGACGACCGCGGTTGGGACGGACATCAGCACCCCAGCGCTGACGGCTACGGCGACCCCCACCCGCCGGCGCCCTACGGCTACGACTCGCCCCACCCCTACCAGGGCGGCTACGCCGCGCAGGCCGACCCGCGTGAGCAGTACGCCGGGCAGCCCGCGCCCGCTCCGCGCGGTCCGCAGTGGGTCGGCCCGGAGGGCCTTGGCCGCCCGGCCCCGGCGCGACCGGCCGGCACCGGACTGCCCACCCTCGACGATGACAACGAGCCGGATCGCAAGGTCGGCCGACGTAAGGCGATGGTGGCCCTCGGCGGCACCGCCGCCGTCGTCGCCGGTGGCGCGGCGCTCGCCATGACCCCGCAGATCCGTGGCCTCTTCGGCGACGACGCGGTGGCCGGCGACGCGACCGGCAGCACGGTCACCGACGGCACCGCGGCGCGGCCCAGCGGCCAGCAGCCCAGCACCGTGCGTACCTACACCGAGCAGAACGAGAGCTACATGGGCTCCCGGGCCGGTGAGGCGCTGAAGAAGAACGCGCCGGCCGGCGGGCGGACCTTCTCCGGCCCGGCCGCCGCCGCGGCGGCGACCACTGTGACAGTGAAGACGGTGCTGGCCAAGGACCCGATCCTGCACCTGGCCCGGCGCGCCACCTTCGGCGTGACGCCCGCGGTGGTCGCCGACATCAAGCGCGAGGGCATGGACGCCTGGATCCGCGCCCAGCTTGACCCGGGGAAGTTGGAGCCGAGCAAGGGTGAGCTGAAGCTCGCCGAGCTGCCGACCCAGAAGCTCTCCGTGCAGCAGCTGCGCGACCAGCGGGACAAGCTCAACGAGCAGGACGCCCACCCCGAGCGGGAGATGGTCGACGCCACCATCGCCCGGCAGATCTGGTCCAAGCGCCAGCTGTTCGAGGTGATGGTCGACTTCTGGAACGACTTCCTGCACGTCGCCGCCGACTTCGACGGCGGCGAGGTGTACCGCAACTCGTTCGACCAGGACGTCGTGCGCAAGCACGCGCTGGGCAGCTACCCGGAGATGCTGGTCGCCGCGAACAAGCACCCGGCGCTGCTGATCTACCTGAACCAGAAGGACTCCCGCAAGGACGCGATCAACGAGAACCTCGCCCGGGAGAACCTCGAGCTCTACTCGGTCGGCGTCGACGGCGGCTACAAGGAGCCCGACGTCCGGCAGGCCGCCATGTTGCAGACCGGCCGCGGTGTCGACGACAAGGGCAAGTACGTCTTCCGCCCCGAGCAGCACTACGTCGGCAAGGTGAAGATCCTCGGTTTCACCCACGCGAACAACTCGGCTGACCCGAAGAAGGCCGAAGCGGCGATCGACGCGTACATCACCTACATCGCGACGCACCCGTCGACGGCGAAGTACGTGGCGCAGAGCCTGGCCACCCGGTTCGTCTCGGACACCCCGCCGAAGTCCCTCGTGGACCGGCTGGCCAAGACGTACACGACGAACAAGGGCATGATCAAGCCGGTCCTGATGACGCTGTTCTGCTCCTCGGAGTTCTGGGCCGGGGTGGGCCAGAAGGTGCGCCGGCCGATGGAGTACCTGGTCGCCACGTACCGCACCCTGGGCGTCTCGCCGGAGGCGTCGCCGAAGCACAACAACGGCGACAGCAAGCGCACCGCGTACGCCCGGGGGCTGCGCCAGATCCACGACAAGATGCGCGAGCTGGGCCAGTCCCCGATGGGTCACCCGACCCCGGACGGCTACCCGGACGTCTACGTCGCCTGGACCTCGGCCGGCACGATGGTCAACGGCTGGAACGAGGCGGGCGAGATCCTCGCCGGCTACCGCACCACCTTCACGTACACGGCGCCGGAGAAGCTGGTCGCCAAGCCACCGGCGACGGCCGGGGCGTACGTGGACGCGCTCTCCCAGCGGCTGGTAGGCCAGAAGTTGAGCACGCGGGAGAAGAACCTCATCCTCGGCGTGGCCGGTGTGGCGGCGACCACCAAGGTCGACGCCACGTTCAACGGGGCCATCACCGCCGTCGCGCGGGCGATCCTCGCTTCCCCCCAGCACCACCTCCGGTGAGGCACCCGATGGAGAAGACTGTGTACAACTCTTTCCCCCTGCACCCCGAATGCCCCGACGTGCGCCGGCTGGCCGACAACCCGGCCGAGGCTCTGCTGCGCGCCGAGGCGGACATCGTCGCCGCCGAGAACGCCGCCGAGTTCGACAGGTACCGCACCCTGGAGAACCTGGAGGAGGCCCAGCAGGACGGTCGCGGCGTGACCCGGCGGACCTTCGTCGCCGGTGCCGCGGCCACCGCCACCGCGCTGGCCACCGCCCAGTTCGTCACCACCTCGGCGTCGTTCGCGGCGACCAAGACCGGCACCCTGATCCACGTCTTCCTCTACGGCGGGCTGGACGGCCTGAGCCTGATCGCGCCGGACAACGACGCGGTGCTCAACAAGGCCCGGCCCGACCTGCTGCTCGGCAACGACTCGCTGTCCCTGGGCCGCGGCTTCAAGCTGACCAGCGCGTTCAAGCCGCTGGAGAAGTGGCTCACGGCCGGTCAGCTGGGCTTCATCCCGGCGGTCTCCGACGAGCGGCTGTCCCGCAGCCACTTCCAGGCCGCCGACGCCTGCAACCTGGGCGGGCTGCCCAACGAGACCGGCGGTCGGGGTTGGCTCGACGGTCTGGTCGACAACCTGGGCAAGGGCACCGCGTTCCGCAGCGTCGGCATCGGCAGCACGCTGCCCCGCTCGCTGGTCGGCAACAACGGCGCGCTCTCCCTGAACAACGTCGGCTCCCTGCGGCTCAACGGTGACGAGCGGTTCCGGGCCGCCACCGAGAAGGCCATCAAGGGGCTCTTCACCGGGATCAACCACCCCGTCGAGGAAGCCGTGCAGGAGGGCATGGGCGCGCTGGCCACCGCCCAGAAGCTCGCCGCCAAGCCGTACCAGCCCGCCGAGGGCGTCAAGTACGAGGGCGTCGGCAACGCGTTCCAGCAACTCGCCCAGCTGATCAAGGGCGGTGCCAACGTCCGGGTCGCCACTGTCGGCATGGGTGGCTACGACACCCACGAGAACCAGGGCACCCGCGAGGGCGGCCAGCTGCACCGCCGGCTCAACGAGCTGGCCAACGCCATGGCCGCTTTCTTCACCGACCTCGGCCCGAAGGCCGCCGACGTGACGATCATGGTGTCCAGCGAGTTCGGCCGTCGGGTCGGCTCCAACAACAACGGCACCGACCACGGGCACGGCGGCGTGGTCACCCTGCTGTCCGGCAAGAAGCTGGCCGGTTCGCTGCTCGGCACCTGGAACGGTCTGGACAAGCTGGACTCCGGTGACGTGCCGGAGTACAACAACATGTTCAACGTCTACGGCGCGGTGGCGCAGGGCCGGTTCGGGCTCACCAACGCGGAGGTCGACAAGGTCTTCCCCCGCCAGAAGTACGCCCCGATGAAGCTGTACGCGTGACGTACCCGCACACCCACGCCGCCGGCCGTCGTACCGGGACCTCGTCCCGGCACGGCGGCCGGTCGGCTGCGCCCGTACCCCCGCAGATCCCGGCCCGGCGCGGGCCCGGCGGCCGACGGTTGCTGGGCGTGCTGCTCCTGGTCGGCCTGCTCGCCAGCGTGGTGCCCTGGTGGCTGGGCACCCCGGCCGGATCGCTGCGGACCACAGCGGCCACCGTCACCTCTGCCGGCCGGATCACCGGCCTGGTCGCCGGCTACCTGCTGCTGGTGCAGGTGCTGATGATGAGCCGACTGCCGGTGCTGGAACGGTGGATCGGCGGCGAGCACATGGCCCGCTGGCACCGGGACATCGGCGCCACCCTGCTGGTCACCGTGCTGGCGCACATGTCGCTGATCCTGGTCGGCTACGCCGACCTGCGTAATCAGTCGATCCTCGCCGAGGTCGGCACGTTGCTCGGCGACTACGAGGACATGGTCTCGGCGTTCGTCGCCACCGGCATCATGATGCTCGTCGGGTTCAGCAGCATCCGGGCGATCCGGCGGGCGCTGCCCTACGAGATGTGGCACCTGCTGCACCTGTCCAGCTACCTGATCCTGCTGCTCGGCTTCGGCCACCAGTTCACCCACGGCGCGCAGCTCTACCGGCCCGGCCCGGTGCGCACCGGCTGGATCGCGCTCTACCTGCTGGTGGTCGCCGCCCTGCTCTGGGGCCGCGTGATCGCACCGCTGGTGTTCAACCTGCGCTACAAGCTGCGGGTCGCCGACGTGGTAGCCGAGAGCACCGACACCATCTCCATCTACCTCACCGGGGAGCGGCTCGACCGGCTGGCGATGCTCGGCGGCCAACACTTCCGCTGGCGGTTCCTCACCCGGGGCTGCTGGTGGCAGTCGCACCCGTTCTCCGTCTCCGCCGCCGCCAACGGCCGCTGGCTGCGCGTCACCGTCAAGGTGGTCGGCACCCACACCGCCGACCTGCGCGACCTGGAACCGGGCACCCGGGTCTGGGCCGAAGGCCCGTCGGGAACCTTCACCGCCGCGCACCGGCTCGGGGAGCGGGCGCTGCTGATCGCCGGTGGCAGCGGCATCACGCCGATCCGGGCCATGCTGGAGGAGCTGCCGCCGGGCGCGGCGCTCATCTACCGGGCCCGCACACCGGCCGACGTGCTGCTCAGCCGCGAGTTGGACTGGCTGGCCCAGGAACGCGACACCTCCGTCTGGTACGTCATCGGCTCCCGCGACGACCCCGGCCCCCGCCAGCTGATGAGCCCGGACGGGCTGCGGCAACTGGTGCCCGACGTGGCCCGGCGCGACGTCTACCTG
Source organism: Micromonospora sp. NPDC005553 (assembly GCF_042871765.1). Lineage (NCBI taxonomy): Bacteria > Bacillati > Actinomycetota > Actinomycetes > Micromonosporales > Micromonosporaceae > Micromonospora > Micromonospora sp. NPDC005553. The sequence goes on along the minus strand of NZ_JBIAJD010000008.1, from coordinate 51,611 downwards.
TGCGGGCCGCCCGGTCTGGTGGAACAGTCGGTGCGGGCGCTGCGGCGGGCCGGCGTCCCCCGACGGCAGATCCACCTCGCCACGTTCGAGCTGTAGGAAGGGCATCCCCATGCGTCGCGCGCTCCTCGCGATCACCGGCCTGGCCGCCAGCACCACCGCGCTCGTGGTGTTCAAGGGCTCGCCAGGCACCAGCCAGGTCGCCCAGAACCTGCCGACCGCCCAGCCGGTCAACCCCACCCCGCAGGATGTCGAGCCGAGCGCCGACCCGGCCGTGCCGGGCGGTGCGCCTACCCCGTCGAAGACCGCCGACGCGCCGGTCTCCCCCAAACCCGGCAAGACCACCGCCCGCCCGTCGTCGGGCACCAAGACGACGAAGGCCCCCAGCGCTCCGCGGACCACTACCAAGGCACCCCAGTCGACCACCCGTCGGGTCCTGGGGGACGAGGTCAAGAACGAATACGGCTATGTACGGGTGCAGATCGTCGTCTCCGGTAACCGGATCGTCGACGCCGTCGCGGTGTCGCTGCCCAGCGGGGGTGAATCCGACATCCACAGCGGCGACGTGCGCAGCTCCTACGACGGCAGCGGCGGCCAGGTGGTGCAGAAGCAGAACGCGAACCTCAACACCGTCTCCGGCGCCACCGAGACCAGCAACTCCTACAAGCAGTCGCTGCGGTCCGCCATCGAGCAGGCATTCTGACGTGCGGGCCACGCTGACCCGACCCGGGCTGTGCCGGGTCGAACAGATCATGGGTACGACGATCACACTGGACCTCGCCGACGATCTGCCACCGGCGACGCTGCGCGAGCTGGCCGACGAGGTCTTCGCCTGGATGCACGAGGTGGACGCGCGGTTCAGCACCTACCAGCCGGACAGCGAGGTCTGTCGCTTCGACCGTGGTGAGGTGCTGCTCTCCGAAGCGTCAGCTGACCTGCGGTTCGTGCTGGAGACCTGCGCCGACCTCTGGGGTGCCACCGACGGGTTCTTCGACGCGTACGCCACCGGTCGGCTCGACCCGTCCGGCTTCGTCAAGGGCTGGGCCGCCCAGGTCGCCTCGGACCGCCTCGTCGCCGCCGGTGCCGTCAACCACTGCGTGAACGCCGGCGGCGACGTACGGGTGCGGGGTCTGTCACCGTCCGGGGAACCGTGGCGCATCGGTATCCGGCACCCGTGGGACGCGATGGCGGCCTGCCTGGTGCTCAGCGGGACCGATCTGGCGGTGGCCACGTCCGGCGTGTACGAACGCGGCCGGCACGTGCTGGACCCGCGCCGGGGCGCACCGGCCAGTGGGCTGCGCTCGGTGACGGTGGTCGGCACCGACCTCGGGGTGGCCGACGCGTACGCCACCGCCGCCCTGGCCATGGGCACCCCCGGCCTCAACTGGCTGGCCCGCCTGGACGACCACACCCACGCGGCAATAACCGACAACGCCCGCGAGTACCACTCGTTCGAACTCCCCCTGACCGACTAGCCCGCGCCCCACACGCCCCCGCGCCCCCCGCACGCCCTCTCGCGCCCGCGATCTTGCATTCTCGGTTGGTGTTCTGTGCCTTTGCGTGGAGATTGTCGGGACAGCAAGTGCAAGATCGCGGTGAGCGGGGGCGGGCGGGCGGGCAGGGCTGGGGGAGAGGGTTGCGGCGGCGGACTAGCGGAGGGGGCGGTGGGTGCCGGCTGGGCGGGAGCCGGTGGGGCGTGGGCGGCCGGGGCGGGACCCGGACGGTCGGGTGCCGGCCCAGCGGCGCCCCCGGTGGCTGCGCCGGGGCGGCTCGGTGCCGCCGGGGTGAGGCGCTCTGTCGTTTGTGGACATCGTTCCCCCGTTCGTGGCGCGCGTTCGCACCGTCCCCCTGTCAACGAGGACCGACGCCTCGGCGACGCTGTCGGGCACCGGATCGAATCCTCGACCGGGCCGGTTTCACATGCCGCGTCGGGGCAGCGGCAGGTGACCGGGGAGCAGGTCGGGGGCGAGCGTCACCCCGGTGGCGCGCAGCGCCCCGATCAACGTGTTCTGCACGAGGTACGAATCCGGAAGCTGCCAGCGCGCCTGCTCCGGGGCGACCGCCCAGCGGACCGTGCCCTCCGGCAGCCGGGTGGGCGGCGCGGGGATCCACGATCCCGGCCCGTGCCGGACCACGTGGAAGCAGTGCTCCAGCTCCGGCCTGAGCGGGTCGCCGGGGCGGACCAGGAACATCCACCGCCCGGTGGGAGTGACCAGCACCGGTCCGCGTACGCCGGTGCCGGCCGGGTGGATCTGGATCGCGTCGAGCACGTGCCGGCCGAGGTGGGCGGGCACCTCCAGCACGTCGAAGGCCCGGCCGGTGGGCAGCAACACCCCGTGCGGTCGGTTCCGCCACCAGGTCGCCACCCGGGCCGGGTCGGCGCTGGCGGCCAGTTCCCAGTTCTCCAGGGCGGGGTGGCAGCCCACTGTGGGGCAGCCGGCCCGCCCGCAGACGAAGCGGCTACGGGCCAGACAGGCGCCCGGGGTGACTTCCCAGCCGTGTACCGCGTACCGGATGGCGACCCGGCGCAGCCGGACCCGTTCCAGCGGCGACAGTTCGGCAACGCGCGGTACGACATTCCCCCACATGTGTGCCAACTCCTCTCGTCGGGCCCGGCGTTCGCCAGGTCGCATGTCGAGCACCGTCACTGCCGTAACCCACGATCGTTGAGGTTGACGAACGGCCCGTGCAACTTGCACGAAAAGTACGAGGACTAGCTGTCCGGCTGACGTACATCCTGTGCGACCAGCCAAAACCTGAACACGAACGGCAGTCGCCGCACCCGCGGACATCGCCCCGACTCGATTGGTTGTCGGTGGCAGGGGAGGATGGGGAGATGGACGAGCTACCCATAGGACGGCGAGTTGCCTACTGGCGGGGGCGGCGCAAGATGTCGCAGCAGGTCTTCGCGGACCGGCTGGGCAAGTCCAAGAGCTGGGTGGACAAGGTCGAACGTGGCGTCCGCCGGTTGGACAAGTTCTCCGTCCTCTACGAGATCGCCGACATCCTCCAGATGGACGTGCAGCTGCTGATGGGCAAGGACCCGGAGCGGCGCGCCGACGCCCTCAACTGCATCGACCAGGTCGAGGTGCAGGAGATTCGGGCGGCGCTGGAACGCTACGACTCGATGAGCGCGTACTTCGACGCGGCGCCGTACCCGCCGCCGATGGACGACATGCGCAAGGCCGTCAACCACGCCTGGCTCACCTACCAGTACGGCCGCTACGGGATGCTCACCCGGGCGCTGCCGAAGCTTCTGCGCGACGCTCAGGCGGCCGACGCCGCCTACGGCGGTGAGCAGGCCGCCGAGGCGGCCCACCTGCTCGGGCAGGTCTACCAGATCGCCTCCTCGGTGCTGCGCAAGCTCGGCGAGTGCGAGCTCGCCTGGTTGGCCGCCGACCGGTCGATGGCGGTGGCCCAACGGGCCGACGACCCGCTGCTCGCCGGGATCGCCACCACCCGGGTGTGCAACGCCCTGGTCGCGATGGGGCGCGCCCGTCCCGCGCTGGAGCTGAACGTCCAGATCGCCAACCGGCTGGCACCGGGTGGAAGCAACGCGGTCTCCCCGGCCCGCCTCTCCGTCTACGGGATGCTGCTGCTCCAGGGTGCGATGGCCGCGTCCCGCATCGGTGACTCGGCCAGCGTCGACGACCTGATCAACTGCGCGCAGGAGGCCGCCACACTGCTCGGCGGCGACTACAACCACTACTGGACGTCGTTCGGCCCGACCAATGTCGAACTGCACCGGGCCGCCGCCGCCGTGGAGCTGGGCGACGGGGGGCGGGCCGTGGAGGTGCACCAGCTGCGCATCGCGGAGCCCGCCTTCAACGCGCTGCTGCCCGAGCGCCGCGCCCACCACCTGCTCGACATCGCCCGCGGTTACGCCCAGATAGGTGACGTGGCGAACGCCGGCGAGATGCTGCTGCTCGGTGATCGGCTCGCCCCGTCGGAGATCCGCTGCCGGCCGATCGCGCACGAGGTGATGTCCGACATCCTCCGTCGCACACGTGGTGCGCCGCCTTCTCCGGTAGCGGAGTTGGCTGAGCACATGGGAGTAGGGGTATGAGCGCGGAGCCGGTCTGATGGCCGGTACAGCGCACAACAGCGGGCACCGTGAGGTGCTCTACGTCATCGCCTGCGGCTCGCCGCTGGCCCGGCACGTCGGTCGTCTGGTCGACCTCGCCCAACAGGACGGTTGGGACGTCTGCGTGGTCACCACGCCGGACGGCGCGAAGTTCGTCGACCAGTCGGCCCTGATTCGGCAGACCGGTCACCCGGTGCGGACGCACTACAAGAACCCCGGTGACCCGGACGTGCTGCCGCCCGCCGACGCCATGATCGTCTGCCCGGCCACCGTCAACACGGTCAACAAGTGGGCCGCCGGGATCACCGACACGCTGGCGCTCGGGCTGCTGGTCGAGGCGCAGGGCAAGGGAGTCCCCATCGTGGCGGTGCCGTACACGAACGCGGCGATGGCCTGCCACCCGGCGTTTCGTGCCGGGGTGGCCCGGTTGGCCGAGTGGGGCGTCACGGTGCTCTTCGGCGACGATGTGATCGCCCTGCACCCGCCCGGAACGGGGGAGCAGCACCTGCACGCCTTCCCCTGGGCGATGCCGCTGGCCGCATTGCAGACCGTCTCCTGGAGCGCCGCGTAGCGCGTCCGGCAGATCTTCCACCCGACGCGGCCGGGCCGGGTGTCACCGCCCGGCCGCCCCGACGCCGGTAAGCTGGCCCGCCGTGAGCACAAGCGGATCCGCCCCCACAGTCAGCGACGTGGTGGCCGCGCTGGAACGGCGCTTTCCGCCGGTCTGGGCGGAGGAGTGGGACCGGGTGGGCCTGGTGCTCGGTGAGCCGGCCGCTCCGGTCCGCCGGGTGCTCTGCGTGGTCGACGTGGTGCCCGAGACGGTCGACGAGGCCCTGGCCGCCGAAGCGGACATGATCGTTTCGCATCACCCGCTGCTGCTGCGCGGGGTGTCGTCGGTCGCCGCGACGACGTTCAAGGGGCGGATCATCCACCGGTTGATCCGGGCCGGGACGGCGCTGTACGCGGCGCACACCAACGCCGACGTGGCCTCCCCGGGCGTCTCCGACGCCCTCGCCGCCCGCTTCGGGCTCACCGGTCTGCGCCCACTCCAACGACCCGCGCCCGGCTCGCCCGCTCACGGCGACGACAGGGGTTTCGGCCGGGTCGGCGAACTGCCCCAGCCGATGACCCTCGCCGAGCTGACCCGGCACGCGGCGGCGGTGCTCCCCGTCACGTCCTGGGGAGTTCGCGCGGCGGGGGATCCCGGGCGTATGGTTCGTACCCTCGCCGTCAGCGGCGGGTCGGGGGACAGCTTCCTCGGCGCCGCGACCGCCGCCGGGGTGGACGCGTTCCTCACCGCCGACCTGCGGCACCACCCGGCCGGCGAGCACCTCGCCGCCGATGGTCCCGCCCTGATCGACGCCGCCCACTGGGCGACCGAACGACCGTGGCTGGACGACCTGGCCGCCTTCCTCAGGGAGGCGCTGGACGTCGAGACGCTGGTGTCCGACCTGGACACCGACCCGTGGACCGTGCACGCCGCCGCACCCGTTGTGGACGACAAGGAGCCCGACCGTGAAGGCTGACCCTCAGGTGCAGCGCCGCCTGCTCGACCTCCAGGCGATCGACACCAACCTCGCCCAGCTCGCCCACCGTAGGCGAACGCTTGCCGAGCGGGCCGAGCTGGAGTCGCTGGCCCGGGAGCTGTCGTCGATGGAGGACGAGCGGGTTCGCGCCCAGGTGGCGGTGGACGACCTGGACCGGGACATCGCCCGGTTGGAGAAGGACGTCGAGCAGGTCCGGGCCCGCAAGGAGAAGGACGAGAACCGGCTGGCCGCCGGCACCGGCCCGGCCCGCGAGCTGGAGGCGCTCCAGCACGAGCTGGTCTCGCTCAAGCGCCGCCAGGGCGACCTGGAGGACGCCGAGCTGGAGCTGATGGAGCAGCGGGAGACCGCGCAGGGCGTACTGGACGGCGTGGAGCAGCGGCTGGCCGAGACCCGGGACAAGCGGGCCGCGACCGAGCAGCGCCGCGACGAGGCGCTGGCCGAGATCGCCAAGGAGGAGGAGTTCAAGCGGGGCGCCCGTCAGCCGCTCGCCGGCGATCTCCCGAGCGATCTGGTCAACCTCTACGACAAGATCCGCGAGGACACCGGGCTGGGTGCCGCGCTGCTCACCGGGGGCCGCTGCGGCGGGTGCCGCCTGGACCTGTCCGGCGCCGACCTGGCCCGGATCCGCAAGGCCGCCCCCGATGACGTGGTCCGCTGCGAGGACTGCCGACGGATCATGGTCCGTACCAACGAGTCGGGCCTGTAGGTCGTGGCGCCGCGCGTGGTCTCCATGGAGGCCGACGGTGGGTCCCGGGGCAACCCCGGCCCCGCCGGCTACGGCGCTGTGGTCCGCGACCCGGAGACCGGCGAGGTGCTCGCCGAGCGCTCCGAGTCGCTCGGCACGGCCACCAACAACGTCGCCGAGTACCAGGGCCTGATCGCTGGGTTGACCGCCGCCGCCGAGCTGGGCGCCGCCGAGGTGGACGTCCGGATGGACTCCAAGCTGGTGGTCGAGCAGATGTGCGGCCGGTGGCAGATCAAGCACCCCGGCCTACGGCCCCTCGCCGCCCAGGCAGCCGCGCTGGTGGGCCGGTTCACCGCGGTCCGGTTCAGCTGGATTCCGCGCGAGCAGAACCGGCACGCCGACGCCCTCGCCAACGCCGCCATGGACGCCGCCGCAGGTCGTCCGTCGGCGACCGCGGCCCCCGGCCGTCCCGAGACGACGCCGGCCGCCGGCCAGCCCTCGACGACGCCCGCCGCCCCGATCGTCGGCAGCGACCCGGCGACCGCGCCGGCGTCCTGGGAGCCACGGCCGACCTTCACCGCCACCCGGCTGATCCTGGTCCGGCACGGCGAGACCCCGTACACCGAGCAGGGGCGTTACTCCGGGCGCGGCGACGTGCCGCTCTCCGAGCGTGGCCGGGCCCAGGTGCAGGCGACGGCCGCCCGGGTGGCCGAGCTGGCCCCGTCCGTCGCGGCTGTGCTCAGCTCACCGTTGTCCCGGTGTACGGCCACCGCGGCGTCGATCGCCGGGGCGCTCGGTGACGTGCCGGTCCGCACCGAGGACGACCTGATCGAGTGCGACTTCGGCCAGTGGGAGGGGCGCACCTTCGCCGAGGTGCGCCAGCAGTGGCCGGGGGAGATGGACGCCTGGCTCGCCTCACCCCGGATCGCGCCGCCGGGCGGGGAGTCGTTCACCCAGGTCGCCGAACGCGCGCACCGCGTCATCAGCGGGCTGCTCACCGCGTACCCCGGTGAGACGGTGGTGGTCGTCTCGCACGTCTCGCCGATCAAGCTGGTGCTGCGTGACGCCCTCGCCGCCGGCGACGGCTTCCTGCACCGGCTCTTCCTGGACGCGGCCGGCATCTCGGTGTTCGACATGTGGCCGGACGGCGGCGTGGCGGTGCGCACTGTCAACGACACCGCCCACCTCGCGGCCCTCTGAGCCGGTAACCCTTCGGCTGGTGGCCTGCGCCGTTCGGCGCAGGCCACCAGCCGTTCGGCGCAGCACCTTCTAAACGGGTCACGTGACGCCCATCACAAAGTCATAGCCTCCGGCCGTTGCATCGAAAGCCACGACTCCCCGGAGGTGTGTCAGATGGCTGCACCCGAACCGGAGGCGCCGCCCACGGCGCCGACCAGGGCGAAGGACCACAGCCCCTGGAACTGGTTGCTCTTCATCCCCATCGTGGTGCCGCTGATCCCGGCGTTCTTCAATGGCGACTCGCCCCGGGTCTTCGGCTTCCCGCGCTTCTACTGGCTGCAACTGGCCTTCATCCTGCTCGGCGTCGGCACCACCACGTTGGTCTACCAGATGACGAAGAAGCGGGGAGGCCGCTGATGTGGCGCGACCATCTCACCGAGATCATCGTCTTCTCCCTGCTGTTCCTCCTGGTCAGCGTGATGGGCTTCGTGGCGGCCCGGTGGCGGGCACCGAAGGACATGGCGCACCTGGACGAGTGGGGGCTGGGCGGGCGCAGCTTCGGCGGCTGGATCACCTGGTTCCTGGTCGGTGGTGACCTCTACACCGCGTACACCTTCGTGGCGGTGCCGGCGTTGATGTTCGGTGCCGGCGCGGCCGGGTTCTTCGCGGTGCCGTACACCATCGTCATCTACCCGCTGGTCTTCCTGGTGCTGGTGCGGCTCTGGTCGGTGTCGCACCGGCACGGGTTCGTCACGCCGGCCGACTTCGTCCGCAACCGGTTCGACTCGCCGGTGCTGGCGCTGCTGATCGCGATCACCGGCATCGTGGCCACCATGCCGTACATCGCGCTGCAGCTGATCGGCATCGAGGCGGTGCTCAAGACGATGGGCGTCACCGGCGACAACGCGCTGGCCCGACACCTGCCGATCATCATCGCGTTCGCCATCCTGGCCGCCTACACGTACCAGTCGGGGTTGCGCGCGCCCGCGTTGATCGCGTTCGTCAAGGACAGCCTGATCTACATCGTGATCCTGGTGGCGGTCATCTACCTGCCGTACAAGCTGGGCGGCTGGGGTGACATCTTCGCCGCCGCGGACGCGAAGTTCGACGCCTCGCCCAACCCGAACGACGGCATCCTGCTCAACGGCAACAACCAGCTTCAGTACGTGACGCTGGCGCTCGGCTCGGCGTTGGCGCTCTTCCTCTACCCGCACAGCATCACCGGTGTGCTGGCCAGCCGGAACCGCGACGTGATCAAGCGGAACATGTCGGCGCTGCCCGCGTACAGCCTGCTGCTCGGGTTGATCGCGCTGCTCGGCTACATGGCCATCGCGGCCGGCGTGAAGCCACTGCCCGGCGCCAAGGAAGGCACTGTCGACAGCAACACCGTCGTGCCGTTGCTGTTCGACCAGCAGTTCCCCGACTGGTTCGCCGGTGTCGCGTACGCGGCGATCGGCATCGGTGCGCTGGTGCCCGCGGCGATCATGTCGATCGCGGCGGCGAACCTGTTCACCCGCAACATCTACAAGGAGTACCTGAAGCGGGACGCCTCCCCGGCCCAGGAGGCGAACGTCTCGAAGATCACCTCACTGGTGGTGAAGGTCGGCGCGGTGGCCTGCATCGTCTTCCTCGACCCGCAGTTCTCCATCGACCTCCAACTGATCGGTGGCGTGATCATCCTTCAGACGCTGCCGGCGGTGGCGCTGGGCCTCTACACCCGTTGGTTCCACCGCACCGGCCTGATCGTCGGCTGGGTGGCCGGCATGGGGCTGGGCATGTGGATGCTCTACCAGGTGGCCAGCCCGACCCGGAAGCACTTCGGCGGCTCCGCGTTCCCGCTGTCGGAGTTCGGTTTCGACACCACCAAGACGATCTACGTCGGCATCGTGGCGGTGGCGGTCAACCTGGCCGTGGCGGCGCTGGTGACGCTGGCACTGCGGGCTGCGAAGGTCGAGGAAGGAGTCGACGGCACCGAGCCGGACGACTACTTCGCCGACGAGGGCGACCCCCGCGTCACCCCGGGCACCGAACGCGACGCCGACCCAACCCGAGAACCAGTCGCCTAACCCCAACCCCGGGGCCCCGGGCCCGGCCCGTCTGCGGCCGGTCCGCGCTCGGTCCTTCCGCGTCGATCATGGAGTTGTGGTGCCTGGTTGATGACTGTTCACGGCAGTCGTCCCCCACCACAACTCCATGATCGACGAAGTCTGCGGCGGACAGCTACGGTCGGCCGGCTGACCCGATGCCCCTGAGGGCGAGGGTCAGCAGTTGTTCCGCCTTGGGCGCGCCCATCGGTTGCGCCGCTAGTGAGATGCCGTTGGCGAGGATCATCAGGTCGGCCATGGTGACGTCGGGCCGTACCGAACCCTCGTCGATGGCTCGGCCTAGCAGCGGTTCACCGGCGGAGACGAGCATCGCGCCGCAGGCATCGGTCTCCTCGGGGGGCTCGTTCAGGAGGGATTCCGCGAGGCCGCGGGTTGTCGTGGCGTACGCGGTGACCTCGTGCAGCCAGGTCGTCAGCCCGTCGAGGGCGTCCGGCGCGGCGAGCAGATCTCCGGCACGCGCCGCCAGGTTGCGGACGCACCCGCGGAAGACCGCCTGAAGCAGCGACCACCGGGTGGGGAAGTGCCGGTGCAGGGTCGCCGAACCGACCCCGGCGGATCGCGCGATCTCCTCCAGCGAGGCGTACGCGCCGTCGCGGGCGATCGCCTCGGAGGCTGCCGTGACGACGAGGTCGTAGTTGCGCTGCGCGTCCGCTCTCATGGCCCGCCTTGCAGAAGTGGGGTGGTCCCCCGTATCGTAGCCGACTGGAAGTGGGGGATCACCCCACTTGTTTCTCAGGAGGCATCGTGGCTGTTCTCGTCATCGGCGCGACGGGTAAGCAGGGCGGGGCTACGGCCCGAGCACTGCTCGACAAGGGCGTCCGGGTCCGTGCCCTGGTCCGCGATCCCGGCGCCGACAGCGCCCAGGCTCTGCGGGATCGGGGTGCCGAACTGGTCACCGGCGACCTGGACGACGCGGAGTCGCTGTTCGCCGCGGCCGACGGCATGGATGGCCTCTTCTCCATCCCGTACCCCGACGTGACGGACATGCAGGGCGACGCCGAGGTGACCCGCGGCCGCAACGTCGTCGAGGCGGCGCGCCGGGCCGGTGTGTCGCACGTCGTGCACAGCAGCGTCTCGGGTGCCGGCGACTACCACCGCAACCAGCCCGGATGGGCCGAGGGCCGGTGGGACCGGCACTACTGGGAGAGCAAGGCGGCCATCGACGAGATGGTGCGCTCTGCTGGCTTCGCGCACTGGACCATCCTGAAGCCCTCGACCTTCATGGAGAACCTCGTCGGCTGGTCCTACCTCTTCGGGGACTGGTCCAGCGGCACGATCATCACCGGCTTCGCCGCTGACACGCGGATGCCGTGGATCGCCGTCGACGACATCGGTGAGGCTGCGGCGATCGCGTTCACGAACCCGGGGAAGCTCGACGGCCAGGACGTCGAACTCGCTGGCGACCTGCTCACCATGACCGAGGTCGCGGCCACCCTGAGCGAGGTCACCGGCCGGGAGATCACCGCTCCCGTGCTCACCCCGCAGGAAGCCGTCGAGCGCGGCCTGCTGCCCGCCATGGTCAAAGCGGTCGAGCAGATCAACGAGAACGGAAGCCCGGCCCGTCCGGAGATGACCCGCGCCCTCGACCTGCCCACCACCGACTTCCGCACGTGGGCGCGGCGAACGTTCGCCTGAGAACCGGTCGGGCCGGCTCGGCGGGTTCACCGCCAAGATCGTGCTCGATCATTGTTGTAGTGGTGTCAGGCCGCGCGGCAGGCCACTACAACAAGGATCCTGCGCGATCTTGGTTGTAGAAGAGCTTCTCGGGCGGCCCGACCGGCGCGGTGAGCCAGACGACGAGACCGCCGCGCGCTCAGCGGCGGCGGTTGCGATCCACCAGGGCCTGGTTGAGGCGGCCCAGCAGCCGTGCCAGGGTCTCCCGGTCATCGGTGGTCCAGTCGGCGAGCATGTCCCCGTAGAGCCGGGTGCGGGCGGCCTGGACGGCCGCCATCCGTTGCAGACCGGTCGAGGTGGGGGAGATGACGGTGCCGCGGCCGTCGGACGGGTCCGGGGTACGGGTGATCAGGCCGTCGCGCTGAAGCGCGGAGACCTGTCGGGTGACTGTCGAGCCGTCCAGGTTGAGGCGGGAGGCGAGCGCCGAGACGTTCTGCGGGCCGGCGTCGGCCAGGTGGCGCAGGATGACGTACGCCGCGCGGTCCAGCACCCGGTGCTCGGCGGTGCCGGTGGCCCGTCGGGTGGCCTCGCCGAAGCGCATCAGCAGGGCCACCTCGGTCTCGATCTGGCCGAGGGTGCTCTCGTCACTGCCATCGCTCATAGCTGTATCATACAGAATAAATACCTGTACGATACAGCTATCTGAGGAGTCGGAGTGGATCGGCGTTCCGAACCGAACCGCAGTGCCATCTACGCCACCACGCTGGTGGCCTTCCTCGCCATCGCCGGCATCGCCGTCGTCGACCCGATCCTGCCCGCCATCGGCGAGGCGATCGGCGTCACCGCCTGGCAGGTCGAGCTGCTGTTCACCGCGTACATCGCGGTCATGGCCCTTGGCATGATCCCGGCGACGCTGGCCAGCGGCCGGTTCGGCTTCAAGCCGGTGCTCATCACCGGCGTCTCCGTGGTCGGCCTCGCCGCGATCCTCGCCTCGTTCAGCGACAACATCGTCCAGCTCTCCGTGCTGCGCGGCGTCTGGGGGCTGGGCAACGCGATGTTCTTCGCCACCGCCATGGTGGTGCTGGTCAACCTGGCCGTCGACAGGGAATGGGTGGTGGGCCTGTTCGAGACGGCGCTGGGCCTCGGCTTCGCCGTCGGACCGCTGATCGGCGGCCTGCTCGGCGAGGTCAGCTGGCGGCTGCCGTTCTTCGTCTGCGGCGTCTTCATGGTCCTCGCCCTCGGCGTGGCCTCCCGCAAACTCCGCGAGCCCACCAACCGGCAGGCCCCGGTACGCGTCGGCCAGATCTTCGCCACCTACCGCCGCCCGGCGTTCATCGCCCTCTGCGTGGTCACCGCCGCGTACAACTTCGTGTTCTTCGTGGTGCTCGGCTACACGCCGCTCTTCCTCGGCCTGGACGTCATCCCGCTGGGGCTCGCCTTCACCGGCTGGGGTCTCGGCCTGGCCGCCGGCATCATGGTGATCGGTCACCGGCTGGCCCACCGCATCGGCGCGGTACAGACCGTCGGCGTGGCCATCGCCGGGCTGCTGGTCTGCATGGTCCTCTTCGCCACCTCCACCAGCACCGCCGAGGCGCTCGTGGTGCTGGTGCTCGCCGGACTCTGCATGGGCCTGGCCAACGCCAACCTCACCGACCTGGCGCTCGGCCTCGGCTCCAGCGACCGGCGCGTCGCCACCGGCGCGTTCAACCTGGTCCGCTGGGGCGCCGCCGCGCCGGCACCGATCATCTCCGGCAAGCTCGCCGAGCAGTCCCTGGCGCTGCCGTTCTGGGTCGGCTTCGGGGTGCTCGCCGTCGGCGTGCTCGTCTACCTGGCCTTCGCGCACCTGATGGCCGCCGGCTACGGCGAGCGGGTGCTCTGGTCCCGCTGGAACCGCGCCGCCGCCGACACCGAACACGAGCCCGTCGGCGAGACCTACTGACGGGTCAGTGCAGGGCGCGCCAGAGCAGGTAGAGGCCGATCGTCGTACCGAACACCACGATCACCGTCTTGAGCACCACCGGCGGTAGCCGGCGGACGAGCCGCGCGCCCGCGTACCCCCCAATGAGGGTGGCGGGCGCGACCACCGCGACCGCCGCCCAGTTCAACGGGCCGAACAGGGCGAACACCACGAGCGTCGTCAACCCCACCACCGCGGAGAGCAGATTCTTGATGGCGCTCACCCGGGCCAGGGTCGCGTCCAGCACCAGGGCCAGCCCGGCCACCAGCATCACCCCGAGCGCCGCACCGAAGTAACCGCCGTACACCGCGCCGAGCGCGACCATTGTCTGCACCGCGACCGTCCGTCGGCGTGGCGACAGGTCCCGGGGGTGACCGACCAGCCGGCGCAGCGGGTCCTGGAAGGCCAGGACCGCTGTCGCGCCAAGAACCAGGAAGGGTACGACCACCTCGAACGCGCGGGCCGGAGTGGCCAACAGCAGCAACGCCCCGACAATCGTGCCCACGATGGTGGTAGGAACGAGCGTGGCCAGCGCCCGGGGACGCGGCAGATCCTGCCGGCTGCCCGCCACGCTGGCCAGGTAGCCGGGGAAGACCGCGACGGAGTTGCTGACGTTCGCCGGCACCGGGGGCAACCCGATCGCGATCATCGCCGGAAAGGTGATCAACGATCCGCCACCGGCCACCGCGTTGACAGTGCCAGCGGCGAGACCGGCGGCGAGCAGCAGCGCGGCGTGGGAGAGATCCATAGCCCCACGAGGCTAGTACGCGCGCCGAACCCGTCGTGAGCTGGCCGGCGAGGCGGAACAGGGCGGCGGTATACCGGTCGCATACTCCGGTCGTGGATACCACGATCAAAGTCGACACCAAGGTACGCGACCGCTTGGCGCTCCTGGCGAACGAACGTGGAACGACAATGCGGGACCTCGTCGCCCAACTCACCCGGGCGGCACTCACCGCCGACGAACTGCGCGACCGCGCGGCGCGCGCAGAGCAGTACGTCCGACTCAAGATCGCTTCCGACCTCTGCGCCGACGACCTCACCCGGGGCGAGGACGTCTGGGCGGCCGTCGAGGCTGGCAATGTCCCGGGATCTCTAGCCGAAGATGACCGGCGGGCGGTGTGACCGAGGCCGCGGTCATCCCCGACCACACGGCGCTGGTCGCGCTCGGTGCCGGCAACCCGGCGCTCTCCGGGCTCGTGGTCACCGCACACAGGGACGCGGGGCGGCACGTCCACGTGCCGGCACTCTGCCTTGCCGCGGCCACCTCCGCCCGCCCGGCCCTGGGAGAGCACATCGGTGCCCTACCAGCGCTGGAGGTCGTCGAGCTGGGCTACGCGACCGCTCTGCTGGTGGGGCGTCTGCTACGTCAAGGTGTGGACTGGCAGCTAGCCCATGCCGCCGCGCTGGGACGTCCCGACGCCGAGTGGCCCACCGGGCGTCCGGTCCTCACCGAGTTGCCGAAGGCGTACGCCGGAACCGGAGTCGTGACAATCAGCGTGAACTGACTGCTCGCTACCCAATGTCCGTCTCCACGCGTGCTGCCGTGCGGGCCGGGCTTGTCGAAGGCCCGACTGCGGCGCAGGTCCGCGCGGGCACCCGCCTGCGGGGCGGCAATAGGCGTGCCGGCGGCGTCGTTAGGATGAGAGCGCGACGGACGAGTCGACCGGGCGGCCGCGTCGGCGGGCTTCGGCCCGCCGCCGAGGAACGTCCGGACTCCACAGGGCAGGGTGGTTGTTAACGGCAACCCGGGGCGACCCGCGGGACAGTGCCACAGAAAACAGACCGCCGACCCCAACGGGGACGGTAAGGGTGAAACGGTGGGGTAAGAGCCCACCAGCACCCCGGGTGACCGGGGTGGCTTGGTAAACCCCACCCGGAGCAAGGCCAAGCAAGGGCCGTAACCGCAAGGTGACGACCCGGCGCAGACGCTTGAGGGCTGCCCGCCCGATGTCTGCGGGTAGGCCGCTGGAGCCTGCCGGCAACGGCAGGCCGAGATGGATGGCCGCCGCCGGCGCAAACCCCTCGGGGTACGCGCCGCGCACAGAATCCGGCGTACAGGTCGACTCGTCCGTCGCCCTACATCTGGGAGCCTCGACTGCGGCTTTGAATGGCCGATTGTTGGGTGCCGTTGGTTGGCCTCGTCATCGTTGGTTGGCGTCTGACCGCCTGGGACGGACTGGCCACTGCCTGGGCGCTGGGTCAGTTCGCCTGGCCTCGGTCTGCCGCGCTCTGCTGCCTGAAGGCCTCTTCCGGACGAGGGCTTGGTGGTCTGAGTCGGTACTGCCACGCTTCTGGCTTGCCGCTGCCTGGGCTCCACTGTTGGCCGATATCGGTGCCTGCATTGCCACGCGGTCTTTCGAGGCGAGCAGTCATCAACTAGCCTCCATGACGGAGGCGATGTCCATGTCGTTGTATGGCCGAGATGATGACACGTGGGAACGGCTGACCACAGCCGGGCTCGACTTCATCGTTCAACGTGCACGGCTTGAAAATGTTACGACCTATACGGAGCTAAACGCCACGTTGGTGCACCGAACAGGGATCCCAGGTTTCGACTTCGACCGTGAGGACGAGCGAGCTGCTATGGGACACCTACTGGGCTTAATCGTGGAGCGAAATTATCCCGCTACGAATTTGATGATCTCTGCTCTAGTGCGGTACCTCGATGCCAACGACGCAGGTCCTGGGTTCTACGCACTTGCGATCAGGATGCAGTTACTTGGAAGGAACCCATCGAAGTCGGCGAAGATGGACTTCTGGGTGGGTCAGGTCAAGGCGGCGTATCGGTACTACTCGCGATCTCCGAACCCGCTAGCGTCCTGAATGCTGCCGCCAATTACAAATGCTTGCACTCGGTCATTTCCGCAACACGTCTGCTGCGGCGTCGACGCCGGTTCGCCTAGGAGGATATGCGGAGATGAGCACATCGAAGAGCGAAGCCGGGAAGAGGAAGCCCTCACCGCTGCGGGGGCTCCTAGTTGGCATCGTCATCCTTCTGCTGATTCCCGGTACCCGGGGCGTGGTAATCGACCTCGCAATAAACGTCGGCTGGGTGATCTTGGCGATCTCCTTCTTCGCCCTAATCGTGATCGCCATGTTTAAACCGCGGTAGCAACAGCACAATCAGCCCAACCCGAAGCGCGCCCGCCTTGGACAGATTCAATTGCTCCTATATTCCTGGGTCGTTAACGGCCGCTTGGCGAGCTGCGAGACGAACGCAGCCCAAGCGGCCTGGGCGAAGGTCAGTGATGGTCCGGCGATGTCTTTCGAGTCGCGGACGGCCACTGCGCTGGGCAGGTTGCTTGCCACCTCGACGCAGTTCCCGCCGCTCGCGCCGCTGCGGCTGGACTTGCGCCATCTGGCGTTACTGAGGTCCATGAGGGCTCTCACACTTCCTTCAGCAGGTCGATGGATTGCCGGCGCAGCAGCGCGGTGATCTGGGACGTGGTCGGTTGCGGCACTTTGACCCGGCGCAAAGCCCTTCGCGCGCTTGACCTTGCTTAGGGCCGCGCGCCGACCTGAGCGACGAACGCCCGCCAAGCCGCCGGTCCGAAGGTCAGTGCCGGGCCCGCAGTGTCCTTGCTGTCCCGTACACCAACTACACCGGGCAGGTTGTCGGCGACCTCGACGCAGTTGCCCCCGGACGATCCGCTGCGCCGGGACTTGCGCCAGATGGCGTTAGTGAGGTCCATGATGGCTGTGCACTTCCTTCATCAGCTCGTTGGACTGTCGGCGCGGGAGTGCTTCGTTCCTCACGTTCTCCCACCTCGTCTGAAGAGTATGTAGCCCATCTTCGGTGTCAACTACGATCCCGCCCAGCTGATTTTCGAGGTGCCCGATCCAGGCCCCGTCGCCGGCCCGCGCCAACGCGAAAGGCCCGGACAGCCCGATGTGCAGGCCAGCGCCCGCCGGAACCACGTGGACGTGAACGTGGGGCAGCTCGGCGACGGTGATGAGGTGAGCGACCTGCTCGGCCATGATGCCGGCGTGCTCGTCCCCCGCGCGGCGAAGCGTGGACTCATCCAGCACTGCCACCACCTGCGGTGGGCTGTCACCGGTGAGGATCTTGTGTCGGCTCATGCGAGCGCCTACCTGCTGGTCGACCTCAGTGGCGGACATGAGGTCGTTCAACCGCATCACGACGCGGGCGTAGTTTTCGGTCTGGAGTAGGCCCGGGATCAGTAGTGGCTCGAAGAGGCGAAGCTGTCGAGCGCCGCGTTCGGCGTCCAGCCACGGCAGAAACCAAGACGGTGCGCCGAGTTTCACCACCAGGCGTCCGAACAACCCATCGTTGTTGAACGCGCGGTCGGCTCCCCGGATGAAGTCCATCGTCAGCGCTCGGGTGCCGCTCTCCACAGCGCTGACATGAGAGGCGCTGAAGCCCGCTGCCCGGCCGAACGACTCTTGTGTCATCCCGGACGCTCCACGAGCGCGGCGGATCTCGCTCACGATGAATTCTGCGAGGGGACTCGGTACGTCAGCCACGCAACGCTCCTCAAATCGGAGATCGACTACCCGGCATGCCACACGTCTGGGACCTGTTCTGCCAGCTCTGGCCCGGACGCCGGAAGCACCTTCCGAGCGTAGTGGTCTCCGCAGCAGAGTGTCACCAGGCGGCGCGGCTGGCAGGCCCACGAGATCCGGTGGTCGCGTTCGCAGCGGGGCCGCTCCCGGCGGGCGAGCACTCACGGGAGCGGCCCCTTCCCAACGGCACCAAGGGGAGACCGTGCCCGACGACAAACCCGAGAAGATCGGGAAGATGAGGGCCGGCGACGTCATCCACCTGACCGCCGCCGCGAGCGTGCA
This sequence comes from Micromonospora sp. NPDC005553, assembly GCF_042871765.1. Lineage (NCBI taxonomy): Bacteria > Bacillati > Actinomycetota > Actinomycetes > Micromonosporales > Micromonosporaceae > Micromonospora > Micromonospora sp. NPDC005553. The sequence continues at coordinate 33,634 of NZ_JBIAJD010000008.1, read as the reverse complement.
GTTCCTGCGACCGATTTTCGTACGCGTCATTCGCGAGTTGCCCGAGCGGCACACGTACCACGGTTGGGTCTGGGTTGAGGGTTACCAGCTGAACGCGGCGGGCGACGCGGTCGCCCACCGCGAGTTGTACGTGATGCGTGCCGGCGTGCGGCTGCAACCCCTGCCCATCACACCGACCAGGCCGGCCAGACGCCGCCGACGTCCGGTGCGGGTCGGATGACCCCGCACCTGCCGATGCGCCCGGCGTGGCTGTGTCGCAACTGCGCCGCGCCCTGGCCGTGTGGCCCGGCTCAGCTCGCCCTCGTGACCGAGTTCTACGGTCATTCGATCGCGCTGGCGTTCTACCTGGCCGCGTCGATGCAGGAGGCGACCGACGACATGTACGGCCTGGGGCTGCGCCCGGACCTGCCCGCGCTGCACGCCAGGTTCCTCGGCTGGTTGTCGCGGGCCCGCCGGTCCCACGGACGTTGAACGAAAGGACGCCGGCCGGGTGGGTTGCCCCCACCCGGCCGGCGTTCGGATCCCTGGAACGTCAGTGCTTCTTGAACACCGGCATGGTGTCCAGCGTGGTGGTGATGTTCTGCGTGGTACCGCCCCGGTACGTCTTCCCGGTGAAGATGTCCGTCCAGTTGTCGCCCGGCGGGAACCACACCGACGTGGTGGCGGTGGTGCCGGGCGTCGTCACGGGTGCCACCAGGTAGTCCGGGCCGTAGAGGTACTGGGAGCCGGCGGTGGCGTACGCGGCCTGCTCGTTCGGGTACGCGAGGTACATCGAGCGGACGATGGGCGTACCCGTGCGGGTGGCATCCTTGGCGGCGGCGTAGGTGTACGGCTGCAGTTCCTTGCGCAGGTTGAGGAACTTCTTGGCCGACTTGTTGGCCTCCGGGCCGTACTGCCAGGGCAGCCGGTCGCTGTGGTTGGAGTGCAGCCGGTCGATGGGCTGGAACGTGCCGAACTGGACCCACCGGGTGTAGAGGTCGTCGGGCAGCTTGGTGCTGCCCGGTTCGCTGCCCGGCTCCTGGAGGCCGCCGGTGTGCCCGCCGATGTCGTGGCTGACCGCGGCGAGCCCGGTCGCGGCCGACTCGCCCGGCGTGTAGCCGACCTCCATCTGGAGGGTCGACCAGTCGGAGGTGGTGTCGCCGGTGAAGTGCAGGGTGGTGCGCTTGTCGGCCCACGGGCCGGTCGACACCGGGGTGGGGCTGCTGTAGCCGCCGGCCTGCAACGAGCCGTACGCCCGGGAGAAGGCGAAGCCGGTCTTGTCGGCGTACTGCTGGTTGATCCACGCGTCACCGGTCACGCCGGCGAGCGACGACGTCGTGTTGTCGCAGCACCAGTCCAGCCACCACAGGTCCGGGCCCTTGCTGCCCTTCGGGATCATCCCGTCGTGCAGCTGCATGTATGCAGTGAGCTGGTCCGGGTCGCCGAAGTCGAACGTGTAGCAGTCGGGGCCGCCGTTGCAGCCGACGCGCTGGAGCTTGCCCTTCGCGGTGGCCTGCGCCTGCGCGAACTTCGGGTCCGAGCCGAGGATGCTGGGATGGATGTTGATGCCGGTGTGCAGGCCCTGCTTCCTGGCCCAGTCGAAGAACGCCTTCGGGTCGGGGATCCGGGTGGGGTCGATGCTCCAGCCGTTCCACTTGTCCGGCGCCTTGACGTCCGTGTCGAGAACAAGAACATCAAGGGGTACGCCTTCGGCCTTCGCCCGGGCCACCAGCTCCTGGAACTCGGTGGCGGTGCGGTCGTAGTACTCGGAGTACCACACCCCGTACGCCCACTTCGGCAGCAGCTTCGTGGGCCCGGTCAGGGTCGACAGGTCCTTCAGGCCACGGGTGAAGTCCTGCCCGTACGCGAAGACGTAGCCGTCCTGCTCGGGCGCGGGCCGGGGCTTGGTGGTGCTCAGGGCCGAGGCTGAGTCGTCGAGCAGATACCAGCCGTCCTGGTACAGCAGGCCCGGGGCGGTGAGCGCGGAGCCGGTCACGCCGTCCAGGCCCCGGCGGTAGCCGCCGAGCGGTGCGTGCGGGGCGAGCAGTGGGAAGCCCTTGCCCGTGACGGCGACCGTGTCGACGTTGACGTTGCAGCTGGCGTCCGTGGGGCAGCCCAGCGTCACGGTGTTGGTGCCCCGGTCGAGGTGGACCGGCACGGAAACGGTGTTCCAGTAGTCCCACCCGCTGGTCGGCGGAAGGGTCGCCGTGACCGGAGCGGCCGTTCCCGCGGTGACCGACATGGTGCGTGTCTGGCTCGGCTGGGCACCGGCCTGACCGTTGGCGTAGCGGATCTGCACCTGGTAGTCACCGGCGGACGGAACATCCGTGACGGTGAGCGCGTCGGCGGAGGTGGTGCTCTCCAGGCCGGCCAGGAATCCCGTACCGGATGCGCCGTTGTGGTCGTTCGCGGGCCTCGCGCCGCCGGTCAGCGCGCCGGTCTCGGCCTCTCCCAGCGTGCCGAACCGCAGGGGTTGCGGCTGGGGCGGGGTCGGTGCCGGGAACGGATCACCCGGGTTGACCACCGCGAGGCTGTCGACGTTCACGTTGCCGGAGTCGTTGGGACCCCGCACGACGCTGATCTCGTGCCGGCCTGCGGTGAGGTCGACCGGCACGGTGGCCAGGCCCCAGGTGTCCCAGTTGGCGGTGGGCGGCAGCGTCAGCGTGTGGCCGGCGTCGCCGTCGACCCGAACAGTCAGGGTGCGGTCCACGTTCTGGCCGTCGCCGCCGGTGCTGTTGGCATAGCGGACGGTGAGCTGCTTCGTGCCGGCCGCCGGGGCGTCGAGCGCGAAGGTGACCGAGTCGCCGGCCGCGGCGAAGCCGGCCGCGAAACCACGCCCGGTGTGCCCCTTGTGGTCGGTGGCCACGCCGGGGCCGTTGAGCTGTAGCGACTCGGCCTCGCAGAGCGCGCCGAACGCGCAGGCCGGGGCGGTGTGGCCGGCCCACGGCTGGCCCTGCACGGTCTGCTTGCCGGCCCTGAGCTGCACGGTGAGGTTGTCGGCGGTGAACGCGCCCGAGCCAACCCGGTACCGCACCGTCATCGCGCCGGTGTCGATGGTGAGCCAACCGTGGTCGACGCGCTTCGTGAACCGCGTCCGGGGGAAATCATCGCGCCCGACGGCGTTGAAGGTGGCGGCGTCGGTGAACCTGCCGTCCTTCTGGTACTCGGTGCGGATCAGCGTCGGGGACAGCACCTCGAAACGTGCGTCACCCGAGCGTACGGCGTCGTCCTGGGCCCGGTGGCGGCTCGCCTGCGCCGGCGCGGACGGGGCGAGCGCCAGTCCGGTGATGAGGATGCCGGCTGCGGCGGCTGCTGTCGCGCGGCGACGGTGTGAGTTCCGATAGAGCAAGATGCGCTCCTCGTCTCAAATGGAGGAAATGAGTCGATGACAACGCTGTCACTCGCTCGAAACGCATGTCAACGGGCCTCGGAGGGTGTCCCTTCTCTCTTTCGTCACCTGCCGTACTCATCCGGCAGGCGTCCGCTGCGCACGGTGACGACAGCGGGTCGTGGGGAGGGCCCCTGCCGCTGCCAGGTCATCCAGACTGGCGACGGAGTGGGATGCGGGTCATGGCGGTTGTCTGCTGCCGCAATCGAGCATGCGGCTGGCGCTGGTCCTGAGTAGAGAAGTTCATTGTCAATGTTGATCGTTGCCACTTCCTGGCATCAGCCTCAGACTGGAGGCAGGTGGGCAAGCCGAACGAGTGTGGGAGGCTCAATGGCTCTTTGGGACTCCCTTTTGTCGGCTGGAGTTGGTGGCCTGATCGGAACCACGGGAACTCTGCTCGCTTGGCGTACTCAAGCCAAGGAGGCTCGGCGCATACGTGACGAGCAGTGTGACCGGGAGGATCGGTTTAGGCTCCACAAGGAGAGGATTGAGGCATATTCTGCGTTCTATGTCGCCGCTGGTCACGCTCGTCGGGCGCTGAGAATTCATCCGACAGATGAGACGGCGGCGGATGCGCGGGACGAGGTCTGGCATGCGTTTACGCGAGTCCTCCTTATTGGAGACCGACCCGTTCTGGATGTAGCGAGCGATATTCTCATGTATGTAACCGCAGTTGCCTATGAAGGGAGAGAATTCGATGCAGAGGAGTATGGCGAACTGATTTGGCGACTGCAAGCCACGGCGAGAGCGGACATTACCAGCGCTGATCTCTTGCCCGTCCCTAAGACGTCAACAAGCTCCAGCCCTATCGGCACCGAACCCAAGGACTGAGGAACTTGCCATCGTCGCGGGGGTGAGCAGCCCATGCGGCACAGGTGCAACGACCCTTCCGTTACACCGGCCAATGCTAGACGCCGGCCCGTCCGCTACCACAGCTCTCATCCGTGGCATCGACGCCGCGTTGTGCATCCTTCAGACTTCGGGCTGTTCGGCGTCCCAGCCCAGCTTCTCGAGTGCCCGCAGGACCGCGCCGACGCGGGGAGTCCAGAAGAGCAGGACCTGGTCGCGCTCCTCGACCTCGAAGGCGACGGCGGTCGCCGGCAGCGGGAACCGCCGGTGAAACGGATGGTGCGCCACCGCGGCGACGTAGAAGTGCTCCAGGGTGTCCGACCCGGTACGCGACGTGAAGGTCACCGTGCTGTGGTCGGCGTGCAACCGCACCGTCGGCCAGACCATTCGTTGGACAGCCCTGAGCGTGTCGCCCCGGGTGAAGTCGAGGCGGTCAACGTAGGTGAGTCCGCCGCGCGTATCGAAGGTCTCCGAGATCATCGCTGGATGGTACGGCGCGTCGTGAGGCCATGTCATTGCCCGCAGAGCTCCCGGTAGGGGTAGGCGGATGGCAGTCGTTGCCGCCATTCCTGCTCGCGGAGGCCACCCCCGACGAGTCGACAGGCGTAGTCGGGTGCCTCGACGACCATTTCGGCGAGCTCACGGACGGACCATGCGGCCGCCCGGCGATTGCCGTCCGTAGCGGTGAGCAGCAGCCCGGTGTGATCGAACGCTACCGACGCCACACCGTCCAGCGGCCCGTGCAGTGTTCCCAACAGGCGAGGCTCCATGGTGTCTGAGGAGTCCCACAGGCTGATTGCGCCGCCGCTGTCGGCGGTGGCGAGCAGGGGGGTGGCGGCGCTGTACGCGGCGGCTCGGATGTCGCGGTTGGCGCTGTCAAGCGGTACGACGATCGGTGCTATCTCGGCGGGCGGCAGTGACGTGGGTTCGGAGCGAGCTGTTGCGGTCGGCGTTGCGGCGGAAGAAGCCTGCGACGGGCTCGGCGCGCCGGTCGCAGTCGGCGGACTGGGCGAAGGTGCAGCGGGTATGTCCCGACTGCGGTAGATCCACAGAGGGCCGTTGCTGCTGCCGGCCAGAAGGGCGCTGTCGTCCGGACTGAAGCGAAGCGCCCGGACGGTTCCCCCCGGCCCGGCCAGGCGGGCACGCAGTCTCGGCTTGCGTACGTCGGTGATGTCGTACACATAGATCCCGAAATTTCCTGTGCCGACGGCGAGCATCTGCCGATCATGGCTGAGGGACACCTGCTCCAAGACCCACGACGGCAGCGTGGTCTGGCCGGAATTGAAGACGACGCCGAGGAATGGGTTGACCCCTCCGAGCTGCTGAGGCCGCCGAGGATCAGTGAGGTCGATCAGCGATGCCCCGCCGGTTCTCGTGCCGACGGCGAGTAGCGTGCCGTCGGCGGTGAGGTCGAGCGCGGTGACCTCGTCCTGGTCCTTCAACTCCGCCAGCGGCCGGTTGCCCGGATCGGTGCTCCACACGCTCAGCCCGGTGTTGCCGATGACCGCGAGCCGTCTCTGCGGCGCTTCGGTCGCCACTGTCGGTGGCCCTCCTTTGGAGTAGTACTTCGGCAAGCTGTGTCGAGTGGGGTTGGCCGGCATCCAGGCCAGGCGAGCGCCTTCTGGAAGCAGGACCGTCGTCAACCGGGTAGCGACGCCCTCCGTCCGGTAGCGGGCGATCGCGCCGTCGGGCTGCCGGACGTACAGCGTGCGTCCGTCGGCACTGAACGACGGCACAGCCGCAGTGTCCAGGCCGGCGTTCGCCAGCGTGTTCACGCGCCTGGGCTGCGCCAATTCCGCTACCTCCCAGACGCTGATTGTCTGGTCGGCGCCGGTCATCGCCAGGAAGCGGCTGTCGTCGCTGAACGACAGTGCCTGCACATCGGGGTTGTACTTCCCGAACAGACCCAGCACGCTTGTCGGCTTGTGCAGGGCCTCCTTGCTGGTGGCAGCGACGAGCATGGCAGAGGTGTTTCCGCCGATGGCCACGCTCCTGCCATCCGGTGCCAGCCGCATTGCCTTGACGACGGGTTCGCCTGCACTGTCGGTGCTGGACCTCTCGGCCGCCGACAGTGGCGGCAGGAGGCGTGTCCCGCTCGGCCTGATCCGGCCGGCGGCAGACACCGACCACGTGGTGGCAGCCCCGGATATGACGGATGGGACCTGCCCGCCGTCGCGCCGGCTGGCTCTGTTACCGGTGGTCACGGTGACCAGGGTCCGACCATCGGGGCGAACGGCCATGTCGGTCACGGCGGGCGTGTCGGTGGTGCTGCTGACGCTCATGGAACCGCCGTCCATTCCCGCGTGGGTTCGAACCCTGACTGCGGGGTCGGCACGGCTGCCGGACAGGCGTTCAGGCGCCGCTTCACGCTCGATCGTCCACGCCGACACCGCGCCGTGCTCATCGCCGAGGAAGAGCCGGTTCCCGTCTGGAGCGGCGGCGATCGCGGTGATCCCGTCGTCGGTTGCCCGGGTACTGACCAGGCTGGGCTGTGCCCGGTCGGCCAGGTTCCACAGCCGCAGGGTTCCGGTCGTCGACACCAGCGCGAGCAGCTTGCGGGGTGGGACAAATGTCGCGACGGCGAAGTCCTTCAGGTCAACCCCGAGATCGAACCGGCGTCCAACGTCCTCCTCGTCCCGCAGGGCCACGGTGCCATCGGTCTCGAGCACGAGTAACCAGTTCTGGCCCCCTGCACCCACCATCGCCTGTCGTTCGGCACCGGGCACCTGGCCGCGGTAGCTCGACGCGGCGAGTGACGAGACGAGTTCGCGGCGGGCCAGGTCGAGCTTCTCCCGCTGCCCAGCGTTGTAGGCCCAATATGCGGTCAGCCCCCACCGCACGGCCTCGCCGGGCTGGTCCAACCGGCGTGCGTCGGCTCCCTCGAGCAGCAGGTCACCGGCGGCCCTGACCAGCTCGGTGCGTTGTTGTTCAGCCTTCTGTTCCGTGATGATTCCGGTCGCGGCGATTCCGAGCGTGACGACAGCGACCGCGGCTGTGGCCGCACGGCGTCGGCGGCGCCGACGGTGGCGGCGGCTCTGGTCGACCAGGTCCGCCAGACCGGGCCGCAGGTCGCCGTGATCGCGCCACCGCTCAGCCTCGGTCAGGCGCCGACCCGTCAGCAGGAGATCGCGGCCTCGCCAGCGCCGGAACGTCGACCCGGGCTGGGCGTGCGTGTGGGCGAGCCAGTCGGCGAGCGCGGGCTCCATGCTGTCCTGCCACTCCAGGAATCGCTGATGATCGGTCAGCCATCCCCGAAGCTGCTGCCAGTTGGTGATGAGGGAGTCGTGGACCAGATCCACTACTGCGTCGCCGGCCGCGTTACGGCCGGTGACGACGATCCTCCTGTGGGTCAGGAGGTCGAGAATTCGGGCCGCGTCGATCGGAGGCGAAGCAGCTCGTTCACGCCGCCACGGCCGCCAGGTACGCACCCGACGCGAGTCCCCGGCGCCGATCTCCTGCAGCTCGGTCCTCGGCCGCGGCCGACGCACCATGGGCGCGCCGGTCAAGCGGTCAGGGGAGCGCACCAGCGCAGTCAGCATCCGGGCGGCAGCCGTGACCGTGTCGCCCTGCATCTCAGCGATCTCTGCCATCGTGTCGTCGCACCAGCGGGCCAGACACCCGGTTACGCCACCGAGTGCCTCGTAGCCGTCGTGGGTGAGCAGGCCGTGCCGACTCCGGTCGTGCCGCTCGTGCCACAACATGGTCAACGTGAACTCAAGCAGGGGCAGGACCGTCAGTGCGGCGACCCCGCTGACACCGACGGCTGGGCAGGCCGCGATGGCATCGCCGACGATCCGCTCGACGATGCCTGGCTCGACAAGCTCGGCGACGCCGTTACGGCCACCGACGATGGCAGTCAGCTCGGACCGGGTCAGCGCGGCCGCGACATCGACCTTGGCCCGCGTCAACACCGGCGCCGCCGCGGTCAACTGCGCATAGAAGTCGTCCCGGACGACGAGCAGGATCGTCACTGTCGGCGCCTGATCGGCGAGGTCGGACAGTTCGGCGAGGAACCGCGCGGCATCACCGTCGACCGGCTGTGCCAAGAGTTCCTCGAACTGGTCGAGCACGATCACCATCCGGTCGTGCCAGGGATGCGCCGCGAGCCAGGCCCGCGTGGCGGCGGCGAGGCCCTGCCCAGCCGGATCGTCCAGCCCAGCCTCGGCGAGTCGGGCATACGGATCGTCGGAGGTCCGGACGACGACTCGACCCCAGCTTGAACTGCCGGGTAAACCGTTTTCGGCCAGAGCGTGGCAGACGCCGGCGAGCGCCAGCGAGGATTTACCGCTGCCGGACGGCCCGAGCAGCGCAAGGAGTTGGCGACTGTGTCCGAGCGCTGTCAGGACATCGGACACCGCATTGTCGCGGCCGACGAACCAGGCCGCGCGATCCTCGGTGAACGCCTCGAGACCGTTGAACGGAGAGTGCGTCTCCGGGACCGGCAGGCCAGGCCACAGCTCCACCAGGGTCTGTACGGGCGTGACGTACGCCGTGGTCCTTCCACGGCCCAGCGGATCGCTCCCCGGTACGCTGTCGACCATCCCGATGACTCGACCGGTGACGCCATCGACCACGGGACCGCCGCTGAACCCGCTGGTGACCTCATGGCAGCCGGTGAGTTGGAGCAGTCGCTGACCCGCGTTTCCTGTGACGTCGCCGCCGACCGTGCCAAAGCCGTGGTGACCGCGGTCGAGCGCCTGCGTCGGGAAGCCGAAGAGAACTACGCTCCGGCCGTCGGCCGGCCGTCCGTGATCGAGCAGCAACGGCAGCATGCTGGTGGGCGCCCCGGCGACGGTGACGAACGCGACGTCCTCGTCCTCTGGCCCGCGCCACGACGCCGGGTCCACGACACCTGCCAACACTGATGTACCCGGATCAGCGGCATGTGGATAAGCGCGCAGGAGGATGTCCTGGCCCGGGCCACCACCGGCCTGCGCCACCACGTGGGCGCAGGTCACAATCAAGCCGGGCCGCGCCACCCACCCGGCCCCGACGACGGCGCCGGCAGCGTCGATCACCTGGACCACCCCGGGACGTACGTCGAAGGCGGGTCGGCCCGGCGGCGTTGTCGTCATCGGGCGGCGGGGGGTCTGGCTGTGTCCCACTGCACTGTCACTGTCAGATTCGCCTCGCTGGCGATCTTGCTGAGAACTATCCCGGATTCGGCGGTGAACTTGACACCGAACGCCACGCTGATCTCCCCGGGGTTGGACTCCCGCAGCTTGTCGGTGACGCCGGTGGCCATTCTGATAATTGGATCGAGCGCATCCTGAAAGGTCTGCGTCGCACGGGAGACAATCTTTTCCCGCCCCACCTTGACCGGCCCACCGTCGGGTTGATCGATCTCCACCAAGATCGATGTACCATCGTCAAGAGGTACCTCGAGTAACAAAGGAAACCCCCCCCTCGATTGACGCCACACTCCACCTTGCACGGCGGATGGTTTCACGGCGCGCGCTGATATGGAGAGGTTGAGTCGGTACCCCGACAGCGGCATTCATTACTGCGTCAGTCGCCAGTGGATGCCGAGGTGAAGCCTCTTCATCATTGTGCGGCTCGGTCGGCTTCAGCAATGCCTGCAGCAATCCTCCGGCCGTAGCCCGCTGTTGGGATTTACCGATCGAACTGATCGAACGCTGACAGTTGCGATATCCGTTCATCGACAACTGCGGTTCGCGCGTTTGTCGTCAAGCGCGGCAGATACCGTGCGGGAACGTCCGGTCGGAGACCCGGCGGGTACGGGGACTGAGGCGGGGCGGTCGCAGCTACCAGATGTGTGCGCGTTCGTCGATGAACCGGGTCGGTTCGCCGAGGAAGGTGTCAGCCGGAACAGCGCCATGGGCCAGGTTGAGCGTGTCCAAGCGGTACAGCCACGCACCACCACTCATCCCGACGAACCGGTAGTTGATCTGCCAGCGCAGCCATTCGCCCTCGGCGAGGCGCACCGCAGGCGGCCGGCGGTGACGGCGCGGCATGCCCCAGGCCGACGCCAGCAGGTCAACGCGGAGTCGGCCGTCGGCCAGCCGGAGACGCACCTCGCTCCGGTACGTCGGGCGGCTCAGGCCCTCGCGAGGCTCGAAGCCATCGGCCTCCGCCACGGTGATCTCCTGGGTGAGCGGCGCCGCCCGCGCCGGCAGGGGGAACGACACCGGTACGGCGTTACGCCGGGTCGCCTCGACTCCGCCGCGCGAACGTCTGGTCCACGACGTACGAACCCACTGCACCACGGCATCCACACGGCGATGCTCGGTCGCTACCGGTCCTGACGCAACCCAGATTCGCCCTGCCACTCGGCTTTCATGAGATCGGGGTGTCCGACGGCTGGGGAAGGGCCGACTTCCTGAAAGCCGAGTGGATCAACGGTCGCCCGGGCTCGACCGACGGCAAGGCGGTGGGCTCCCTGACCGTGCAGACGCTCAGCAGCGGGGGCGGTCGAGGGGCGCGGCACCGGCGAGGGCTTCGACTGTCGTCGTGGGTGCGACCGATTCCGTTGAAGTCGGTGAGGGCGCAGCGCTGGGGCTCGGCGGGGCCGACGGTGAGTCGCTGGGTGTGGGGGAGGCGCTGGCGAGGGTGGCCGTGCTGCGTTGCACCTGTTTGGTGACCAGGCGGATGCCGGTGGCAGTCGCCTGGCGTCCGTACACGTCGGTGACTTTGATGCTGTACGGCCCGGGGCCGATCCCGCCCTCGATGGCCCAGTGGTTGTCGCTCTGCCGGGCGGCCTTGCGGAAGCCGCCGCCCGGCCCTTTCGCCTCGACCGAGCGCAGTGGGTTGCCGTGGTTGCCGACCTGCACCGCGAACCAGTGTTTCGAGGCACCGCCCTTGATCCGGAAGGTGAGCCCTCCGTCGAGCGGTGGGTTCACCACCGCCCGGTACGTCACGGGCACGATGCCCTGAGAACGGTCCGCGATCCTGCTGAACGCCTCGGTGGACAGGTCGATCTTGCTGGGTCCGCAGCCGCCGCACTGGTCCATCACCATCACCCGGACCTTGCCCTTCGGGCCGCTCACCTCCAGGTAACTGCCGCAGGCCGCCGATCCGGAGTACTGGGATGCGCCGAGGGCCACGTAGAGGCGGTCCGCCGGCGGGCCGGGGAAGGAGCAGTTGCCGCCCGAGCGGCCCGCGTCGTAGAAGCTGGCCTTTCCTTTGTGGACGGCGTTGCCCGTCGGTGGCGCGGCGCAGGCCGGGGTGGCGCCTCCGCGCACGGCGAGGGTGATGCCCAGAACGGCGGCCAGGGCGGTGATGCCAGCACCGGCCAGCCAGTGCCGGACCCGCCGACTGAACCGAGGCCTGCCGGTCTCGCCGGCCGGGGTGTCGTTGTCCGGGGCCGTGCCTGGTGCCGTCACGGCGCCTGATGTTGCCGCAGCACGTCGCGGCAGCGCAACAACGCCCAAGCGGACCGTCCCGCTCAGTTCGGTTGCGGCACCTCGCCGTAACGGAGTCCCTAGGATGCGAGTCATGAGTGCAGCGCGCCCCTGGACCAACGGTGAGGCGTGCTCCTTGAAGCGCCGGCGTCGTGAACTGGGAGAAGGTCCTGACGGCAGCCTTGCCTACGTCGCAGCGCGACGTGACGGCTCCCACGGCCGCCAACCCCTGGCCTGACGCGCACTCCTCGTGCGCGAGCCCTCAATTCGAAGAACTACACCAAGGGGGACAAGCAGCATGACTGCCTTCGACAGCGCCATTCCTGGCATCCCGGACGACGACCCGACCCGAACACTGACGGTGGCCAGCCCCGACGACCCCGCGACCACCTACATCTCCCTCGCCGGGGGCAACTACGCCATCCTGATCACGGGCAAGCAGACCAACGGGCAGTACTGCCTCATCGACATGCGCGTGCCCGACGGCGGCGGCCCGCCGCCACACCGGCACGACTTCGAGGAGATGTTCACCATCCTCGAGGGCGAGATCGAGTTCACGTTCCGCGACGAGAAGCGCAGCGTGCGGGCCGGGTCAACCGTGAACATCCCGGCCAACGCCCCGCACAACTTCCGCAACGTCTCCGGCGCTCCCGCCCGCATGCTGTGCATGTGCACCCCAGCGGCTCAGGACGAATACTTCCTGCGCGTCGGCGACAAGGTCGCGAGCAAGGACGCGCCGCCGCCACGGCTCACCGACGATGAGAAAGCGGAACGCCGGCAGCGCGCAGCCGAGCTGGCTCCCGTATACCGCGCCGAAATGCTCTGACAGTTCGGCCGGCCGGCAGCGCGTGTGCTCCCCGACGTGTACGCGTCTCAGGGCTAGTCACTCGGCCGATCGGCGGGGGCGCAGTCCGTTGAGGGCGGTGGTGACGACGAGGTCGGCGTACTCGGCGGTGAGCGGCCCGCTGCGTTGCTGCCAGCGACTGAACAGCGGACCCCAGATGAGGTCCACCGCCACGTCGAGGTCGACGTCGTCGGCGAGTTGCCCGGCCTGCTGGGCGTTGCGTAGGCGTTGCCGTTTGGCCTCCTTCAGCGGCCCGTCCAACCGTTCGGCGTACGCCGCGGCCAGCTCGGGGTCGAGCGCGATCTCGGTGGCCAGCGCGCGCATCGGTTGCTCGTACCGGGGATCGTTCATCTCCTCGACCGTGGCGCGCAGCACCACTGTCAGGTCCGCCGCCAGGTCGCCGGTGTCCGGCAGCGTCGGCGGCCCACCCTCGGTGGCCTCGCTGAGCATGAGGAAGGCGTCGAAGATGACAGCGCCCTTCGACGGCCACCAGCGGTAGATGGTCTGTTTGCCGACGCCGGCCCGCGCGGCGATGCCCTCGATGCTGAGCTTCGCGTACCCCGTCTCCTGGAGCAGGTCGAAGGCCGCGGTGAGGATGGCACGCCGGGAGGTCTCCCGCCGCCGGGCCGTGTTGGGCGTCATGGGCCGAACGATATCAGTTCGCGAGACGAACCGTCTCGTCTTGACGGCGGTGTTGTCGCGCGCCTAGCCTCGGTCCATCGCGAGACGGACCGTCTCGTCTTGAAATGAGGAGAAGCGCATGCGTACCTGGTTCATCGCCGGCGCCAGCCGCGGCCTGGGCCGCGCCTTCGCCGCCGCCGCACTCGACCGGGGTGACCGGGTGGTCGCCGCCGCCCGGACCATCGCCCAGGCCGACTTCGACGAGAAGTACGCCGACCAGCTGCTGGCCCTGACCCTCGACGTGACCGACCGGGCGGCGGTCATCGCCGCCGTGGACACCGCCGTCGAGCACTTCGGCCGGCTCGACATCGTCGTCAACAACGCCGGCACCCTGTCCATGGGCATGATCGAGGAGTTCACCGAGGCCGAGGCACGCGCCCAGTTCGAGGTCAACTTCTTCGGCGCGCTCTGGGTCGGTCAGGCCGTGCTGCCGCACCTGCGCGCCCAACGGTCCGGCCACATCGTGCAGGTCTCCAGCATCGCGGCGCTCGGCGGCTTCCCGAGCACCGGCCTCTACAGCGCGAGCAAGTTCGCTTTGGAAGGCATGAGCGAGGCGCTGGCGGTGGAGGCGGCGACCTTCGACATCACCGTCAGCATCGTGCAGCCGGGCGGCTACTGGACCGACCTCTACACCAGTCTGAGCGCCACCACCCCGATGGACGCCTACGCGCCACTGCGCGCCGAACTGGAGCGCCAGTGGGCGGAAGGCTCGATCGACAGCGAACCCCGCCTGGCCGCCGAGGCGTTGCTGCGACTTGTCGACAGCGACGACCCGCCGCTGCGGCTCCTGCTCGGCAGCATGGTGTACGACCTGGCGTTCGACATCTCCCGTCGGCGGATGGACACCTGGGCGGGTTGGGAGCAGGTCAGCCGAGCCGCCGAACACGCGGTCGCTGCCCCTGGACGCCCGTGACCGGCCCGCAAATGTCCTTGTTGCCGACGGCCTCGATTGCGTTAGGCATCAGCTTTGTGGCTGCGGGGACTGTGTCGCGGTCAGCGGGATCAGTTGGTGGACGCCTCTGGTCCAGTCGTGGCGTACCGGGCGGCGATGGTGCGGACGGCCTCGTCGACTACCTGAGCGACGCGTTCAGCGCTCACCTCCCAGCCCGGCACCAGGAGTGTCGGCCAGAAGACGTAGTTGGAGATCATGCCCAGGAACTGGGTGGCTGCGAGGTCCACGTCCTCGACCCGCACCGTTCCCGCCTCGTGTTCTGTGAGGAGGTAGCTGCGTACGGACTCGAAGTAGGGCAACTTCCCGTGCGAGAACTGCGCCTGGGCCAGCTCGGGGAACCGCGGCAGCTCGGCGATGACGATTCGGAACAGGTCGGTCATCTGGGGCTGGCTCAACAGCTTGGCGTAGCGGCGACCGATGGTGCTGAGCCCGTCGACGACGTTGCCTGCTGGCGGCGGGTCCTCTTCGTCAGCTGTTGCCCAGGACTCGGTGACGATGGCGTCGAACAGGGCCGCTTTGCTCGGGAACTGCTTGAACAGCGTGGCCCGCGAAACGCCCGAGCGCTCCGCGATCTGCGCCAGCGACGTCCGGTCGTAGCCCAACTCGAGGAACAGCGCGGTCGCGGCCGTCACGATCAGCGCGCGCTTCTCCTGGGCGACGCGCTGGTGATACGTCGTCACGACCCTGCTCATGAACCGAGCATACGAGGTGAGTGGCTTGACTCGCCATTGCCGCCGACCTAGTGTCAGGGCAGTGGTGAGTCGCCTGACTCACCACTGGCCGCCGCCATCGCTGGTGATCCCGGTCATTCACCCAGGTACCGAAGGAACATCTGATGCCTCGCTTCGACAACCAGACCGTGCTCGTGACCGGTGGGACCGGCGGCCAGGGCTCCAGCCACGTGCGCGCTTTTCACGCGGAGGGAGCGAACGTGGTGATCGGCGGCATCGACGCGGAACGTGGCGCCGCTCTCGTCGACGAGCTCGGGACCCGCGCTCGCTTCGCCCGCCTTGACGTCACCGACGAGAGCTCGTGGTCCGCCGCTGTGCTGGCCGCCGAGAGCGCCTTCGGCGCCCTGAACGTGCTCGTCAACAACGCGGGCGTCCAAAATCCGCCGGCAACGATCGAAAACACGGAGCAGGCCACGTGGTCGCGCATCCTCGACATCAACCTCACCGGGACCTTCCTCGGCATCAAGGCCGCCGCCCCCGCGCTACGCCGCGCAGCAGGGGGAGCCATCGTCAACATCGCCTCGACGATGGGCCTGGGCGGTACGGCTCACTACGCGCCGTACGTCGCCAGCAAGTGGGCTGTGCGAGGTCTCACCCAAACGGCAGCGCTCGAGCTCGGCCGCGACCGCATCCGGGTGAACACCATCCACCCCGGCGTGATATCGACCGCCTTCATCCACGAACCGGCAGCTGGCGCAGTCGCGGCAATCGCCGACTTCTACTCACCCGAGCCGTTCGCCATCCCCCGGCTCGGGGAGCCGACCGACGTCAGCCGTCTTCTCCTGTTCCTCACGTCATCGGACGCGTCGTTCATCACGGGGTCGGAGTATGTCATCGACGGTGGGCTCCTCCTCGGTCCCGCCCTCCAGGCCGAGACCGCATGAGCACTCCAGACACGACCGACTCAGCACGGGACGTGTCTCTATCCCACCTGCCCGACCAAATCCGACGACTGAGCAAGTGTCAACTTCGCCGACCATCGCGGTCGGCCAACACTAGGCTCCGAGATATGGCGGCGGCGTGCCCAATCTCAATTGGCACATAAGTCCGGGCAGAGCCTTCACCCCATGATTTCTCCTCGCGAGGCGCAAACCTAGACGGAGAGGAAACACGCATGGCTGTCAAAACCAAGACCCGTCCGGGCACCACGGAGATTCGACCGTTCTCGGTCGACATTCCTCAGGCCGACCTTGATGACCTGAAGAGGCGCATCAAGGCCACCCGCTGGCCGGACAAGGAAACGGTGGACGACCAGTCGCAGGGCGTGCCACTCGCGACCATTCAGGCCGTCGCCCGCTATTGGGAGAAAGAGTACGACTGGCGCACTGTCGAGGCACGGCTGAACGCCGTACCGCAGTTCATGACCACCATCGACGGGGTGGACATCCACTTCATCCACGTGCGCTCGAAGCACGAGGACGCGATGCCGCTCATCGTCACCCACGGGTGGCCGGGTTCGGTGATCGAGCAGTTGAAGATCATTGAGCCGCTCACCGACCCCACCAAGCACGGCGCGAGCGCGTCGGACGCCTTCCACCTGGTGATTCCGTCGCTGCCCGGCCACGGCTTCTCCGGCAAGCCGACCGAGTCGGGATGGAACCCGCAGAAGATCGCGACCGCCTGGACGGAGCTGATGAAGCGGCTCGGCTACAACCGGTTCGTCGCGCAGGGCGGCGACTGGGGTGCGGTCATCGTCGACCAGATGGGCCTCCAGGCGCCTCCGGAACTGCTCGGCATCCACACCAACATGCCCGGTGCGATCCCCACCGAGATCGACCTGTTGTTCCAGGGCGACACCACCGGTGCGAACAACGCCATGGGCTCACTGCCGTCAGGGCTCTCCGACGACGAGATGCGCGCCGCCGAGGAAGCCAACTTCGTCTGGAAACACGTCGCCTACGCCCTCATGATGGCGACACGTCCGCAGACGCTGACCGGGCTGGCCGATTCTCCGGTCGGCCTGGCGTCCTTCCTGCTCGACCACGACGCGAAGAGTCTGGTCCTGATCTCGCAGGTGTTCGACGGGGCCACAGCGGGCCTCACCCGCGACGACATCCTGGACAACATCTCGCTCTACTGGCTGACGAACACCGCGATCTCCGCGTCCCGTCTGTACGCGGAGAACAAACTCTCGTTCTTCGCCGCCAAGGGCGTGAAGGTTCCGGTCGCCGTGAGCGTCTTCCCCGACGAACTGTACGAGGCGCCACAGAGTTGGGCCGAGCAGGCGTACTCCAACCTCATCTACTACAACAAGCTCGACGTGGGCGGGCACTTCGCAGCCTGGGAACAGCCGAAGATCTTCTCCGAAGAGCTTCGTACCGCCTTCCGATCGCTGCGCTAGATGGCCGTGCACCTGCCCCCGCTCAACGGGGCGGCCGAGTGGCTCAACTCCGAGCCACTCGGCCCCGCCGACCTGGGCGGACGCGTCGTCCTGGTCAACTTCTGGACGCTGACCTGCATCAACTGGCTGCGCCAGGAGCCGTACGTGCGTGCCTGGTCGCAGGCATACCGCGATGACGGGCTGGTGGTCATCGGGGTGCACACCCCGGAGTTCGGCTTCGAGCACGAGGTCGACTGGGTGCGGCGGGCGGTGGCGGCCCGATCGATCGACTACCCGGTGGCGGTCGACAACGACTACACCATCTGGAGCGCCTTCGACAACCATTACTGGCCGGCGCTCTACTTCGTCGACACCGACGGCGTCATCCGCGACGAGCACTTCGGCGAGGGACGCTACGAGCAGTCCGAGCGGGTGCTCCAGCAACTGCTCGGTATCGAGCGCGAACCCGTACCCGTCAACGGACTCGGCCCGGAGGCGGAGGCCGACTGGAACAACCTGCGGACGCCCGAGACGTACCTCGGTTTCAGTCGCGGCGAACACTTCGCGTCGCCGACCGGCCCGGCGCTCGACGAACGTCGCGCCTACCAGGTGCCGGAGAGCCTCGGCCTCAACCAGTGGGCGCTGGCAGGAGAGTGGACGATCGGGGCGGAGAACGTCGTGCTGGACCAGGCCGGCGGCGGCATCGCCTTCCGGTTCCACGCCCGCGACGCGCATCTCGTGCTGGCCCCCGGGGCGGGAGGGCCGATGCCGTTCCGCGTGCTGCTCGACGGCGACGCTCCCGGCCCGTCACACGGCGTCGACGTCGACGAGGACGGCAACGGCTTACTTCAGGACGGCCGGCTCTACCAGCTCGTCCGCCAGAACGGCGCGGTCGGGGAGCGGACCCTGGAGATCACGTTCGGCGAGCCCGGCGTGGAGGCGTACGCCTTCACCTTCGGCTGACGCGCAGATCGACAGTGCTGACGGTGCCGGAGACCGGCGAGATGCTGTGCACCTGCGGGCCGGGGCGGAGTCGGGCGTCGCTGGCGTACCGGTCGGCGAGGGCCTTCTCCGCGGTCTCGTCGCCGTCGTCGGCGGCGAGCAACAACGCGGCGATCTCGTCCACGAGCGTGAGGTCGGCGGTGGCGATGTCCTCGGTCATCGCGCCGAAGCCGTCCCAGAGCAGCAGCTCGTCCTTCTGCCGGTGGGCCAGCTCGATCAGGACGTAGTCGTGGATGAACCAGTCGCCTCGGATCGGCAGCTCCGGGCTGACGCCGTAGCGCTCGGGGTCGATCGTCCCGGCCCGGTACGCCGACCACACCCGCGCCGCCGAGTCGAAGAGCCCTGCCTTCGGGTCGATGTCGTAGCCGTCGAACCCCCAGTCGCCGGCTGGGTCGAGCTCCGGGTCGGCCCAGACCCACCGGTCGCCGTTCCAGTACTCCACCAGCACGTGGTCGTGGTGCCAGTCGGGCGCGAAGTACGAGGCGAAACCGACGCGGCTGCGGCTGGGAATGCCGTGCTGACGCAGCACCGCGACCGAGAGCAGCGTGTGGTCCCGACAGCAGCCTGCCACGCGGTCGACGGCCGGACGCTCCGCCGCGAGGGGCACCGGAAAGCGGGACTGGTCAGTGTCGAGGATGCGGTCCACCCAGCGGCAGTTCACCTCGTCGAGCCGGTCGTCGGGCAACTCGACGCCGCCGGCCCGGTAGTGAACGATCACGTTGCGGGCGGTCGCGGCCACGGTGGGGAAATCGGTCGCCACGGCGTCGAGGAGCCCGCCGTGCCGACCCGGGTCGCTGTACGCGGAGTGTTTCCGGTAGTCATCGAGGTCCATGCGGCCAGTCTCCGGCCCGCCACCGTGTCAGGGTCAAGGCGCTTTTCCCGACTAGTGTCGACTGCCGTGACAACGCCCGAGATCACCATCGCCACGCCCGCCGACCGCGCCAGAGTTGTGGACACGCTCGTCGCAGCGTTCGTCAAGGATCCGATCCTGCGGTGGCTGTTCCCCGACGAGGAGACCTATCCCCGGTACTGCGCCGCCTTCTTCGGGCACCTCTTCGACAAGCGGGTGCACCAGAAGTCGATCTGGACGATCGACGGGGGTGCGGCGGTCGCCCTCTGGGACCCGCCGACCGGGCAGTCGGCCGCGGTGCCGGCCGCTGCGCACGCGGTACCGGAGGTCTCTCCGTACCCGGCCGACGTGCTGGCCCGCGTGCAGGGCTACGACGACATCGTGCACGACGCCCTGCCGGCGTTCCCGTTCTGGTACCTCGGTGTCCTGGGCACCCACCCGGACAACGCCGGACGCGGTTGGGGTCGTGCCGTGATGCGGGCCGGGCTGGACCGCGCCGCCGCCGACGGCCTGCCGGCGATCCTGGAGACCAGCAACCCGGTCAACGTCGAGCTGTACCGCCGGGCCGGCTGGGAGGTGGTCGGCATCCTGTCGGAACCCGTACCCACCTGGCTCATGATGCAGCCGCCGCCGCGCTGATCACGCGGCGCGGCTCACCCGAGGGTGAGCGGGACCGGTTGCCCTTGGCGTACGTCGAGGACCGCTCGCTTGCCCAGCGGCTGTGCCAGATTGAGGGTCGCGGTTCGCGGGGAGCCCAGAAGGGGGCACACCTCGCTGTTGTTGTGGTGCTGCGCGATGACGATGACCACGACGGCATTGGCGGACTCGACCGACTCCGCGTGGTAATCGGCGCCACAGCGTCCGGTCGCCGGCCCGAAGACGCCGGTGAAGTCGACGGTCAACTGCGTACCGGCCCCGGTTGTGGTCGCCGACTCGATGGCGATACCCGGCGGGGAGTTCCACGGTGGTGGTGTCGGGGTGACGGCGCCAGCGCCGCCTGCGTCGACCACCGCCTGGTCGTATCGGGCCAGAGCCTCCCGTGCCTGCTGACGCAGCTCGCCGAGGCTCTCACCGCGGGGTAGCGCGGCGTCGACAGTGGCGTTCGCGTCGGTGTCACAACCAGCGAGCATCGCCACCGCCACAACCCCGACGACCCAGTGCCAGCGCGCCATCGAAGACCCCTTTGTCCGGCAGAGTGACCGCCAGGATTATCAACCCTCGGCCCGGGACATACCGCCCTCCTGCTCGACCTCGGCGTCCGAGCCGGCGAAGATGCGCGCGTAGATCTCGTCGATGACGTCGTTCTTCGCGAGGCTGTAGTCGCGGGGCCGGTGCGCGGTGTCCCGCGCGAGGCGGCGCTTGGTCGCGGCGTACCGCTCCCGGTCGTCCGGATGCGAGCGCAGCCAGTCGCGGAAAAGTTGGTGCCGGACCGGTTCCGGAGCACCCTGCGGCCAGACGTGCAGGTTGACGTCCTCGGCGGGGCTGAGCAGCATCCGGTGCCCGTGCCACCAGGGTTCCCGAAGGACGAGCCGGTACCCGAGCCGTTCCAGGGTGGGGAGGTAGGTGGCCTCCTCGGCGGTGTCCTCGATGACGAGGTCGACATCGATGACGGGCTTGGCCGCGAGCCCCGGCACCGCCGTCGATCCGACGTGTTCCACACCGATGACCAGAGCGCCGAGCGCCTCGGTGAGCGACGACCGGACGGCGATGAACCGCTGCGCCCAGGACCTGTCGTACTCCTCGATGACGACGGACTCCCACGTCCGCGGCGGCTCGCCCACCAGGCCGGCGTCGACCTGCTCGGGGGTGCCGTGGAAGCGCTGCACGACGTCCTGCGGATACTCGGCCACGTCGACCTCCTCGGGAAGCAAAGTCCGCCAGGCTACGACACGGCGGTCGCTGGCCGCACCCGACCGATGCGGGCATCGGATGTCGGGTGGGCGACCGACCCTGCGACCTAACGTCGGTGCTCGAAGGGAAGGAGGCCCGGGTGCTGGATCGGCTCAACGAGGCCATGACGTACATCGAGCGTCACCTCGACCGGAAGATCGAGGTGGCGGAGCTGGCGCGGATCGCGCTGACGTCGGAGTACCACTTCCGGCGGCTGTTCTCCGCGCTGGCCGGAATGCCGCTCTCGGAGTACATCCGTCGGCGTCGGCTCACCGTCGCCGGTGCGGACGTGCTGGCGGGGGAGCGGACGTTGCTCGACGTCGCTGTGCACTACGGCTACGGCTCGGCGGAGGCGTTCGCCCGGGCGTTCCACGCCGTGCACGGCGTGGGGCCAGGAGAAGCTCGGCGTACGCGGGCAGCGCTGCGTGCCCAGCCCCGGATGTCCTTCCGACTCACAGTCGAAGGGAGCGGCAGCATGGAGTACCGGATCGTCGACAAGGACGCGTTCGCGCTGGTGGGGCGCAAGGCCCGGGTCCCGCTGGTGCACGAGGGGATGAACCCGGCGATCGTCGCGTTCATCAGGAGCATCGACAACCAGACGACCGAGCGGATCGAGGCGCTCTCCGATCAGGAACCGAAGGGGATCGTCAACGTCAGCGACAACCTCGCCGACAGTCGGCAGGAGGGCACCGAGCTCGACTACTGGCACGGGGTGGTGACCGGCACCGAGCCGCCGGAGGACATGGACGCGCTGCCGGTGCAGGCGGGGTCGTGGGCGGTGTTCACCACCTCCGGCGCGTTTCCGCAGGCAGTGCAGTTCCTGTGGCGTGACGTGTTCACCCAGTGGTTTCCGTCCAACCCGTACCGCAGCCGACCTGGACCGGAGATCTCCCGGGTCCGGGTGTCGGCGGACGGAACCCAGGCGGACGCCGAGCTGTGGATTCCCGTCGAACGGGTACCCACCCCTATGTAGAGTTCCGATACAGTGGTCGGATGCGGATGACCATTCCGGTCGCGAAGGTGCTCGCGGCGCTGCTCGCCGAACCCGACGAGCAGCGCTACGGGCTCGACCTGATGCGATTGACCGGCCTGCCCAGCGGCACCCTCTACCCGGTGCTGCACCGGTTGCAGGGGGCCGGCTGGCTGGCCGCCGACTGGGAGGCGATCGATCCCGTCGCGGCCGGGCGGCCGGCCCGCCGCTACTACCGACTGACCGCCGTCGGGGTGACGCAGGCCCGCCAGGCGCTCGCCGACCTGCGGGCCGCTATCCCCGACGGCCGTCGCTCGTGGGGCGGCACCGAGCCCACCGGAGCACCGGCGTGGTGACCCGCCGGGCCGCCGAACTGCTGTTGGAGTTGGCCGCGCGCCGCTGGCCGGCCGAGGTTCGCGACGACCTGCGCCGCGAGTGGGCCGCCGAGCTGCACGTGCTGGCCGAGAGCGGTCACCGGACGAGAATGCTGGGCTTCGCGGTGAGCCTGGCCGTCAGTCGGACCGGCGCCCCGATCGTCGACCGCTCAGTGATGCGCGGTCGGGCCGGCCGCACCGTCGCCGCACTACTGCTGTCCCCGATCGTCTGCGTCGGGATCGTGCTCGCCAGTGCGTACGCCCTGTACCCGATCGAGCGCGTGTTGGCCGAGAGTTGGTCGGAGCGGGCGCAGAGGCCGCTCTGGGCGGCGTTCACCGTCGGGTTGGGGCTCTTGCTGGCGGTGTTCGCCGCGCGCTGGGCTCGGCAGACCGCACTCGACGGCCCGCTCCGCATCGCGCTCGGGGTGGTGCTCCCCGTCGGGGTGGCCGCAGTCGTGTTCCTGTACGTCCTCTACCCGGATGACCTGGCTTCCACCCTGCCCGGTCTGCTGCTCTGGTTGGCCGGTCTGACGCTGGCCCTCTGGGCCGCGGCAAGCCTCGCCGCTCGGCATCGCCTCCGCGTGGCCTGGGTCGTGGGCGTCCTCGGCGCACTCGCCGCCGCCGACCTCGCGATGATTCTCGCCGTTGTCGACGCGATCTCGGCGGGCTATCGCGCTGGCCCGGTCATCGGTCCGACACCGGTGGAGAGCATCGACCGGATCTCCGCGCCGCTGTGGCTCCTCGCCGCCTGGACAGACTGGAACATCGGCCTACCCCGACCCACGATTCCATGGGAGATCTTTGGAATCATCAGCAACCGGGTGCCGACGGAACCCATGCTCTACCTGGCCTGCACGCCGTACGCGCTCGCGTACACCATTCGGGCGGCCCGGTCCGCGCCGACCGCGCCGGTCGCTCTGGTCCAGATGCGCAGCGGCACGGGCTGGACATACAAGGCGAGCGGAGAGCCCCATCGGGATCCCCGAGCGGCGAACGGGTGAGGACAACGGGAGCAAGCGGAGCGCCGGCATGGTGACCCGACGGATCGCCGAGCTGTTGCTGGAGTTGGCCGCGCGCCGTTGGCCTACCGACGTCCGCGACGACCTGCGCCGTGAGTGGGCCGCCGAGCTGCACGTCCTGGCCGAGAGCGGTCGCTGGACGACGATGGTCGGCTTCGCCATGAGCCTGGCCGTCAGTCGGGCCGGCGCCCCGCTCCTCGACCGCCGCATGATGCATCGGCGGACCCGCCGTACCGCCGCCGCCCTGCTACTGGCCCCGCTCGCCTGCGCCGGGATCGTGGTCGTCAGCGCGCTGACCATGAATCAGGTCTACAACTGGCTGTCGATGCGGGTGAGCTGGTCGACTGCGGCGCAGTTGCCGCTCTGGTCGACGCTGACCGTCGGCTTCGCGGTGCTGTTGGCGAGGTACACGTCACGGTCGGCCCGGCATACCGCACTGCACGGCCCGCTGCGCATCGCGCTCGGTGTGGTGCTTCCCGTCGGTGTGGTCGTACTCGTGCTCATGTCCGTCATCAACGGCACTGGTTTCGGCCGTTCCGTACCCGGTCTGCTGCTCTGGTTGGCTGGCCTGACGCTGGCCCTGTGGGCTGCGGCGAGCCTCGCCGCCCGGGGTCGCGTTCGCGTCGCCTGGTTGGTTGGCCTCGTCGGCGCGCTCGTCGCGGCCGACCTGGCCGTGATTCTCTTCGTGATCCAGACCATTCCGGGGCCTGGCACCGTTGCGGCCGACGCGATGACACCGGACAGCGTCGACCGGATCTCCGCGCCGCTGTGGCTCCTGGTCTGCTGGACCGACTGGAACTTCGGCCTGCCCCGCCCCACGTCGTGGGAGATCTTCCTGATCACCGACCAGTTGTTGCTGGAGCCGATGTTCTACCTGGCCTGCGCGCCGTACGCGCTCGCGTACACCATCCGGGCGGCCCGGTCGGCCCCCGCCGAGCCGGTCGCCCTCGCGCCGACCCCGGTGTGAACCTCAGTCGGGTACGTCGTCCCACGTCGTGCCCGGCTCCAGGTAACCGGCCACCTGCTTCTCGCGCAACGCGTACGCGATGACCAGCAGGGCGTGCTTGTCCAGCTCGGGCAGCTGGTCCAACGGGAACCACCGCACGGCCAACGACTCGTCGTCGTTGACCCGGGCGGTGCCGCCGATCGCCCGGCACAGGAACCCCATGTTCAGGTATTCACAGCGGTCCCCGTTCGGGTACGTGTGCGGGTGCGACACGGCGCTGGACATCCGCACCGGCGCCACCTCCACGCCCGTCTCCTCGCGCACCTCGCGGACCAGCGCGGTGGCCGGCTGCTCGCCCGGCTCGACGAAACCGCTGATCACCGACCACCGCCCGTCGTCGGCGCGCTGACCGAGCAGCAGCTCACCGGCGTCGTTGCGGACCACCGCGCTGACGCTCGGCAGCCAGAGCAGGTCGTGGCCGACGTGTTTGCGCAACCCCAGGATGTAGTCCGGTATCGCCATCCCGCGATCATAGAGGTGCCCACAGCAGGGCTCACCTGCGCATCTTCTGGTGTTCCAGTCCCACGCGTTTCGCCATTTCGGCCCGACGAACGCAATGCATATCTACTGTGGAGATCGTCGGCGACTTGTGCGATCCGGTGGCGGCCGGCCGGTTCGCGGTGCACAGTGATTCCCATGAGCGACAGCGGACGTGGTGGGCAGTTCTACTGGTGCACCCGGCATCACCGGGTCGAGACGGACTCCAACGTGTGTCCGGCGAAGCACGTTCTCGGCCCGTACGACTCGGCGGCCGACGCGGAGAACGCCCTGCAACGAGTGCAGGAGCGGAACGAGGCGTGGGATGCCGAGGACGCTCGTTGGGCCGGGGACGACAGATAGGCGGCGCGGGACGGCTCGCGCCGAGGTTTTCGTGCTCCGCGAGGACGCACGCGAGAGCACGTCCCCCAAGGAGGGAACCACGATGGCCGAAGCACAGCAGGCCACCAAGCGCCCAGCCGCCCGACGCACCACCGCGAAGAAGACCGCCGCGGCGGAGCGGAACACCGCGGCGAGCCGGACCACCCCCGTGCGCAAGTCCACCACGGCTGCCGCGAAGGCACCGGCCCGCAAGGCCGCCGGCGGGGCGGGCCGCGCCCCGGCCAGGAAGACCACCACGGCGGCTACGAAGGCCCCCGCGAAGAAGACCACGACCAAGACCACAGCAGCGGCCAAGAAGGCCCCCGCGAAGGCCTCGACCACCACCCGCAGGACGACCGCCGCCGCCAAGCGGGCCCCGGCGTCCACCGCGCGCAAGACGACCACCGCCGCGAAGAAGACCACAGGCACGGCGAAGAAGACGGCGAGCGCGGCGAAGAAGACCACCGCCAGCGCGGCGAAGAAGACCACCACCGCCGCGAAGGCCTCGGCGCGCAAGACCACCACCGCGGCGAAGGCACCGGCGCGCAAGACCACCAGCGCGGCGAAGGCCCCGGCGCGGAAGGTGGCGACCACGGCGTCCGCCGCCAAGAAGACAGCGACGAAGAAGACGGCGGCGGCGAAGAAGACCGCGTCGACCCGCCCCAGCGGCGGGGCCCGCAAGGCTCCGGCCAAGAAGGCCCCGGCCGCGAAGGTGTCGGGTACCTCGTCGACCACCGCCCGTAAGGCGGCGGCGAAGAAGGCACCGGCGAAGAAGACCGTCGCGGCCAAGGCACCGGCCCGCAAGGTGACCGCCCGCAAGTCGCCGGCCCGCCCGGTCGCCGCCCGAGCCACCGCCCCCAGGGGGGCCCGCAGCGCCGCCCGCAAGGCGACCGGCTGAGCGCGGAGCATCCCCACAGCGTGCGGATTTCCGGCCGGTCACCGGAAGCGGATCACCCGTGGCGCTGTCAGGATTGACCCGTGGTCATCCGACGCGTACTCGCGCCCCGCATCGACTTCGGCGCGTTGCGCCGCGAGCTCGGCCTGCCCGAGGAGTTCCCGGCCGACGCCCAGCGTGAAGCCGACGAGGCGGCTGCGGCACCGCCGCAGCCGCCCGTCGACCGCACCGACATACCGTTAGTCACCGTCGACCCCGCCACCTCGCGGGACCTGGACCAGGCGATGCACCTCGCCCGCCGCCCCGGTGGCGGCTACCGGGTGCGGTACGCGATCGCCGACGTCGCCGCGCACGTCACCCCGGGCGGGGCGTTGGAGGCGGAGACCTGGCGGCGGGGGCAGACCATCTACCTGCCCGACGGCAACGTGCCGCTGCACCCACGCACCCTCAGCGAGGGTGCGGCCAGCCTGCTGCCCGACGACGACCGGGCCGCGGTGCTCTGGACCATCGACCTGGACGCCGACGGCGGCACCGTTGCCGTCGAGCTGGAACGCGCCCTGGTCCGCAGCCGCGCCAAACTCGACTACACCGGGGTGCAGGCGGCAGCCGAGGCCGGGCGGCTACCCGACCCGATCGCGCTGCTGCCGGAGATCGGCGACCGGCTGACCGCCCGTGGGCTGAGCCGGGGCGCCATCAACCTGCCGCTGCCCGAGCAGGACCTGGAACCCGACGGTGAGGGCTGGCGGCTGGTGCTGCGCGCGCCGGTGCCGATGGAAGAGCACAACGCGCAGATCTCCCTGCTGACCGGAATGGCTGCCGCCGACATCATGCTGGCCGGCCGGGTGGGTCTGCTGCGGACGATGCCGGCGCCCAAGCCGGAAGCGGTGCAGCGGCTCCGGGCCGCCGCCGCGCCGCTGGGCGTGCACTGGCCGGACGACGTGGGCCCGGGTCCGGTCATCGCCGGACTGGACGCCGCCCAGCCGCGCGCCGCCGCGTTCATCGACCAGGCGGCCGAGCTGATGCGCGGTGCCGCGTACACCGCCTTCGACGGGGAGCTGCCGGAGCATCCGGAGCACGGTGGCGTGGCGGCCGCGTACGCCCACGTGACGGCACCGTTGCGGCGGCTGGCCGACCGGTACGCCACCGAGGTCTGCCTGGCTCTGCACGCCGGCCAGGCGGTGCCCGACTGGGCCCGCGCCGCGTTGCCCCGGCTGCCCGAGGTCATGGCGAGCACCGACCGGGTCGCCTCGGCGGCGGCTCGCGGCGCCGTCGAGTTGGCCGAGGCGGCGGTGCTGGAGCACCGGGTGGGCGAGACCTTCGACGCGGCCGTCCTCGACGTCGACGCCCCGCCCAACGGCAAGTCCCGGCCCCGACCGCCCGGTGGCACCGTCGCACTGGACGCCCCGCCGGTCCGCGCCCGCTGCCTTGGCCAACTGCCGCTCGGCGAACGGGTCCGGGTCCGTCTGGTCACCGCCGACCCGGCGGCCCGTACCGTCCTGTTCGAGCTGGCCTGAGCGGGCCGCCGTCGCGGGACCGATCCTCCCCGTGGGAGGGGTCGCCCGCCCTGGCTCGGTCCTCGGCGGCGCTGTCGCTCGCGGCAGCGGGGATTCTCACAGCGCTCGGCGCTGCTGACGGGCCGGGCGGTTTGCGAGGATGAGGCCATGGCATACGACGCGAGCACGCTGCCCGACGTGTCCGGGCTGACGGTCGGCATCATCGGCGGCACCGGCGACCAGGGGCGGGGCCTCGCCTACCGGTTCGCGCGGGCCGGCCAGACGGTGCTGATCGGATCCCGGTCGGCTGAGCGGGCCGCCGAGTCCGCTGCCGAGATCGCCGCCCTGCCCGGGGTGCCGGCTGGCGGCAGCGTCACCGGCGCGGCCAACGACGAGGTGGCCCGACGCAGCGACGTGGTGATCATCGCGGTGCCGTGGGACGGGCACGCCGCCACCGTCGCCGCCCTCGCCGAGCCGCTCGCCGGCCGGATCGTCGTCGACTGCGTCAACCCGCTCGGCTTCGACAAGCAGGGCCCGTACGCGCTGACCGTCGCCGAGGGCAGCGCCGTGCAGCAGGCCGCCGCGCTGCTGCCCGACTCCCGGGTCTGCGCCGCGTTCAACCACGTCAGCGCTCCGCTGCTGGCCGACCCCGAGGTCGACCGGATCGACCTGGACGTGCTGATCTGCACCGAGGACCGTGAGCTGGTCGACATCGTCGGCGCGCTCGCCGCCCGGATCCCCGGCATGCGGGGCATCTACGCCGGGCGGCTGCGCAACGCCCACCAGATCGAGGCGTTCACCGCCAACCTGATCGCGATCAACAAGCGCTACAAGGCACACGCCGGCATCCGCGTCACCGATCTCTGACCCCGAGCGGCGTGATCCGCCCCGGTTCCACGGAACCGGAGCGGATCACGCCGTGCCCGGTCCTAGAACGTGTGCTCGGCGGCGGGGAACTCGCCGCCGCGGACCTCGTCGGCGAAACGGCGGGTGGCGTCGGTGAGAGCACCGGCCAGATCCGCGTACCGCTTCACGAAGCGCGGCGCCTTGCCCGTCCGCAGCCCGGCCATGTCCTGCCAGACCAGCACCTGCGCGTCGGTGTCCGGGCCCGCGCCGATGCCCACGGTGGGGATCGGCAGCTCGTGGGTGATCCGCTTGGCCACCTCGCCGGGCACCATCTCCAGCACCACAGCGAACGCGCCCGCCTCCGCCACCGCCCGCGCGTCGGCCAGCACCTCGTCGGCGGCGTCGCCGCGACCCTGCACGCGGTAGCCACCCAGGGTGTGCTCGCTCTGCGGGGTGAAACCGATGTGCGCCATCACCGGGATGCCGGCACCGACGATCGCGGCGATCTGCGCGGCGTTGCGGCGGCCACCCTCCAACTTCACCGCGTGACAGCCACCCTCCTTCATGAACCGGACGGCGGTGCGCAGCGCCTGGGCCGGGCCCTCCTCGTACGAGCCGAACGGCAGGTCACCGACGACCAGCGCCTGCCGGGTCGCCCGCACCACGGCCCGGACCAGCGGCAGCAGCTCGTCGGCGGTGATCGGCAGCGTGGTCTCGTAGCCGAACACGTTGTTCGCGGCCGAGTCGCCGACCAGCAGCACCGGAACACCGGCCTGGTCGAAGATCGACGCCGTGTACTGGTCGTACGAGGTGAGCATCGGCCAGCGCTCGCCGCGCTCCTTGGCGGCCATCAGGTCGCGGGTGCGGACCCGTCGGGTGGCCGGGCCGCCGTACAACGCGGTCACCTCGTGCGGAGTGGACTCCACCATCTCTGTCTCCCTTCCTCGAGGCCGCCTGCGCGGTCCCCGGGTTCCGTCGCGATCGTCGCACCGCGAGACGGGCTGACGGCAGGGCCCAGTGCAAGATGTCACTCCACCAGCGCGAGGCCGCCCCAGCTGGCCACCCGGGACCGCCCCGCGCGTCCACCGCGCGGCGGCGCCGGGCCGCGCCACCGACCCGGCACCCCCAGGGGTACGGCTCAGCCGTGCTCGCGCCACCGGTTGGTGATCGGCAGACGGCGGTCCCGGCCGAACGCCTTCATGGAGATCTTCGTGCCCGGCGCGGACTGCCGTCGCTTGTACTCGGCGGTATCCACCAGCCGCAGCACCCTGTCCACCACGGCCGGGTCGTGACCCGACTCGATCAGCCCGTCGCGGCCGAGGTCACCGTCGACGTAGCCGATCAGGATCGGGTCCAGGACGTCGTACTCGGGCAGGCTGTCGCTGTCGAGCTGGCCCGGGCTCAGCTCGGCGCTCGGCGGCTTGCCGATCGAGTTCTCCGGGATCGGGGCGGTCTCACCGCGCCGGGCCGCGTCCCGGTTGCGCCACTTCGCGAGCCGCCAGATCAGCGTCTTCCAGACGTCCTTCACCGGGTTGAAGCCACCCACCGAGTCGCCGTAAAGGGTGGAGTAGCCGACCGCCAGCTCGCTCTTGTTGCCGGTGGTCAGCACCAGGTGGCCCTCCTGGTTCGACAGCGCCATCAGGATCACGCCACGGACCCGGGCCTGGAGGTTCTCCACTGCCACACCGGACAGCGACAGGTTGGCCAGAAAGCCGTCGACCATTGGCTGGATCGGCTCGACGCGGTAGTCCAGGCCGGTGCGCTTGGCCAGGTCGGCGGCGTCCTCCCGGGAGTGCTCCGAGGAGTGCTGGCTGGGCAGCGACACCCCGACCACCCGGTCCGGCCCGAGCGCGTCGACGGCGAGCGCGGCCACCACCGCCGAGTCGATGCCCCCGGAGAGACCGAGGACCACCGAGGGGAACCGGTTCTTGTTGACGTAGTCGCGCAGACCCAGCACCAGCGCCTGCCACACCTCGGCCTCGTCGGCCACCGGCTCGATCAGCCCGCCGGTGGCGGCCGGGCCGGACGGGGTGGGCGGAATGCCGTCGAGCGTGCTGTGCACGATCCGCATCCCGTCGGCCAGCGTGTCGGCGGGCGGCGGGGTGGCGGCGGCCGGCAGCTCGATGTCGTGCACGAGCAGGTGTTCGACGAACTGCGGTGCCCGGGTGAGCAGCTCACCGTCGGCGGTCACGATCATCGAGTCGCCCTCGAAGACCAGCTCGTCCTGGCCGCCGGTCATGTTGACGTACGCGATGGCGGCGCCCGCCTCGGCGGCCCGGCGGCGGACCAGCGGCAGCCGGATGTCGTCCTTGTTCAGCTCGTACGGCGAGCCGTTGATGTTGACGACCAGGCCGACGCCGGCCCTCCGGGCGGCGGCGAAGGGACCGCCGGCCTGCCACAGGTCCTCGCAGATGGTCAGCGCGACGTCCACGCCGCCGATCCGCACCACTGTCAGCGCGTCACCCGAGACGAAGTACCGGTCCTCGTCGAAGACCCCGTAGTTGGGCAGGTGGTGCTTGAAGTAGCGGGCGGCCACCACGCCCCGGTGCAGCAGCGCGGCGGCGTTGCGGGCGCCCCGGCCCGGCTCGGCGTCCCCGCTGACCTGCGGCGGGCCGTCGGCGTCCAGGTAGCCGACAACGACCGGCAACTCGCCGAGACCGTCGGCGGCCAGGTCGGCGGCCAGCCGCTCCACGGCGGCCCGGGACGCGGCGACGAAGGAACGCCGGAAGACCAGGTCCTCGACCGGGTACCCGGTCAGCATCATCTCCGGGAAGAGCACCAGTTGGGCGCCGGCATCGGCGGCCTGGCGAGTCCAACTGCGGACCAGATCGGCGTTTCCGGCGAGGTCGCCGACGCTCGGGTTGACCTGGGAAAGGGCGAGACGCAGGGTGGGCATACCTTCATCTTGCCCCAGCCTCGTCGCGACAGTCCGTACCCTCCGACGAGATGGCCGCCACCCGCCGCGACGGGCGTTCGCGAGGCCGCGGCGGCAGGTGCTCGGCCGTCGTGGCGGCCGTCGGTGGCGGCTCGGCCGTCGGTGGTGGTTCGGCCGTCGTGGCGGCAGGGCCGGGCCCCGCGCTCGCCCGGCGGGACACGAGGGGACGGCCGGCGGCTGTTCGCGTAACGTCTGCGTAACCAGGCCCGGGAACACTGGGCGATCAGGTCGGGTGCAGCCCGGCCAAGGCGGACAAAAGAGTGTCGCGAGGGGTTGGGGAAGTGGACCGTCAGCAGGAGTTCGTCCTCCGCACGCTGGAAGAGCGGGACATCCGGTTCGTCCGGCTGTGGTTCACCGACGTTCTGGGCACGCTCAAGAGCGTTTCGGTGGCACCCGCCGAGCTCGAGGCGGCCTTCGAGGAAGGCATCGGCTTCGACGGCTCGGCGATCGAGGGCTTCGCCCGGGTCTTCGAATCGGACATGGTCGCCATGCCCGACCCGACCACCTTCCAGGTCTTCCCCTTCGAAGGCGGGGTCAGCGGCGAGAGCGCCCGGATGTTCTGCGACATCCTGCTGCCCGACGGCGGGCCGTCCTGGGCCGACCCCCGGCACGTGCTGCGCCGCGCGCTGTCCAAGGCGGCCGAGAAGGGCTTCACCTTCTACACCCACCCCGAGATCGAGTTCTTCCTGCTCGAGAACGGGCCGCAGGACGGCACTGTGCCCACCCCGGTCGACACCGGCGGCTACTTCGAGCACACCACCCACGCCGTGGCCCGGGACTTCCGCCGTCAGGGCGTACTCGCGCTGGAACGCATCGGCATCTCGGTGGAGTTCAGCCACCACGAGGTCGCACCCGGCCAGCAGGAGATCGACCTGCGGTACGCCGACGCGCTCACCACCGCCGACAACATCATGACCTTCCGGCACGTGGTCAAGGAGGTCGCGCTCTCCACCGGTGTGCAGGCCAGCTTCATGCCGAAGCCGTTCACCGACCAGCCGGGAAGCGGGATGCACACCCACCTGTCGCTGTTCGAGGGGGAGCGCAACGCCTTCCACGACAGCGGCGACCCGATGAAGCTGTCCAAGGTGGCGAAGTCGTTCATCGCCGGCCTGCTGGTGCACGCCCGGGAGTACACGGCTGTCACCAACCAGTGGGTCAACTCGTACAAGCGGCTCTTCCCGCAGCACCTGCCCGACCGGATCACCGAGAGCCCGGCGTACGTCTGCTGGGGTCACCTCAACCGGTCCGCGCTGGTCCGGGTTCCCGCGTACGGCAAGCCCAACTCGGCCCGGGTCGAGGTCCGCTCGCTGGACTCGGCGACCAACCCGTACCTCGCCTTCGCGGTGCTGCTCGGCGCCGGCCTGAAGGGCATCGAGGAGGGATACGAGCTGCCACCGGGCGCCGAGGACGACGTCTGGTCGCTGACCAGCGCCGAGCGGCGTGCCATGGGCTACGAGGCGCTGCCGGAGAACCTCGCCGAGGCGATCGACGTCATGGCGGAGTCCGAGCTGGTCGCCGAGGTGCTCGGCGAGCACGTCTTCGACTTCTTCCTGCGCAACAAGCGGGCCGAGTGGGAGCAGTACCGCCGCGAGGTCACCCCGTACGAGCGGCAGCGCTACCTGGCCCTGTAGACGCAGGGGCTGACGCCGTTGCGCGCTGCCGCTATCGTCTCGATCACCGCGCCGGTACCCCTCCGGGCGGAGAGTCGGGAGGCAAGTCGGTGCTGGAGGATCTGTTCAGCGGTGCCTGGCAGAGCGTCGTGTTCGGGATCGTTGGCGTCGGCCTCATGGCCGCCGGCTTCGGGCTCGTCGACCTGCTCACCCCGGGCCGGCTGCGAGACCTGATCTGGGTCGAGCGCAACGCCAACGCGGGGTTGCTGCTCGCCGCCAACCAGCTCGGCATCGCCGGGATCGTCTTCACCGCGATCCTGACCAGCTACAGCGACTTCGGCAAGGGGATCGCCTCCACCGTGGTCTTCGGCCTGGTCGGGTTGGCGATCATGGCGCTGGCCTTCGTGGTGCTGGACCTGCTCACCCCCGGCAAGCTCGGCGAGGTCATCTGCTCGCCCGAGCCGCACCCGGCTGCCCGGGTCAGCGCCGCCACCCACTTCGGGGCCGCGCTGATCGTCTGCGCCTGCATCGCCTGACGGCCGCTCTCCGCGTCACCCCGCGGGCGGTGCGCCTGCGTTCCGTCGTGCGTGGCTGGTCGTGCGTGGCCGGTCGTTGACAGGCGGCGGGTCGTCCGTGGGTGGGCGTCCGTGGGTGGGCGTGCAGATCTTGGACACTTACCGCCGACCGGCGGGCTCAACCGATGGTTGCAACACCCTTCCGTGATTTTCGTTGGGGTGGTTATGGCGTTGAGGTTGAGCCCGCTGGAGCGGGAGCAGATCGG
>NZ_JBIAJD010000007.1:381292-397657 GCF_042871765.1 Micromonospora sp. NPDC005553 | reverse complement strand
ACTCAACGACCGCCCCCGAATGACCCTGGGCTGGGCCACCCCAGGTGAGAAAATGACCCAGCTCCTCGGTGTTGCAACCACCGGTTGAGCCCGCCACCTGACGGAAACTGTCCAAGATCTCTGGCCGGTGGGCCGCTCGCGTCTGCGGTCAGTCGCCGCGGGCGTCGTACCTCGGCCGTAGCGTGCCGGGTATGAACCGCACCGATCGCCTCTACGCGCTGGTCGAGGAGCTGCGGGCGGTGTCACCACGGCCGCGCAGCGCCCGCTGGCTGGCCGCGCGTTTCGAGGTGAGCAGCCGGACCATCGAACGGGACCTCGCCGCGTTGCAGGAGGCCGGGGTGCCGATCTGGGCTGAGCCCGGGCGCACCGGCGGCTACGTCCTGGACCGCGCCCGCACCCTGCCGCCGGTCAACCTGACCGCCGCCGAGGCGGTGGCGATGGCCGTGGCGCTGCACCGGCTTGCCGGCTCGCCGTTCGCCGGGCCGGCCGCCACCGCGCTGCGCAAGCTGGTGGCGGTGCTGCCGGCTGCCGATGCCGCCGAGGCACACCGCCTCGCCGACCGGGTGCACCTGATCGGCGACGGGCCGGCCGCGCCCGTCCCGGCCACCGTCGCCGACGCGGTCACCGCGCGGCGGGTGCTGCGCATCCGGTACGCCGACCGCGCCGGCGCCGACTCGACCCGTGACGTCGAGCCACTCGGCTACCTCGGTAACTCCCGACACTGGTACCTGGTCGCCTGGTGCCGTCTGCGCGACGAGCTGCGGTGCTTTCGTACCGACCGGATCCGGAGCGTGTGGGCGCTGCCCGACGTGGTGGCCCGGGAGCTACGCCTGACGGATCTCGACATCCCGCACGAGCGGGTCCGCCCGCTGAGCCTGGTCTGAAGGGGCTCGGCGTGGCGGCCTGGTCTGGAACCGGCTCGGCGCTCGGCGGCCTGGTCTGGAACGGGCTCGGCGTGGCGGCCTGGTCTGGAACGGGCTCGGCGTGGCGGCCTGGTCCGAGACCCGTCCGCGGCGCGGCGGGCTGGGTGGGTCTCGTCACCGAGAAACCCGCCGGGTGATCCGGAAACACCGACAGGACGCTGTCGCCAACGGCCCTGAGACTGCTCCAGACGACGGCCGAGCGGCCGGCACGAATCATTCTGGAGGCAGTAGATGTCCAGGTCCACCACGCCCATCACCTGGTTTGAGATCGGCACCGACCGGCCCGAGGACGCGGAGCGGTTCTACGGAGAGCTGTTCGGCTGGACCTTCGAGGAGCAGGGCTCGCCCAACGGCGGGCCCTACCGCGTGACCGGGGCCGGCGGGGACACCGGGATCGGTGGAGCGATCCGGGCGACCGACGGAACGTCGCCGAACTACGCGGTGTTCTACGCCGAAGTCGCCGACGTGGCAGAGACCTGCCGACAGGCCGAAGCTGCCGGCGGCCGGGTCCTGGTACCAGCCCGTACGGCACCGAGCGGTCTCCGGTTGGCCCACCTACTCGACCCGGCCGGCAACCACCTGGGCGTTTTCACGCCCCCGCCCCCGCAGCCCTGACCCCTTCAAGGTCCCGCTGATGCCCGGGGTTGGCCTTCCTCCCGGGTTGGCCTTCCTCCCGGGTTGGCCTTCCTCCCGGGTTGGCCTTCCTCCCGGGTTGGCCTTCCTCCCGGGTCGGCCTTCCTCCCGGGTCGGCCTTCCTCCCGGGTCGGCCTTCCACCCGGGTGGGGCTGGCCCCGGGTTGGTTTGACCCCCGGAGGGGGCGGGTCCCTGGTGGGGCTGGCCTTTCGGGTGGGGCTGGCCCCCGGGTGGGTCTGGCCCGGGTTGGCTTGGTCCCGGGTTGGGCTTGGTCCCGGTTGGGCTGGTCCCGGGTTGGGCTTGGTCCCGGTTGGGCTGGTCCCGGGTGGCTTGGTTCCGGGCGAGGGCTTGGCTCTGAGGCCGTCACCCTGGGCGGGTGCGATGGCCGGGCCAGCCTGGCAGCACCCACGCGCGTGATCGACTCGGATTTCATGATGTCGGGGTGTCCGAGCGCGCGGGACACCGCGACATCACGGAAACCGAGTGGATCAAGCTGCGACGGGCCCGATCCAGCCTGGGACGGTAGGTCGGACCGGGCGTGGCAGGGTGGCGGGTCGGGCCGGGCACGGTAGGTCGGACTGGGCGCGGCAGGGTGGCGGGTCGGGCCGGGCACGACAGATCGGCCCGGGGCCAGACCGGCCTGCCTTTGGCGTACCGAGCCCGGCCCCAGCCTGCTGATGCCTGCCGGGGCCGGGCTCTTCGGACTACTTGCCGGGCGTACCAGCGCCGTGGTGGCCGCCCATGCCGCGGTGCCCGCCGGGGCCGGGGAAGACGCCGGCCTCGACGGCCTTGGTGATGGCGTCGGCCTGCTCCTGGGTGAGCTTGCCGTCCTTGACCGCCTGGTCCAGGCGCTGCTTGATCGCGGCCTGACGGTCCTCGGCGGACGGGCGCTGCGGTCGGTCGGCCGGCCGGTGCTGCTCGCGGATCTTCTCCAGTGCGGCGGTCACCTTGTCGGTGGGCACGCCAAGCTCCTTGGCGAGCTCCTCGGCGAACGCGCCCTGCCGGTCGGCCTTCGCACCTGGAGCCGTGTCGGGAGCCGGGGCGGTGCTGGCGCTCGGTGTCGGTGTGGGGGCGTCGGCGGCGAACGCGATCGTCGGGGCCGCGATCCCGACGCCGAGGACGCCGGCGGTGGCCAGGCCGGCCAGCAGGTGCTTCCTGCGGATGCTGCGGGACATGCTGTCCTCCAGAGGTTCGGTCATCCTGCGCTGTCATCACCGACAGTGACCGGGCCGTCTGGGCGGAAGCCGTGGCGAACCTGTCAGCGAGCTGAAAATCCCGGGCGGCGGTGGGCGAAATCGGTTGTGTGGTCGCTGGCCGAGCGGTCAGGGTGGACGATCCACCGACGGAAAGGACACTGCGGCATGACAGTCGAGATCCGGGAGATTCCACTCGTCGGGCCGGACGCCGGGCCGTACGGCATCACGCCTGGCCCGGACGGCGCGTTGTGGCTGACGTTGGCCCATGCCGGTGGCATCGCCCGGTTGTCGCCCGACGGCGCGGTCCGGACCTACCCGCTGGATCCGGCCGGCGGTCGTCCGTTGATCATCACGGCCGGGCCGGACGGGGCGCTCTGGTTCACCCGCTCAGGGGACGACCGGATCGGTCGGATCACCGTCGACGGTGAGCAGCGCACCATCGCCCTGCCGGCCGGCACCGGGCCGGGCGGCATCGCGGCTGGGCCTGATGGCGGGCTCTGGTACGCCGGGATGACCTCCGACACCATCGGCCGGGTGGGGATCGACGGCAGCCACACCGCCTTCCCGCTGCCAGTGACCGGCGGGTTCGCCTCGATGATCACTGCGGGCGCGGACCAGGCTCTCTGGTTCACCCTCAACCAGGCGAACGCTGTCGGCCGGATCGATCTCGACGGCAGGGTGACGCTGCATCCGCTGCCCACAGTGAAGGCGGGCCCGGTCGGCATCACCGTGGGCGTCGACGGCGCCATCTGGTTCGTGGAGATCGCCGCCGGTCAGCTCGGTCGCCTCGACCCGGATGGCGAGATCGTCGAGTTTCCGCTGCCGGACCGGGCGGCCCGCCCGCACGCGATCGTCGGCGACCCGGACGGCGGCGTGTGGTTCACCGAGTGGGGTGCCAACCGGATCGGTCACCTCGATCCCACCGGACGGTTCGAGGGCTACGCCCTACCTACCCCCAACGCCGAACCGCACGGCATCACCCGCACCCCGACCGGCATCTGGGCCGCCCTGGAAATCGGAGCAGTAGCCCACCTGGCCCCCTGAACCAACCCCGGTGATCAAGAGATTTGCGTCAGGATCCGCCTCGAACATGACGCAAACCTCTTGATCACCGGCGAGGGGACGGCCCGGGGGCGGGGAGGGAGCGGGCGCGCCCCGGGGTTAGTGGACTGCGGGGGTTGCGGTGAGGGTGGCTGTGGTGGTGTCGAGGGTTGCCTCGGTGCCGATGGGGACTGTGAGTTGGTTGGGGCCGTGGCCGATGGGGAGGCCGCCGAGGACCGGTACGCCCAGGTCGCCGAGGCGTTCGGTGAGTACGTCGACGATTGTGGTGTCCCACCCGTCGCCGCAGTCGGTGAACTGCCCGACCGCCACCCCGGCCAGTCCGTCCAGCGCGCCCGCCCGGCGCAGGTGGGTGAGCATCCGGTCGACCTTGTACGGGGGTTCCTGCACGTCCTCGATCAACAGCACCGCACCGGTCAGGTCGGGCAGGTCGGGCGTGCCGATCGACGCGGCGATCATGCACAGGTTGCCGCCGAGCAGGGTGCCGGTGGCGCGACCCGGGACGCGTACGCCGAAGGTCTCCTCGGTGGGCACTGCGGTGATCGACACTGGTTCGGTGGTCATCAGCGCCGCGTGCAGGGATTCGGCGGAGCGCAGCGGCGTCCGCTCGTCGCGCCAGGCCGCCCCGGGGCCGTGCACCCCGGTCAGGCGGGCGCCCCGCCACAGTGCGAACTGCAACGCGGTGATGTCCGAGAAGCCGGCCACCACCTTCGGGTCGCGGCGGACGGCTGCCATGTCGATGGCGTCCACGATCCGTTGGGCCCCGTAGCCGCCGCGCGTGCAGATCACTCCCCGCACGTCAGGGTCGGCGAAGGCTGCGTTCAGGTCGGCGGCACGCAGGTCGTCGGTGCCGGCGAGGTAGCCGTGACGGGCGTACGCGTTCGGTGCCGGCACCGGGCGCAGGCCCCAGCCGGTGAGCAGTTCCATGCCCCTGGCCACCCGCTCCGGCGAGGTCGGCCCGGACGGCGACACCAGCAGCACCGTGTCACCCGGGCGCAGCACGGGCGGGCGTACGGCGGCGGTGTCCTCGCTGATCACAACCGCAGAGCCTAACGACCCGGCCGAGGCGGGAACGCCACCCGGCCGCGCGGCCCGTGCCGGGGCGTGATGCCGTGCGGCGTACCGGCTAGCCTCGACGGGTGGCAACCGCGCTGGTGATCGAGAACGACCCGACGGACGACGCGCGCCGGCTGGGTGAGTGGCTGACCGAGGCTGGGCTGGAGCTGTGGGTGGTGCGTCCGCACGCCGGCGACGAACTCCCCGCCGACCTGGAGGGGTACGCGGCGCTGGTGGTGCTCGGCGGCGACCAACAGGCGTACCCGTTGCCGGACGGCTCGCCCGGCGCGCAGTGGTTTCCCGCTGTGGAGGGCCTGCTGCGCAAGGCGGTCCGGTACCGGGTGCCGACCCTGGCGGTCTGCCTGGGCGCGCAGCTGCTCGCCACCGCACACGCCGGGTTGGTGGAGCGCAGCCCGTCCGGGCCGGAGATCGGCCCCGGCGTGGTCGGGCGGCGCGACGCCGCCGAGAACGACCCGTTGTTCCGGTACGTGCCGTTGATCCCGGACGTGCTCCAGTGGCACGCCGACGAGATCACCGAGCTGCCTCGGGGCGCTACCCTGCTGGCCGCCTCCACCCGCTACCCGCATCAGGCGTTCCGCCTCGGTGACCGGGCGTGGGGGTTGCAGTTCCACATCGAGTGCGACGCCGCGATGATCGCCGACTGGGCCACCGACTCGGTCCAACTCGCCGAGCTGGGCTACGACCCGGAGCTGGTCGTCGCGGCCTGCGCCTCGGTGCTGGCCGACGTCGAGGAGGTCTGGCAGCCGTTCGCCGCCCGGTTCGCCGCGCTGGCCCTCGGCGAGTTGGACGACAGCACGACGCGGCGCGGCCTGCCGCTGCTCGGGCACTGATGAGCCGGCCGACCAGGGCATCGGGCCGACTGGCCCGGTACGGCTTCGGCACCGCCGAAGGCGATGGTGGCGCGCGCGCCGCGGACCTGCTCGGCCCGGAAGGGCTGCGACTGTGGCGGCCGGTCGAGCAGGAGCCGATCGACGAGGCCGCAGCGGAGCTGCTCTCCGCGCTGTCCCGGGCCGCCGACCCGGACCTGGCGCTGCGCCAACTGCACCGCATCGTGGAGGCCGAGGGCCGCACACCCGCAGTCAGCGCCGACCGCCGCACGCCAGCAGGCGGCACCGACCGCCGCACGCCAGCAGGCGGCGCCGCACGCCGCACGCCAGCAGGCAGCGCCGAGGGCCGCACCACCGAAGGCGGCGCCGAATCGCCGCTGCTCGCGGACGTGCACGCCGATCCCGGGCTGCGGCGGCGGCTGATCGCGGTGCTCGGCGCGTCGGCGGCGCTCGGCGACCACCTGGTGGCCCACCCCGAGCACTACCGGGCCCTGCGGACCGCAGCGGACGGGCTCGCCCCGATCGCCGAGGGGCGGCTGGAGCCGGCCGACGGCGGCAACCCGGTGGCGGCGCTTCGGACCGCGTACCGCCTGGCGTTGTTGCGGATCGCGGCGGCCGACCTGACCGGCGGTCGCGGCCTGGAGCAGACGATGGCCGCGCTCTCCGCGCTGGCCGACGCGACGCTGTCCGCGGCGTACGAGATCGCGGTCGCGGAGCTGGCCGAGGGGACCGAGCGGCCCCGACTCGCGGTAGTGGCGATGGGCAAGTGCGGCGGCGGCGAACTGAACTACGTCTCCGACGTGGACGTCATCTTCGTGGCCGCCGAGGACGCCGACCTGCCCGCCGCAACCCAGGTGGCGACCCGACTGATCTACATCTGCGGGCTGGTCGCCTGGCCGGTGGACGCCGCGCTGCGCCCCGAGGGCAGCCGCGGCCCGCTGGTGCGGACCCTCGCCAGCCACCTGGCCTACTACCGGCGGTGGGCGCGCACCTGGGAGTTCCAGGCGCTGCTCAAGGCCCGCCCGGCCGCCGGGGACCTGCCGCTGGCCCAGGAGTGGATCGACCAGCTCGCGCCGCTGGTCTGGCGGGCGGCCGAGCGGCCCGAGGCGGTCGAGGACGTCCGCGCCATGCGCCGCCGGATCATCGACCACATCCCGCCGAAGGAGCTGGAGCGCGAGATCAAGCGCGGTCCGGGCGGGCTGCGCGACATCGAGTTCGCCGTCCAGTTGCTGCAACTCGTGCACGGTCGCGGCGACGAGACGCTGCGTCCGCCCGGCACCATCCCGGCGTTGCGCGCGCTCGTCGCCGGCGGCTACGTCGGTCGGGCCGACGGCGAGGCCCTGCTGCGCGGCTACCGCTTCCTGCGCAGCGTCGAGCACCGGTTGCAACTCCAGGGCCTGCGTCGTACGCACACGGTGCCCGCCGAGCCGGGCGCGCTGCGCTGGCTCGCCGCCGCGCTGGGTTTCACGGCCGCGCAGGGCCGCAGCGCCGTGGAGAGCTTCCGGGCGGAGTGGGTCACCCACGCCACCGAGGTACGCCGACTGCACGCCAAACTGCTCTACCGGCCGCTGCTGGAGTCGGTGGCCCGGGTGCCGGCCGACGGGTTGCGGCTCACCCCGGAGGCGGCGAGGAACCGCCTGGAGATCCTCGGCTTCGCCGACCCGGCCGGGGCGTTGCGCCACCTCCAGGCGCTCACCGGCGGGGTGAGCCGTACGGCGGCCATCCAGCGCACACTGCTGCCGGTGCTGCTCAGCGAGTTCGCCGACGCGCCGGAGCCGGACCGGGGGCTGCTGAACTACCGCAAGGTCTCCGACAAGCTGGGCAGCACCCCCTGGTATCTGCGGCTGCTGCGCGACGGCGGCCCGGTCGCCCGTCGGCTGGCCCGGGTCCTCGCACTGTCCCGGTACGTCGCCGACCTGCTCGCCCGCGACCCGGAGGCGCTGCGGCTGCTGGCCGAGGAGAACGAGCTGGCGCCCCGCGCGTCCGAGGTGCTGCGGGAGGGGTTCCTGGCGGCGGCGGCCCGGCACACCGACCCGGTCGAGGCCACCAGCGCGGTGCGCGCGCTGCGACGTCGCGAGCTGGTCCGGGTGGCCTGCGCCGATCTACTCTGCCGGGCCGGCGCGCTCGCGCCCAGCCCCACCCGGGCGGACGGCGCGAACCGGCCCGCCCGCAAACTGTCCGACATCACCGAGGTGGGTACGGCGCTCGCCGACGTCACCGACGCCACCCTGGCCGCCGCGCTGCGGGCCGCTCGGGCCAGCCAACCGGCGCCGGCGGGGCTGCGGTTCGCGGTGATCGGCATGGGCCGGCTCGGCGGGTACGAGTCGAACTACCTCTCCGACGCCGACGTGCTCTTCGTCTACGACCCGCCGCCGGGCACCAGCGAGAGCGCCGCCAGCGCGGCCGCGCACGCCGTCGCCGAGGAGCTGCGCCGGCTGCTCGGCGTACCCGCCCCCGACCCGCCGCTGGGCGTCGACGCCGACCTGCGCCCGGAGGGCCGCCAGGGCCCGCTGGTCCGCAGCCTCGCCGCGTACGCCGCGTACTACGCCCGCTGGTCGCGGGTGTGGGAGGCGCAGGCACTGCTGCGCGCCCGGTTCGTCTGCGGCGACGCCGACCTGGGCGCCGAGTTCGAGGCGATGATCGAGCCGGTGCGCTACCCGGCCGACGGGCTGACCCGCGAGCAGGTCGTCGAGATCCGGCGGATCAAGGCCCGGGTGGAGACCGAACGGCTGCCCCGTGGCGCCGACCCGGCCACCCACACCAAGCTGGGTCGCGGTGGGCTCGCCGACGTGGAGTGGGCTGTGCAACTCGTCCAGCTCCGGCACGCCGGCGCGATCCCGGAGCTGCGCGGCACGCGTACCCTCGACGCCCTCGCGGCGGCCGAGCGGGCCGGCCTGATCGACCCGGCGGACGCCGCGGAGATGGCCGCCGGTTGGGCCCTTGCCGCGCAGGTCCGCAACGCGTTGATGCTGGTCCGGGGTCGGGCCGGCGACCAACTGCCCCGGCACGGGGTGGAGTTGGCCGGGGTGGCCCGGCTGCTCGGCCGCGACGACCCGGGGGAGTTCCTCGACGAGTACCTGCGCACCGGCCGCCGCTCCCGCGCGGCTGCCGAACGGGTCCTCGATGCCTGACGCGTCGCCGCTGGACCGACGCCCGGCCGATGCGCAGTTGAAGACGGTGCCGCGGATCCGGCATTAAACCCAACGACATCAAGCGGTTTCGACGCTACTCGGTGAGAGGGCTGCCAAAGCTGCCAGGCCTGCAAGCAGCTAACCGAATCGACGGCGACGCGTCAAGAGCGCGGTCTTCTACGTAAATCGCTCCCGCGGTAAATCGCTCCCGCGCCTAGGGCGTCGACAGTGATCCTGTCACAGAAGCGGGGCAACCGCTGTCCCGATCGGTAAACAGCCACGGCCAAACCCAGTCCCTCGGGCCTGGAGGCAAGCTCAGGCGCAAGTCTATGCGAGCGGGATCGTATGGGAGAATTATGTTCGTTCCCACACGAGTACCTCAGACATCAAGTTCGACATGGCTGATGGTTACAGCAGCTTCATATCCGGAACTGCTGCGCTCAAGTACGAGTCGAACGGTTTTCGCCCAAAAGAGCGTTGGGCTGTCGTCGGTCACGTTGGTGAGCAACTGGGGAGCTACTCGTTTCCGGTTCGGGTTCGGCGCATCTCCTGGTCAGGGGACAGTAGTCGGATCGCTCTACTACTGACCGTGAGGGTGCTGCTGTGCAGATAGGGTGCTGTCTCCT
Source organism: Micromonospora sp. NPDC005553 (assembly GCF_042871765.1). Lineage (NCBI taxonomy): Bacteria > Bacillati > Actinomycetota > Actinomycetes > Micromonosporales > Micromonosporaceae > Micromonospora > Micromonospora sp. NPDC005553. The sequence continues at coordinate 388,185 of NZ_JBIAJD010000007.1, read as the reverse complement.
CTAGCGAGAGGGATAGTCGCACCTCCCTGTCGCGCATCCATCCGTTCACGGGCAGGCCGCGTAAGCAGCGCTGGTCGCGCGGACAGATTTGGCTAGCTCCATTCAGCGGAAAGCCTATATCTGTCCGCGCGATCGATGGCTTGGGCGGGAGCTATGGGTGTCGTTCGAGCGCCCGATTTAAGGTGAGCCGACCGGATAGGCCCGGCGGCGGCCCGCGAATAACACGAATCCCAGAAATAGATAAAGGTGCGTCTCTTGCAGATACTCACTCGCCAGGTAGCGTCGACTGCAGTCGCGATCTTCGTGTCGGCGATGACGGTATCAGGCTGCTCTGCGGGGGCGGGCGAATCGAGATCCAGCAGCTCATCGACCCGCGCGCCCAATAGCTATGAAGAAATGAATGCCGAGTTCAACGCATCGAAGAAGAATTTGCGGCTACCTGCCGAGGTAGCTTGGCCGGCCGAGGTCAGGCGGGATGGGTCGGGCGATCTTTATGCGCCGGGGTACGGAACCTCCCAGGCGGAGCAGTTTTGGTACTGTAGTTGGGCGAAGAAGTGGCTCTTTGTGAGAGCTGTTTCTGAAGACGACGCAAGCGCAGCCCTTTCGGAGTTGAAATCTGTCAAGCGAACCTCGCTCTATCTGACTGCTTTCGCCCCTGAAGTGCAGCGTGAGACGGATAACGAGCTGGCGGCCGCCGAGAAGGGCGACCCGAAATTGTTATCTGCCAGCGTAGAACGGAACTGTTGATTGTCAATAGGCGACATGGCGTCGGGTAATCTGTGGACTAGTTGCCCGGACGATCCGACGACCTTCAGCTGTCGAGCGTGTATTCGCCGGGGCTGGGGGCCGTGACGGTGGTCCAGTCACCGTCGGCGCTGACGGTGGCACCACCGGACGCGGTCAGCCAGCGGCTGTGCCGCACCCGGACCGCCACCGGGCCGGCGCTCGGGGCTCGGAGGGTCACCGTGGCACCATCGAGGCGGACCAGTTCGGCGGGGGCGGCGATCAGTGGCGTCGGGTCGGCCACCGCCCAGACTTGCCAGTGCGGGCCGGACCAGACCGGCGTCAGGTACGGCAGACCGTTCTTGATCAGCTCCGCCTCGGCACGTCCCACCCACGACAGCGGGGCGTCTGGCAGCGCCACGTACTGCACGGCGTTCTCGTTTAGCCAGGCCCGGTAGCTGGCAGGGGTCAGCGGTACGCCGGTGCCGGACGCGCCGGGCACGGTGGTGAAGAACAGCGGGTTGCGCTCGATGTCGGCCTGCCGCAGCCAACCCCGGGCCAGCGGCACTTCACCAAGACGGGCTGCCTCCCAGTAGTTACGCGTCGGTGGCACCTCGACCCTGCCGGTGAGCCGCTGCTCGCTCAAGAACGCGCGTAGTGGCGCGTAGTAGCCCTGTGCGCTGGTCGGGTCGCCGATGCTGCGCAGGTCAGCGGGGACCACCGGCGGCTGCCAGACGCACACCGCCATCAGCAGCGCGACCAAGCCGACACCGCCCAGCAGCCGGGCGCGACGGGTGCCGACCGACGGCGCGGCGAGAGCGGCGGACCGGTGGGCCATCCGGGTGGTGAGCCAGGCCGGCGGGCCGGCGACGGCGGCCAGCACCGGCAGCGCGAACATCGTGACCAGCCGGGTCGCGTTCAACCCCACCGGCGTGTGCACCAGCGCCGCGGCGAGCACCCCAGCGGCGGAGAGGAGCGCCGCGAACCGCACCGGTCGGTACGTCACCAGCGCGGCCACCACCAGACTGGTCACCACCGCGCGCAGCGTGTCGTTCCGACTGATATTCATCCAACCGCCGTCGCCGAACAACAGGGCCGTCGCGGCCAGCGGCACGGCCGCCGCGACGCCGAGAGCCAGGCCGTCGGCGTACCGGCGGCTGAGCAGCAGAGCGACGCCGGCCAGACCGACGAACAGGCCAGCCACCGGGCTGGTCGCGGAGGCAAGCAACGCGCCGGCCGCGCCGAGCCCGAGCCGCAGCAGCGTCCGCCCGTCCGTCCGCCCTTGCCCGGTGTACGCGTCCGAATGACCAAGCGTGAGCGGCAGCAGTGCGGCCAGCCCGAACGCCACCCCCAAGGCGTACGTGACCCGGCCGGAGACCAGGTTACCGGTGAGCGTGACCACCCCGACCAGGCTGCCCAACAGCGGCCGAGGCACCTCGCTGCGGGTCAACAGTGCGGCCAGCGCGGCAGCCGACGCCACCAGAGCCAACGCTCCGGTCACCCGCACGCCGAGCAACGCCATCACCGGCTGGGACACCAGGCTGTAGCCGAACTGCTGCACCCCGCCGTACCAGCGCAGATCCACGGGGGTGATGCCGTGGGCGGCGAAGAAGTCCGCCCGGGCGACCTGCGCGGCGAGGTCCGAGCCCATCAGCGGCAGGGCCAGCCAGAGCGCACCGAGCACAACGGCGGAACCGGTGGCCATCGCCACCACCCGACTGCGCCGCATGCCCACCTCCGTTTCGCGACCACCGTACTGGCAGCATGTCCGGCGTGCCTCACCACCTCGCGCGTTGGACCGGACTGGCGGGATCGGCTTTGCTCGCCGTCGCCGCGTTCCTCGGCGGCGCTCTCCCCGGGTCACCCTTGCGCCCCACCCCGGTCAGCATCTGGCAGGGCCCACACGGGCCGCTGGTCATCGCTGCCTGGCTGGTCGGCACCGGGCTGATGGCGTACGCGTGGTGGTCGCTGCGGGACAATGTGCCGTCGACCCGCTGGGCGCTGATCACCGTCGGGCTGTGGCTTCTGCCGGTGCTGATCGCGCCGCCGCTGGCCAGCCGCGACGTGTACGCGTACGCCTGCCAGGGCGCCAGCTACGCCGCCGGGATCAACCCGTACGAGCAGGGCGTCTCCGCGCTGCCCTGCCCCTGGCTGGACACCATCTCCTACATCTGGCGGGACACCCCGGCGCCGTACGGGCCGCTGTTCGTGGTGCTTTCCGGTGCGATCGTCAAAGCCACCGGCTCGCTCACCGGCGCGATCGTGGCGTTCCGGCTGATCGCGGTGGCCGGGGTGGTGCTGACCGCGGTCAGCCTGCCGGTGCTGGCCCGACGAGCCGGCGTACCCGCCGGCCGGGCGGTCTGGTTGGCGCTGGGCTGCCCGCTGGTCGCCGTACACCTCGTCTCCGGCGCGCACAACGACGCCTTGATGGTCGGACTGCTGGTCGCCGGGCTCGCGATGATCGCCTCTCGGCCCGGCCACCCCGGTCCGCTGCTCGTTGGTGGCGCGCTGCTCGGGCTGGCCGCCGCAATCAAGGTGACGGCGCTGGTCGTAGTGCCGTTCGCGGCGCTGGCCGCCATCGTCGGCGGATACTCGATCCGGGCTCTGATCCGACACGGCGGGTGGGTGGTCGGCGGCGCGGCCGCTGTCGTGGTCGGGGTCACCTACGCGGCCGGGCTGGACTTCGGCTGGGTCGGCGGGCTGGAACGTGGCGGCGACGTGATCGCCTGGACCTCACCGTCCACCGCTGTCGGGCAGACCATCGGCTACCTGGCGGTGCCCTTCGGTGGGCACGTGGACGCGCTGCCGGTGACCCGGGGGATCGGCATAGCGGTTCTGGCATTGCTGCTGGTCTGGCTCTGGTGGCGGGCGCGCACGCGAGAGCCGCTCTGGCACGCCGGCGCAGCGCTGGCCGCCACGGTGGCCCTCGCACCGCTGTTCCACTCCTGGTACTGGATCTGGCCACTGGCCGTGCTCGCGGCCACCGCCCAGCGGACCAGATGGTTCACAGTGGTCGCCCTGGTCGCGTCCTTCCTGGTGCTGCCCGACGGCACCGGGCTGCCCCGGTACACCAAGACGGTCGGGGCGCCGCTGATGACGCTGTTGGTGATCGTGCTGGTCATCCGGTTGGTACGGTCGGCTCGGGCGGCCCGTCAGCCGGTCGCCGCCGACTGAGGGAAGGTGCGCCGGTGACCGCTCCCGGTGCCTCTCTCTCCCGGTACGCCGGCCTGGTCGGGGCGGTTCTGCTCGCCGTGGCCGGATACCTCGGCGGGGCACTGCCCGACGCCCCGCTGGGCGTGACACCCGCGTCGATCTGGCGGACCCCGGACGGCCCGGCGACGCTCACCTGCTGGCTGATCGGCACCGTGCTGCTGGTCGGGGCATGGTGGTCACTGCGCGAGGGTGCGCCGTCGACCCGTTGGGCGTACGTCACCGCCGGACTGTGGGCGCTACCGCTGCTGCTCGCGCCACCGCTGGGCAGCCGGGACGTCTACTCGTACGCCTGCCAGGGCTGGACGTACGCGCACGGCGTCGACCCGTACACAGTGGGGGTGGCGGCGGCGGGCTGCCCCTGGCTGGACACCGTGGCACCGATCTGGCGGGACACCCCGGCACCGTACGGTCCGGTCTTCGTCCTGCTCGCGGCCCTCGCCGTCGGCCTCGGCGGCGGGCTCACCGGGACCATCGTGGCGCTGCGCGTGATCGCCGTGGCGGGGCTGTTGCTGGCCGCGCTCTGCCTGCCCGCTCTGGCCCGGGCGGCCGGGGTGCCGGCCCGGCGGGCGGTCTGGTTGGCGCTGGCCGGTCCGCTGGTCGGCGTACACCTGGTGGCCGGCGCGCACAACGACGCCGTGATGCTGGGCCTGCTGCTGTGTGGACTGCTGGTGGTGGTCCGGCGACCAGGTCGGCCGGCGGCGCTGCTGCTGGCCGGAGCGCTGCTCGGGCTGGCCGTCACGGTGAAGGCCACCGCCGTGGTGGTGGTGCCGTTCGCGGTGCTGACCGGGATGCCCGACCAGCACACTGTTCGAGCGCTGCTGCGGCACGCCGGTTGGCTGGCCGGCGGGCTGCTGGCCGCGCTGCTGGTCACCTCCGCGGTGTCCGGCCTCGGCTTCGGCTGGGTGGGCGGGCTGACCCACAGTGGCGACTCGGAGCAGTGGACGTCGCCACCCACCGCCGTGGGCTTCGTGGTCGACTACGCCGGCGCGCTGGTCGGCCGGGACCCGCAGGCGGTGCCGGTGGTCCGAGCGGTCGCGCTGCTGCTGCTCGTCGGGGTGCTGCTGGTGCTCTGGTGGCGGGCCTGGCAGACCCTGCGCGCGGGGGACGACGCGGGGAAGCGGAGTCCCCGGGTGGCGCTGCACGGCGCGGCGTTGGCACTGGTCGCCACCGTCGTCCTGTCCCCGGTCTTCCACCCCTGGTATGCGACCTGGCCGCTGGCGCTGCTCGCGCTCACCGCGGCCCGCACGACGTGGTTCGTGCTGCCCACCGCTGCGGCAGCCTTCCTCGCCCTGCCCGACGGCACCAACCTGGCCCGCGTCACGAAGGCACCCGGTGCCCTGGCGATGACCGCCCTGCTCCTGACCGTGCTCATCCGCACCCTCCGCGCCCGCCGTCAGCGGGGGCGGGGCGGGGCGGGCTGAGAAGGTGGGGGTTAGGCTCGCGCGCCGCAGGTGGGGCAGGGCTGGGTTGAGGGCTGGGGGGTGGAGGCCCGGCGGGAGCGGAGCAGGACGGTCAGGAACAGTACGGCGGGACCGGCGAACGCGACGACGACAGCGGTCACTGCCAGCTCCGCGAAGGTGATCGCGCCCTGTGCCGCGCCGAAGTTGTCAGCCAGGCCGGGCACCGCCAGGAAGCCGGCGGGAGTGAGCAGTGTGACGAGCGCCCAGCCGCCGCGGGTGTCCCCGCCCAGTGCCAGCCCCATGGCCAACAGGGCCCCGACGACCAGCAACAGTCCGCCGACGGTGGGCAGGAAGACTTCGATGGTGTCGCCGTAGTAGATGAAGCTCGGGTCCAAGCCCACGAGGAATTGCGTCGCCAACACCGCCAACAGTGCGGACAGCGCCGGCGCGAGGCGGATCGCCCGGGAGGGTCGATCGGGCAGGGCGAGCCCCAGCAGGCCCAGGACCACCTGCGGCAGCAGCACCATCAGCGGTGGTCGCAGTGTGTCGAGCGCCGCGGCCACCGGTGGCAGCGCGATCGTGAGCACCAGCGCGAAGGTGATGGCCCGCCGGGCGACCCGGCTCGGCGCGACGGCGATCACCACCGCCGCCAGCAGCCATGCCGCCCACGCGACGACACCGAGCGAGACGAACGGGCCGACGTGGGGGACGCCCCACTCGGCGGGCGGCGGGTGCAGCTCTGCCGTACCCCAGACGCCGGCAAGAGCGCTCGCGGTGACCAGGGCCAGCAGCGCCGCGAGGCGTACCCCGGGGATCAGATCGGTGACGCCCGCGGCCCGCAGCCGCTGGCGGAGGCCGCCGCGCACCAGATCCGCGGCGTCCGCCGGCGTCGGCCAGCGTTGGTCAAGGGCGGCCAGGTCGAGGTAGGTGCCGACGATTTCGGCGCCGCGGGCGCGCCGGTATTCGGCGGGGTACGCGCGCAGCAGCCGGAGGTAGCGGCGTTCCAGGTCGTTCATGCCAAGCCTCCGGCCGTGCGTGGGGTGGTCGGGAGGGCGGCGCGAGTCCGCTTGGACAGCCGGGCGGTGGCGGCTTCGACGTTGCGGCGCAGCCGCTCGGTCTCGGTGCTCAACGTGGTCTCACCGCCGGGGGAGAGGCGGTAGTAGCGGCGCAGTCGGCCGTCCACCACCTCCTCCCGGTCGACCTCGACGAGGCCGGCGTCGACCAGCCGGTCGAGCGCCCCGTAGAGCGTCCCGGGGCGTAGCGACACGCGGTTGTCGGAGAGGGCGGCGACCTCACCGATCAGCCCGTATCCGTGCATCGGCTGGGCGGCCAGCGCGGTCAGGATCAGAAAGGTCGGTTCGCGTAGAGGTGTGTCCACCGGAGCAATATATCGGACGCGAAGGTATGCCGGGGGGTGGCGCACAGCGAGCCGGGCCGGCTCCGCGGTGTGCGGAGCCGGCCCGGCCGGGGGGTGGGGCGGCGGCGCAGCCGGCGGAGTTCAGTGGCACCTCCTGGGGGGGCGGGCGCCGACCCCCCCGGGCGCGCGCGCTGGGGCGC